>NZ_JBIRQM010000023.1:0-116036 GCF_044333225.1 Streptomyces sp. NPDC021080 | reverse complement strand
GTACATCCGCCCGTCGCCGTTGGACGAGAGGTGACCGTCGGTGGCGACGGGCATGTGATGTACCGGCACGGCCCCTCCCGCGCGTACCCGGCTGCAGGTGCATCGGGGTGACCGGTCGGCCGCTTTCGCCGAATCCCGGCTGCGGGCGATCCGTGGTCCGCCCGCATTCCAGCCCCGGCCGGTCCGCATTTCAGCCCCGGCCGGGGAAAGTTCAGCCCCTCCGGCGTTTGAGGAGCGGGGTCCGGGGCGGAGCCCCGGGTACGGGAAGGGTAGGGGCGGAGGGGGCGAAAAACGCTGGTTCGGCCGGGCGCGGGCCGAGGGGGAGGCAGGGCCCGGGGCTGACCCGGGGCCCTGGACAGGTAAATGCGTGTGCATATATTGTTCACGCGTGTGATCGACCGCCGACGCATCCCAGGGGGACCCATGACCCGCCGATTCCTGTTCGTGCTCGGCAGCAGCCGCCCCGGCGGCAACACCGAGACCCTGGCCCGCAGGGCCGCCGAACAACTGCCCGCGGACACGGAGCAGCACTGGCTGTCCCTGGCCGAGCACCCGCTCCCCGACTTCACCGACCTGCGCCGGGACGGCGACCACGTACGGCCCCCCGCCGCGGGCACACCGGCCATGCTGCTGGACGCCACCCTCGCCGCCACCGACATCGTGATCGCCTCGCCGCTGTACTGGTACTCGGTGTCCGGACTGACGAAGCGCTACCTGGACTACTGGTCGGGCTGGCTGCGCACGCCCGGTGTCGACTTCAAGGCGACCCTGGCCGGGCGCACGCTCTGGGGCGTCACCGCGCTCGCGCACGAGGAGCCGGAGGTCGCCGACCCGCTGATCGGCACGCTGAACCACACGGCGGCGTACATGAAGATGCGCTTCGGCGGGGTCCTGCTCGGCAACGGCAGCAGGCGCGGCGACGTGCTGAACGACACCGGCGCGCTGACGCGTGCGAAGTCCTTCTTCGCACAGGAGGCACCGCTCGCCCGTTTCCCGTACGAGCGGTGAGGCGTCCGGCGTACGGGCGGTGACGGGCCCGCTCAGGCGGTGATGTCCTTCGTCGTGAACCGCGCCCACGCGGCCGACCCGAACACGGCGACGTACAGGCTCTGGAGGCCGAGGTCGCGGACCAGACCGTCCCAGTAGACGGGGTCGCGCATGAGGTCGGCGAAGGACAGCCAGTAGTGGGAGAAGAAGTACGGCTGGAGTGCGTGCAGCTGGGGGATCTGGTCGAGGATCTGGACGGTGATCAGGAGGCCGACCGTCGTCGCCATCGCCGCGATGCCGCTGTTGGTGAGCGTGGAGACGAACAGGCCGAGCGCGGCGACACCGGTCAGTGACGCGGCGACGACCAGGGCGATGAGCAGCGCCCGGCCGAGCCCCTCGGCGAAGCCGATACGGGTCCCGGAGATCGTGGTCAGCTCGCCCAGCGGGAACAGCAGGGCGCCCACCGCGAACGCCGAGACCGCCACTACCAGGGTCGCCACCAGGCAGAACGTCATCGTCGTCGCGTACTTCGTGAGCAGCAGCCGCGTACGGCCGGCGGGCGCGACCAGCAGATAGCGCAGGGTTCCGGCGTTGGCCTCGCCGGCGATCGCGTCGCCCGCGATGACGCCGATCGCCATCGGCAGGAAGAAGGGGAGGGTCGCGGCCAGCCCGGTGAACACCAGGAACAGGCCGTTGTTGGTGATCTGCGCGATGAACGCGGGGCCCTCACCGCCACCACCCGCGGTCGAGCCGCCGCTCGTCTCGACCCGGACGGCGACCCCGATGAGGATCGGCACGGCCGCGAGCACGCCGAGCAGCGCGATCGTCCGCCAGCGGCGGAACGTGGTGACGAGTTCGTCGCGGAAGAGTCCGAAGGTCCACAGAGGGCTCGGCCCGCGGCCGGGCCCCGGTTCCGCCTTCCCTCCCGAGACGATCTCCGTCGGGCCTCCCGCGCTGTTTCCCGGCGCGGCCGCGGGGCTCTCGCCCGCCCCGGGGGACGGCTCCTTCGCCGTCCGTGTGTCCCGCTGCGGCAGACTTTCAGCCCGCGACATCGAATCCCTCCCCGGTCAGCGCCACGAACGCGTCCTCCAGCGAGGCCCGTTCGACCCCGAATCCGCGGACCCGGACGCCCGCCATGACCAGCGCGGCGTTCAGTTCGGCGAGCTCACGGTCGGGTGGCTCCGCGGTCACTCCCCTCTCGGTCACGACGAGATCCGTGACGCCCTGCTCCTTCAGGATCCGTGCCGCGTCCCCGCCGTCCGGGGTGGTCACCACCAGCCGGCCCCGCGCGCCGGCCGCGAGGTCGGCAACCGGGCCCTGGACGATGAGCCGCCCCTGGGCCATCACGGCCGCGTGGGTACAGACCTGCTCGATCTCGTCGAGGAGGTGCGAGGAGAGGAAGACGGTCGTGCCGTCGGACGCCAGCTCCCTGACCAGCGAGCGGATCTCACGCATGCCCTGGGGGTCGAGACCGTTGGTCGGCTCGTCCAGGACGAGCAGCCGGCGGGGCTGGAGCAGCGCGGCCGCGAGTCCGAGCCGCTGCTTCATGCCCAGGGAGTACGCCTTCGCCTTCTTTCCCGCGGCGGCGGACAGCCCGACCCGCTCCAGCGTGCTCTCGACGCGTGTCCTGCGGGTGCGGGGATCGGCGGTCGGGTCCGCGGCGTCGTACCGCAGGAGGTTGTCCCGCCCGGAGAGGAAGCCGTACAGGGCGGGGCCCTCGATCAGTGCCCCGACGTGCGGGAGCACGGTGCGCGCGGACCGGGGCATGGGCCGCCCCAGCACGCTCGCCGTGCCCGAGGTCGGCTCGATCAGCCCCATCAGCATGCGGATGGTGGTGGTCTTGCCCGAGCCGTTCGGCCCGAGGAAGCCGAAGACGCTGCCCGCCGGGACGGTGAGGTCCAGGCCGTCGACGGCGAGCTGTCCGCCGCGGTACCGCTTGCTCAGCGCACGGGTGGCGATCACCGCGTCCTCGGTGGACACGGCACCGGCACCTCCCGCGCCCCGCGCGGGCACGGCGGCCGTGCCTCCCTGCTCCCGGGCGGGCTCCGTGCGGGCGCTTCCCGTCCGCCCTGCGGGGACGGGGGCGCCCGCGGCCCGCGCCGGATCGGGCTCGTCGGCGGACAGCTCCTCCATGGGCTCCCTCGGTTCGCTTCTGCCGGCCGTGCCTACCGGTCCGCGTTCGCGGCCTTCACCAGCGCGGCCTTGGTGACGGCACCGGCGTACACCTTGCCGTCGTCCGTGATCAGCGCGTTGACCAGGCGGGTCGAGTAGACCGTGCCCGAGCCGAACGTGCCCTTGACGTGGTCGCCGAGGGAGTTCAGGAACCCGTCGACATCGCTGTTGCCGGTCGAACCGGACGCGCCGGACGGCACGCCCTTGCCACCGGTGTCGAGCACGATGATCGAGTTCCAGCCCTTGCCGATCGTCTTCGGACCGCCGAGGCCGTCGGCCGTCTCCTCGTGGCCCTTCGGCCCGCCCTTCTCCACGCGCTTCGGCTCGGCGCCCCGCGGGCCCTTCGGCTCGTCGCCCTTCGCGGCCTTCAGGTCGTCGCCCTCGGTGACCTTCGCGCCCTTCGGCGGGGTGAAGGAGAACGTCGACGCGGCCGGCCGGGAGAAGTCGACCTGGGTGAAGCCCGCGTCCACGACGGCCGCGCCACCGGCGGCCGGGGTCAGCGTGAACTTCAGCGGGAGCCCCGTCTTCGCGTCCACCGCGATGCTGATCGCGCCGACCGTGGTGCCGGACTGGCGGGGCTTGACGACCAGCTTGTAGGCGTCACGGCCCGCGACGTGCGCGGTGCCGTCCACGGTCACGGAGGTCGTGTCGTCCACGGACTTGAGGACCTCGTCGGCGAAGTCCTTGGGTGTGGCCGGGACGTCCCGCGGCGCCTTGCCCTCGTCCTTGCCCCCGTCGGCGTGCCCGGACTCGGCGGACGTCGAGTGGAAGACCTCGTTCGACTTGCTGTCATACCCCCACACGTCCTTGCCGTTGTGGATGACGCTGTACTCGGCGGCGTTGTCGAGCAGGGAGACCTTGCCCCGGTCCGGTCCGTCGGCCGCGACGCGCAGCGTGTGCGTGCCCGAGGCCAGTTCGAGGAGCTTGGACTGCGGGTCGGCGGAGGAATCGCCGTGGCCCTTGGCCACGCCGGACAGCAGGCCGCTCTCCAGGCCGCCCAGGTCGGGCAGCCCCAGATCGGTGCTGATCTTGACCGTGCCGGACAGCTGCTGGACGTCCGACTTGGCGATCTTCTCGATGAGTTGCTGCGCGGTGACCTTCGGCAGATCGGGGTCCCCGGAGTCGGCGAGCGCCGGGACGAGTCCGATCGTCGCCGCCGCCACCCCCACCACCGCGACCGGAACGACGTACCGAGCGGCCTTGCGTCGCCCGGCGAGCCTGTCGTCGGCCTCTGCGGCCCTCGCGCTGTCGTCGGATTCGTACGGTGCCATGTGTGCCTTACCTCCGTCGTCGGCGGCGGCCCTGCCCTCGTTCCCTGCTCCACTCCTAAGCCGCCATTCTCACCCGGTCCGGTGAGGAGTGGTGTTCTCCATCTGACCAAATACGCCGGATGAAAGCGTCAACCCGCGGGCTCAACTCCGCGTAGTCCTGCGGTATGACGTGAGGGGGCGGTGCCTCCACCGGACCCGTAGGGGACCCGTAGGGGTCGCTCATGGGGAAACGCTCACGAGGGAACGTCCAGGGGCCCATGGGGAAACACCGCCCCGGCCGGATCACCGGCGGACCGGCCGCCCGTCTCAGCGCTGCACGAACACGTAGTCGGCCCGGTACGGGACGCCCACGATCGCGCCCGGCGTGCAGGAGCCGGCCGGGGCGACGCCGCCCACGGTGTTCAGGCGCAGGATCTCCTGCGTCCCGGCCAGCAGGCCGTGATCCCTGCCGGACCGCGTGGCGGCGAGGTCGAGCTCGGGGATGTTCGTCGCGCCGTTCGGGGTCTTCGCGATCAGCGTCCCGGTGACGGCGCTGCGGTCGGGTGCGATCCACTGCGGGGTACCGGAGTTGGGCTTCACGAACGAGTGAGCGATATGACCGCCGAGCCGTGCGGCGACGTCGCGCTGGGCGAAGCCGTAGCCGCCCGACGGGGCCGGCTTGCACTCGTAGATCTGCTCGCCCTCGACCACGGACTCCTGGAAGTTGCGCAGGGCGTTGCGGAAGTCGAAGGCGCCCGTCACCTTGTGGAGCTGTCCGCGGACGGTCCCGCCCGGGAATTTCGTGGTGTGCAGGTCCGAGTAGAAGGAACCGGGGTCGGCCTTGAGCGTGTCGAGCAGGTTCCCGTCCTCGACCTCGACCGTCCCGACGGCGCTGTGACCCCCCTTGACCCGGTGGAGCAGCCCGCTGAAGTCGATCCTGACGTCGCCGTCGGCGCCCTTGGCACCCTGGTGGAGGTGGAGCAGGGTGGGCCTTCCGGTACCGCGCCAGGTCACGGCGACGGACACCTTGTCCCCCTCGACCTTGACGAATTCCAGCACCGTGCCGTCCGCGTCACCGACGGCCGGGCCGCCCTGGACGGGCACTTCGGCGGTGCCGCGCAGGCTCGCGGCGAGGACGGTGCCGCCACTGCCGCCCATGAGGTCGTGGCTCGTCACGACCGTTCGCCCCTCGCGCCCGGAGCGGCGCGCGGCGTCGCTCTCGCTCCTGCCCCTGCTCCTGTCGGCAGTGCCGTGAGCGCTGCGCCTGCCATGAGTGCCCTGAGTGCTCTGCGCGTCCCTGGCGCCGTGTGCGCCCTGGTCGACAGCGACCGCCGGGACGACGACGGCGGCGACCGTGGCAGCGGCAGCCACCGCGGCGCCGGTCAGGATCAGGCTCTTGCGGCGCGTCGTGCACGTGGCGTTCGATCCCATGATTCCGATTCCTCCCCGTAACCCGGCCGACGCCCCCTGCGTCGGCTTCCGCGCATGATTACGGAGCCGGTCCGAGCCCACACTCACCGCAATCATGTGGCGCCGGTCACATCGCCTCGTACCGCCCGGAAACCATCAAATGTGGCAGGCATTCGAGTAGAAAACGACTCGAATCCGTACTTACGGGTGGCAGCGATCAGATCGTCCAGCATTCCAGGGTTCAAAGGATCGAGGCATCGCCATGGTCGCCATCAGGCACGTCACGGGATACGCCGCCACGGGCGCCGCCGTCCTGGCGCTCACGCTCGCCGGTTGCGGAGGGGGCGGCGGTGGCAGCGGCAGCAGTAGCAGCAGCGGGACCAGCACCCCCCAGAACAGCGGCTCGACACAGAAAGCCACCACGGGATCGGCCACGTCGATGCTGACCACCGCCAACGTCGCGAAACTGGGCACGGTCGTGACCGACGGAAAGGGATACGTCCTGTACCGCTTCGACGCGGACTCGGCCAACCCGACCAAGGTCACCTGTTACAGCACCTGCGCCGCGCTCTGGCCGGCGGCCACGACCACTTCACCGGGCTCGGTGACCACGAAGGGCATCGACAAGAGCCTGGTCTCCACGGTGAAGCGCAACGACGGCAGCACCCAGATCACCCTCGCCGGCTGGCCCCTCTACCGGTACGCCAAGGACGACGAGCCGAAGGAGCCGTACGGCCAGGGAGTGGACGGAACATGGTGGGCCGTCACCCCCAGCGGAGCGAAGATCACCACACCCGCCTCGGCGTCGTCGTCCTCGAGTCCGGCCACCACCGGCACGGGAAGCGGCAGCGGGTACTGACGGCAGCCACCGCGGGGGAAAGAGCCGGCGGAGGCCACCGACAGTCGCTCCGGCCGGCCCGGTGAACACCGGACACCCGCCCTCACCGGCCCGGCGAAAACACGGAACCGGCCTCCAGGGGCCCGGCGGCACCTAGGCGCCGCCCTCCAGGAGCCCGGTTCCACCGGCTCGGTGACAGCGAAAGAAACCGGCCTCCGCCGGCCCGACGACACCCAAGGGCCGGCCTCCACCGGCCCGGGACCTGTGCACACGCGGGGCAGGTACCCGCCCGGGACAGGTACGCACCCGGGACAGATACGTACCCGGGGCCGGTGCACAAGAGACGGCGTCTCAGCCGGCCCGGTGCACCACCGCGTCCACCAGCTCGACCAGCGCGGCCTTCGCGTCGCACTCGCGCAGCGGGGCCAGCGCGGCGCGCGCCTCCTCCGCGTAGCGCACGGTGTCCCGGCGCGCCTGCTCCAGCGCGGGATGCTCCCGCAGCCGGGCCAGCGCCTCCGCGTGCCGCGCGTCGTCCGTCAGGTCGGAGGCGAGCAGCTCGCACAGCGCGATGTCCTCGGCGAGCCCCAGCCGCTCGGCGCGCTCACGCAGCCGCAGCACCGGCAGCGTGGCGATGCCCTCGCGCAGATCCGTCCCCGGCGTCTTGCCGGACTCGTGCGAGTCGGACGCGATGTCGAGGACGTCGTCGGCGAGCTGGAAGGCGACGCCCAGCCGCTCGCCGTACTGCGTGAGCACGTCCACGACCGTCTCGTCGGCGCCCGACATCATCGCGCCGAACCGGCACGCGACCGCGACCAGCGATCCGGTCTTGCCGCCGAGCACGTCGAGGTAGTGATCGACCGGGTCGCGGCCGTCGCGCGGTCCCGCGGTCTCCAGGATCTGCCCGGTCACCAGCCGCTCGAACGCCTCGGCCTGGATCCGGACGGCCTCGGGCCCGAGGTCGGCCAGGATGTAGGAGGCGCGGGCGAAGAGGAAGTCGCCGGTGAGGACGGCCAGCGAGTTGCCCCAGCGGGCGTTGGCGCTGGCCACCCCGCGCCGGACCTCGGCCTCGTCCATCACGTCGTCGTGGTAGAGCGTGGCGAGATGGGTCAGCTCGACGACCACGGCCGAGGGCACGACACCCGGCGCGTAGGGGTCTCCGAACTGCGCGGCGAGCATCACGAGCAGCGGCCTGAACCGCTTCCCGCCGGCCCGCACGAGGTGCTGGGCGGCTTCCGTGATGAACGGGACCTCGCTCTTGGTGGCTTCGAGCAAACCCTCCTCGACAGCCGCCAATCCGGCCTGGACATCGGCTTCGAGAGCCTGGTCCCGCACGCTCAGCCCGAACGGCCCGACGACGGTCACGAGAGGTTCTCCTGTCTGCTGACGATCACATGGCGAACTCGGTCGATCATTCGGTCGATGACACGGTTTGTCGATGTGTCGCTGCCATCACTCAAGTCAGCGTATCCGGTCAGGTTTCGATCACCGCGAGCGCCCACCGTCCCCCGGCCCACTTCGCTCCGCCAGGAGGTGTGCGGGAGTACACCCGGAAGGCAGACGGGAAGCACCTGCGTGCCCCAACGGCGGGTACCCCGGCTCGCGGGCGCCATCCGAATCACCGACGGTATGACCATGATCGGATGATGCGAAGCGACGTACGACGACATGCGGCGAAGTACCCGGAAGGGGTGACCGTGTCACCGCCATGCCCGAACCGCATGCGGCCGGGACGGGACGGTTCCCGTCCTCCAGCCGTGCCGCACGACACATTCCGTCCATCGGGGTGACGCTCATGCGCATCCGTACGCCCTTCTCCTACGAGATCACTCATGAGGACGCCCTCGTCCCCCTCTCGGACGGCACCCGTCTGCACGCCCGGATCTGAAGGCCGCCGACCGAGGAGCCCGTACCGACACTTCCGGAGCACCCCCCTCACCACCTGACCGGCGGAACGGCGCCGCGACCGGCAACGCCACCCCTGGTACGCCGGGCACGGCCACACCCCCGTCCACGTGGACGTGCGCGGCCTCATCGGCTCCTGGTCCCGCCAGCACCCGGACCGGGACCTGCCGCCCGGACCGGCGATCGGTCTCCCGCGGGAGACGCCGCGCCGGTGGGGCCACCGGCGCGGGGACGAGGAGACGGACGCGCCCTCCGTCCCCCTCCTGCGCCCGTACGTGATGGACGCGCACCCTCCGGCGACCGTGTACGCGTGGACCCCCGGACCTCCAGGTGGGCGACCTCGCCCGGCCCTCCCTCTCGGTGACCCCGGCCGCGTACGCGCTCCGGGACACCCCGGCGCCGGTGCGCTCCTCGCGGCACACGGGGGTCGACACGGGGCGCCTCGTCCCCTGCAAGGGCTGCGACGGGGTCGCCTTCCACCGGGCCCAGAAGCGAATCCCGCGCACGGCCGGCCGGCGGAGCCACGCAGCCGACACAGCCGACACAGCCGACGGACCTTGCAGGGCTTACGGGGCTTATGGGGTTTACGGGGCTTACGGAGTGCGGGAGTTCACCCCATGCACCTCGCACTTACAGCGAACTCCCTTGACGCGGGCTGCAGTTCACCTCGCACCGAGTCGGGTCCGGCTCCCGCGCGGTCGGCGCTTCCGTCCCCGACGAGCCGCGCTCCCCGACGTGTCCCGCGCCACAATTCCCGCCGCACGAAGGGCCGCTCGGCACCCTCCGGAGGGCCCCGCAGCGGCCGCCACCACAAGCGCAATGCCCGATTTACCCCGCATGCCTCCTTGATGCTCTTTGGTCTCGTGAGTTGGGTCACCGGCGAGTCCGGCCGCCGCCATGGACCCGCTCCCGACCAACCCCTTCGCTAAAGGCAAGTTGAGGATCCAATTCCGGCACAATCGGACTTTTCACCACCGCCCCAACCAGGAGAAAGCGATCTTCGCAGTCAAATCTCGCCTTGTTTCGGACATGTGCTCTCGCATACGTTCTGGTCGACCCCGGGCGGATCGCCGAATCCTGCCGCCGCCCGGAAACCCATCGACCCACGCACGGCAGGAGCGGGGGAACCACAGGTAAGCCGCCGATCCGGACATAACGGACCGGCTAGGGGTGAAGCCGCGCTCACAGCGCGGCCGGGCATCTCCCGCCCGAACCCGACAGCTCACCTCGCAGGCGTCGGAGAGGAAATTCGTCATGCCCATACGAGGCAAGCACCGCCGCACGAAGACCAACGTCATCACCCGGGGCATGATCGCCGCCGGAACGGGCGGCATCGCCCTCGCCCTCCCGCTCGTGAGCGCCACCGGCGCCAGCGCCGCCACCCCGGCCCAGGCCCCCCAGGCCGCCCACACCGCGGTGGTCCCCAACGTGCACCTCATCACCTACAAGGTGGTCGCGGGCGACACCCTCTCCAAGGTGGCGAAGAAGTACCCCAAGAGCGGCGGCTGGAAGAAGCTGTACACGGCGAACCGCGCCGTCATCGGCGACAACCCGGCCCTGATCCGTCCGGGCCTGAAGCTGACCGTCGGCACGAAGTCGCTGGGGACGACGACCGTCCGCACCACGGCGAACGCGACCTCCGCCGTCGCCAAGTCCAAGACGACCACCGTCACCCAGGCCTCCGTCAAGACGTACGCCAACAACCTCGACGGCTGGATCAAGGAATCCCTCGACGTCATGGCCAAGGCGGGCATCCCGGGCAGCTACGACGGCATCCACCGCAACGTGATGCGCGAGTCCTCCGGCAACCCCAATGCCATCAACAACTGGGACTCCAACGCCGCCGCGGGCATCCCCTCCAAGGGTCTGCTCCAGGTCATCGACCCCACCTTCCAGGCGTACCACGTCGCCGGCACGTCGATGAACATCTACGACCCGGTCGCGAACATCACCGCGGCCTGCAACTACGCGGCCAAGACCTACGGCTCCATCGACAACGTCAACGGCGCCTACTGATCCCGCCCCGCACCCCCTTCTTCACCCGCACCCGCCGACGGCGCCTCCCCGGCCCGTCGGCGGGTGCGTTGGGTGTACAGGGGTGTGTAGGGGTGCATCGGAGCGCTGGGATGTGTCGAGGTGTGCAGGAGGTGCGTCACGGATGCGCCGACGCCCCTAGAAGCCGAAGAGGCGCTCCAGGACCACGGCGATCCCGTCGTTCTCGTTCGACAGGGTGATCTCGTCGGCCACCGCCTTCAGCTCCGGATGGGCGTTGGCCATCGCCACACCCCGGGCCGCCCAGTCGAACATCGGGATGTCATTGGGCATGTCACCGAAGGCGAGCGTCGCGCACGGCGTGAGTCCGAGGTGCGCCGCGGCGAGAGCCAGGCCCGTCGCCTTGGTCACCCCGCATGGCTGGAGTTCGACGGTTCCGGGCCCCGACATGGTGACCGTCGCCAGCGAACCGACCACTCCCCGTGCCGCGGACGCCAACTCGTCGTCGGACAGGGACGGATGGCGGAGCAGCACCTTGCTGATCGGCTCCGCCCAGAGGTCGTCCCGGCGCGGCACCCGCACCGCCGGCAGCGTCGGATGCGGCATCACATAACCCGGTTCGATCAGCGTCAGCCCGTCCACTCCGTCCTGGTCGACCGCCGCGTACAACAGCCCGACCTCCGCCTCGATCTTGCCGAGCGCCGTCTCCGCCAGTTCCCTGTCCAGGGTCACCGACCACAGCATGCGGTCCGCGCCGGCGTCGTAGAGCTGCGCTCCCTGCCCGCACACCGCCAGTCCCTCGCCGCCGAGTTCGTCCAGGAGCGGTCGCACACGCGGTGCGGGACGGCCCGTGACCACGAGATGCCGGGCACCCGCCCGGGTCACCTTCGCCAACGCGGCACGTGTCCGGTCGGAGAGTGTGTCGTCGCCGCGCAGCAGCGTTCCGTCCAGGTCAGTGGCGATGAGTGAATATGCAGTCGGAGCGGCCATGATCCGAAGAATACGGATCGAACGACTCATCGGCCCGGCGTGAACCGGACGACGTCCGGTATCCCGTCAGCAACGCCGTTCACCGCACGGTGGTAAGCGCGTTGCGACCGCTTCGGATCACTCAAGCTCCGCTTCCGCCCACACCGACTTTCCCGCACACGACCGACCACAACACCCCAACACCCCCTGGAACAAGGGCAACTCGCCAACAGGCCATTCCGGCACGGGTACACGCCAGGACACCCATGACGCGACAGGCACCGCCAAGTCCGTCACACAAAGGGTTCGTTGGGCCGCTGGCCCCCCAACTCGGCACCGACAGAGGCCGGTCCGAGCCCGGCTCGGCGATCCGGTGACGCGTCCGAGGGGACGGGCATGGTGGACGGGATGGACAAGTGCGTGACTGGGGCATGGCCAGGGGCGCGGCCGGGGCATGGCCGGGAGCGTGCCCGGGGCAAGACCGGGGCGCGTGTGAGGCGATCCCGGCGACCCGGAACTTGCCGACCAGCGCCGACCGGCGTCGACCGGCGTCGACTGACACATTCTCTGGAACGCGTGACTAGGGGCCCCCTCCCCCCCTCCCCCAGCCCCACCCCCCTCACGCCCCCGCCGGACCGGCCCCACCCCACCCGCGCCCCATCTGGCACCAAGCCGGAATTACCGTTCCCGACAAGAACAATACGGACATCACAAACTCTTTAGGCCCTGCCACAGCAGGGGCGCTCCCCCGTAACGTGGGCCCCGACCACATAAAAAGCGTGGAACGCATGCACCACATGGCGAGTACGAACCCGAAAGCGAGGCACCAACCGATGCCCCCCTTCGATGTCCCCGAGGGCGATCCCTTCGGCCCGCACAACCTGCCGTACGGCGTGTTCTCCCTGACCGACCCGGCCGGCGCCCCCGAGCGACGCGTCGGCGTACGGCTCGGCGACCACGTGCTCGACGCGGGCGCCGCGGCCCGCGCGCTCGGCTCCCCCTACGCCGGGCTGCTCGCCCAGCCGACCCTCGACCCGCTGCTCGCCGCGGGCCGCACCGCCTGGTCCGACGTCCGGCGCGCGCTGACGGCCTGGGTGACCGTCCCCGCCCACCGGGAGACTCTCGCCCCCCACTTCCACCCGCTTTCCGGCGTGACGCTGCACCTCCCGTTCACCGTCGCGGACTACGTCGACTTCTACGCCTCCGAGAACCACGCCCGGAACGTCGGGCAGATCTTCCGCCCCGACGCCGCCGACTCCCTCACGCCCAACTGGAAGCACCTGCCGATCGGTTATCACGGCCGTTCCGGCACGGTCGTCGTCTCCGGCACGGATGTCGTCCGCCCCTCGGGCCAGCGCAAGGCCCCCGCGGACGCCGCCCCGGTCTTCGGCCCCTCGATCCGTCTGGACATCGAGGCGGAGGTGGGCTTCGTGGTCGGCACCCCCTCGGAACAGGGCCGGCCGGTGGCGCTCGGCGACTACCGCGACCACGTCTTCGGCCTCTGCCTGCTCAACGACTGGTCGGCGCGCGACATCCAGGCCTGGGAGTACGTCCCGCTCGGCCCCTTCCTCGGCAAGTCCTTCGCCACGTCCGTGTCGGCGTGGATCACCCCGCTCGACGCCCTGGACGACGCACTGGTGGCCCCACCCGTCCGCACGCACCCCCTTCTCCCCTACCTCGACGACGCCTCCGAGGAACCGGGCGGCTACGACCTCCGGATCTCCGTGGCCATCAACGGCCACGTCGTCTCCGAACCCCCCTTCTCCACCATGTACTGGACGGCCGCCCAGCAGCTCGCCCACATGACGGTCAACGGCGCCTCCCTGCGCACCGGTGACCTCTACGGTTCCGGGACCGTCAGCGGCTCCTCCGAGGGCGAGCGCGGCTCGCTTCTCGAACTCACCTGGAACGGGCGCGACGCCCTGGAACTCCCCGACGGCAAACGCACGTTCCTCGAGGACGGCGACGAGGTCACCCTGACGGCCTGGGCACCCGGCCCGGGCGGGACCCGGGTGGGCCTCGGCGAGGTCCGGGGCCGCATCACGCAGGCCGTCTCCCCGTAGAAGGTCCCCGGGAGAGGGCTCGGCCGGGGGCTCCGGGAGAGCCCCGGCGGGGGGAACCGGCGAAGGGTCTCCGCGGAGTCTTCGCGAGAACGAGGTCCGTGTCACGGTGGCCAGGACCCTGGCCACCGCGCCCCGCGGAGCCCGACGGCACCGCCGGAGCCCGGACGGGCCGACGCCCCAGCCCGGACGGGCGGCGCCCCGGTCCCCGCGCCGGACCCACTACATCCAGTCCTCCGGCTCCGGCTCCTGGTCCAGCTCGGGCCAGTCCGGGTCCGGTCCCGCAGCGGCCGCCGGACCCGGCTCGGCCCCGGGTCCGCCTCCGGTCGGCTGTGCCGCGGGCGTGCCGCCGCCCAGCGAGGCGAGCACCCCGATGACCCCTTCTCCGTACGTCGCCAGCTTCTTCTCGCCCACCCCGCTGATGCCACCCAGGTCCTTCACGGAGGCGGGCCACACGGTGGCGATCTCCCGCAGCGTGGCGTCGTGGAAGATGACGTACGCCGGGACGCCCTGCTCCCGTGCCTGCTCCGCGCGCCAGGCACGCAGCGCCTCGAACGCGGGAACCAGCTCGGCGGGCAGCTCGGCCGCCACCGCCTTGGTCTTGCGCTCACCCTTGGGCGCCGACGACCGGGAGGAGGCCGGCTTCGGCGCCTCCTTGCGCAGCGGCACGTCGCGTTCGCGCCGCAGCACGGTCCCGCTCGCGTCGGTCAGCACCAGCGTGCCGTACTCACCCTCGACCGCGATCAGTCCCTGGGCCAGCAACTGCCTGACGACACCGCGCCATTCGGACTCCGCCAGCTCCTCGCCGATACCGAAGACGGACAGCTGGTCATGGTCGAACTGGATCACCTTGGCGGTCTTGCGCCCGAGCAGGATGTCGACGATCTGGCCCGCGCCGAACTTCTGTCCCCGCTCGCGCTTCAGACGCACCACCGTGGACAGCAGTTTCTGCGCCGCGACGGTGCCGTCCCAGGTCTCCGGAGGCGTCAGACAGGTGTCGCAGTTGCCGCAGGCCGGGGTGTCGGGGTCCTGGCCGAAGTAGGCCAGGAGCTGTGAGCGCCGGCACCGGGCCGTCTCGCACAGGGCGAGCATCGAGTCCAGATGGGAGGCGGCCCGGCGTCTGAACGCCTCGTCGCCCTCCGAGCCCTGGATCAGCTTGCGCTGCTGGACCACGTCCTGAAGGCCGTAGGCCATCCACGCGGTGGAGGGGAGTCCGTCACGGCCGGCGCGTCCCGTCTCCTGGTAGTAGCCCTCGACCGACTTCGGGAGGTCGAGGTGGGCGACGAACCGGACATCCGGCTTGTCGATGCCCATGCCGAAGGCGATCGTGGCGACGACCACGAGGCCCTCCTCCCGCAGGAAGCGGGACTGGTGCGCGGCACGGGTCCCCGCATCCAGACCCGCGTGGTACGGCACGGCCTCGACGCCGTTGCGGGAGAGGAACTCGGCTGTCTTCTCCACGGAGTTGCGCGAGAGGCAGTACACGATGCCCGCGTCGCCCACGTGCTCCTCACGCAGGAAGGACAGCAGCTGCTTCTTCGGGTCGGCCTTGGGGACGATCCGGTACTGGATGTTGGGCCGGTCGAAACTCGCCTCGAAGTGGCGGGCCGCGGGCATGCCCAGGCGCTGGGTGATCTCCTTGTGCGTGGCGCGCGTGGCGGTGGCCGTCAACGCGATGCGCGGGACGTCGGGCCAGCGTTCGCCGAGCAGCGAGAGCGCCAGATAGTCGGGACGGAAGTCGTGGCCCCACTGGGCCACACAGTGCGCCTCGTCGATCGCGAAGACGGAGATCTTCCCGCGGGACAGCAGGTCCAGCGTGCTGTCGAGACGCAACCGCTCGGGGGCCAGATAGAGCAGGTCGAGTTCTCCGGACAGGAACTCCGCCTCGACCACGCGCCGCTCGTCGAAGTCCTGCGTGGAGTTCATGAACCCGGCGCGCACACCCAGCGCCCGCAGCGCGTCCACCTGGTCCTGCATGAGCGCAATGAGCGGGGAGACCACCACACCCGTACCCGGTCTGACCAGGGAAGGGATCTGGTAGCAGAGGGACTTTCCGCCACCGGTCGGCATCAGGACGACGGCGTCACCGCCCGTCACCACGTGCTCGATGATCGCTTCCTGCTCGCCACGGAAGGCGCCGTACCCGAAGACCCGGTGGAGAGTGGCCAGTGCCTCACTCTCGCCCAGCGTCTCCGTCGCGTCAGCTTCGGTCATCACACCCGTCCCGCCCATCGTCCTGTCCCCCGTACGTCGCGCCTCGACCACTGCGTCCACGATAGGGGGCCGCGCCGACAGTCCGAGAGTTGTCCACAGGCTGCGAGGGACCGGCTTCCCTACGTACCGGCGCCCGTCCCGTCTCACTCCCCTGCACGGCGCACTCCGGCCGGGTTCAACCCGTTGGCCCCGTCTGCATGGCGGCGCTTCAGGGCCGGGGGCCATGCTGCTCGGGCGGGAGGAGGGGGCCCGCAGCCGACGGACCCGTGCAGTCCGTACGCCTCTCTCGTGTCTCTAGGAGCCATCGCATGTCCCAGCGTCCACTCAGGACCGCCATCACCCTCGTGACAGCCGCCGCCGCGTCGCTCGCCCTGTCCGCCGCTCCGGCCCCGGCCGCGGCCCGTCCGGCCGATCCGAAAGCCGTGCGGGATCTGGTCAAGGCGTATCTGGCCAGCGTCAAGTACCTCGACGAGAAGGCCGCTCTCGCCGACGGATACGTCCCTCACCAGTGCTCCTCGGATCCCGCGGGGCACGGCAGCATGGGCTACCACTACTTCAACGAGTCCCGCTACGGCTCACTCGATCCGGCGAAGCCCTCGGCTCTTCTCTTCGAGGACGGCAAGAACGGCAAGCGCCGGCTCGCCGGGGTCGAGTGGATCGTGCTGGACTCCGACCAGAACATGAAGACCAGCAAGGACCGGCCGTCGATGTTCGGCGGTCAGAAGTTCGACGGTCCGATGCCGGGTCACTACCCGGGCATGCCGATCCACTACGACCTGCACGTCTGGCTCTGGAAGCAGAACCCCAACGGGCTGTTCGACCGCTGGAACCCCCGGGTGAAGTGCCCGGCCGCTCCGGCCCACCCCGGCAAGTCGGACACGGCCCACACCGGCTCGTCCGGCATGACCCACACCGGCCCGTCCGCGACAGCCCACACCGGCTCGTCCGGCACAGCGCACACGGGTTCCACGGCCACGACGCACACCGGCTCCGCGGGCACGGCACACACCGGCCACTGAGAACGGCTCGGGCCCCGCTCCCCCGGAAGGGGGCGGGGCCCGAGCCGCGGAAGGCCTGCTCAGCGCACGAAGACTCCCGCCTGGCTCGCCAGGTTCAGGAAGTACTGCGGCGCCACACCGAGCACCAGTGTGACCGCCACACCCACCGCGATCGCCGTGGTGGTCAGCGGCGACGGCACGGCGACCGTCGGCCCCTCGGGCTTCGGCTCGCTGAAGAACATCAGCACGATCACGCGGATGTAGAAGAACGCGGCGATCGCCGACGAGATGACACCGACCACGACCAGCGCGCCCGCGCCGCCCTCGGCCGCCGCCTTGAACACGGCGAACTTTCCGGCGAATCCCGAAGTGAGCGGGATGCCGGCGAAGGCCAGCAGGAAGACCGCGAACACCGCGGCCACCAGCGGGGACCTGCGTCCGAGCCCCGCCCACTTGGACAGGTGCGTGGCCTCTCCGCCCGCGTCCCGTACGAGCGTGACGACGGCGAAGGCGCCGATCGTGACGAAGGAGTACGCGCCGAGGTAGAAGAGGACCGACGAGACACCGTCCGGCGAGGTCGCGATGACGCCCGCGAGGATGAACCCGGCGTGCGCGATCGACGAGTACGCCAGGAGCCGCTTGATGTCGGTCTGGGTGATCGCGACGATCGCACCGCCCAGCATGGTGACGATCGCCACGGCCCACATGACCGGCCGCCAGTCCCAGCGCAGACCCGGCAGGACGACGTACAGCAGGCGCAGCAGCGCGCCGAACGCCGCCACCTTCGTCGCCGCCGCCATGAAGCCGGTGACCGGGGTCGGTGCGCCCTGGTAGACGTCGGGTGTCCACATGTGGAAGGGCACCGCGCCGACCTTGAAGAGCAGGCCCATGACGACCAGGGCCGTGCCGATGAGCAGGAGCACGTCGTTGCCCATGGTGCCGGCGAGGGCCGGGTCGACGTTCGTGACCGTGCCGTCGACGACGTGCGCGATCGTCGCGTACGACACCGAGCCCGCGTAGCCGTACAGCAGGGCGATGCCGAAGAGCGTGAACGCGGAGGCGAAGGCGCCGAGCAGGAAGTACTTGACCGCCGCCTCCTGCGACATGAGCCGCTTGCGGCGGGCCACGGCGCACAGGAGGTAGAGCGGCAGGGAGAAGACCTCCAGCGCGACGAACAGGGTCAGCAGGTCGTTGGCCGAGGGGAAGACCAGCATGCCGCTGATCGCGAAGAGCAGCAGCGGGAACACCTCGGTGGTGGTGAACCCGGCCTTCACGGCGGCCTTCTCGCTGTCGCTGCCGGGCACCGACGAGGCCTGCGCGGCGAACGCGTCGACCCGGTTTCCGTGCGCCTGGGGGTCCAGGCGCCGCTCGGCGAAGGTGAAGACGCCGAGGATTCCGGCGAGCAGGATCGTGCCCTGGAGGAACAGGGCCGGTCCGTCGACCGCGATCGCGCCCATCGCCGCGATGTGCGCCTTCGTGGTGCCGTATCCGCCCGCCGCGAGCGCGACGACCGCCGAGAAGGCGGCGGCCAGCGCGACGACGGCGACGAACACCTGCGCGTAGTAACGGGACTTGCGGGGCACGAAGGCCTCGATCAGAACCCCGACGACCGCCGCGCCGATGACGATCAGAGTGGGCGACAACTGCGCGTACTCGATCTTCGGTGCCTCGATCTTGGAGATCGGCTCGGCCGCGGTTGCCGCTGTTGTCCACAGGCTGTGGACGGCTGATGCGCTCACTTGGCCGCCTCCACCTCGGGCTGGGGGTCCGTCTTCTGTACGTCTGACATGGTCTGCTTGACCGCCGGGTTGACGATGTCGGTGAGCGGCTTCGGGAAGACGCCCAGGAAGATCAGCAGAGCGATCAGCGGGGCGACCACCAGGAGCTCGCGCACCCTGAGGTCCGGCATCTCGGCCACCTCGGCCTTGACCGGGCCGGTCATCGTCCGCTGGTAGAGGACGAGGGTGTAGAGCGCGGCCAGGACGATGCCGAAGGTGGCGATGATGCCGGCCACCGGGTAGCGCGTGAACGTGCCCACCAGGACCAGGAATTCACTCACGAAGGGCGCGAGACCGGGGAGCGACAGTGTCGCGAGGCCGCCGATCAGGAAGGTGCCGGCGAGTACCGGGGCGACTTTCTGCACCCCTCCGTAGTCGGCGATGAGACGCGAACCGCGCCGCGAGATCAGGAAGCCGGCCACGAGCATGAGTGCGGCGGTCGAGATCCCGTGGTTGACCATGTAGAGCGTCGCGCCCGACTGGCCCTGACTGGTCATCGCGAAGATGCCCAGGATGATGAACCCGAAGTGCGAGATCGACGCGTAGGCGACCAGCCGCTTGATGTCCCGCTGTCCGACCGCGAGCAGTGCCCCGTAGACGATGCTGATCAGCGCCAGTACGAGGATCGCGGGCGTCGCCCACTTGCTGGCCTCCGGGAAGAGCTGGAGGCAGAAGCGGAGCATCGCGAAGGTGCCGACCTTGTCGACGACCGCCGTGATCAGCACGGCGACCGGCGCGGTGGCCTCGCCCATGGCGTTGGGCAGCCAGGTGTGCAGCGGCCACAGGGGCGCCTTCACCGCGAAGGCGAAGAAGAAGCCGAGGAACAGCCACCGTTCGGTGCTGGTCGCCATGTGCAGGGAGCCGTCGGCCCGCGCGTGGACGATCTCCTGGAGCGAGAAGCTCCCGGCCACCACGTAGAGGCCGATCACGGCGGCCAGCATGATCAGGCCGCCGACCAGGTTGTAGAGGAGGAACTTCACCGCGGCGTACGAGCGCTGCGTCGCCGCCGCCTCGTCGCCGTGTTCGTGGGCACGGTCCCCGAAGCCGCCGATGAGGAAGTACATCGGGATCAGCATGGCTTCGAAGAAGATGTAGAAGAGGAAGACGTCGGTGGCCTCGAAGGAGATGATCACCATCGCCTCGACGGCCAGGATCAGGGCGAAGAAGCCCTGGGTCGGGCGCCAGCGCCTGCTTCCGGTCTCGTGCGGGTCGGCGTCGTGCCAGCCCGCCAGGATCACGAACGGCATCAACAGCGCGGTGAGCGCGACGAGCGCCACCCCGATGCCGTCCACGCCCAGTTGGTAGCGCACCCCGAAGTCCGGGATCCAGGCGTGGGACTCGGTGAGCTGGTAGCGGGCGCCGCCGGGGTCGAAACGCACCAGGGTGACCGCGGCGAACGCCAGCGTGCCGAGGGAGACGAGCAGCGCCAGCCATTTGGCGGCGACGCGCTGCGCGGCCGGCACGGCGGCCGTGGCGATCGCCCCGAGGGCCGGGAGCGCCGCCGTCGCTGTCAGCAGAGGAAAGGACATCGGTATCAGACCGCCCTCATCAGCAGGGTCGCGGCGACGAGGATCGCCGCGCCGCCGAACATCGAGACCGCGTAACTGCGCGCATAGCCGTTCTGCAGCTTGCGCAGCCGTCCGGAGAGGCCACCCACCGAGGCCGCCGTCCCGTTGACGACTCCGTCGACCAGGGTGTGGTCGACGTACACCAGGGAGCGGGTGAGGTGCTCACCGCCGCGTACCAGCACGACGTGGTTGAAGTCGTCCTGGTACAGGTCGCGCCGGGCGGCGCGGGTGAGCAGGGAGCCGCGCGGGGCGACCACCGGGACGGAGCTGCGTCCGTACTGGAGGTAGGCGATGCCGGCGCCGACGACGAGCAGCACCATGGTGGCCAGGGTGACGGTGAGGGCGCTCACGGGCGAGTCGCCCTCCGAGTGCCCGGTGACCGGCTCCAGCCAGTGCAGGAAGCGGTCGCCGATGCTGAAGAAGCCACCCGCGAAGACCGAGCCGAAGGCCAGCACGATCATCGGGATCGTCATGGAGCTGGGCGACTCGTGCGGGTGCGGCTCGTGGCCCTCGGCGTCGGGCTGCCAGCGCTTCTCCCCGAAGAAGGTCATGATCATCACGCGCGTCATGTAGTACGCGGTGATCGCCGCGCCCAACAGGGCCACGCCGCCGAGGATCCAGCCCTCGGTGCCGCCCTTGGCGAAGGCCGCCTCGATGATCTTGTCCTTGGAGAAGAAGCCGGACAGGAAGGGGAAGCCGATGATCGCGAGATAGCCGAGACCGAAGGTCACGAACGTGATCGGCATGTACTTCCTGAGGCCGCCGAACTTCCTCATGTCGACCTCGTCGTTCATGCCGTGCATGACCGAACCGGCACCGAGGAAGAGCCCGGCCTTGAAGAAGCCGTGCGTCACCAGGTGCATGATCGCCCAGACGTAGCCGATGGGGCCGAGGCCCGCGGCCAGCACCATGTAGCCGATCTGCGACATGGTCGAGCCGGCGAGCGCCTTCTTGATGTCGTCCTTCGCGCAACCGACGATCGCACCGAACAGGAGGGTGACCCCGCCGACGACGGTGACGACGAGCTGGGCGTCGGGTGCCGCGTTGAAGACGGCCGCCGAGCGGACGATCAGGTACACGCCCGCGGTCACCATGGTGGCGGCGTGGATGAGGGCCGAGACCGGGGTCGGGCCCTCCATCGCGTCGCCGAGCCAGGACTGCAGCGGCACCTGGGCCGACTTGCCGCAGGCGGCGAGCAGCAGCATCAGCCCGATGGCGGTGAGCTTGCCCTGGGTGGCGTCCCCGGCGATCCCTTGGTGCCCCTCGGTGCCGAGCAGCGGCCCGAAGGCGAAGGTCCCGAAGGTCGTGAACATCAGCATGATGGCGATGGACAGACCCATGTCGCCGACGCGGTTGACCAGGAAGGCCTTCTTGGCGGCGGTGGCGGCGCTGGGCTTGTGCTGCCAGAAGCCGATCAGCAGGTACGAGGCGAGACCGACGCCTTCCCAGCCGACGTACAGCAGAAGGTAGTTGTCGGCGAGGACGAGCAGCAGCATCGCCGCCAGGAACAGGTTCAGATAGCCGAAGAAACGGCGGCGGCGCTCGTCGTGCTCCATGTACCCGATCGAGTACAGGTGGATCAGCGAGCCGACGCCGGTGATCAGCAGGACGAACGTCATCGACAGCTGGTCGAGCTGGAAGCCGACGTCCGCCCGGAAGTTTCCGACGGCGATCCAGCTGTACAGATGCTGGGTGAAGGTCCGGTCGTCCGGGCTCTTCCCCAGCATGTCGGCGAAGAGCACGACGGCGATCACGAAAGAGGCAGCCGCGAGGACCGTGCCGATCCACTGGCCGACGGCGTCCAGCCGCCGTCCGCCGCACAGCAGGACGGCCGCTCCGAGCAGAGGCGCCGCGATGAGCAGCGCAATCAGGTTCTCCACGATTCAGCGACCCCTTACAGCTTCATCAGGCTGGCGTCGTCGACCGAGGCCGAGTGGCGGGAACGGAACAGCGACACGATGATCGCGAGCCCGACCACGACCTCCGCGGCGGCGACGACCATCGTGAAGAAGGCGATGATCTGGCCGTCGAGATTGCCGTGCATCCGGGAGAAGACGACGAAGGCGAGGTTGCAGGCGTTGAGCATGAGCTCGATGCACATGAACACCACGATCGCGTTCCGTCTGATCAGGACACCGGTGGCGCCGATCGTGAACAACAGAGCGGCGAGATAGAGGTAGTTGACCGGATTCACTTGGACGCCTCCTCCGGCTTCGTGCGCTCCAGGCGCTCCTCTGCACGCTGCTCCAGCGCCTTCAGGTCCTTCAGCGCGTCGGCCGACACGTCACGGATCTGCCCGCGGTCGCGCAGCGTCTTGCTGACGGTCAGCTCGGACGGGGTGCCGTCGGGGAGCAGGCCCGCGATGTCCACCGCGTTGTGCCGGGCGTAGACACCCGGTGCCGGCAGCGGCGGGACGTGCTTGCCCTCGCGCACCCGCTGCTCGGACAGCTCGCGCTGGGTCCTGGCGCGCTCGGTGCGCTCGCGGTGGGTGAGCACCATGGCGCCGATGGTGGCCGTGATGAGCAGGGCGCCGGTGATCTCGAAGGCGAAGACGTACTTCGTGAAGATGAGGGCGGCGAGGCCCTCCACGTTGCCGTTCGCGTTCGCCTTCGCCAGGCCGTCGAAGTCCTGGATGGACGCGTTGCCGATGCCGGCGAACAGCAGGATGCCGAAGCCGAGTCCGCAGAGCAGGGCCAGCCAGCGCTGCCCCTTGATGGTCTCCTTCAGCGAGTCCGCCGCGGTGACACCGACGAGCATGACGACGAAGAGGAACAGCATCATGATCGCGCCGGTGTAGACGACGATCTGGACGATGCCCAGGAAGTAGGCGCCGTTGGCGAGGTAGAACACCGCCAGGATGATCATGGTCCCGGCGAGGCACAGCGCGCTGTGCACGGCCTTCCTCATGAAGACGGTGGACAGGGCGCCGATCACCGCGACGGTGCCGAGGACCCAGAACTGGAAGGCCTCCCCGGTGGAGGTGGAGTACGCGGCCAGGTCGGCGGTCATGCCTCCGCCCCCTCTCCGGAGGGCGCGCCCGACGGGCTCGCCGAGGGGTGCAACTCACCCTTGGAGACGGCCACCTGGCGCTCGGTGCCGGGCGCCGCCTCGGTCACCAGACCCCGGTAGTAGTCCTGCTCGTCCGTGCCCGGGAAGATCGAGTGCGGTGTGTCGACCATGCCTTCCTGGAGTCCGGCGAGCAGCTGCTCCTTGGTGTAGATGAGGTTGGCGCGGCTGCTGTCCGCGAGCTCGAACTCGTTCGTCATCGTCAGCGCGCGCGTGGGGCACGCCTCGATGCACAGGCCGCACAGGATGCAGCGGGCGTAGTTGATCTGGTAGACGCGGCCGTAGCGCTCGCCCGGGGAGTAGCGCTCCTCCTCGGTGTTGTCCGCGCCCTCCACATAGATGGCGTCCGCGGGACAGGCCCAGGCGCACAGCTCACAGCCGATGCACTTCTCCAGGCCGTCCGGATGGCGGTTGAGCTGGTGCCGGCCGTGGAACCGCGGCGCGGTGGTCTTCTGCTGTTCCGGGTACTGCTCGGTCAGCCGCTTCTTGAACATGGCCTTGAAGGTCACGCCGAAACCGGCGACGGGGTTCTGGAAACCCGTTTTGGTCTCCTTCGGCTCCTCAGTCATCGGACCCCTCCTTTCCGTCACGAGATCCGGTAACCGGTCCATCACTCGCAGTATCGGACCCGCCACTGACAATCAGCTCCCGCTCGCGGCGCGGACGGCGCCGCGGCACCGGCGGCAGCTCCTGGCCGGGCAGCGGGGGCACGGGGAATCCACCGGCCATCGGGTCGAAGGCGGCGGGCTCGGCGGGCTGCGCCTCCTGGCCCTGCTTGTCGCGGAAGATGTCCGCCACGAACGACAACAGCAACAGGACGAGGACGCCCCCGCCCACGTACAGGGCGATGTCCGCGAAGTCGTAGTGCTCGTTGCGCAGTGTCCGCACCGTCGCGACGAGCATCAGCCAGACCACGGAGACCGGGATGAGCACCTTCCAGCCGAGCTTCATCAGCTGGTCGTAGCGGACACGCGGCAGCGTGCCGCGCAGCCAGATGAAGAAGAACAGCAGCAGCTGCACCTTCACCACGAACCAGAGCATCGGCCACCAGCCGTGGTTGGCGCCCTCCCAGAAACTGCTGATCGGCCAGGGCGCCCGCCAGCCGCCGAGGAAGAGCGTCGTGGACACGGCCGAGACCGTCACCATGTTCACGTACTCGGCGAGCATGAACAGCGCGAACTTGATGGACGAGTACTCGGTGTTGAAGCCGCCGACCAGGTCGCCCTCGGACTCCGGCATGTCGAAGGGAGCCCGGTTGGTCTCCCCGATCATCGTCACGACGTAGATCAGGAACGAGACCGGCAGCAGGACGATGTACCAGCGGTCCTGCTGCTGCTCGACGATCGTCGAGGTCGACATCGAACCGGAGTAGAGGAACACCGAGGCGAACGCGGCGCCCATGGCGATCTCGTACGAGATCATCTGGGCGCAGGACCGCAGACCGCCGAGCAGCGGATAGGTGGATCCGGAACTCCAGCCCGCGAGCACGATCCCGTAGATTCCCACCGAGGCCACCGCGAGGATGTAGAGCATCGCGATCGGCAGGTCGGTGAGCTGCATCGTGGTGCGCTGGCCGAAGATCGAGACCTCGTTGTCCGCGGGCCCGAAGGGGATCACCGCGATCGCCATGAAGGCCGGGATGGCCGCGACGATCGGCGCGAGGACGTAGACGACCTTGTCCGCGCGCTTGACGATGAGGTCTTCCTTGAGCATCAGCTTCACGCCGTCGGCGAGCGACTGGAGCATGCCCCAGGGGCCGTGCCGGTTGGGGCCGATGCGCAGCTGCATCCAGGCGACGACCTTGCGCTCCCACACGATGGAGAAGAGCACGGTCACCATCAGGAAGGCGAAGCAGAACACCGCCTTGACGACGACCAGCCACCAGGGGTCGTGGCCGAACATCGACAGGTCTTCAGCGGCGAGGTACGGCGTCATGCCTCCACCTCCTTGGGGGCCTCGGCGGCGATCGTCGCCGGGCCGATGCGGACGAGTGCGCCGGGCAGCGCCCCGGTGTCGGAGGCGACGCCCCCTCCGGTCGAGTTCAGCGGGAGCCAGACCACGCGGTCGGGCATCTCGGTGATCTGCAGCGGGAGTTCGACCGATCCGCCGGGACCGGTCACGGCGATGGCGTCGCCGTCCTTGACCCCGGCCTCGGCGGCGGTGGCGGCCGAGACACGCGCGCGTGCCGCGTGCCGGGTCCCGGCGAGCGCGTCGTCGCCCTCCTGGAGACGCCCCTGGTCGAGCAGCAGCCGGTGCCCGGCCAGTACGGCCTCCCCGGCGGCCGGACGGGGCATCTGCACCCCGGTCTCCCGGGGTTCGCCGGCCCGCGGTCCGTCCCAGGCGCCGAGCCGGTCGAGTTCCCCGCGCGTGGTGCGCAGGTCCGGCAGGCCGAGGTGCACGTCCATGGCGTCGGCCAGCATCTGCAGGACCCGCGCGTCGGCGGGCGCGAGACGCCGGGTCATCTGGTCGGGCTTGAGAGCGGCTTCGAAGGAGCGGACCCTGCCTTCCCAGTTGAGGAAGCTTCCGGCCTTCTCGGCGACCGCGGCGACCGGCAGGACGACGTCGGCGTGCTCGGTGACCTCACTGGGCCGCAGTTCGAGCGACACCAGGAAGCCCACTTCGGACAGGGCCGCACGCGCGCGTGCGGGGTCGGGGAGGTCGGCGACCTCCACACCCGCGACGACCAGGGCCCGCAGTTCGCCGCCGGCGGCGGCCTCCACGATCTGGCCGGTGTCACGGCCGTAGCGGTGAGGGAGTTCGGAGACGCCCCAGGCGGCCGCGACCTCGTCCCGCGCGCGCGGGTCGGTGGCCGGGCGTCCGCCCGGCAGCAGCGACGGAAGCGCACCGGCCTCGATCGCACCGCGTTCCCCGGCCCGGCGCGGGATCCACACCAGGCGGGCACCGGTGGCGGTGGCGGTCCGCACGGCGGCGGTCAGGGCGCCCGCCACGGCGGCCAGCCGCTCACCGACGGCGATCACGGCGCCCTCGGTGCGCAGCGCCTCGGCGGCCCTGGCTCCGTCCTCGTCCAGGCCGACGCCGCTCGCGAGCGCGTCCAGCCACTCGGTCTCGGTGCCGGGCGCGGCCGGCAGCAGCGTGCCGCCCGCCTTCTCCAGGCCGCGGGTGGCGTGCGTGGCCAGGGAGAAGGTCTTCTGTCCGTGTCCGCGCCAGGCCTTGCGCAGCCGCAGGAAGACGCCGGGTGCCTCCTCCTCCGACTCCAGGCCCACCAGCAGGACGGCCGGCGCCTTCTCCAGCGAGGTGTAGGTGACACCCGTACCGTCGAGGTCCCGGCCGCGTCCGGCGATCCGGGCGGCCAGGAAGTCGGCCTCCTCGGAGCTGTGCACGCGCGCGCGGAAGTCGATGTCGTTCGTGTCGAGGGCCACGCGCGCGAACTTGCTGTACGCGTAGGCGTCCTCGACGGTGAGCCGGCCGCCGGTGAGGACACCGGCGCGGCCGCGGGCCGCCGTCAGTCCCTGCGCGGCGGCCTGAAGGGCCTCCGGCCAGGAGGCGGGTTCGAGGACGCCCTCGGCGTTGCGCACCAGGGGGGTGTCGAGGCGGTCGCGCTGCTGCGCGTACCGGAACCCGAACCGGCCCTTGTCGCAGACCCACTCCTCGTTGACCTCGGGGTCGGGAGCCGCGAGCCGCCGCATCACCTTGCCGCGCCGGTGGTCGGTGCGCGTCGCGCAGCCGCCGGAGCAGTGCTCGCACACGGAGTGCGAGGAGATGAGGTCGAAGGGGCGCGAGCGGAAGCGGTATGCCGCCGACGTGAGCGCGCCCACCGGGCAGATCTGGATCGTGTTGCCGGAGAAGTACGACTCGAACGGGTCGCCGTCACCGGTGCCGACCTGCTGGAGGGCGCCCCGCTCGACCAGCTCGATCATGGGGTCGCCGGCGATCTGGTTCGAGAAGCGGGTGCAGCGGGCGCACAGCACGCACCGCTCGCGGTCGAGCAGCACCTGGGTGGAGATCGGGACCGGCTTCTCGTACGTCCGCTTCTTGCCCTCGAAGCGGGACTCGGCGTTGCCGTGCGACATCGCCTGGTTCTGCAGGGGGCACTCGCCGCCCTTGTCGCAGACCGGGCAGTCCAGCGGGTGGTTGATGAGCAGCAGCTCCATCACACCGTGCTGCGCCTTCTCGGCGACCTGGGAGGTGAGTTGAGTCCTGACGACCATCCCGTCCGTACAGGTGATCGTGCAGGATGCCATGGGCTTGCGCTGGCCCTCGACCTCGACGATGCACTGGCGGCAGGCGCCGGCCGGATCGAGGAGCGGGTGGTCGCAGAACCGGGGGATCTCGATGCCGAGTTGTTCGGCGGCCCGGATGACCAGGGTGCCCTTGGGCACGCTCATCTCGATGCCGTCGATCGTCAGCGAGACGAGGTCCTCCGGCGGGACCGCCGCTTCCCCGCCTCCGGAGGGAGCGCTGGTGGTCACTGTCATGCGTTCACCTCCGTGTGCTTGTCCGCCCAGGCCGTGGACCTGGCGGGGTCGAAGGGGCAGCCGCGGCCCGTGATGTGCTGCTCGTACTCCTCGCGGAAGTACTTGAGCGAGGAGAAGATCGGCGAGGCGGCACCGTCGCCGAGGGCGCAGAAGGACTTGCCGTTGATGTTGTCGGCGATGTCGTTCAGCTTGTCGAGGTCGGACATGACGCCCTTGCCGGCCTCGATGTCGCGCAGCAACTGCACGAGCCAGTACGTTCCTTCACGGCAGGGCGTGCACTTGCCGCAGGACTCGTGGGCGTAGAACTCGGTCCAGCGGGTGACGGCGCGGACGACGCAGGTCGTCTCGTCGAAGCACTGGAGTGCTTTCGTGCCGAGCATGGAACCCGCGGCGCCCACTCCTTCGTAATCAAGAGGGACGTCGAGGTGCTCGTCGGTGAACATCGGGGTCGAGGAGCCGCCCGGCGTCCAGAACTTCAGCCGGTGGCCGGGGCGCATCCCGCCGCTCATGTCGAGGAGTTGACGCAGGGTGATGCCGAGGGGTGCCTCGTACTGGCCGGGGCTGGCGACATGGCCGCTGAGCGAGTAGAGCGTGAAGCCCGGAGACTTCTCGCTTCCCATCGACCTGAACCATTCCTTGCCGTTTTGAAGAATTGCGGGAACTGACGCGATCGACTCGACGTTATTCACCACAGTCGGACACGCATAGAGGCCCGCGACAGCGGGGAAAGGGGGACGGAGCCGCGGTTGACCACGGCGGCCTTCGAGCGAGTCGAGCAGTGCGGTCTCCTCACCGCAGATGTACGCGCCCGCGCCCGCGTGCACGGTGAGCTGGAGGTCGAGTCCGCTGCCCAGGATGTTCTCGCCGAGGTAGCCCGCCGCGTAGGCCTCACGTACGGCCTCGTGCAACCGCCGCAGCACAGGGACCACTTCACCGCGGAGATAGATGAAGGCATGCGAAGACCGGATGGCATAGCACGCGATCACAATGCCCTCGATGAGGCTGTGCGGGTTCGCGAAGAGGAGCGGGATGTCTTTACAGGTTCCCGGCTCCGATTCGTCGGCGTTGACAACTAGATAGTGAGGTTTGCCGTCTCCCTGGGGAATGAACTGCCATTTCATTCCGGTCGGGAAGCCGGCCCCGCCGCGGCCGCGCAGTCCGGAGTCCTTGACGTACGCGATCAGGTCGTCCGGTGACATGGCGAGTGCCTTGCGCAGGCCCTCGTACCCCTCGTGCCTTCGGTAGACGTCCAGCGACCAGGACCTGTCCTCGTCCCAGAAGGCCGACAGCACGGGTGCGAGCAGCTTTTCGGGACTCGTCTCGTTGATCTCGGCTGCCAAGGTCATCACTCCCCCTCCTCTGCCACGGGACCCGCCGGGTGGGACGGGTCGGAGGCCGACGTGTCCTGCGGCGCGTCGTGCGAGCCGGGGCGCTCTGCGGGCCGCTGGTTCTGAGGTGCTCCTCCGCCCCGCGGATGCACCACGCGCGCGGGACCGCTCTCCCCCTTGGCCAGACGCAGCCCCACCAGGGACGCGTGGCCCGCGCTGCCGCCGGCCTCCACCGCGCCCTCGCGCTCGTCGGGGAAGCCCGCCAGGATCCGGGCGGTGTCCTTGAAGGTGCACAGCCGGGCGCCGCGGGTCGGGTCGACGTCCACGCCCGCGCGCAGGTCGTCGACGAGACGCTTGGCCGAGTCCACGGTCTGGTTGTCGAAGAACTCCCAGTTGACCATCACGACCGGCGCGAAGTCGCAGGCCGCGTTGCACTCGATGTGCTCCAGGGTGACCTTGCCGTCACCGGTGGTCTCCCCGTTGCCGACGCCGAGGTGGTCCTGGAGGGCCTCGAAGATGGCGTCGCCGCCCATGACGGCACACAGGGTGTTGGTGCAGACACCCACCTGGTAGTCACCGCTCGGCTTGCGCCGGTACATCGAGTAGAAGGTCGCGACCGCGGCGACCTCGGCCGTGGTCAGGCCCAGTACCTCCGCGCAGAACCGCTGTCCCGTGCGGGTGACATGGCCCTCCTGCGACTGCACGAGATGCAGCAACGGAAGGAGCGCCGAGCGGGAGTCGGGGTAGCGGGCGATGATCTCGCGCGCGTCCTCCTCCAGCCGGGCCCGGACGTCGGCCGGGTAGTCGGGCGCGGGCAGTCGGGGCATGCCCAGGCTGACGCCCTCGGGGGTGGTGGTCACCGGTCGACGCCTCCCATCACGGGGTCGATGGACGCGACGGCGACGATGACGTCGGCGACCTGGCCGCCTTCGCACATCGCCGCCATGGCCTGCAGGTTGGTGAAGGACGGGTCACGGAAGTGGACCCGGTAGGGGCGGGTGCCTCCGTCGGAGACGACGTGCACCCCGAGCTCGCCCTTGGGCGACTCGACCGCCACGTACGCCTGTCCCGGCGGTACGCGGAAGCCCTCGGTCACCAGCTTGAAGTGGTGGATCAGGGCCTCCATGGAGGTGCCCATGATCTTCTTGATGTGGTCGAGGGAGTTGCCGAGACCGTCGGGGCCGAGCGCGAGCTGGGCGGGCCAGGCGATCTTCTTGTCGGCGACCATGACCGGGCCGGGCTGGAGCCGGTCCAGGCACTGCTCGATGATCCGCAGCGACTGGCGCATCTCCTCCAGGCGGATCAGGAAGCGCCCGTAGGAGTCGCAGGTGTCGGCGGTCGGGACCTCGAAGTCATAGGTCTCGTATCCGCAGTACGGCTGGGACTTGCGCAGGTCGTGCGGCAGGCCGGCCGAGCGCAGGATCGGGCCGGTGGCGCCGAGGGCCATGCAGCCGGCCAGGTCGAGATAGCCGACGTCCTGCATGCGGGCCTTGAAGATGGGGTTCCCGGTGGCGAGCTTGTCGTACTCGGGAAGGTTCTTCGTCATCTTCTTCACGAACTCGCGGATCTGGTCCACCGCGCCGGGGGGCAGGTCCTGGGCGAGTCCGCCGGGGCGGATGAACGCGTGGTTCATGCGCAGGCCCGTGATCAGCTCGTAGATGTCGAGGATGAGCTCACGGTCACGGAAGCCGTAGATCATGATCGTGGTGGCGCCCAGCTCCATGCCTCCGGTGGCGATGCACACCAAATGGGAGGAGAGTCGGTTCAGCTCCATGAGGAGCACCCGGATGATCGAGGCGCGGTCGGGGATCTGGTCGGTGATCCCGAGGAGCTTCTCGACGCCGAGACAGTAGGCCGTCTCGTTGAAGAACGGCGTCAGGTAGTCCATGCGCGTCACGAACGTGGTGCCCTGGGTCCACGTACGGAACTCGAGGTTCTTCTCGATGCCCGTGTGGAGGTAGCCGATGCCGCAGCGGGCCTCGGTGACCGTCTCGCCGTCGATCTCCAGGATGAGCCGGAGCACGCCGTGGGTGGACGGGTGCTGCGGGCCCATGTTGACGATGATGCGCTCGTCGTCGGACTTGGCCGCCGACTGGGCGATCTCGTCCCAGTCGCCGCCGGTGACCGTATATACGGTGCCCTCGGTCGTCTCGCGGGGCGAGGCGGCCGGTGCCCCGGAAGGGGTCTGCGTGCTCATGAGTACGACCTCCGCTGGTCCGGAGCCGGGATCTGGGCGCCCTTGTACTCGACGGGGATGCCGCCGAGGGGATAGTCCTTGCGCTGCGGGAAGCCCTGCCAGTCGTCCGGCATCATGATCCGCGTCAGCGCGGGGTGGCCGTCGAAGATCAGGCCGAAGAAGTCGTACGTCTCGCGCTCGTGCCAGTCGTTCGTCGGATAGACGGTGACGAGCGAGGGGACGTGCGGGTCCGCGTCCGGGGCGCTGACCTCCAGCCGGATCAGCCGGTTGTGGGTGATCGAGCGCAGGTGGTAGACGGCGTGCAGCTCGCGGCCCTTGTCGTGCGGGTGGTGGACGCCGGAGACGCCCGTGCACAGTTCGAACCGGAGGGCCGGGTCGTCGCGCAGGGTCTGGGCGACGGGGAGCAGGTACTCGCGTTCGATGTGGAACGTGATCTCGTCGCGGTCGACGACCGTCTTGTCGATGACGTTCTCGGGGACGAGTCCCTGTTCCTCCAGAGCGCCCTCCAGCTCGTCGGCCACCTCGTCGAACCAGCCGCCGTAGGGGCGGGTGGCCGCGCCGGGCAGCCGGATCGAGCGGACCAGGCCGCCGTAGCCGGAGGTGTCGCCGCCGTTGTTGGCGCCGAACATGCCGCGCTGGACGCGGATCTCCTCGCCCTTGTCGCCTCGCTGGCCGGGAAGGTTGGAGGCGCCCAGGTCCTTCTCGGGGTTGACCCCGTTGCCGTTCGCGTCGCTCACCGCAGCAGGCCCTTCATCTCGATGATGGGAAGCGCCTTGAGCGCCGCTTCCTCCGCCTCGCGGGCCGCCTCCTCGGCGTTGACGCCGAGCTTGGAGGTCTGGATCTTCTGGTGGAGCTTGAGGATCGCGTCCATCAGCATCTCGGGCCGCGGCGGACATCCGGGCAAATAGATGTCGACCGGGACGATGTGGTCGACTCCCTGCACAATGGCGTAGTTGTTGAACATTCCGCCTGATGATGCACAAACCCCCATGGAAATGACCCACTTGGGGTTGGGCATCTGGTCGTAGACCTGCCGCAGCACCGGCGCCATCTTCTGGCTCACCCGGCCGGCCACGATCATCAGGTCGGCCTGGCGGGGCGACCCGCGGAAGACCTCCATACCGAAGCGCGCCAGGTCGTAGCGACCGGCGCCGGTCGTCATCATCTCGATGGCGCAGCAGGCGAGTCCGAATGTCGCGGGGAAGACGGACGCCTTGCGCACCCAGCCCGCGGCCTGCTCGACGGTCGTCAGCAGGAATCCGCTCGGCAGCTTTTCTTCGAGTCCCATGCTTAAAGGCCCCTCAGTCCCATTCCAGGCCGCCGCGCCGCCATACGTACGCGTAGGCGACGAAGACGGTGAGCACGAAGAGCAGCATCTCCACGAGCCCGAAAACACCCAGGGCGTCGAAGGTGACGGCCCAGGGGTAGAGGAAGACGATCTCGATGTCGAAGACGATGAAGAGCATCGCCGTCAGGTAGTACTTGATGGGAAAACGCCCACCGCCGGCCGGCGTGGGGGTCGGCTCGATGCCGCACTCGTACGCGTCGAGTTTGGCGCGGTTGTACCGCTTCGGACCGATCAGCGTGGCCATGACCACGGAGAAGATCGCAAAGCCTGCCCCGAGGGCTCCCAGTACGAGGATCGGCGCATACGCGTTCACGCTCCTCGCTCCTCTCAGTCGGCACTGACTGGTGGCGGTTCGGCGAGCCTGCACCCCTGCCTCGCCAGCACCGCGAACCCCGCCCGTCCCGGCGAAGATCGCGGACATGTGAAGCAGGTCACAAGCCCAACTGCCTCGCATCTTATGCCCGGCGGTCTGTGATCTGCGACACGGGGTATTGCCTTGGCTTTGTGATCTCCACCACCTGACGAACGATCATGAAGTCGGATGAGCAGTGATCTTCACACGCGAAGCGTCAGGTCGATCACCAGACGTGACATTTTCGCTCATCGCCGCAGGCCCAGGGGGTCGTCTCAATATCAAGAGACTTCCGCCGCATGCAAATTGGCGTTGGACGTGCCCCCTTGATAGAGGAGCGCGTTCACACTTCGGGGGGACCGAAGGGACCGATGTGGACACGTGCACGCGTTCACGAGCGGCGGCGGCGCGAGGGCGGCCGGGGTTCACGCGCGGGATGCGACCGCCAGGGGTGACCGTTCCGTGACCTGCGCCACATCTACCTATGGGTCAGATAAGCCGGGCTTGGCCATCCGTTTCAACCGGTGGTAGGTGAGGGGCAATTCGGACGTAATGCTGAAAGGCAATGATCACGGGCCTGATGGACAGTGTCCGCAATGCCCGTTACGGCGTCAATAAAGAGTGACGGCCCATGAATTCGGCGGCCGATTGAACAACTGTGGCGCACCACACGTTTCTTGAAGGTATGGAGGAGCCCCTGGTACCGCTAGTACCCATGTCCCACACCGCACACATACGAAGCCACCGGAAGCCCCGTCGCAACGCTCCGTCGCTCGCGATGCGCGCCGGAGTTGCCGGTGGCGTCCTCAGCACCCTGGCCGTGGCCGCGGCCGCGGGTTCGGCGAGCGCCGCCGAGCCCGTCACGCAGACCATGGAGCTGCCGACCCTGACGGCCGACCTGGCCACTCAGGTCGCCGAGTCCGCGGACGCCACCCAGCAGGCCGCGGCCAACTACCAGCTCCAGGCGGAGCGCGACGCGGCGGCCGCCAAGGCCGCCAAGCAGGCCAAGGCCGACCTGGCCGACGCGAAGACGAAGGCCGAGGCCAAGAAGAAGAAGGCCGAGGCCGCGCGCAAGGCCGCGGCCGCCGACGCCGTCTCGCGCTCCTCGGCGCGGTCCGTCCTGTCGGCGAGCGCCTCCACCACGTCCACGAACGTCGCCGCCCCGGCCAGCGGCAGCGTCGCGACCGTCATCGCCTTCCTCAAGGCGCAGGTCGGCGACGCGTACGTCATGGGCGGCACCGGACCCAACGCGTGGGACTGCTCCGGTCTGGTGCAGGCGGCGTTCAAGCAGGTCGGCGTCGACCTGCCGCGTGTCTCGCAGGACCAGTCGGTGTCCGGTACGCCGGTTTCCCTGTCCAATGTCCAGGTCGGCGACATTCTGTACTGGGGTGCGGCGGGTTCGGCGTACCACGTCGGTGTGTACATCGGTAACGGGCAGTACCTCGACGCGGCCAACCCCTCCAAGGGCGTCGTGATCCAGGACCTCTCGGGCTACCCGGCCACGGGCGCGGTGCGCGTGCTCTGACCCGCGGGAGACTCCGGAAGACCGCTTCCTGTGCGGGGAGCGGTCCTCCGGGCTTTCCGGGCTTTCCGGGCTTTCCGGGCTTTCCGGGGCAGGGTTCCGGACGGTCAGGCCTTCGGGGCCACCTTCGAGAGGCCGTTGATGATGCGGTCCATCGCGTCGCCGCCCGTCGGGTCGGTGAGGTTCGCGAGCATCTTCAGGGTGAACTTCATCAGCATCGGGTGGGTCAGGCCGCGCTGGGTGGCGATCTTCATGACCTTCGGGTTGCCGATGAGCTTCACGAAGGCACGGCCGAGCGTGTAGTAGCCGCCGTAGGTGTCCTTCAGGACGCGCGGGTAGCGGTGGAGGGCCAGTTCGCGCTGGCCGGGAGTGGCGCGCGCGTGGGCCTGGACGATGACGTCGGCCACGATCTGGCCGGACTCCATGGCGTAGGCGATGCCCTCGCCGTTGAAGGGGTTCACCAGGCCGCCGGCGTCACCCACCAGCAGCAGGCCCTTGGTGTAGTGCGGCTGACGGTTGAAGGCCATCGGCAGGGCCGCGCCGCGGATCGGGCCGGTCATGTTCTCAGGGGTGTAGCCCCAGTCCTCCGGCATCGAGGCGCACCAGGCCTTCAGGACCTCGCGCCAGTCGAGCTCCTTGAAGGAGTCGGAGGTGTTGAGGACGCCGAGGCCCACGTTCGAGGTGCCGTCGCCCATGCCGAAGATCCACCCGTATCCGGGCAGCAGACGGTCCTCCGCGCCCCGGCGGTCCCACAGCTCCAGCCACGACTCCAGGTAGTCGTCGTCGTGGCGTGGCGAGGTGAAGTACGTACGGACGGCGACGCCCATCGGGCGGTCCTCGCGGCGGTGCAGGCCCATCGCGAGCGAGAGGCGGCTGGAGTTGCCGTCCGCCGCCACCACCAGCGGGGCGTGGAAGGTCACCTCCCGCTTCTCCTTGGAGTCGGCGTCGCCCAGCTTCGCGTGCACGCCGATGATCCGGCCGGTGCGCTCGTCGAGGATCGGGGAGCCGACGTTGCAGCGCTCGTACAGCCGCGCGCCCGCCTTCTGCGCCTGCCGCGCCAGCTGCTCGTCGAAGTCGTCCCGCTTGCGCACGAGTCCGTAGTCGGGGAAGGAGGCGAGATCCGGCCAGTCGAGCTGGAGGCGCACACCGCCGCCGATGATGCGCAGCCCCTTGTTGCGGAGCCAGCCGGCCTCCTCGGAGATGTCGATGCCCATCGACACCAGCTGCTTGGTGGCGCGCGGGGTCAGTCCGTCACCGCAGACCTTCTCGCGCGGGAAGGCCGTCTTCTCCAGGAGCAGGACGTCGAGCCCCGCCTTCGCCAGGTAGTAGGCGGTGGTGGAACCGGCTGGCCCTGCCCCGACGACGATGACGTCGGCGGTGTTTTCGGAGAGGGGCTGGGGCTCGGTCACGGCGGGTTCTCCCCAAGATTCGAAATCAACGTGCCGACGGGCACTGGACATGGGCAGTCTATGCAGCGGTACCGATCACCCGGCTGAAGGGCTGCCCCGTGAACCGAGCTCTCCCCGATGTACGACTGCGCGTCCCCACCGACGAGGACGCTCTCGCGTGGCACCGGGTCTTCGACGACCCCGAGGTCATGGAGTTCCACGGGGGCCGCGCGGCCGAGCGGTCCGTCTACGAGGAACTCACCGCGCGCCAGCGGCGGCACGACGCGGAGTTCGGGTTCTGCCTGTGGACGATGCTCGGCCCCGGGGACGAGGTTCTCGGCTTCACGGGCGCGCAGCCGTGGCCGCACGCCTGGGGTCCGGCCGGGAAGATCGAGATCGGCTGGCGGCTGGGGCGGGAGCACTGGGGCAAGGGGTATGTCACGGCGGCGGCGCGCACCACCCTGGAGCGGGTCCGCGCGGCGGGCGTCACGGACGTCGTCGCCATGGTCAACGCGGGCAACGCCCGTTCCATCGCGGTGACGAGACGGCTCGGCATGGAGCTCGCGGAGCGGTTCACGCTGCCCTCGTCGCAGCAGGAGGGGCACCGCTACCGGCTGGCCCTGTGAGCGCCGTCGGCCGGCCCCGTGGCCGCTGCCGGGGCCGGTCCCGGGCCGGAGCCCGGCGGGTCTCCTGACGGCTTCCGGAAGGGCACGGGCGAGGCTTACCCTTCCGGTACCGCTGGGGGTGACGTCTGTGCGCATAACACCCAAGACACCCGAAGTGCGCGTGCCGCGGCTCGTCGGTCTGATGGCCGTGGACGCGCGTGAGACGGCTGAGGCTCGCGGTGTGCTGCTCGCCGCGCCCGACCGGCCCGATTTCCATCGGACGGTCGTCGACTACGTCGTACGGCAATTTCCGCAGCCCGGGGCCGAGGTTCCGCGCGGAGCCGTCGTCACGGTGTGGTTCGACCTGGGGGACGCGGAGGGCGGTGCCGGGGTGCGCGAACCCCGTCCGCCCCGTCCGCCGTCGGGCGGACTGCGCCGCGAACTCGACCTGCCCGGCGACCCGTTCATGGTCCTCAGGTAGCCCGTCCGGGAGCCTCCCGGCGGGACCCGGTGCAGGACCGGGCCCGGGTGCGTCGGACCCGGCAGACCGGACCCTGTGGGTCGGCCCCGTGTGTGCCGCACCCTGTGGGTCGGCCCCATGTGGGCTGAACCCATGCGGGCTGAACCCATGTGGATCGGACCCGACAGGTCGGACGTGCGTGGTTCAGGCCTGCTTGTAGCCCCGGTGGAGGGCCACGATGCCGCCCGTCAGGTTGCGCCAGGCCACCTTCGACCAGCCGGCCTTGATCAGCCGCTCGGCCAGTTCCGGCTGGGTCGGCCAGGCGCGGATGGACTCGGCGAGATAGACGTACGCGTCGGGGTTGGAGGAGGCGGCGCGGGCGACCGGGGGCAGCGCGCGCATCAGGTACTCGGTGTAGACCGTGCGGAACGGCGCCCAGGTGGGGTGCGAGAACTCGCAGATCACGACACGCCCGCCCGGCTTGGTCACGCGGTACAGCTCGCGGAGCGCGGTGTCGGTGTCCTGCACGTTGCGCAGCCCGAAGGAGATCGTGACGGCGTCGAACGTGTCGTCCTTGAAGGGCAGCTTCGTCGCGTCGCCGGCGGTCAGCGGCAGCCAGGGGTGGTTCCGCTTGCCGACACGGAGCATGCCGAGGGAGAAGTCGCAGGGGACGACGTACGCGCCGGTGCGGGCGAAGGGGAGGGACGAGGTCGCGGTGCCGGCCGCGAGGTCCAGGATCTTCTGCGCGGGGCGCGCGTCGACCGCCTTCGCGACCTCCTTGCGCCACGCCCGGTCCTGGCCGAGCGACAGCAGGTCGTTCGTCAGGTCGTACCGTTCCGCCACGTCGTCGAACATCGAGGCGACTTCGTGCGGCTGCTTGTCCAGGGATGCGCGGGTCACCGTCCCATTGTGGCAGTAGGGACCGGACGGCTCTCCGGCGCCCGGCCGTGAACATGGTCCGTTTACGGGAAAGCCGCCGCACCCGCCCCGCGTGAACCGGGGAAGGTGCGGCGCTGCCCGACGGCCCTGCGGGCTCGCCGCCCGGCGGGTCCTACCGCGCGGGCTCCGGGATCTCGGTGAACAGTGCGGTGATGGTGTGGTTGGCGTTCATCGTGATCGTGTAGTTGGGCGTGGTGTCCGTCTGGAGCACACCGTCGACCTGCCAGCCGCTGAACTGGAAGCCGGGGTTCGCCTCGGCGGTGACGGTGACCTGCGTGCCGGGGTCGTACGGGCCGTACTCGCTCGGCTGGAGCATGCCTCCGGCGACGGGGCTGGAGGCCATGGTGAGGGAGACCCGGTTGGTGGCCAGGGAGGTCCGGTAGCCGGCCAGGAACTCGGCGGCCGTCGTGGCGACGGCCGCGTTGTTGTTGTTCTCGTCGCCGAGGGCCTGGCCGTTCAGCAGGTTGACGGTGTTGGAGTACTGGTTCACGACCGTGCACGGCTGGGTGCAGGCGCTGGAGTAGGCCATGATCGTGTGGTGCCGCTGGTCGGCGGTGACCCAGCCGTAGTTGTAGGTGTTTGCGGGAGTCGTGCCGCCCTGGGCCAGCACCGTCTTGCGGTCGTGCATGAGACCGAAGTTGTGGCCGATCTCGTGCGCGAGGTTCTCCCACGCCGTGATGGAGAAAGCGCTGGTGACCGAGAACGCGTTGTTGCTGGTCCCCGTGCCCGCCGGGTTGGGCAGGTTGGCCTGCCCGGAACTGTCCTCCGGGGGGATGGCGGCGATGAGCGCCACCAGGTCGGCGCCGAAGGCGGTCCGCTGGGCGGCGGCCGTGACGCCGAGGGTCGGGTTCGCGGGGTTGCTGATCATGCTCAGCAGGGTTCCGGCGTTCTCACGGGCGACGCCGGTCGCCTGGGTCTCGTAGGTGCTCACGGCATGCACGCTGGCCGGCACATGGCTGGTCGCGAGCGCCCTGTTGAGCTGGTTCACGCCGTACCGGATACGGCTCTGGACCGCGGAGACCGAACCGAGTTCGGTGACGGTGGCCGGGGTGTAGGCGACGACGATGTCGATGGCCGCGGGGTTGTCGGGAGTGGCGACCCGCAGACCCGGCCTGTGCGGCCCGACCGACCTGGTCGGAGGCACGGTCACGGTGTCGGTGCCCTGTCCGCTCGGAGGCAGTTTCAGGGCGTCGATCTCCTGCAGCAGATACCGGCCCGGCCGCTTGGCCAGCGGCTTGTACACGTACTGGGTGTCGCCCGCCTCGATCTCGCCGGACAGGGTGACCGGACCGGCCGCGCACGCGCCGATGACGGACACGGAGATCGTGTTGTCCGGATGCTTCGGGTCGTGGCCGGACCAGAACACCGTGCCGTCCGCGTCCTGCCGCTTGAAGTCCTCCATCGCCGTGAAGCCCCTGCTGTGCCCGAAGAGCGGGAAGGTGCGGGTCTCGGGCACCCCGTCCTTCTGTCTCCTGCACAGCGAACGGAAGTCCTTGGGATGCGCGCGCATCACGGCACTGCGCTTCACCCAGGGTTCGGGTTCGTGCCCAGGGCCGGCTCCGGCGGCTGCGGGTGTGTTCAGTGCCAGCGACAGGGCGGCGGTGAGGGCGGTCGCCGCGGTGGACGCGGCGAGCAGGGAACGGCGCATGAGGGACGTCAGCCTCTCTGTGGGGGTTTCCCCCATGCTCCGTAGCCAAGATCGCGTCCGGCTCGTCGTATGCGTCCGTACACGGCCAATCGAGGTGAGGTTCACCCTTCGAGCCGCCACGGCAGCAGCCGGGGTCTCTTCCGGGCGGCCGTGTCCTCGACCCGGCCGAACAGCGGGATCGCGATCCGGATCAGCGGGCCGGCCAGGATCAGCGCGATCTCGTGCCAGAGGTAGATCGTCACCGCGCGTCCGTTGAAGACCGTCACCGTGCGGTCGAGCGTCCCGAAGCGAGCCGGCCAGGCGAAGTCGACGCCGTAGTACGCCTTGAAGTACATCAGCGGCGTCACGAAGCCCGCCGACCGGTGCGCGAGGGCGTACCAGCCGCCGTACGCGAGGGCGGCGGGCGAGGCGAGGACGACGGCGTACGGCATCGGCTGCCCGTACGCCAGGGTCTGGCCGTACGGAAGCCCGTGCGCGGGGCCGTACCCGTAGCCGACGACGTACCCGTAGCCGGGGCCGTACCCGCCGTCGTACCCCTGGTCATGCTGCTCCGCGCCCCAGGTCACCCGGCTCACCCCTGCCGGGGTTCCGACCTCGCCCGTGCGCTTGAGCTTCTGCCCGCGCGGGCGGCCGCCGGTCAGGGCTGTGACGCAGGAGTGGATCAGAACCAGGTACATCATCCGGCGGTAGGCGAGTTGCTGCAGCGACAACATCGCGAGGTACCGGTACTTCTTCCGGTCGAGCCGGAACGCGTAGGCGGCGCAGCTCAGTTGGACCGCGAGGGCGGCCGACCGGGCGAGCAGCGCGGCCCCGAAGTCCACGAAGATCATCGAGTGGACGGTGAACACGTCGATGAGCGGCGCAAACACCGGTGTGACGATCCGGAAGAGCACCACCAGCGGCATACACACGCGCCCGAAGCGGCCCGAAGACCCCTTGTCCGTCGGCGACTTGCGATGCTTCCACAGCCCCTGCACGGTGCCGTAGCTCCAGCGGTGGCGCTGCGACCGGAACTGCCTGAACGAACCGGGCGCCTCCGTCCAGGCCTTGGCGTGCTCCTGGTGGACGACCCGGACGTTCGGCATGCCGAACGACTCGGCGATCTCGGCCGTGCCGTCCTCGGCCCCGTCGTCGACCACGACGATCTCGATCGGATGCGTGCTCCTCGCCGGCGACCTCAGGGTGTTGGCGATGCGTTCCTTCTCGTTGTACGCGGGCACGACCACGGTCACCGGCCGGGTGACCGTCGGTTCCCAGCCGGGCTTCCCACCCCGGCCCCGGCCCCGGCCCCGTCCGCGCTGCCGCGTCTGCTGCGGCGGCCCCGCGCCTGGACATGGTTTCGGATGGCGGGCTCGGATTGCATTCCCCGGACGGTAGGGCGCGTTTATGTGTCAGAAACTCCGGATTCCGTGTGAGCGGCCCATGAGGGGCGCCCCGGCCTGTAGTTTCACTGCGAGAATCAAGGAATGATCACGCGGCCCGGGTCCGATGACTATGAGAGATATGCACCGTTTCGGAGCCCGTATGGCCCTGTTTGTCGGCAGACTTTCCCGTGATTTCCCTGCGTGATCTCCATTCGGTAATCCGTTCCGGATGTGACACATTTCCCCTCGGGAAGCGACCGTTTGTTTCCGTCCTGAGACAGACACCACGAGAATCACGAAAGTGGGTGCGTGCACGATGCGGCGTTTCCTGAAGCCGGCCGCGGGGGTCCTGTGCCTGGTGGCCCTGGCCTGTTCGGGGTGTTCCTCGGGCGGCGACGCCTCGGGCGCCGCGTCCGCGCGGGCCGGCCGGACGACAGCCGCGGCGGCGTCCCCGAACCGGGGCACGTCGACGTCGTCGGCCACCTCGTACGCCCCCTACGTGAGCGCCACGACCGCCGCGGGCACCGACTCGGCGGGGTCCCCGGCCGCGTACAACCTGGCCTTCGTGATCTCGGACGGCAGCGGCTGCACGCCCGAGTGGGACGGCACGTACGCGATCGACGACACGGCCGTGAAGTCCCGGACGGCGGCGCTCGAGAAGTCCGGCGCGCGACTGCGGGTGTCGTTCGGCGGCGCGTCCGGCAAGGAGTTGGCGTCGACGTGCGACAGCGCGAGCGACCTCGCCGCGGCCTACGGGGCGGCGCTGGACGCCGTCGGCTCCACCCGGGCCGACTTCGACATCGAGGGCGCCCGGTTGGGCGACTCCGCCTCGGTCGCGCTGCGCTCCGAGGCCATCGCGCTGCTCCAGAAGAGGCGCCCCGGACTGACGGTGTCCTTCACCCTGCCCGTGATGCCGTCCGGACTCGACGCCGACGGCCTGGCCCTCCTGGAGTCCGCGAACGACCACTCCGTGGACGTCTCCACGGTCAACATCATGACCATGAACTACGGCAGTTCGTACGCCGGTGACATGGGCGACTACGCGATCACCTCCGCCGAGGCGGCCCACACCCAGCTGAAGAAGGTGTTCGGACTGTCGGACGCCCGCGCCTGGCAGGGACTCGCGCTCACCTCGATGATCGGCGTCAACGACGTGGACGACGAGACGTTCGGGCTCGCGGACGCGGCGCAGGTGAGGGAGTTCGCCGAGAAGAAAGGGGTGGCCTGGGTGTCGATGTGGTCGACGTTCCGCGACCGGCAGTGCGAGAAGGGCAGCACCACGGCGGGCGACGCGGCGACCGACTGCAGCGGCGTGAAGCAGAGCGCGGGAGCGTTCGCGAAGGCGTTCGCGCGCTGAACCGGCGCCGCCTGCCGGGAAACAGAGGCCGGGGCGTTCGCGAAGGCGTTCACGGGCTGAACCGGCGCCGCCTGCTGCGAGGCAGAGCCCACGAGCGCGGCGCTCGCGGGCCGAGGCGGCGACCCGTGCCGTGGAGCGGGGCCCGGAGGTGTTCGCGAAGACGTTCGCGGGCCGGGGCGGCGACCGTGCCGTGATCAGCGGCGTGACGCAGTGCCGAGAGGGCCGTGATCAGCGGCCCCGGTACACCAGCCGCCCGCCGATCACGGTCGCCACGCAGGTCCCCGCACCGCGCCGGACCAGTTCGGCCCGGTCCGCGACGTCGAACACGGCGAACCGGGCGGGACCGCCCGGCACCAGCTGCGGCAGCATGATCAGCGGGGCGGGGGACAGCGCCGGCGGCCCCGGGAGCCGGTCCGGCCGCCTTCCCACCGCGAGTCCGGCCCTGCGCACCGCGTCGGCCACGGATCGCGACCGCAGTTCCCCGGCCACCGCGACCGTGCCGTGCGCCAGCATCCGCTGGATGCCGCGCCGCGCGCTCGCGCCGAGGCGTGTGGGGTCCGCGCGGAAGATCCGCTTGGCCCGTTCCCCGCCGATGGGCTCGGTACCGAAGCCCTCGGCCTCGCGCGGGTCCGGGTGGTACGTGGCTTCCAGGAGCTCCGGGCCGTACGGGTTCAGCAGTCCCGGCGTCAGGATGCCCGGCCAGCGCCGCACCTTCGCATTCGGACGGACGGCGGCCAGCTCCTCGTACGGGCCGATGGCGGCGATGGCCGCCCCGTCGACCAGGACCGCTGTCCCGGTCGACTCCTCGGCGACGTGAATCGTCAGCATGGGCGCGTCAGTTGGAGGCGAGGAGCTTCAGCTCGGGGTGTGCCGTGCCGCCCTCGATCGCCGTCGAGGAGATGTGGGACATGACGCGCTCGTCGACCGGGTCGTTCGCCGGGTCGTCGTGGACGACGATGTGCTCGTACGTCGTGGTCCGCTGGGCGGGGACGCGGCCCGCCTTGCGGATCAGGTCGATGATCTCCAGGCGGTTGGAGCGGTGCTTGGCGCCGGCGGAGGAGACGACGTTCTCCTCCAGCATGATGGAGCCGAGGTCGTCCGCGCCGTAGTGCAGGGAGAGCTGGCCGACCTCCTTGCCGGTGGTCAGCCAGGAGCCCTGGATGTGGGCCACGTTGTCGAGGAAGAGGCGGGCGATCGCGATCATCCGCAGGTACTCGAAGAGCGTCGCCTGCGTGCGGCCCTTCAGGTGGTTGTTCTCGGGCTGGTAGGTGTACGGGATGAAGGCGCGGAAGCCACCCGTCCGGTCCTGTACGTCGCGGATCATCCGCAGGTGCTCGATGCGCTCGGCGTTGGTCTCGCCGGTGCCCATCAGCATCGTGGACGTCGACTCGACGCCCAGCCCGTGCGCGATCTCCATGATCTCCAGCCACCGCTCGCCGCTCTCCTTGAGCGGGGCGATCGCCTTGCGCGGGCGGGCCGGGAGCAGCTCGGCGCCGGCCCCGGCGAACGAGTCGAGACCGGCCGCGTGGATCCGCTGGATGGCCTCCTCGACGCTCACCCCGGAGATCCGGGCCATGTGCTCGACCTCGGACGCGCCGAGGGAGTGGATGACCAGCTCGGGGTACGCGCCCTTGATCGCGGCGAAGTGCTTCTCGTAGTACTCGACGCCGTAGTCCGGGTGGTGTCCGCCCTGGAACATGATCTGCGTGCCGCCGAGCTCGACGGTCTCCGCGCAGCGGCGCAGGATGTCGTCGAGGTCGCGCGTCCAGCCCTTGGCGGTGTCCTTGGGGGCCGCGTAGAAGGCGCAGAACTTGCACGCCGTGACGCACACGTTCGTGTAGTTGATGTTGCGCTCGATGATGTACGTCGCGATGTGCTCCGTACCCGCGTACCTGCGGCGGCGTACGGCGTCGGCGGCGGCGCCGAGCGCGTGCAGCGGGGCGTCGCGGTAGAGGACGAGCGCCTCTTCCGGGGTGATCCGCCCACCCTCGGCAGCACGGTCCAGCACGGACTGAAGGTCGGCCTTCTCGGTCACCGGGAGCGTCCCTTTCGTAAGGGTTGTGGACAGACTCAACCACCCTACGCCAGCCCGCCGCACCGGCCGACGCCAGGCCCACCGGCCGAGGTCGGACCGCGTGGCCGGAGCCGGCCCCGGACCCGCCGCACCGGCCGGCGTCAGGCCGCGAAAGCCCCGATGAGCAGCCCCACGTACGCGCCCGCGATCAGGAACGGGCCGAACGGGATCGACGTCTTGCGCCCCGCGCGCCGCGCGACCACCAGGACCAGCCCGTACAGGGCGCCGAACAGGAACCCGGCGAAGGTCCCCAGGACGACCACGCTCCACCCGTACCAGCCGAGCACCGCGCCGAGGCCGAGAGCGAGTTTCACATCGCCGAAGCCCATGCCGTTCGGGTTGATGAGGAAGAGCACGAAGTACGCGCCCCCGAGCGCGAGCGCGCCGAACAGCGCCGTCGGCCACTCCCCCGCGTGCTCGGGCAGCGCGGCGGCCACCCCGAGCAGCGCGAGCGCCGCCGCCGCGAGCGACAGGGTCAGCGCGTCCGGCAGCCGCTGCACCCGGAAGTCCACCACGGCGAGCAGGACGCCGAGCGGCGCCAGCAGCAGCCAGACGCCCAGCTCCGGACGCGTGCCGGTCGCGAGGGCGAGCCCGGCGCAGAGCAGGGCGGTGACCGGCGAGACGAGCAGGACACCGGGGCCGTACGGGGTTCCGCCCGGCGAACGGGCGAGCCCGAGCCACCCGCGGGCGGCCCCGGTGATCGGCTGCCCTTCGGGACAGCGGTCCCGCCACGGTTCGTCCGGGTCGACGGCGAAGCGGTACGCGGGCCGGGGCACCAGGAGCCCGGCCGCCGCGCCCCAGAGCGCGGCGGCGACGACGAGCCAGCGGTCGAGATCCACGCGTTCCCCCCAGGAAGAGTCCGGTACGACGGTCGTGAGCGACGGCCACGACGGCCGCCGGACCCGTGCCGTCGATGACGGACCCCGGGGCGCGGCGGCCGGAGCCGGTGGTGTCAGCCGACCGCCGCCGCACCGCTGCGCCACGTCGGCAGCAGTTCGTCGAGCAGCGCCTCCGTCCGGGGCGGCAGCCCCCGCGCCCCGCTGCGGGCCACCAGGTCCGCGGCGAGCCGCTTCACCTCGTCCCCGTCCCCCGTCGCGTGCGTCGCGCGCAGCAGCTCGTTCCACAGCCGCTCGTCCGCCGGCGCCGAGTTCATCGCCGCGTTCAGCGCCTCGATCGCCTTCTCCGCCCGGTCCTTCTCCAGATGGAACGCGGAGAGCGCGAGCCCGATGTCCGCGACGAGCAGCGGCAGCCGGGCGTCGATGATCTCGTGGGTGAGCCAGCCGTAGCGCCCTTCGGGACGGTCGGCGAGCAACGGACCGCGGACCAGGACGAGCGCGTCGGTGAGCAACCGCCCGCGGACGACCCGGCTGTCGGTGCCCTTGCCCTGTGTCGCCTCGTGGTAGAGGGAGCGCAGTACGTCGAGGTCGGAGACGACGGACCGGGCGAGCGTGAGCCGTCCGGTGGCGTCGGTGCCGAGGCGGGCGGTGCCGTCGGGGTCGTCGCCGAGCCAGCCGCGCAGCCGCTCGACGAGCGCGTCCCGCACGTCGTCCGTGACCCCGCGCGGCCACAGCGCGGAGGACAGCACGCGCGGGTGCACCCCTTCGCGGTGCAGCAGGAGCAGCGCCAGCGCCTCGTGCAGCAGCGGACTGCGTTCGCCCTCGGGCGTCTCCAGGCCGATGATCTCGTACGGTCCCACGAGCCGCGCGTACACGGCGGGCCGCCCCTGTTCGCTGATGTCGACGAGGAAGGGCGGCGAGTCGGTCGGGTCGTCGGGCCCGCCCTCCGGGTCCGCTTCCACGAAGAGTTCCACCACCGCCTGCTGCTGGGCGACCGGCAGCAGCTGGGCGTCGAGTTCGAGGCCGAGGAGCGGTGCGAGCAGCTTGCCCTCGCGGGTGATCTCCATCTCCCAGGCGGCACCCGGCAGTTCGCCCGACTCGGTGCCGACGAGATAGCCGATCCCCAGCCTCCCCGCGTCGGCGGCCAGTTCGGCGAGCCGGAGGGCGTCGGCGGGGGACGGCTCGACGGCCAGGAGGACGAGGTGCGGGGCCCAACGGGTGTGCTGGGCGGGTCCGGTACGGCCGGTGAGCACGGAGTCGTGTCCGGCGGCACCCAGCGCGCCGCGCCGCTGCCGCGTCTCGGCCTCCATGGTCTCGACGAGCGCCTCGACGCCGTCCAGGTGGCGCAGCCGGTTGGGGGCGAGCGGGGTCAGGTCCTCGCCGAAGCCGACGAGGGTGATCGTCATCCGGTCCGACCAGCCGTTGGTGGCCAGTTCGGCGGCGACGGAGGCGAAGACGCCCGCGCGGTCGGTGGCGCTTCCGCTGAGGGAGACGATGCCGGGCACGGCCTCCAGGTTGAGCAGCAGCCGCGAGTCGTCCATGGTGCCGAGGCTGACGAGGCCCGGGTAGGGGGCGGCGGTGTCGACCTCCTCGGACCGTTCGGCGTCCGCCCGTGCCAGCATCCAGAACGTCTGGTCCTGGCCGAGCCGCCACGGCGCGGGCGGCTTCCCGGCCGGCTGGGCGAGCTGGAGGTGCAGATCGCCGTCGCCGCCGAGCCAGGCCGCGTAGACGGTCGGCAGCGGGCGGGATTCGGCGGCGAGAGCGGCGGCGAGTCCGCGCAGCGACAGATCGAGGAGGCGTACGCCCTCGGGGTCGGCGCCGACGAGCAGCGCGTCCTGGGCGTCCGCGGCGGATCCGGTCGGAACCGGCGGCTCCGTGCCGCGCCGCCCGCCGACGGCGCCGAGCGCCGACTGCCACAGGGCCTGGCGGCGGCGCCGGCCCAGCGCGCCGAGGAGGCCCGCGGCGAGGAGGGGCGCGCCGACGAGTGCCTCGGGCAGCCCGAAGGAGGATCCGCTCCCCCCGGAGGCCGACTGCGAGCCCTGTCCGTCGCGCGAGTCGACGGAGGCCCCGCCGGAGGAGGCGTGCTCACGCTCCTGGCCGGGGGCGCCGCCGACGCGCTGCTGGGGCACACGGAACTGCGCGGTGTCCTGGTCGCTCCGGCCGCTCCGATCGCCCTGCCGTCCGGCGTCGCCGGCCTGCTCGCCGCCCGTCTGCCGGTGGTCGCCGTGCCGCTGATCGCCCTGCTGGTGGTCGCCGGTCCTGGAGTAGTCGTGGATCTGCTGCTGGACCTGTTCCGGGATCCCGGGTTTCGCGTCGGGCATCTCGACCAGCTCGCCGCCGTGGGCGTCGCCGGGCATCTCCATGATCCAGCCGGGCCGGATCAGGCTGGCCTCGGACAGCTTGGACCCGTCGGGCTGCGTACGGTCCTTGTTGAGCTCGTAGATCTCCTTGTACCGGCGCCCGTCACCGAGGTGGCGCTGCGCGATCTCCCAGAGGGAGTCGTGGTGACGGCCTTCGGGGGGCTGGATCCGGTAGTACTTCGTGTCGCCGTGCCGGGCGGAGGCGCCGCCGTCCGCCCGGGTCGCCGCCTGCGCCTCGGCGTCGGCGGCCTGTTCGGCGACCGCGGCGGCGGCACCGCCGGCGACCCGCTCCTGCTGCGCGAACAGCACGCCGGGGGTCTGCTGGGCGGCGGCGACGGAGCCGTGCCGGCCGGCCTCCGGGCTCTGGCCGAGCTGGGAGAGGCCCGGGGTGAAGCTCGCGGCGGCCGCGCCGACGAGCAGGAGGGCCGCGACGAGCTGACGGGCCAGCAACTGGCTCGCCCCGGCGCCCGGTACACGGTTCGGCAGCCCGACGCCCGACAGCGCGGCCTTCATCTCGACGAGGACGCACGCGGCGAACTGCGCCCAGGCGAACCACACGATGACCGTCAGCACGCGGATGAACGTGCCGACGGTGATCTCCTTCTGGAGCCAGTCCAGCGAGGGCGCCCCGTGCGGCAGCGGCCAGCCCACGGCGACCACCAGCGCGCCGGGCACACCGACGAGCAGCACCAGCAGGGCGACGAACGCCCCGAAGGCCTTCGCGAAGTCCCCGAACGTCCGGCGACGCCGGGGCAGGGGCTGCGGCATCCGATTCCTCGGATCCGGCGAGCCGCCCGTCGGACTGGAGTTGGTGCGTCGGGCCATGGCGGACGTCCTGGGGTCGTTTGGGGACGGCGTGAGTTCGGGGGTGAACCGAGCCTACTGAGAGTCTAGGGAGGGTGTCGAAGACCGGGCGGGCGGCGTTGACGCCGGTCCGGTCGCCTTCGTCACCGACCGCCCGGGACGACCGGGTTGCCCCCCTGCCCGGGCCCCGTCCGGCGTCCTGAGCCACCACGCCTCTTCACGACACCCGCCGGACGGTTCTCACGAACCCCGCACAACCGCCCCCGGGATGCCGGAGAGTGATGTCCGCGCCACCGACCGTCGGACCTGGTCGCCCAGGCACCACGAGGCAGTCGCATAATCTGCCCCGAACGAGTCATGTTCACCGGCACTCCGAAAGGGGAACCCGATGGCATTGAGGCGTGACGCGACGGCGCGTCAGCTGCGCCTGGCGGCGGAATTACGCCGACTCCGCCAAGCGGCCGGGCTCGCATCGCGAGAAGCGGCCACGCTCCTCGGAGTGAGCCCGGCGCAGATCAGCCAGATCGAAGCCGGCCTCGCGGGTGTGAGCGAGAAGCGGCTGCGCCGGCTCGCGGCACAGTACGTCTGCACGGACGAGGCGTTCGTGGAGGCCCTGGTCGCCATGGCCGCCGACCGGACACGCGGCTGGTGGGAGCCGTACCGCGGTTCGCTGCCGACACCGTTCCTCGACCTCGCCGAGCTGGAGCACCACGCGACGCTCCTGCGGGACGTCCAGTTCCTCCACATCCCCGGCCTCCTCCAGACGGAGCGGTACGCCCGCGCGGTCTTCTCCTACCGCGTACCGGAACTTCCCTCCGACGAGGTGGAGTTGCGCGTACAGCACCGGATGCGGCGCCAGGCGCTGCTCGAAGGCCCCGCTCCCAAGCGGTACGCCGGCGTCGTGCACGAGGCCGCGCTGCGCATCATGGTCGGCGACCGCGCCACTTCGAGGGCCCAGCTCGCCCACGTGCTCGGCCTCTCCGAAGCCGACCACGTCACCGTGCGCGTCATCCCCTTCGACCTGGAGGGGTTCGGTGGCGCGACGAGTGCCATGACCTACGCGGAAGGCCCCGTGCCCAAGCTGGACACCGTCGTGCGCGACGCGCCCCAGGGCGCGGCGTTCATCGACTCCGAGGCCCAACTCAACGCGTACCGCACGCTCTTCCATAAAGTCGAGGCCGTGTCGCTGGACGCCGACCGGTCTCGCGACTTCATCCACAGGTTGACGAAGGAGCTGTGAGAAGCACCCATGACCACCCCTGACAACTGGCAGAAGTCGTCCTACTCGGGGCCCGGCGACGGCGACTCCTGCGTCGAGCTCGCCTCCACCCCCGCCGTCCTCCACCTCCGCGAATCCGACGCCCCCGAAACGGTCCTCACCACCACCCCGGCCCCCGTCGGTCACCTCCTCCGGGCGATACGCACCGGGACCGTCATCGCGCCCCACACGTAACAACCCCTCGACGAAGCCCTGTTCGGCGTTCCACTCGCAACGATCGACGCGCTACGTTCACACGTACGTTCTGATGCAGGGGTTGCGGGTGTTACGGGGGAACACGTGTCGAACAGGCCGACGGACTGGCACATACTCGACCTGGACCAGGACCCGACGCCGGGCGACCCGCAGCGGGTGCGCAAACTCGCCGGCTCGCTCCACGACTTCGCCGACGACGTCGCGGGCATCCTGCGGGACGTCAAGGGACTGGCCGACGACGACGCCGTCCTGAAATGGGCGGGCAAGACGGCGGACTCCTTCGCGTCGGAGTTCGAGGACGTCCCCGGCCAGCTGAAGAAGCTCAAGAAGTCCTACGACATCGCGGGCGACGCGCTCGCCTCGTACTGGCCGGATCTGGACGACGCCCAGCAGAAGGCGGACAAGGCGCTGCGCGACGGCCGCAAGGCCCGCCAGGACCTGTCCACGGCGAAGACCGCGCTCTCGGGCGCCGACGACTGGGTGCACACGGCCACCGCGAAGGCCGACTCCTACGATCCGGACAAGAACCGCGGCAAGGACGTGCCCCCGCCGGACGAGGCCGACGTCCGGCGTGCGACGCGTGACGCCCAGCACGCCGAGGAGCGGCAGAGCGCCGCCCGGAAGGACGTGGACGACGCCCAGGGGCTGCTGGACGCGGCGAAGAAACTGGCCGCCCACGCGAAGGGGCTCCGCGAGGAGGCCGCCCGCCGCACGGTGAAGAAGCTGCACGAGGCGTCCGACGCCGGCATCCACAACCGCCACTGGTGGGAGGAGCCCGTCGACTGGGTCTCCGACCACTGGGACGAGATCGTCACGGTCTGCAAGTGGGTCGTGACGATCGTCGGCGTCATCGTGATGATCGTGGGCGGCCCCCTGGGCTGGCTGGTCTTCGCGGCGGCTCTCGTCGTGCTCGCGGACACGGTGAGAAAGATGCTCGACGGCCAGGCCGGCTGGGGCGATCTGATCTTCGCGGTCCTCGACTGCATTCCCGCCACCAAGGGTTTCACGAGCCTCGCCAAGATGGGCAAGCTCTGGAAACTGGGCGGCCTGCGGGCCCTGGGCGGCGCCTTCATGAAGGGGATCGGCGGGGGGCTGCTGAAGACGGCCCGGAATCTCCGGTCCGGGGAGGCGCTCCGGGGCATCTACCGGCCCTTCAAGGGGTCCACGCGCCTCTTCGGGGGAACGATCCCCTACCGCGCGCTGTCCCCGAAGGCGCGCCAGCTCGCCAAAGCACTGACACGCGGCCCCGTGCGCATCCGTCCGAACGAAGTGAACGTCTCGCACATGGCGGAACTCCAGAAATTCCACGCTGTCGAGCACGCCGTGGTGCAGAATCCGGCGGGAGAACTACGCCTGTTCCAGGGGACGGAATACACCACCAAGATTCCCGATGAACTGACCGACGACGGCTACAAGTTCATCGCCCACACGCATCCCGAGGACCGGATACCCGGACCTCCGGACGAGCTGGAAGCCGCACGCAACACCAGGAACAGCATGAGCCGCGACCTGGACAACAAGATGAGTCCCCACATGGAAGTCGTGATCAGCCGGGACGGAAATCTGAGGTTCTTCGACAACAACGGGGTGTTGGAGCTGCCTCAAGGAACCTATCCCCCTGGCGGACCCGTCAGTGACCGGGGCGGGCTCGTTCCCGTGCCCGGCCTATAGTCCAAGCACTCGGTGAAGCAGGCTCCCGAGACCTGACCAGCAGGAGAACCATGCCCGACATCAACCGTTGCCAGATCTGCGGCGAAGCGGCTCCCCCGATCGAAGGCCAGTGCGGAGAGATCATCGGATACCGCCTGCTTCGGGACCCCTGGTCCGACTCCCCGTCCTTCCTCGACGGCAATCTGCACTTCTCCTGCCTTGAGGAATCGGGTGAACGGGAGCAGTTCCACGCGGAGTTCGTGCACCTCGCTCAGGTCGGGCACGAGGAGATCCCCGGTCTGGAGCCGTCGCATCCGCCCTTGACGAGGATGGGCCTGAGCATGGTTCCTGTCTTCTCGGGAGACGAGTGCGACATTTTCCAGAGCCAACGGGCCGATCGCTGGTTGCTCGTGAGGAAGACCGGTCCGTGGTTCGGCTTCGGCCTTCCCCAGCTCCGGGTCATCGGCTCGGGCGGGATTCCGTTCTCGGATGCCGAGGTGAATCGATACCGGCTTCCCGTCGACCTCGGGGACGAGGTCGGCACGTACGGACTCTCCGAACTCCTGGAATCCCTCGGAGTGGCGCACCGGTACGCCGACGCGGCCGAACTGGCCCGCGTGGAATACGGCTTCCGCGACTACTACGCGCCGAAGCAGCTCATCGACTACGTGGCCATGGTGCCCCTGCCGCTGCCCGAGGAGGCCCGCACCTTCCTCGCCGCCCACGCGAAGACGTACACCCCCGTCACGTTCGACGAAGATGAAGAGGACGTGTGATCGAGTACGTCCACGGAGAGGGCTCTTGGGCCGAGACCGCGGTGACACCGGTCGTCCGTGAGCCCTCCTCTCCCCCTTACGCGCCGGGCTCACCGAAGGAAGGCATCCGACCTTGACCGCACGTTCCGCCTCACCGGAGGCCCCCGGCCTGTCCTCGGGGTTCTCGCTGTCCGTGCCGGACTCCTGGTGGGAGTTCGACATCCGTCCGGAGGGCCGGGACGCGACCGTCCGTGGCCTCGTCGACGAGCGGATCCGTGAGGTTCCCGAACTCGCCGAGTACCGCGGCGACCTGGCGGCCGTGCTGCGCAGAATGGCCAAGGACGCGTACGACTCCGGGGCCGTGTACATGGGCTGCATGGCCGAGAACTTCGACGGCGTTCCGCTGACCGCGACCCTCACCGTGTCGGTGCTGGGTGCCAGGAACAAGCAGGGCGTGGCGCTGTCGACCGATCCGCGCGTGATCGCCGAGAGCCTGCGGACCGTCACGGCCCGCCGCGAGGGCGACGCCTGGCGCACGGTCACGACCGTCGACATCCCCCAAGTCGGAATAGCGGCCCGGACGTTCGGCGTGGAGGACGTGCCCGTCGCGCAGGGCGACAGCCGCACCCTTCGTATGGTGCTGACCCAGACGTACATCCCGGTCCCGGGAACCGCCGACCAGGTCGTTCTCGTCTCCGGAGCCAGCCCGGTACTGGACCTGGCCGAGGCGTTCCACGACATCTTCGACGCGGTGACCGGCACGTTCCGGTTCGTCTGACCGGGACTTCAGGACTCCAGAGAGGGGAACCGGCATGGGTGGTGGCGGCAAGAGCGACCTCGCGCTCCCGCTGAGCGAGCTGGAGGACTACGGCGACCGGCTGCGGGACATCAAGACCCGGCTGAACCAGACGAAGAAGCTCTTCGAGTCGTACAAGGACGACCTCGGCGACCACACCGTCCACGACGCCCTGGACGACTTCGAGTCCGGCTGGGAGGACGGCCGCGAGGACATCGGCCAGTCCCTCGACGCCCTCGCGAAGATGTCCGACGCCGTGGTCCGCGAGTTCAAGAAACTCGACGACGACCTGGCCAAGAACGTCTCCGAGGGAGTGCGGACGAAACAGCGGGACAGTGCGAAGTAGGGTCACGGCAAAGGTGACTCGGCCACGCCTCTCCGCGCCCCCTTCCCGCCGGGCAGGCCGACGGGTCGGCCGCCCCGTCCGGCCGACCACTCACATCCGGAGTCGCCCACCCATGCGCATCGACCTCGACGACCCCGGACTGGGCACGGGACTCGACCTGTCGCTGACCTACCAGGGCCGGCTGTTCACCGGCGAGACGGTCGAGAAGAACGCCCGGACGGGTCAGGTGGTAGCCATGACCACCTATGTCGAGGGCTTGGAGGACGGCCCCCTGCGCGAGTGGTATGCGGACGGAACAGAAAGAGCGGAAGGCCAGTGCCGAAAGGGTATTCCGTACGGCAGGTGGCGGGAACGGCACCCGAACGGCCGGCTCGCCGTCGAGAAGGAATACGGCACACACGGCCGGGTGAGGTCGGTCAAGGCGTGGTCGGAGAGCGGCGAGCCGATCGACGACCGGACGTTCGACGCGTGATGTCGGCCTCCGAGGGACCAGAACACGACCGGGGTACGGAGATGATCCGGCCCGTGGGGTTCTTCCACGAGCTCGATCCCGGCTGGGCGTTCCCCGGGGACGGGCTTCTGCGGGACGCCGCGCGTCCGGTGGGCGAGCCGGACGAGGCCGAGATCGTCGCCTATCTCGGACAGGGGGTCGCGATCTGGAGCGAGACGAGTGCCGGGACCGACGTGCTGGACCCGGAGGGCCCCGTACTGTCCGGCATCGGTTCGCTCTCCACCGACGGGACCTGGCTGTGGCGGCAGGATCTGCCGTACTACCTCGGCACGTACCACGTCTCGCTGCCCCGGGACTTCCTCGCGCACGTCAGGAGGGCCCGGTACCGGGTTCCTGAGGTTCCCGAGGCACGGCTGACGGGGATCCTCACGCGGGATCTCGGAATCGGCGTGGACTGAGCGACCCCGGCCGAGGCAGGGCCCGGGCCTCAGCCCACCTCGTTCTCCGCCACCGCCCGACCGTGGACGGTCACGTCTCCGCCGTAGAACATCCCCGTGAAGACCGGCGAGTAGGTCAACTGGACCTCGACCTCGACCTGTTCGGCGTCGGCGCTCACGCAGTGGGTCGCGGCGATGTCCGCGCCGGACATGCCCATCTCGCGGGCGAACGCCTTCACCCGGGCGCCGCAGTTCTCGAAGTTGATGGGCGCCGGGCCGTTCCGGTTCTCGTAGAGGGATTCGAGGTCGATGTCCTGGGCGGCGTACCGGGCCGCCTGCTCGGCGATGTCGGCGGCCCGCTCCCGCTTGGAGATGGACATGCCGCCGTCGATGACGAAGGCCGAGAGCGACAGGAAGACGAGCGCGAAGATGATGACCGCGCCGGCACCCGAGCCGCGATCGTCGAACCGCTCCCGGCGCGCGACGGCCCAGTCGCGGACGGCCCGGCCGCCCACGGCCCAGTCGCGGACGGACCGGCCACCCACGGCCCGGCCCCGTACGGCGGAGCTCAGCTTCATGCCGTCCTCCGGAACGGGTCGAGGGGGGAACTGAAGGACGACTCCAGGGTGGTGGGCACGTCGAGGCCGATCATCGCGAGGCCCCGCACCTCGCAGCTCACCTCGACGGTGAACAGTGTGTCCGGCTCGAAGCCCGCGCTGGTCTGCCGCACGTCCACCGGCCCCGAACAGACGTCCCCGAGGTCGGCCTCGGCCGCCTTCCTCGCCTCGGCCATCGCGGTCGCGTGGTCCTTCTGGATCGAGCCGGCCCGCGCGGCGTCCCGGGCCGCGCCGTCCAGCGCGCCGCGCCCGTCGACCAGTTGCCCGAACGCCACCAGCACCAGGATGAAGAGGATCATCACCGGCGCGAGGATGACCACCTCGATCGTGGACAGTCCCCGGTCGCGCCGGTGCCCGGACCCGCGGTCCAGGAGAGCGGCGAACAGAGCCCGCGGCCGCGTCACGGCCTCTCCTCCTTCACGAACCGCTCCACCGGGCCCGCCGACCGGGCGTGCACCGTCAGGTCCAGGCCGGGGAACACCGCCGGCACCCTCGCCGTGATCTCGACGCCCACGGTGTCCGGCTCCGGCTGGAGCATCGTCACGTCCGGCGACAGCACCAGCTGCGGGCCGAGCTGGCGGATGTAGCTGTCGACGACGTCCCCCGCCTCGCCGCGCCACCCGCCGGGCTCGGCGTCCGCGGTGGCGCGGGCCTTGCGGGCGCCCGCCTGGGCCGCCGCCTGGGCCACGTGGTCCGCGAAGAAGTACAGCGCGAACTGCACCGTCGCGAAGATCATGAAGAAGAGCACCGGCGTGAGCAGCACGAACTCGATCGCGGTCATGCCGGAGTCACCGCGGGCGGAGGCTGCCTCCACCCTGCGGCGCGCCCAGCGGCGTACCCCTCGGTCCTCGCGCACACGCATCCCCGTACGGACTCAGCAGGTCTTGCCCGCGTCGGTGCCCCTGATGCAGTCGCCGACCTTGTTGGCGCCGTCGCTCAGCGCGGCGTTGATGATCGCGGCGACCACGCCGACGATGGCGACGACGACGGCGGAGATGATGACCCACTCGACCGCGGAAGCACCCCGGTCGAGTTCGCCGGAGCGGGCACGCTGCACCCGCCCCTGGAGGAAGGTGATCAGGAAGTCCACCCCCGGGATCCCGGTGCTGAAGTTCCGTCCGTTCATGGTGAGTTGTCCTCTCGAAGGATAGTGGTGGCCGGCCGGGGGCCGTTCGGGCACGGCGGACGGTCAGACCTGGAACACCCGCATCGCCGCCGGGAAGATCAGGAAGACCAGGAAGCCCGCGCACAGCAGCAGTTGGGCGACCAGCATCGACTGCGACTTCTCGCCGGCGCTGCCCTCGATCTCCGAGAGCTCGCGGTGGCGCATGGTCTCGGCGCGCGAGGCGAGCGACTCGCGCACCTTGGCGCCGTCGTCCGCGACGAGCGCCAGGGAGGCGGACAGGTCCTTGAGCTCCTCGACGCCGAGTTCCTCACCGAGCGAACCGAGCGCCTGCCACTGGCTGATGCCGGTGATCCGGGCGTCGGCGAGCGCGTTGCGGATGCGCCGCGTCGCCCAGCCGTCGGAGATCTCGGCGGCGGCCATCAGCGCCTCGGGCAGACCGCGTCCGCCGGCCAGGCTCATCGACACCAGGTCCAGATAGGCGCCGATCACGCGCCGCAGATCGCGCCGCCTGTCCACCGCGTCCCGCCGCACCTCCAGATCGGGGAGGAAGAAGAAGACGACCGCGAAGAGCAGCGCGAGCCAGACCGGGACGATCGGGCTGTGTCCGACGCCGAGGGTCCAGACGACGGCGAAGAGGAACGGGCCGAAGAAGACACCGGCGGCGGCCAGCAGCACCTTCGTCGCGAGGAAACTCTCCCAGCTCCGGTCCAGGACGGCGAGATCGGCGCGCAGCGAGCGCTGTTCCCAGCCCTGCTGGAGGTAGAGCTCGGCGACGCGCGCACCGACCTGGGCGCGCAGGCCGCCGAAACGGCCGCTGCCCTGCTGTCCCTGGTGCGTGGATTCGTACGCCGCCCCACGGGCCCGCATCGCGTCGATCCGGGCGACCTGCGCGACCGCGCCGCGCCTGGACGGCATGAGCGCGCGGACGAGGGCGTAGACGCCCAGGCCCAGGACGGCGCCGATCAGGATCGGCGTGGTCAGGTTCATCGGCGTACCGCCTCATCCCCGGAATCCGGTGTACGGGGCCGCACGAACCGCACGGACGACTCGTCCCGCACCAGGAACCGTTCCGGTGTGTCGATCGTGGACAGCTTGCGCAGCCACCAGAAGCCGAGGCCGAACAGGCCGCAGACACAGGCGAGCACGAGCTGGCCGACCGCCGTGCCGTACGGCTCGACGAACTGACGGTTGAAGACCGACAGTCCGAGGACGAAGGCGATCGACACCGCGACGACGATCTGCACCGAGCGGCGGGTCGAGGCGCGCTGGGCCATCACGCGCTGCCGCATGTCGACCTCCTCGCGCGCCGACTTGGCCAGCGCGCCCAGCACCTGGCGCAGACCGGGGCCGCGCAGCCGCGCGTTGAGGATGAGGGCCGCCACGATGATGTCCGCGGACGCGTCGTCGATCTCGTCGGCCAGCTGCTGCAGGGCGTCGGGCAGCGGTGTCCGGGAACGCAGCCGGTCGACCAGCGCGTCGAGATGCGGCCGCAGTACGGGGGCGGAGGCGCGCGCCGACGCCGGGATGGCCTGCTCCAGACCGACCGCGCCGGCGATGGTGTCGCGCAGCGACTCGGTCCAGGAAGCCAGCGCCTCGACCCGTCGCATCGCGGCCCGCTCCTCGGAGGCGCCGCCGAACAGCTTGTCCCAGAAGAAGACGAGGATGCCGGCCGCGAGGCCGGCGACGGCCCAGCGGGTGAGGAGGAGGACGACGAGACCGGCGATCGCGGCGATCGATCCGCGCCGCCCGGCGAAGCGGATCAGCTCGCTCGCGCGCTCGCTCGCCTTCTGCTTCTCGTGTTCGGGCTTGGCGGGCAGTCCGCGCACGGCGACGGCGAACAGCGCGAGGCCGCCGCCGACGGCGATCCCGCACCCGAGCGCGTACAGCACGGGCAGGGAGAACAGCCCGCCCATGGAGTCGAGCGAGTCGAGCGCCGCGAGCGATGTCGTGCCCGGGGGCCTGCCCGAGGCCCTGCCCGGCGTCACGGCCGTCGTCATGTGCGGCACGGCCGCGGCCACGGCCGCCGTCATGTCCTGGGTCGTCGTCATCGTCGTCACCAATTCCCGCTGCCGGGCAGCCGGTAGCCCTGCGCGACGAGTTCGTCGAGGCAGGCGATGGGCGCGTGCGGGACGATCCGGCCGTCCGGGGCCTCGGCGAACACCTCGCTGGACAGCACCCGTCCGTCGACACCGTTGACCTCGCGCACCGAGGTCACCATGCGCTGGAGGCGGCCGCCGGACTCGTAGTCGTTGCGCCGCTGGATGAAGACCACGAAGTTCACCGCGCCCGCGATGAGCATCTGGCTGGCCTCGATGGGCAGCCGCTCGGTCGCCTGCAGCGCGTACGTGGAGATGCGGTTGAAGACCTCGCTGGAGCTGTTCGCGTGGATCGTGGAGAGCGAGCCGTCGTTGCCCTGCGACATCGCGTTGAGCATCGTCACGATCTCGTCGCCGAGGACCTCGCCGACGATGACGCGCGAGGGGTTCATGCGCAGCGAGCGGCGCACCAGATCGGCCATCGTGATGGCGCCCTGGCCCTCGGAGTTGGGCAGCCGCTCCTCGAACGCCACCACGTTCGGGTGCAGTTCGGCGAAGGTGTCGAGGCCGAGTTCCAGCGCGCGCTCGACGGTGACGAGCCGCTCGTGCGGCGGGATCTCGTTGGCGAGGGCGCGCAGCAGGGTCGTCTTGCCCGCGTTGGTGGCTCCCGCGATCATGATGTTCTTGCGGGCCCGGACGGCGCAGGCGAGGAAGTGCGCGACCTCCGGGGTCAGGGTGCCGTTGCCCACGAGGTCGGACATGAAGACCTTGCCGAGGCGCGCGCGGCGGATCGACAGGGCCGGCCTGCGGGTCACGTCCATGACGGCGGAGAGCCGGGAGCCGTCCGGCAGCCGCAGGTCGAGCTGCGGGTTCGCGGAGTCGAAGGGCCGGGACGACAGACCCGAGTAGGCGCCGAGGACCTGGATCAGCTCGATGAGCTCCTCGTCGGTCTCGGCGACGGGATCGCCCTTCGTCTCCCGGCCGTCGGCGTAGCCGATGAAGACCTCGTCGTACCCGTTGATGTCGATGTTCTCGACTTCCGGGTCGTCGAGGAGCGGCTGGAGCCGGCCGACGCCGAAGAGCGCGGCGTGGACGGCGGCCGCGTACTGCTCCTCGGTCTCCGCGTCGAGCGGGGTCCGGCCGAGGTTGATCTCGGTGCGGGCGTGGTCCTCGAGTATCTGGGCGATGACGGCGCGGGCGTAGTGCCGCTCGTCCTCGCCGGACATCGGGGTGACACCGCGGACCTGGTCCTCGCGGCGCTGCTCGGAGATGCGGTCACCGGCGTCCTGCCGGAACCGCTTGACCAGCTGGTGGTCGACGGCGGTCATCGGCCGGCTCCGGCGGCGGGCCGACTGTGCCCGGCGTGCGGTCCCTCCGCGGGTACGGACCAGGCGGCGCCGTACTGCTGGTACAGATCCGCGGTGACCTTGCGGGCCGAGCGGATGAGCAGCGACTTGTCGAGGCGGCCGCGGCGGCGTCCCGCCAGCTGGGCTGCGCCCGCGGGGTCGTCGGCGATGGTGCCCACGACGCTGGCTCCGGTCCGGGCCGCCACGAGCATGTCGTTGACCTGGTGGACGAGCTTGGCGGAGTCGCCCGGGTCGGCCACGAGGACGACGCCGATGAACGGTGTCGCGAGTCCGCCGGCACCGCGCGGGCCGCCGTGCAGCCTGGCGGAGAGGGCGGCGGCGCGGTCGCGGACGCGGGCGATGGCCTCGGGCTCGGTGCGGGAGAGCAGGAGCACCAGGGCGGCGTGCGGGAGGAGTTCGGCCGCCGGGGTGTCCCCGCTGATCCGGCCGCAGTCGGCGATGACGTCGGCGGGCGCGTCCGGGGAGTCGGCGAGCTGCGCGAACGCCCGGCCCAGGGTGGGCCAGAGTCCGGCGAGACCGGCGGCCTGCTCGGAGATCCCGAGGCCGACGAGGACTTCCAGGCCGCCGCTCAACGGCTGTACGTGATCCCAGAGCTGGTCGGGGACGAGTCCGCGCCGGGCGGTCGCCGCGATCGACAGCAGGCCGGTGTTCGGGTTCAGCGGGCCGCCGTGGGCCGCCGCGCTGCGGTACACGAGGTCGCCGCCGGCCGGGTCGGTCTCGGCGAGCAGGACCCTGCGGGGCCAGACCGCCGCGAGCGCCACGGCGGCGGTGGTGACTCCGGGGGAACCCTTGTCTGCGGCGAGGGCGATGAGCGCCATGTCCGTCTACTCACTCGCCTCTAGTTGCCGGGAACGATGACGAGGGCGACCTGGCCCGCGGAGGCCGCGGAGGCGACGGACGCCGCCTGACCGCTGTCCAGGATCAGCGTGACCGGCAGGTTGGTGCTGCTGATGGTGCTGTCCTTCTGGTCCTGGACGTGACTGACCTGTGCGCGCTCGACGATGGGGTTGCCGTCCGCGCCGGACGAGCCCGAGGCGTTCGGCGAACCCGACGAGCCGCGGCTGCCGTCGGCTCCGGTGTCGCCGACGCGGTAGACGGCCACCGTGTCACCGGGCTTGATGCCCGCGGGGTACTGGCCCTCCTTGAGGGAGACACCCACGGAAACCTTGCCGGCCGGGAGCGCGGTGTCCTTGGTGAACATGTCGCCGATGACCACGGTCCCCTTGTAGATCGGGGACTTGGCCTTCAGCTTCCTGAGTTCCGCGAGCTGGTTCCACTCGACGTAGTGGATGGAGGCGTCGTCCGCGACCAGCACGGAGGTCACGTGATCGCCCACGGACTCGCCGGCCTGGATGTCGCTCGTCACCCTCACGACCTCGACCCGGTCGCCGGCGCGCAGCACCAGCATGGTGGCGCCGAGCGCGCCGACGAGGATGAGGAGCACCGCGAGGGCGGCCAGCGCGGGTTTGCGCTCGCGAGGCGAGGTGGGGAGACGCTCACCCGTCACCGGATGGGCCGACGCGGCGGAACGGCTGTTGCCCGCCCCCGTACGCTCTTGGATCCTCACGCAACCGCTCCCCGTACACCCAAGAAAATGTCTGCCGATTCACACGCCAAGCAGGACACTTCACCCCCGCGCCCCGTTACGGGACGTACCGTGCGACCTGGCCGAATAGCCAGCACTGGAGCGAGTGTCAAGCCATGGCACCGTATCAGCCGCACATAGGCCCCTCAAGGCGCCTCAAGACCCCTGAAGCGCACCCGACTCGACGTTATCGACGCGCAACGACAGCCGTCCGGTTCCGTGTTGGGACCGACAATCGACCGGTTCGCCGCCTGTGCGCCAGCGAATCTCTGACGTGCCCATTCCCGACGCTCCGTCACCCGGCGTGCACGATGCCTGCACGAGGTGCTTACGGACGGGTGCGGCGGGGGTGTGCGCTTTCAGCCACACGAGGGAGCGGTCACGCCCCGCCGATGACGCCGAGGCTCCCGGAACGGCGGTCAGACCAAGAGCCCCCAGGGGGCGGGATGGGGCGTGGCGTCCGGGTCCTCGGACCAGACCAGGCGGCTCTCCAGGTCGGCGCCGAGAAGTTCGGTCAGACGCTCGACGGCCCAGCCGTTCCACTGGACCCCGACGGGGAACTGCGGCACGCGGAAGGAGGGCAGGGCGAGCGGGAGCGCGTCCGGGCGGAAGACGGTCTTCTGCATCTCGCCGGTGACCTTCTTCGGCCGGGAGGACGCGCGGGTGTCCACACAGTCGACGATCCGGTCCACGAGGTGGAGGAGGTACGTGTCCGCGGGCGACTCCGCGACACGGACCGGCAGCAGCGGACCCGACGCCTCCAGGTCGCCCCGCAACCGGTCCGCGAGCCGGCCGCCGAGGATCGGGGCGCCGGGGTAGTCGGACGCGAACTCGGCCTTGCGGGCCTTCGGATCCCCCGTCCACTCCGCGGCGAAGGCGGTGGGCCGCGGCGCCCGGTCGCCCTGGAACTGCCAGCGCTTGAGGCCGATGAGCGAGTCGTCCAGGCGGAGCGTGCGCAGGTTCCGGGCGCTCGGCATCAGCCGGTACACGGCCAGGGGGCTCGAGTTCATGAAGGACATCATCACGCCGTCCGGCAGGCGGTGCCCGGCACCGCGGTGGTGACGCCGACCGGTTCGAGTCGGCCCACGAGGTGGATGCGGCATGGCCTCGACACCGCCCGCGAGCCGGGCCGCGCCCCCGCTCGCGGGAGCCCGTGAAGGTGCCGAACGCAAAGTGGGGGCACGGTGTGGAAGCGGGCCCGCCGTCGCGCGGACCGATGTGGCCAGGAACACGATCGGGCGACAGCGGAGCCCCGGTTCGCACCGGAACACTCCCCTATGCCCCTGGCCGGAAGGCGGGTTCGGCCTGGCGAAACCAAGAACCCCACGGATACCGTCATTGCCCTTGCCCGACTTCGCTCGACCGATGTCCCACGGGGAGTCCTTTGTGAAGCGCCGCTCTTTGCCCGTTGCTACCGCGTTCGCCGCGACAACAGCCCTGCTGCTGACGGCTTGTGGCGGCGGGGGTGACACGCCGGAGGCGAACGACAAGATCGCGGGCGCGGACCAGGGAGGAGCGGGTTCGGCTTCGCCGAGCGTGAGCGCTTCGGGCAACACGGACCGGCCGGACATCACCCTTCCGAAGGACCTCAGCGACTCGTTCGAGAACTGGAAGACCGGTGACGCCGCCAAGGACGCGGTCCTCGCGGATGTGGAGCGGAGGGTCGATGCGACCAACTACGCCATCGCCGAGGGAGACGCCGAACTGCCCGCCCTCGGCTTCTACTACAGCGGTACTGCGCTGGCCGATGCAGGGGACTGGGTCACGTCCATCGTGAAGGACGGCTACTCGATCACCGGCGTCAACCGCTACTACAACGCCAAGATCGACCTCTTCGACTCCGCCTCGGCGGGCGTCGTGTACTGCGAGGACCAGTCCAAGGCTTTCGCGAAGGACCGGAAGTCGAGCAAAGTCATCAAGACAGCTGTGACCGCCAAGTCCTACGTGCTCTACACGACCCGCCTCGAGAAGAACAAGAAGGGCGTCTGGCAGACGACGAAGCTCACGTCGCAGAGGGGTCACAAGTCGTGCACTCCGTAGCCACTCCCGGTCGGATCCTTGTCGTTGGAGCAGCGGCGGGGACGCTCGCGCTGATTCCCGGGACGGCCTTCGCCGACTGGCCTCCCAGCGCAGGCACCCAGGGCAACACCAGGCAGAGCGCCCACTCCGACGCCGGAACTCTTGTCTCGCAGGTGACCTATTCCGGCTCCGTCCGACCCCGGGGCAGCAACAGCGGCACGGTCCAGCCGGTGGGTGACTGGACCCCGCCGGCGTGTTGGTACGAACCGCGTTCTGTCGCCGAGTTCAAGAAGTACGTCGAGACCATGTACGACGAGACGGTCAACACACCCGGCCAGGCCAACTACGCGAAGACCGCGGTCGGTCAGTTCCGGGACATCTACAAGGACGGCAAGTACAAGGACTACAACGGAGACAAGGCCGACGAGGGGAACTGGTGGGTCGCCGTCCAGAATCCCGACCGTCTCGACGACCCCGCGAGCATGGAGTGCGGCGAACTCCCCTTCTGGGTGGCGAACAACGACGATCCCGGCGTCCCCCAAGCCGTCACGCCCAAGATTCTCGCCGAAGCCGCCTACAACGCCATTCAGCTCCCGGAAACCAAAGTCACCCTCGCCCCCCGGGACATCACCAAGGTCAACCTCCCCACCTGGGCCTGGCTCGACGAGGCGACGTTCAAGGACGTGTCCGTGACGGCGGCGCTCGATGTCGCCGGGCTCGACATCTCGGCGACCACCACCGCGAAGCCCGTCTCCCTCAAGCTGGAGCCCGGCACCAGCGACGCCGAGACCTATCCGGCTTCCGGAGAATGCCGGCTGAACGACGACCACTCGATCGGCACCCCCTACGCCAAGGGGAAGGCCGCACAGACCCCGCCCTGCGGAATCAAGTACCTGCGCTCGTCGGGCGACGGCACCTACAAACTCCGGGCCACCATCACCTGGAACGTCACCTGGACCGGTACCGGAGGAGCGGGCGGCGACCTGCCCGACGGGACCTTCGGAACGACCCAGGACATCACCGTGCAGGAGATCCAGGCGGTCAACCGATGACGATCTGGCGACCCGAAGCGGGCGAGCTCCTGATCGCGCGGTCCGCGGTGAGTTTCGCCACGGGTGCCGCCACGCCTGTGCAGAACATGCGCTGGTTCCGGGACTCCGATCGGACCGACATCCAGGACGACCTGCCCGGCTGGCCCGAGGGACCCCGCTTCACCGCCCGAGGCAAGAGCGAACGCCGGGTGCGCAGCGCGGCAAAGTTCGGAGCGAGCGTGCTGTTCGTGGCTGCGGTCGGCGTCCTCGAATCCCTGGCCGGCTCGGGCAGCACGGGCAACGTCGCGACTCTCGGCAGGCCGGAGGAACCGGAGAACGAGGTCGAGGACTTCCCGGTCATGTGGGCGGCGCCCGGCACCCTGGCACGTACGCTCCCCTGGCAGCTCGACCCGGCTCGCCGTCCCGAAACGGATCGTACGCACCTGGTCGTCACCGATCGGCGCGTCCTCGTTCTGGGGTTGCTGAACGACGAGGACGACCCCTTCGACGAGGTCCTCTGGGAGACCGGACGGTCGAACATCGCAGCAGCCACCCGCAAGAAGTTCAGCCGGAACGACACGGACTTCACCATCGCCTTCACCGACGGATCCTGGTGCCGGCTGGCCGGGTGGAACGGCACCTGCCGCGACGACGCCACCCGCGCCCTGGAGGACCCGCTCCCCCTGCTGGACCCGGACGACCTCACACCGGGCCAGCAGCAAGCCGTGCGGAAGCTCGTCGAAGGCGAGGAGCCCGGAGGAAGCCTGCTGATCCACCGACGCCCGAGCGGCAACGTCTACGTCACCTACCGGCTCGACGACCGCGTCGATCCCCTCTACGGAATCGACAGCGTGGCCTTCAAGCTGATGGATCACGACGGGGAGAACGCCACCTTCCACGACGGTGACATCTGACGAGAAGGAAGCCGGATCCTGTGACACCGACCGCCGGCCCGGTCCGGTCGGTGCTCGATGACGTACCCCCACCGGAGATCACCGCAGTCGATACCGATACCGATACCGATACCGATGCCGTCGTCGGCTCGCTCCGAGGGATCAGCGGGCGGCCGTCACCGTGATCGTCTTCGCCAGGCTGTCCGTCAGCGCGCACAGGGCGTCGGTGTGGGCGAGGGCGCGCCAGGAAGTGAGCAGGACCAGGCCCCATGTCTCGTCGGGGCAGATGCCGTAGGCGCAGGTCTCCATGATGGTGCCCGTCCCGTCGCGGTCCGGTTCCTGGACGTACGCGTGCCGGACGCGGACCGCGGGACCGGCCGGCAGTACGCGCCGCTCGGCCTCGGGCGGACGGAACGAGCGGTCCGTCGGCATGGCCAGATAGCGGTGGAGCAGATCGACGGTGACGGCCGGGTACGTCTCGTCGGCGACGAGCGGGGACAGTTCGACGCGGGCCAGTTCCCCGAGCGTCGGCTCGGGAACGTACGAGAGCGCCACGATCGGGCCACGGCTGCGCGCGTCGGCCGCCGCTTCGCCCAGTTCGACGGCGAGCGCTTCGACCAGCCTCGCCTCGGCGCCCCTGCCCGCGCGGAGCCGGGCCGCGTCCAGCGCCCAGGTGTCCAGGTCGGCCTGACCGCGCACGGGGAGGGAGACGGCGACGTCGGGCGCCTGCAGGTGGACGGTGGAGTCGGAGTACGCGGGCATCAGGCCATCCACTGGAGTGTGCGGGCGATCGAGCCGAAGAGCGTCACCAGCGCGTCCGCCAGCGGCTCCATGGGGGTGGAGAAGGAGAGCAGCAGACGCAGGTCGCTGTTCGGTACGGCGAGATGGACGTCCAGGTGGGTGACGGTGAGCTTGTTGCCGTCCGGGTCGTCGGGTGCCGGCCGACGGCGGTAGAGGTGCCGTACGGCCGGGCCGGCGGGCAGGTCGATCGTGGTGACGTCGGCGCCGCGGGCGGCCAGCGACACGGCTGTGTCGGCCAGGCCGCCGGGGGCGGTTCCGGGCGGTGGCCGCAGGAGGGTCACGACCAGTCCGGCGGACACGGGGACCTGCCCGATGACCTGGTTGACGAGGTACATCTCCACCCCGCCGTTCGCGTGCGCGGCCTCGGCCTGGTCCCGGATCCGTTCCGCCAGTGCCGCCTTGAGCTGCGGTGTCGCCTGCGTCCTGCGCAGACCGCGTTGGACGAGCTTGTCGATGCGGTGGGGCCAGCGGTCCGGGTCGAGGACGACGCGCTCCCAGCCCTCGGGAACGGCCAGGCGGTAGTCGGAAGGGGGCGCGACCGCAGATGCCGTGCCCGGCTCCGGCTCCGGCTCCGGCTCCGGTGGTGAGATCGCGCCCCACCCTGACTCCGGCTCCGGCCCGACACCTGTACCCGGCCCCGACCCCGTCCCGAAGGCTTCCCCCGGCCCCCGCCCAGGGGCTGTTCCGTTGTCCGACGGTCCGGTCATGCCGTTCTTCCTCCTGTCCGTTCCCCGCTGGGCTGTCCGGTCCGCGGTGCCCGTCCCAGGGCCACGGCGCTCGCCGGGGCCAGGATCAGAACAACGGCGGCGCCCAGCGCGGCGATCGCCTCCGCCGTGCCGCCGATCTCGGACGTCGTGCCGAGGAAGGGCCGGTAGTGGCCCGTCGGATCGACGACGGCGGTCTCCCCGAGGCCGACCCGGTCGGCACAGTTCTCCCTGTTGCCGAGCACCTGGTGGACCGAACCGTCCTCCAGCCGGACCCGGCAGTACGTCTCCCGGGTCCCGTGGGTCCACTGATGGAGCGGCCGGACGATCGTCACCGGCTGCTCGACCCCGCGCAGCCGCAGGTACCACTGCTGGGTGCCGAAGGAGCCGGCGACGACCAGGACGGCGTACGCCGCCACCGTGATCCACCGCAGGGCGAGCCCTCCGCGCGACTCGCGGGTCCTGAAGGCCGCGAAGAGGACGCCCAGTGCGCAGACGGCTCCCACCAGCAGCGCCGTCTCGTGCAGGACGAGCGTGGAGACCTCGGTGAGGACCACCCCGGCGAGGGCCGCCACGAACAGCAGCACCCACGGCCGTACGGCGGTCCGCTGCGCCGGGCCCTCGTCGTCACCGGGACGCCGTGGCCGTACCTCGCTGGTGAACTCGGAGAGAACGGCGCGCACCTTCCGCATCCCGCCGTCGCCGGCGGCCATACGGCGCAGTTCCGGCAGGCCCATGCGGATCTGCTCCAGCGTGCGGCGCCCGTCCTCCGGCAGCCGCGCGAACAACTCGTCGACGGACTCCTCTTCCTCGTTCACCACTCGGTCCTCTGTTCCGCCAAGCGGCCCCCGTCGGCCCCGTTCCCGGGCCCGCTTCCTTCCTCCGACTCAACCACTCGCGTGCCACGTCCAGTTGTAGAACGGGATGCCACCGGCACCGATCCCCGGAATCTCCTTCAGCCCGCTCAGGAGGTTCGGACCCGTGGCCTTCGACTCGCCCTCGCCGACCGGTGCGAGATTGGACCAGCCGAGCGCGAGAGGCAGGGTCTGGCTGCCGATGTAGAGGGCCTTGCCGAGCCCCGCCATGGTCTTGAACGACGACCCCGAGATCTGCGCCAGCCCGGGAGCGCCCTCGGTGAGAAGGCTCGCCTCCCGGGGCAGTCGGCCGGCTGCCACCCGGATGTCGTCCACGTACGCCTTGGCGTCCAGCGACTCCTTGACCACCGACCGCATGCGAGGGAGGAGTTCGGCCGGTCCCTCGGCCAGCGCCTTGCCGATCTGGCCCGGCTTGACCCCGTTGAGGGCTTCGGCGAGACCGCGGGCCGCCGCGGGGTTCAGCCCCGCCTCTCTCGCCAGGCCTACGTCCTTGAGGGCGGAGGCTCCGCGGGCGGCCACGGATGCCTCCTTGGCCGTGGTGCCGAGCAGGCGTCCGGCGCCGAAGGACAGTACGCCGATCGCGTCGATGGCGACGTCCAGCCACGTGCCCTTGCCGTCGAGAGCGGAAACGGTGTCGCAGACCAGCGCCACGACCGAGGCGATCAGGGCCAGCGCGGCGAGCACCTCGCCGAGCACCGGCACCCAGCTCAGGACCAGGGCCAGCACGCCGAGGACGGCCGCCGCGACTCCCGCCCAGTGCCCGATGTCCGCGACCCAGTCCTTCCAGTTGTCCCACCAGTGGTGTCGGGGATCCTTCAGCCCGTCGTGCTCGACGGCGTCGTGGATGGCCGCCTTGGCGTACCCGGCCTGGGTGTCGCGGTACGCGAGCGCCCGCCGGAGGTCCGTCCTCGCCGTCTCCAGGTCCGCGTCGGCGCAGTCCTTCTGCTTGTCCAGCTTGTGCTTGTCCGGGTGATCGTCGGGGCCCGGGTGCTGATCGAGCTGCTTCTGGCAGTGACTGCGGTCCGCGTCGGCGACCTTGGCCCTGGCCAGGGCGGCCCGTACGAGGTTCTGGGCGTGGTCGAGCGCGGTGGCCCAGTCGGTGTGCTGGTGTTCGTCGGCCGGGGCCGCGCCCACCGTGGAGCCCAGGGCTTCGGCGGCGGCCGCGTACCGCTGGTGCGACTTGGTGAGGAGTCCGACCGTGTCCCCGGTCTTCTTCTGGAACTCACGGCCCGCGTCGGAGTCCCATCCGTTGCCGTCGACCAGGTTGTGCAGTTTGGCGGCCTGTTCCTGGATGAGTGCGGCGGTGTCGGCGATGCGCTTGCCGAGCCGGGCGACCTCGTAGGGGTCACCCGGGGTGAATTCCTTGTCGTCGTAGCGGGCGATCTGCCAGTCGACGCCGGAGAAATCGTCGCTCACTTGCCGTTACCGCCCTTGCCCGACTGGGACTTGAGCAGCGCGTCGGCGAGATGCTGGTCCAGGCCGTCGTAGGCCTTGGCGGCCTCCTCCGCGGTCCGGCCGAGGAACTCCAGACCGTCACAGAGCTGCTTGCGCTTCTTCTTCCAGTCGTCCGCGAAGGCGTCGAGCGCTTCGGCCACCTCGCCCGAGCCGATCTCGGCGTCATAGGAGTCGACCAGATCCTTGGCGTGTTCGAAGTGCGTCTTCAGCTTCGCGACGGAGCGGCCTATGTCCCGCAGTTCCGTCGTGGAAACCGCGATGTGATCCGCCACTGCCACCCCCGTGCGCCCGCTGCCCGGCGGCCGCGCGGCCGCCCTGTACGGCACACTCTCCTCGCAGCGGCCGTTCCCCACCCTCTTGCACAGGTTTTCGAACCAACAACCAATGGAGAGCAAAGGCGGAATCCGCATCGGGTAACGGATCATCGGAACTTCCCCTGCGGTTCTCGGACACCCGCAGTTCCCTGCCCCGTCCCTGGAGACCACCGGAGACGTGGGTCGCATGATCCAGCGCAGCGATCCCGCGATCGAGGTGCACAGCCGCTCCATGGGACCGATCACGCCGGTCAGAGGCACGATGAACCCGAGGACCGGATATCCCGTTGCTCCCGGACACTGCTGCGATACTTCGCCCCGCAGGCAGCGAGGAAGGTGGGACGCGTTGTCCAGGAACAGCGACCGTTCAGCACGCAACCGCCTCGGCGTGGCACCGGACGCCGGTGCGTGGTGTGCGATAGGGCGGATTCCGGAACCTCCCCAGGACGTGCACCGGGCCGCCGGTGGTGGCCCCCTGCGGCCCGCGTTCCCGCGGCCGCTCGGGTTGCTCGGCGCGGTACTTGTCGCGCCGTTCATGCCCATCGCCATGCTGTTCGCCCTTCTCGCCTCCGGCGAGGAAGCTCTCAAACGCCTCCTGTCGACGAAGGAGGAGCGCGACCGTGCCCGCGCCGAGGACCTGGACATCGACAGGCGGGACAAGGCCATCGCCGAGCAGGGCCTCGACGCGACGTTCGACGGCGACTGGAGCAAGGCCGCCGGCCAGTTCCTGCTGCGCTGGTACGGCCATTCCTCTCACCACCAACGTTTCGTCGTGCTGACGGAGGGCCGTATCGTGCTGGCCGCCCCGCCCAAGCGCGTGTCCATCCGCAGAGAGGACCGCATGCGTGTCGTCGCCGAGATCCCCACGGATACGGCGGTCATCGAGGATCCCCTGCCCGCACACGGCAACCGGAAGTTGCGCATCCGATTCACGGACGACTCCTGGCTGATGCTGACCACGGAAGAGCAGCGCAGTGAACTCCACATGCACCTTATGCGGCAACCGCGGACCGATCGCTCCGGCGTCTCCGAGGTCTGAAACGACGGTGCGATGGGACACGGCATGTGCCCCATCGCACTCAAGCCGCACACGGGCCGGGCACGACGCCGGCGGCGCCTCGGGGACTAGCCCTTCACACCCTTCGCCAGCTGATCATCCAGATCCTCGTACGCCTTCGCCGCGTCCTCCAGGAACTTGGCCATGCCCTTGAGGCCCTCGAGGGTGTCCTTCATGCCCTTGGTGAACTCCTTGAAGGCGTCGTCGAAGGCCTGGGAGCCCTTGGACGTCGTGTAGCCGTCGGCGACGAGGCCGTCGATGTAGCTGTCGAGGCCGTGGAGCTTGTCCTCCATCTTCTCCTTCTCGTGGCCGAGTCGCTTCGCAGCGTGCCGCATCTTCTCGTAAGTGATGTCCGCGTCTTTGCCGCCGGCCATGTGGCGTCCTCCATGCTTCAACTCGCCGCAGGGCCAACCCCCGTGGCTCCTGATACGGATGGTGCGACCGTCCGCGTCGAGCCAGCAGCTTACTTACGGCGCTTGCAGCAGCACACCCCGGTTGTGTCACGAGCGCGCACCAAGGGCGGTTCCCGGCCGGGGCCTTCGCCGTTCCCTCACCCGGGCCGTTGCCTGCGGGAAGTGGTGAGCGGCTAAGGTCGGAAGCACTGTGGCCCGCGTTCCGGAAGCGGCCTTCGGTGTCTGGGGGAGGACGAGCGTGCGGTTGACCCTGACCGTCGTCGACCCGCTCGGCGGCGTCACCGCCGACGTGGTTCTCGAGGCGGATCCCGAGTCCTCGGTGGGGGACATCGCCAAGGAGCTTGCGGAGCACGTCGGTTACGGCGGTGGTGCGCAGATCATCCCCATCGGGCAGCAGCAGGGAGCGGTCGGCGGGGGCGCGCCGGTCGCGTACGTCGACGGGCGTCCCGTCGATCCCGCCGCGACCATCGCCACCTCGCCGCTGCGCGAAGGCGCCGTCGTGAGTCTGCACGACCCCGCCGGATGTCTGCCCGGCGAGCCGACCGGACTGGTCGAACTGCGGGTGGCGGGCGGCCCGGCGGCCGGTGCCGTGCACCGGCTCGGGATCGGCCGGTACGACATCGGCAGCGGGGCGGCGTCGTACGTCCGCGTCGACGATCCCGAACTTCCGCAAAGGGCACTGACGTTGTCAGTTGCAACGGACGGAACGTGCCTTCTCGCCGTGCACGGCGAGAAGGAGGGTGTCGCCCTCGACGGCGCTCCGCTCGAGGAGCGCGAGGACGACGAGTGGCCCCTCGGCAGTCAGGTCGCGGTCGGCAACACCCTTTTCCAGCTGGACCGTTACTCCCCGCCCGACGCCGCGCTCACCTGGTCGGACGACGGGGCCGGCCTCGACTACAACCGGCCGCCGCGGCTGCGTCCGCCGGAGCGCGAGACGAAGTTCCGGCTGCCGAATCCCGTACGGGACTACGAAGCACGGCCGCTGCCCTGGCTGATGGCGCTGACGCCGCTCGTCAGCGCCGTCGTCATGGCGCTGGTGTTCGGACGCTGGTACTACATGATCATGGCGCTGCTGAGCCCGCTGATCATGCTCGGCAACTACCTCATGGACAAGAAGCAGGGCCGCAAGTCCCACGCCAAGCAGGTCAAGGAGTACGACGAGCACAAGGCGCGGATCGAGAAGGACGCCCAGGAGGCACTGGTCGCCGAACGGCTCGACCGGCGCCGCGCGGTCCCCGATCCGGCGACCGTGCTGTCGCTGGGCACCGGGCCGCGCACCCGGCTGTGGGAACGGCGGCGCACGGACGCCGACCATCTGCTGCTGCGCGTCGGCACGGGCCGGCTGCCGTCCGAGGTCGTGCTCGACGACCCGAAGCAGGACGACCACAAGCGCCAGGTCACCTGGACCATCGAGGACGCCCCGGTCGCCCTTCCGCTGGCCGAGCGCGGTGTCGTCGGCATCGCGGGGCCCGGCGACTCGGCCCGGGCGATGGGCCGTTGGGCCGTCGCGCAGACCGCGGTGCTGCACAGCCCGCTGAACGTCCAGTTCTACGTCCTGACGGACAACAGCGGCCAGGACGGCTGGGACTGGGTGCGCTGGCTCCCGCACAGCAGGCCCGCCGGCGCCCAGGACGCCAACGTCCTCATCGGCACGGACGCCGAGACCGTCGGCGCCCGCATCGGTGAGCTGACCCAACTCCTCGACGCCCGCCAGAAGGCCGCCCGGCAGAACGGCAACAAGGCCTCGTTCGGCGATCCGGACATCGTCGTCGTCTGGGACGGATCCAGGCGGCTGCGGTCCATGCCGGGTGTGGTGCGGCTGCTGCGCGAGGGCCCGGCCATGTCGATGTACGCGATCTGCCTGGACGCCGAGGAGCGGTTCCTGCCCGGCGAGTGCCAGGCGATCGTCATCGCGGAGCCGAAGCCCGAGGAGCACGCGAGCGGGCGGGCGCCCGCCCCGGTCGCGCCGGCCACCCCCGGCGGCTTCCCCTCCTTCCACGCCTGGCACGCCACCGAGACCGACGACTCCGCCACCGGGTCGCACAAGGCGCTCGAACTGCGGCTGCGCGTCCAGCAGACGGGCATCGCCCGGGTACGGGACGTACGGCCCGACCTCGTGTCGGCCGCCTGGTGCTCGCGGCTCGCGCGCTCCCTCTCCGCGCTGCGCGACATCAGCGGCGAGACCGAGGACTCGGCCCTGCCGGGGGCCAGCCGACTGCTCGACGTGCTCCAGCTGGAGCCGCCGACCGGCGACGCGATCAGCGCGCGCTGGCGGCTGGGCGGGCAGTCGACGACGGCGGTCATCGGCGAGTCGTACGACGGTCCGTTCGGCATCGACATGCGGCGCGACGGCCCGCACGGTCTGATCGCCGGTACGACGGGTTCCGGAAAGTCGGAGCTGCTCCAGACGATCGTGGCCTCACTGGCCGTCGCCAACACCCCCGAGAACATGACGTTCGTCCTCGTCGACTACAAGGGCGGCTCGGCGTTCAAGGACTGCGTCCAACTCCCCCACACCGTGGGCATGGTGACCGACCTCGACGCCCATCTCGTCGAGCGGGCACTGGAATCGCTCGGCGCCGAGCTGAAGCGGCGCGAGCACATCCTCGCCGCCGCCGACGCCAAGGACATCGAGGACTACCAGGATCTCGTACGCCGTGACCCCTCGCACGCGCCCGTGCCCCGGCTCCTCATCGTCATCGACGAGTTCGCCTCCATGGTGCGCGACCTGCCCGACTTCGTGACGGGTCTGGTCAACATCGCCCAGCGGGGCCGTTCGCTCGGCATCCACCTGCTGCTGGCCACCCAGCGGCCCAGCGGTGTCGTCTCGCCCGAGATCCGCGCCAACACCAACCTCCGCATAGCGCTGCGCGTGACCGACGGCGGCGAGTCGAGCGACGTCATCGACTCGCCCGAGGCCGGGCACATCTCCAAGAGCACACCGGGCCGCGCGTACGTCCGGCTCGGGCACGCCTCGCTCGTGCCGTTCCAGTCGGGACGTGTCGGCGGCCGCCGTCCCGGTGCCGCCGATCCGGCGGCGCTCGCGCCCTGGGCGGGACCGCTGGCCTGGGCGGACCTCGGGCGGGCCGCGCTGGTCAAGCCGAAGGCGGAGCAGCGCGAGGAGGAGGAGATCACCGACCTGAAGGTGCTGGTCGACGCCGTGCGCGAGGCCAACCGGGCCCTCGGCATCCCGCCCCAGCACAGCCCCTGGCTGCCCGCCCTCGCCGGGACGCTGCTGCTCGACGAGATCACCGTGCCCGCGTACCGGGGCGGTCCGGGCAAGCTGCCGCCCGCCCCGTACGGCGTCGAGGACCTGCCCGCCGACCAGGCCCGCCGCCCGGTCGTGGTGGACTTCGCCTCCTTCGGGCATCTGCTCGTCGGCGGCGCCCCGCGCAGCGGACGGTCGCAGATCCTGCGGACGATCGCGGGTTCGCTGGCCCGTACCCACTCGGCGGCCGACGTCCATCTGTACGGCATCGACTGCGGCAACGGCGCCCTGAACGCGCTGACCCGGCTGCCGCACTGCGGCGCCGTCGTCGGCCGCAACCAGACCGAGCGCGCGGTCCGCCTCATCACCCGTCTCAAGGGTGAACTCACCCGCAGGCAGGACCTGTTGGCCGACAAGGGCTTCGCGGACATCGGCGAGCAGCGGGCCGCGTCGGGCGAGGAGGAGCGGCTGCCGCACATCGTGGTGCTGCTCGACCGGTGGGAGGGCTGGCTGCCGACGCTCGGCGAGTACGACCACGGCGATCTGACCGACCAGCTCACCGCGATGATGCGCGAGGGCGCGAGCGTCGGCCTGCACCTGGTGATGACGGGCGACCGGCAGATCCTCTCCACCCGGATCGGCTCGCTCACCGAGGACAAGTACGCCCTGCGGCTCGCCGACCGCTCCGACTTCTCACTGATCGGCGTCAACGCGCGCAAGGTCCCCGAGGAGATCCCGCCCGGCCGCGGCTACCGCAACGAGCACGGCACCGAGACGCAGTTCGCCCTGCTGACGGAGGACTCCACCGGCCAGGGCCAGGCCGCGGCACTCACCGCGATCGGCGAGGCCGCCGCGGTACGGGACGCCGGACTGCCGCGTGCCCGGCGCCCGTTCCGGGTGGACGTGCTGCCCACCCGGATCGGCTTCGCCGACGCGTGGGAGATGCGCGACCCGGACGCCTCCCGCTCCCCGCTGTGGAGCCTGGTGGGCATCGGCGGCGACGACGTCCAGGGCTTCGGCCCGGACCTCTCCCGGGGCGTGCCGACGTTCGTCGTCGCGGGCCCCGCCAAGTCCGGCCGCAGTACGACGCTGATGAACATGGCCCGGTCGTACCTGGCCCAGGGCGTACGCCTGGTCGTCGCGGCGCCCCGCCCGTCACCGCTGCGCGAACTGGAAGGCCGGGACGGCGTGTTGAAGGTCTTCGACGAGGACGACATCGAGAGCGACGACCTGCGCGAGGCCATCGACACGGCGACGCCCGAGGAGCCGATCGTGGTGCTGGTCGACGACGGTGAGGTCCTGGAGGACTGCGACGCCGAGACGGTCTTCAAGCGGATCGTGCAGCGCGGCGCCGAGCGCGGCCTCGCCCTGGTCATCGCCGGTGACGAGGAGGACGTGTGCAGCGGGTTCTCCGGCTGGCAGGTCGAGATGAAGAAGGGCCGCCGCGGCATCCTGCTGTGTCCGCAGGACTCCTCCGCGGGCGAGCTGATCGGCATCCGCACGAACCGCAGCATGGTCGGCGGGCCGGTCGCCCCCGGCAAGGGCCTGCTGCACCTCGGCGACGGCGAGCCGATGACGGTGACGACACCGATGTGAGCCGAGGGCCCGTGCGGGCCGGCGCGGGGTGATCGGCAGGGGGAACGAGAGAAGAAGGGGGTGGGTCCGGTGGGCGGATCGGCGAAGCCGAGGCGGCGCAGGGCCGCGGGGGCGGCGCTGGGCCACGAGCACGTGCGACAGCGGCCGTCCGCGTGGCTGCAGACGAGGGAGAATGCCTCCCGAGGGAATGCGTGGTTCGGCTGCCTGGTCATGGTGATCATCACAGCGGTGCTCGTCGGGTTCGCGCTCACCGTGGCGACCTGGGGTGTCGACCTCTGGGGCCGGGTGGCGCCCGCCGCACCCGGCGGCGGATACGGCTTCGCAGCCTTCGTCGGCGCCCTGCTGCCGGTCGGGCTGACCGTGGCGATCGTGTCACTGGCCCGTACGGAGTGGAAGGCGAGCCCGCTCCGCTCGCTCGGCTGGACGATCGCCTCCCTGACCGGCTTCGCGGCCGCCTTCGTGTGGGCAGTGGTCGTCTTCGCAGTCTTCCGCCCCAGGTACCGGCGCGACTGGGACGGCCACTGCCACGCCCGGGGCAACCCCTGCTGGGTCCACGTCGAGTACCCGTACGTCTGGGCCGTCGGCCTGCTCTCGACGGTGCTCGTCGCCGCCGCGCTGATCACCGTGCTCATCAGGATCGCGAACGCCCGCGAGAAGACCCCGTCCGCCTGAGCCCCGCGCCTCCCGTCCCCGCTCCGAGCCCGTCCCTTGCCCGGCGTCCGGTGGCCGGCCGACACCCGCGCCATTCCGTGTGACGCGGGTCACGGGAACCCGGGGTGCGCGGATCGACAGTCAACGGAGGTGAGCACTGACATGCGTACCCGGATACGGGCCGGGGATCCGAGCGCGTTCGCCGAGCTGTACGACAGCTACGCACGCGCCGTGTACAACCACGCCTTCCGCCTCACCGCCGACTGGTCCGCGGCGGAGGACGTGATGGCCGAGACCTTCATGGAAGCGTGGCGGCTGCGCGACCGGGTCAACGCCGAGGGCGGCAGCCTGCGGCCGTGGCTGCTGGGCGTGGCGATCAACATCGCCCGTGGCCACCATCGCAGCAACCGGCGCTACCGGGCGGCGGCGAACGCCGCCGCGGAGGCCGAGACGACGCTGCCCGACCACGCCGACGAGGTGGCGGGCCGGCTCGACGACCGACGGCGTATCGCCGCCGCCCTGCGTGCGCTCGCCGCACTGCGCAGACCCGAGCGCGAGGTCCTGACGCTGTGCCTCTGGGAGGGACTGGAGTACACGGCCGCCGCCGAGGCGCTCGGCATCGCCGTCGGAACGGTGCGCTCACGTCTCTCCCGGGCACGCGCCAAGCTGCGCAAACTCACCGAGGCCGAGCTCGGCGGCCGACCCGCCGCCCGGGCGGCGCCGGTCCCGTACACGGACGACCGCGCCGAAGGACGCGCGGGAAAACCCGTACGGGGAAATCGGGAACTCGGCCGGCCGGATCGACAGACAAGAGGAGAACACATCCACTCGATCCGGCCCGTATCGGAAGGAAATCGATGAAAGCGACCCAGTCCCGGCAGAGTCCGGCCGAGTGGGAGGAGAGCGCGCCTCTCCTCCCGCAGACTGCGCGCGATCTCCCGGCGGGCCGTCACCAGTTCCACAAGGAGCGTTTGATGGCCCACATCCAGCAGGACACCCAGCGGGACGCGAGCACCACGAAGGCCGCCCCCGCCCTGCCGAAGCCCCGAGGGCTCCGCCTGCTGCGCCCGGCGTTCGCGCTGCCCGCGATGGCGCTGGCCGGCGCGGTCGTCGCCGGGACACTGCTGATCGACAACGGCGCGCACAGCGATGGTCTCGCCACCGGACCCGCAATGATCGTCCCCGTCGGCGCCACGACCACCAAGGGCCTGCCGCAACTGCTCGACCAGGTCTCACTGGCGGCGGCCGAGGAGACCCACCCCACGGTCAAGCCCGGTCAGTACGTCTACATCGAGTCCCAGACGTCCGACACCTTCGTGAAGACGGTCGGCGACGAGAGCAGCCTCGCCAGCTACGCGCTGCACCGGCGCCAGATCTGGCGGTCCGCCGACGGCACCAAGGGCTGGCTGATCGACGCGGCCTCCAACGACAGCTCCGAGGGCGAGACGCTGAGCCTGCCCGACGAGCAGGGCAACACCCCCGAGGCCAACCTGAACCACCCGTCGTACGACTCCCTGGCCCGGCTGACCACCGACCCCGACGAGCTGCTGAAGCTGATCTACAAGGAGACCGCAGGACAGGGCAACACCCCCGACCAGGAGGCGTTCACCACGATCGGTGACCTGCTCGGCGAGAGCTACCCGCCCGCGGAGCTCTACTCGGCCCTGTTCAAGGCCGCCGCGAAGATCCCGGGCGTGGTCGTGGTGAACGACGCCAAGGACGCGCTCGGCCGCTCGGGCGTCGCGGTGGCGCGGCTGGACGAGACCAGCGGCGAACGCGAGGAGTGGATCTTCGACAAGAAGACCCACGTCTTCCTCGGCGAGCGGACCGTGCAGGTCAAGTCGGTCTCCCAGGACGGGGTCGCCATCAAGCCCGGCACCGTCCGCGACACCAGCGCCATCACCGGGCGCGCGATCGTCGACGGCATGAAGCAGACCCCCGGGCAGAAGGACTGAGGTCACGCCGCCACAGGCTGAGACGCACCGCTGCTCACCGGCCCCGTGGCCGCCGTCCGAGGACGGCGGCCACTGTGCTGTGCAGGCCTCGGCGGGCGAGGCCCGGCATCGGCATCGGCAGGGCAGGGCACGACAACCACCGGGGATTTCCGGCGCAGGACCTAGCCCACCTTGTTCATCCGGGCCACCGGGTCCCCCGCCTCGGGGTTGTCCGTCTCGTAGGTGAGGTCGCTGCCGACCGGCGTCAGCCGGACCTCGTGCCGGCCCTTGGTGCAGACGTCGCGGTTGGACTCCGAGGCCACGCTCGTGGCGACGATCTGCTTCTTCGTGACCTTCTTCAGCACGAGGACGTCGTCGCAGATGCCGCCGATCTGGTCGGTCTGCCGGAAGGTGCCCAACTCCTGTCCCACGGCCGCCCGGTGGACGGTGACGCGGAACGTGCCCATGGGAAGGGTGCCGTTGAGGCCGAGGCCGTCGCCCTCCCAGGTGCCGAGGTAGGAGGCCGGGACCGTCGACAGCTGCCCGCCCGGATCGGAGGCGCTCTTCGTCGGAGCCGGTGCCGGGGCGCTCCCCGTGGAGCCCGGTTCCTTCGTGACCGCGCCCGGTCCCGTGGCGGAGACGCTCCGGCTCGCCGTGGCCGACGGACGCCCGCCCGCCACGTTCCCCTCGTCCTTGTCACCGCCCGGCAGCAGGTCGAAGAGGAACGCGGATCCCACGGTCACCGCCGCCAGCGCTCCCGCGACGGCCAGCGCGACCGTACAGCTCATCCTGCGGCCCTGCCCGCCGGCCCCGGGCGCGGAGGTCGCCGCCACGCTGACGGAGACCTTGCCCGGCCGGTCCGGCGTCCGCGGGGCCGCCGTCCCCTCGTGGTGCACGGCGTCCCGGGGCCCGGCCGCCCGTCCGTCGCCCTGCCCCGGTACGTACGCAGGCATCGTGGGCGGTGGCCCGAAGCCCGGCGGAGGCGGCCCGAAGCCTCCCCCCGGTCCCGGCGTCCCGGCCGTCCCCCCGGACACCGCCGCCCCGGATGCCGACGCGCCGGAGCCGGAGCCGAATCCGGAACCGGAGCCGGTCCCGAAGCCGGAGCCGGAGCCGGTCCCGGCGGGTTGACCGCCCTGGCCCCCTCGGCCCGCCTCCACCGAGGGACTGCTGAAACCCAACGGCCCGGAGAGCGGCGCCTGCGCGGCTCCCGTGGCCTCGAGGTTCAGCAGCTGTACGGCACTTCGGCTCACCCGCTCGACCAGGGAGCCCGGCAGCCAGCCCGCCGACACCAGCCGGGCGGCGCCCTGCGGAGCGAGCCGGACGGCCACCTCGCCCGGAGTGGGCCGCGCCGCGGGCTCCTTGGCCAGGCAGGCCGCCACCAGCTCGCGCAACTCGCCTTCCAGAGAGCCGAGTCGCGGTTCCTCGTGCACCACTTTGTAGAGGAGGGAGGCGGAGGAGTCGCCGGGGAAGGGCGGCTCGCCGGTGGCCGCGTACGCGAGGACCGCGCCGAGCGAGAAGACGTCCGCGGCTCCCGTGACGCCCTTGCCGAGGATCTGCTCCGGGGACATGTAGCCCGGAGAACCGACGGAGACCCCCGTCGAGGTCAGTGAGGCGGTGCCGTCCGTGGCCCGCGCGATGCCGAAGTCGATCAGGAGCGGGCCGTCGAGGGTGAGCAGCACGTTGGAGGGTTTGACGTCCCGGTGGACGAGACCGAGCGCGTGGACCGCCGTGAGCGCCTCGGCCAGACCCGCGCCGAGGACGCGCGCGGAATGGACCGGCAGCGGTCCGCCGTCGGCGATCGCCGACGTGAGGGAGGGTCCGGCCGCGTAGCCGGTGGCGACCCAGGGGACCGGCGCCTCCGGGTCCGCGTCCAGGACGGGCGCCGTCCATGCGCCGCCCACCCGCCGCGCGGCCTCCACCTCGCGGCGGAAGCGGGCGCGGAACTCCTCGTCGAGCGCGAAGTGCGGATGCACGATCTTGACCGCGACCGTACGTCCGCCGGCGCTGCGCCCCAGATACACGCGCCCCATGCCGCCGGACCCCAGCCGGCCGAGCAGCCGGTAGGGCCCCACGGCCGTGGGTTCGTCGGCTCCGAGCGGCTGCATGGCACTCACGGTTCCCCCTCCCCCGTACACACTGCCCAGCAGCGTAGTGCCGTGCGCGCCCCCGGCCCCGAAACTACCGGGACCGGGCCGGCCGGTGCCTCAGGGCTGCAGGAGCCGTACGTTCACGTCCGCCGGGAAGCCGGTCGTGGAGCCGACCCGGCGCGCGAACTCCCGTACGGCCTCCAGCTGCGGGCCGCCGAAGCGGAAGTCGAGCGTCGTGAAGTACTGCTCCAGGACCGTCTCGTCGAACTCCTCCCACCGGGCCGCCTGCTCGGCGACCTTGGAGACCTCGTCCAGGGACAGGTCCCGGGAGGCGAGGAAGGCCTGGTGCACCTTGCGGGTGACGAGCGGCTCGCGCTCCAGGTAGTCGCGCCGGGCGGCCCACACGGCGAAGACGAACGGCAGGCCCGTCCACTCCTTCCACAGCGCGCCGAGGTCGTGCACCTGGAGCCCGTACTTCGGCCCGTCGAGCAGGTTGGCACGCAGCGCCGCGTCGCCGATGAGGACGGCGGCGTCGGCCTCCTGCATCATCAGGCTCAGATCGGGCGGGCACGTGTAGTACGAGGGCGTCACGCCGACCTTCTCGGCCAGCAGCAGCTGGGCGAGCCGCACGGAGGTGCGCGAGGTCGAACCGAGGGCGACGCGGGCGCCGTCCAGCTGGTCGAGGGGGACCTGCGAGACGATCACGCAGGACATCACGGGACCGTCGCAGCCCACCGCGATGTCGGGAAAGGCGACGAGGTCGTCGGCGTGCTTGAGGAACTCGACGAGCGTGATGGGCCCGATGTCGAGATCCCCTCGCACCAGCTGCTCGCTGAGCTTCTCGGGGGTGTCCTTGGTGAGCTCGAAGTCGAGGAGCGTGCCCGTTCTCGCGAGCCCCCAGTACAGGGGCAGGCAGTTCAGGAACTGGATGTGGCCGACGCGCGGCCGGGTGCGAGAATTGTCCACATCGCGAGGCTAGACCCCATGCGATACCGTGCAGGCTTCAGGGTCGGCGTGTGCGGGTGGAAACCATCCCGACCTCTCGTGTCAACCGTCGTGACACCTTGCAGTCAACGCACGTCAGGCCGCTGAGCGGCGCGGACCACCCGTCCGGATGACGTGATCTTCGCCTCTATTGCTTTCGGCTGCCTGCGTGCTAGGCTCGCCGCAAGTTGCAGTTTGGTTTCCCTTGCAGTACAGAGCCTGCGGAGCATGTGACCGCGGGCTCTCGTCGTTTTCAGACGTATGCAGTTGTTTACACAATCGCAGGTTCTGGAGCAGGGCAACCCTTTGGGCCCAAGGAGGGCTTATGGCTACCGGAACCGTGAAGTGGTTCAACGCCGAAAAGGGCTTTGGTTTCATTGCCCAGGAAGGCGGCGGCCCGGACGTCTTCGTCCACTACTCCGCGATCAACGCGAACGGTTTCCGTTCGCTCGAAGAGAACCAGTCGGTTTCCTTCGACGTCACGCAGGGTCCGAAGGGCCCGCAGGCGGAGAACGTCACTCCGCTCTAAGCCTGCGGCTCCATGAGCCCAAAGCTTTGATCCGGAACGGATAGCAGTACCCAAGGAGCCCCGCGCCAGCCGGCAGCGGGGCTCCTGCCTTTCCTCCCCCGCGTTTCCTCCCCCGTGTTTTCTCCCCCGCGCCCGCCGTCGCGTTCCGCCGCCCCGCTCACACGTGCTGCATCACGAGCACGAACGTCGTCCCGGGTTCCAGCGCCTCGTACGTGTGCGGCACATCGCCCCGGTAGGCCATGTAGTCACCGGGACCGAGTTCGGCCTCCTCGCCGCGCGGCCCCGCTTTCAGGCACCCCGTGGCCACGATCAGATGCTCCACGGTTCCCGGGATGTGCGGGTCCGACTCCCGTGCCGCGCCCGGCTCCACCCGCAGGTGGTAGATGTCGCGCCGGGCCCCCGGCGGGCTCGCGGAGAGCAGGGTCGCGGCGTACGTGGCCCGCTCCGAGCGGACGGTCGGCCCCTGCCCGGCACGGATCACCTGGACGGCCGGGGCCGGCGGCTCGACCAGCGCGCTGAACGGTACGCCGAGGGCGACACTCAGCGCCCACAGCGTCTCCACGCTCGGATTGCCGCTCGCCGACTCCAGCTGGGACAGCGTGGACTTCGCGATCCCGGCACGCTTGGCCAGCTCGGACAGCGAGAGGCCGGCCCGGACGCGTTCGCGGCGCAGGGACGCGGCGATCCAGTCGAGCGGGAGGCGGGCCGGAGGGGCACCGGAACCGTCATCGGTCATGTCGTTCGCTCCATCGGTCCGATCGTTCTCCTTGACGAACGATACGCTTCCTGTTCATTGTAGAGAACATGCGTTCGCTGCTCCGATCACCACGCACCCTCCGGCTCGGCACACGACACGGCACCCGGCTCGGCACACGGCACGGTTCGCGCCCTCGCACTCCCTCCCCCTCCCCCTCCCGCGACCCGCGTCTGCTGCGGGACGTGGGGCTCGTCTGCCTCGCCGGCGGGATCGTCGGCGTCTCCTTCGGGGCGATCGCCGTCGCGGGCGGGCTGCCGGTGTGGGTGCCGGTGGTGATGTCGCTGCTGGTGTACGCGGGCTCCGCCCAGTTCAGCGCCGTCGGAATACTCCTCGCCGGAGGCGGACCGTTCGCCGCGGCGGCCACCGGGCTCCTGCTCAACACCCGTACGGTGGCCTTCGGTCTCGCGGTCGCCGACGTCATCGGGCCGGGCCGCGTCACCCGCTGGATCGGCGCCCATCTGGTGACCGACGAGACCGTCGCCTTCACCCTCGCCCAGCCGGATCCCGCCCGCCGCCGGACCGCCTTCTGGATCTCGGGGCTCGGGCTCTACGCCTCCTGGAACCTGTGCGTCCTCCTCGGCGCCCTCGCCGGAGGCGCGCTGGGCGACACCGGGCGCTACGGACTGGACGCCGCGTTCCCCGCGGTGCTCGTGGCCCTGGTCCTGCCGGCCCTGCGCGAGGACGCGGCCCTGCGGCGGGCCGCGCTCGCCGGAGCCGTGGTGGCACTCGCGCTGACGCCGTTCGTCCCGGTGGGGGTGCCCGTACTGACGGCCCTGACCGGGCTGCTGCTCCTGCGCGGGAGGGCGGCATGAGCGGCACGACGGCGACGCTCGCCGCCGTGCTCGCCCTCGCCGCCGGGACGTACGCGTTCCGGCTGGTCGGGCCGCTGCTGCACGGGCGGGTCGAACTCTCCGCCCGGGTACGGACGTTGCTGTCCGCGGGAGCGGTGGTCCTGCTCGTCTCGCTGCTCGCGACGGGCACGCTCACCGAGGCCCACGCCTTCGCGGGATGGGCCCGGCCCGCCGGAGTGCTGGCAGGAGGCGTACTGGCCTGGCGGAGAGCCCCGTTCGCGGTCGTGGTGCTGGGAGCCGCGGCCGCGACGGCGGGACTGCGGATGGCCGGAGTCGGCTAACCGACGTCGTACAGGCCCTCTATCTCCCTGCTGAAGTCCTTCTCGATCGCCGCGCGCCGCAGCTTCATGGAGGGGGTGAGGTGACCGGCCTCCTCGGTGAAGTCGACGGGCAGGACGGTGAAGCGGCGGATGGATTCGGGGCGCGAGACCAGCCGGTTGGCCTCGTCGACCGCGCGCTGCAGGATGGCCAGCAACTCGGGGTCGTCCATGACGAGTTCGGGCGGTACCGGGTGCTTGCCGTTCATCCGGCGCCAGTGGGCGATGCCCTCGGGGTCGAGGGTGATGAGGGCGGAGACGAACGGGCGGCGGTCGCCCAGGACCATGCACTGGGCGATCAGTGGATGGGAGCGGAGAAAGTCCTGCAGCGGCGCCGGGGCGACGTTCTTGCCGCCCGCGGTGATCAGGATCTCCTTCTTGCGGCCGGTGATGGCGAGATAGCCGCCGTCGTCCAGTTCCCCGATGTCGCCGGTGGCGAACCAGCCGTCCGGGGCGGCGTCGACGACCCCGCCCGCGTGCGGGTCCCAGTAGCCGCGGAAGACCTGCGCGCCGCACAGCAGCACCTCCCCGTCGGCGGCGATCCGCACCCGGGTGCCCGGCAGGGGCCGGCCGACCGTGCCGAGGCGCGGCTTCTGCGGAGGCGTGACGGTCGCGGCGGCCGTGGTCTCCGTCAGCCCGTACCCCTCGAAGATCTCGATCCCGGCCCCCGCGTAGAAGGCGGCGAGCCTGCGGCCGAGCGGGGACCCGCCGCAGATGGCGTGCCGGACCCTGCCGCCGAGGGCACCCCGGATGCGGCGGTAGACCAGGGGGTCGTACAGGGCGCGGGCCATGCGCAGGGAGCGGCTCGGACCGGGACCGGTGCCGTGCTGCCTGGCCTCGACGGCCTCGCCGTACTTCTGGGCGATCCGGGCCGCCCGGTCGAAGGACGAACCGCGGCCCATCCGTTCGGCCGTGGCGCGGCCGGTGTTGAAGACCTTCTCCAGGACGTACGGGATGGCGAGCAGGAAGGTCGGCCTGAACGAGGCCAGATCTGCGAGGAGTTCCTCGGTCCGAAGGCTCGGCGCGTGGCCGAGCTTCACCCGCGCGCGCAGACAGGCCACGGCCACCATGCGGCCGAAGACGTGCGAGAGGGGGAGGAAGAGCAGGGTGGAAGCGGGTTCCCGGTCACGGGACTTGAAGATCGGATAGAGCAGTTCGACGGCGTTGTCGACCTCGGCGAAGAAGTTGCCGTGGGTCAGGACGCAGCCTTTGGGGCGGCCGGTGGTGCCCGAGGTGTAGATGAGGGTGGCGAGCGTGTCCGGGCCCAGCATCCCGCGCCGTACGGCCACTTCCTGGTCCGGGATGTCGCGGCCGAGTTCCGCGAGCCGCTCCACGTGCCCCTTCTCGAAGACCCACACGTGCCGCAGATCGGGGATGTGGTCCCGCTCGGGGCCGAGCGCCGCCGCCTGCCCCACGGACTCCACGGCGAGCGCGACGGCCCCCGAGTCCTGGAGGATCCAGCGGGTCTGGAAGACCGAGGAGGTCGGGTAGACGGGCACGGTGACCAGGCCCGCGGCCCAGGCGGCGAAGTCGAGGAGCGTCCATTCGTACGTCGTCCGGGCCATGATGGCGATCCGGTCGCCCGGCACGAGCCCCTCCGCGATCAGCCCCTTGGCCACCGCCAGGACCTCGTCCGCGAACTCGGCGGCGCTCACGTCCCGCCAGTCCTCGCCGTCCGGCGTCTTCCGGCTGAGGACCGGCTCCAGCGGGGCGGCGTCCGCGTTGTCGAAGGGGATGTCCGCGAGGGAGCCGTGTGTCACCCGGCCCGCGATCGGCGGCACCGCGACCTCGCGCACGACACCGTCCAGCCGCTTGATCTCGGGCTCCGGGAGGACGGGGGCGGAGTCGTACGAGTACGGGCTGGACACGGGGCGGCTCCTTGTCGGCCGGAGGCCGGGGCGGGTGCAAGGCGTGTTCGGGCTCGGCGGGGCGCACGGTGCGCTTCCTCATACGGCCCTGGGGAGTGGGGGGTTCAGGGGTCTTCGCAACCCGGTGAGACGGGGATCCTACGGCGCCGAAGTGTGGGGTTTGTGACGCTTTGCCGCAGGCTAGGTGCGAGTTACCCGGGGTAGCTGTGCCCTTTTCCACCCCGGCGGACCCGACACCGGCGACTCCGGCGACCCCGGCACGGGGATGCCCGGCACACCGGTACCCGGGCCCCCGCGAGCCGGCGCCGGACACCTCGCTCCCGGAAGACCTCCGCACTCCATCTCGACCCCGCCCTCCCCCTGACGTAGCCTTACCCTCGGTAACTTACTCCAGAGTAAATTAATGCCCGCCCGGACGTCCGGACAATCCCCTTCCCGGAAGACCGCGCCACACCCCCGGTACGACAGGTCCCGCCCGCCGAGAGCCGCACCTTCCCGTCCGCCTGGAGACTCCGATGCGCACTCAGCCGCCCGTCCGCCCCGAGCCCGGGTCACGGACCCGCACCCTCGCCTCTCCTCCCTCCCTCCTCCCGCTGCTGGCCCGCGGCGCCCTGCTCTCCCCCTTCAAGCGGCCCCGCCCCGACGCCCCCGTCCCCGCCACCCGGCTCGTCCTCCCCGGGGTGCGGATCGACCTCGCGCACCTCGCCGCCTACGAGCGGGCGTGCGGGTTCCCGACCGGCGCGGACGCCCTCCCGGTCACGTATCCGCACGTGCTCGCCTTCCCGCAGGCGATGCGGATCATGGCGGGGCGCGCGTTCCCGCTCCCGCTGCTCGGACTGGTGCACACCTCGATCGAGATCACCCGGCATCAGGAGTCCACCGCGACGGCGGAGTACGAACTCGACGTGCTGGTCGAGAAGGTGGCGCCGCACCGAAGGGGCACGGAGGCGACGGTGCTGACCGGGGCACGGGTCGACGACGGGCTCGTATGGGAGTCGCGCAGCACCTACCTCGCCCGGCACAGGCCCCGGAACCAGGACGCGGACCCCGGGACCCCGCCGAGCGTCCCGCGGCCCTCCGCCGGAGGACCCGAACCGCTGCCCGCGCTCACCGAGTGGCACCTCGCCCCGGACGTCGGGCGCCGCTACGCCACCGTCTCGGGAGACCGCAATCCCATCCATCTGCACCCGCTCACCGCCCGCCCCTTCGGCTTCCCGCGTGCCGTCGCGCACGGCATGTGGACGGTCGCCCGCTGCCTCGCCGAGTACGGGCCGCGGCAAGCGGTCCGGGTCCGGGCCGAGTTCAGGGCGCCGGTGCTGCTGCCGGGGACGGTCACCTACGCCGAGCGGGGGCCGTCGTTCGAGCTCCGCTCGGGCGACCGGGTCCATCTGAGGGGCGACGTACGGCCGCTCGCGCGAGACGCGTGAATTCCGGGCGAACAGCGCATGGCGAAAGCCCCTCGCCGCGCATCGCCGCCTCCGTCAACTCCCAGCTGGTAAGGCTGTGTCGAGAAAGCTCTCATAGTGCGCACCCAGCGCACCAAGGTGCTTTCAAGCAGCCGCTCATCCCACGCTCAGACACCGTTCCTAGCCTCGGTCCACTCCCCCCGGCCGGCCAGGAAAGGCTCCCGAACCATGCCGCCCAGACGTATCGCCGTCATCGCCGACTCCGACACCCGCTGGAAGTGGGGCGCGTCCGTCGCCCGGCAGATCGCTCCCGGGCACGCCCTCGACGCGCTCTTCCTGCGCACCCGGGCCACCCCGACGGAGCGCCAGCTGACGGAGATCGGGATCGTGCCGGACACCCGGCGCGAGGTCACGGTGGCGGAACTGGTCGACGACGAGGAGCTCGCCGCCGCGGACGTGGTGGTCCTGGCCACGGTCGGCGGCACGACCCTCGCGCTCGCCCACGGCCTGGGAATCGCGTGGGAGGGCCGGGAGCGGCGGCCGGTCACGGTCACCGGCTATGTCGGGGTCGTGTACGAGAAGATGGTCGACGGGCTGATGACCCGGGCCGGCACCGACCTCGTCCTCGCCAACAGCGCGTACGACGCGGACCGTTTCCGTGCCGCGTTCACGAGTGTCGGCGTCGACCCGGACTCGGTGGTGGAGTGCGCGCTGCCCTTCCTCGGCGGGGAGCCGTACGCGCCGTCCACGCAGCGGCCGTTCACCCTCACCTTCGCCGTGCAGCCGTCGGTGCCCAGGGGCCGGGAGTCCCGGCTCGGGCTGCTGGAGCGGGCGGCGGCCCACGCGCGGGCGCACCCCGAGCGGCTGGTGCTGATGAAACTGCGCAGTCTCCCTGGGGAGCACACCACACACGTCGAGGCCGATCCGTACCAGCTGCTGGTCGGGCAACTGGCCGAGCCGGCCCCGCCCAACCTGCGGCTCGTCTACGGCAACATGGGCGAAGTACTGGACCGCACCGACCTGTTGGTGACCGTCAGCTCGACGGCCGCCCTGGAGTCGATGCACCGCGGCATCCCGACCGCGATCCTCACCGACTTCGGGGTCCGCGAGGCGCACGGCAACCACTACTTCGTGCACTCGGGCTGCCTCGCGTCCTGGGACGACCTGGACGCCGGCGCGGCGCCCCGCGTCGACCCGGTCTGGGCGGCGCGGCAGGGCGTCGGCAAGAGCGATCCGTACGCCGCCGCCCGCGCCCGGCTCACCGCACTGTCGGCGGCGGGCCCGCTTCCGGCGCTGCGGCCGTACTACTCCCCGCGGCGGGCGGGGGCGTACCTCGGCGGCATCCTGGAGCGCAACGGCCTCGACGAGAAGGGCAGGCCACTGGCGCTCGCGCCGGGCGCGGGCGGCACGGGCCCGCTGCGGACGGTGGTCCGCCGGGTGGCGCGCAGCGGCGCCAAGTCCCTCTACCGCGTGGGCCGCGAGCGGGTCGCCCCGACGCTGCGCCGCTGGAGCCGGAACTGACCCCGGCCGATCCCGGCCGACCCCAGTGAGCCCCGGCCGACCCGGTAGGTCCGGGTCGGCCCCGGCCGGCACGGGCAGGCCCACGTGACCCCGGCCGGCACGGGTCGGCGCCGCCGGTCGGAGGTGTCAGAGCTCCGCGGTGGTCTGGGACGGGATGCCCGGGGGCGGCGGGGACCAGGGGCGGCCCTGCATGAGGGTGCCGAGGCCCGCCCAGGCGAAGTTCATCAGGGTGGCGGCGGCCTGCCGGGCCGAGACGCCCGGGGTGGCATTGGCCCACGCGGCCATCGACTCGGCGGCACCGACCAGCGCCTCCGCGAGCCCGGCGACCTCCCGGGCGGGCAGGGACGGGTCGCGGTGCGCCTCGCGCGCGGCGACGACGATCAACTGTGTGACGAACCGGACCAGTTCCTCGCGCATCGCGAAGACCTCGGCGGCGAAGGGTTCACCGTGTGTACGGGCCTGGAGGTGCAGGACCGACCAGCCGTCCGGGTTCTCGGCGGTGTGGGTGAAGAACGCCCGCAGCCCTTCCCAGAGTCGGCGGTCCGCGGGCAGTTCGGGGCGGACCCCGGCGCGGACCGCCGCGGTGAGCGCCTCGGCCTCACGCCGGATGCACGCGGTGAACAGGTCTTCCTTCGAGTTCAGGTACAGATACACCAACGGCTTGGACACGCCCGCCAGTTCGGCGATCTCGTCCATCGACGCGGCCCGGTACCCACGCTGTCCGAAGGTCCGTACGGCGGCGTCCAGCATCTGCTGTTCGCGCACCGCACGCGGCATCCGCTTGTTCTTCACAGCACCCATGCGCCAAGCCTACGAGGGGCCACGGCGCGGCCGGGCGCGGAGCGGAATCAGGAAGTCTGGTTCGCGGCGCCCTGTGCGGCCTCGTCCACGGCGGCGTCCTCCTGGCTGCGGTTGCGGTCCAGGTTCGCCCGGGCGCGGTCCACGCGGGCGACGACCTCCTCCGAGGCGCGGTCGCGCGCGCCGCGCAGGACGACGAAGCTGATCGGCGCGGAGATCACCATGGCCAGCAGGACGACCCACATGTAGTTGGAGTCGCCGAGGCCGCGCGGGGCGATGCCCGAGTAGACGAGGCCCCAGACGACCACGAGGCAGCCCACGAAGATCCCAAGGCGCATCAGTGTGTAGCGGAGCATCTCAATCCACTCTTCCGTTTCGAACGGTCCCAAAGACTCCGTCCAGTGAAGCACGCCGGGACGTCGATCTTGCAGGGGGTCCTCGGTCGGGGAGCGCGGGGCCCCTCAGCCGCGACGGGCGAGGGGCAGCAGCATGGTGATGTCGTCCCGGTCGTCGCCGGGCGCGACACGGATCGCGCCGGGCACCCGCCCGACCTCCTTGTAACCGCAGGAGCCGTAGAAGCGCTCGAGCCCCTCGCCGCCCCGGCAGGTCAGCCGGATCGCGTCGATGCCGTCGAGGCGGCCCGCCGCCTCCTCGGCGGCGGCGAGCAGGTCCCGGCCGTACCCCTTGCCCTGGTGCCGGGGGTGCACCATCACGGTGTACAGCCAGAGCCAGTGCCTCATCAGCCGGTGGGTGTTGAGCGTGAGGAAGGCGGTCGCGGCGACGGCGCCCTCCTCGTCCCGGCCGACCAGGAGTCTGGTGCGGCCCTCCGCCATGGCGGCGAAGTGCTTCACCAGCTCGGGGCGTACGTCACCGGCGGCCACCGGCGGCACGAAGCCGACGGAACCGCCCGCGTTGGAGACGTCCACCCAGAGGTCGACGACACCGTCCCTCAGTTCGGGGGTGACCGCCGGGTCCAGCTCGAAGACCAGCGCCACGTCAGACCCGCATGGCCTGCGGGGTCTCGCGGCGCTCCGGGTCCGGTCCGTCGTACTCGCGGATGATCTCGTACCGCGTGTTGCGCTCCACCGGGCGGAAGCCCGCGTCCCGGATGAGGTCCAGCAGGTCCTCGCGGGTCAGCTTGTTCGGGGTGCCGTAGTTGTCGGCGTCGTGCGTGATCTTGTACTCGACGACCGAGCCGTCCATGTCGTCGGCGCCGTGCTGGAGCGCGAGCTGGGCGGTCTGGACGCCGTGCATGACCCAGAAGACCTTGACGTGCGGGACGTTGTCGAAGAGCAGCCGGGAGACCGCGAAGGTCTTCAGCGCCTCGGCACCCGTCGCCATCTGGGTGCGCGCCTGGAGGCGGTTCCTGACCTTGCCGTCCTTCATGTCCACGAAGTCGTGCTGGTAGCGCAGCGGGATGAAGACCTGGAAGCCGCCGGTCTCGTCCTGGAGCTCACGCAGCCTGAGCACGTGGTCGACCCGGTGCCGGGGCTCCTCGATGTGCCCGTACAGCATCGTGCACGGGGTCTTGAGACCCTTCTCGTGCGCGAGGCGGTGGATGCGCGACCAGTCCTCCCAGTGGGTGCGGTGGTCGACGATGTGCTGCCGGACCTCCCAGTCGAAGATCTCCGCGCCGCCGCCGGTCAGCGACTCCAGACCGGCCTCGATCAGCTCGTCGAGGATCTCCGAGGCCGACAGCCCCGAGATGGTCTCGAAGTGGTGGATCTCCGTCGCGGTGAACGCCTTCAGCGAGACGTCCGGCAGGGCCTTCTTCAGCTCGCTCAGCGAGCGCGGGTAGTACCGCCAGGGCAGGCTCGGGTGCAGGCCGTTGACGATGTGCAGCTCGGTGAGGTTCTCGCCCTCCATCGCCTTGGCGAGCTTGACCGCCTCCTCGATGCGCATCGTGTACGCGTCCTTCTCGCCCGGCTTGCGCTGGAACGAGCAGTACGCGCAGGACGCGGTGCACACGTTCGTCATGTTGAGGTGACGGTTGACGTTGAAGTGGACGACGTCGCCGTTCTTCCGCGTGCGCACCTCGTGCGCGAGCCCGCCGAGCCAGGCCAGGTCGTCCGACTCGTACAGCGCGATGCCGTCCTCGCGGGACAGCCGCTCACCGGCCCGGACCTTGTCCTCCAGCTCGCGCTTGAGCCCGACATCCATGCGATTACCTCTCCCTGTGACGAACGCTGCCAACCGTACTCCCCGCCCTGCCGACGAAAGGCCCCCACCTGGGCCTTTCGCCCCCCGGGGTGTGCCTACTCCTCTTCGGGCAGCTCTCCGACCCGGTTCTCCCACTTGGTGGAGAGGACGATCGTCGTACGGGTACGGGAGACTCCCTTGGTCCCGGACAGGCGCCGGATGGTCTTCTCCAGTCCGTCGACGTCGCTGGAGCGCACCTTGAGCATGAACGAGTCGTCGCCCGCGATGAACCAGCAGTCCTCGATCTCGCTGAGGTCGCGCAGCCGCCGGGCCACGTCCTCGTGGTCGGCCGCGTCGGACAGCGAGATGCCGATCAGGGCGGTGACACCGAGACCGAGCGAGGCCGAGTCGACCGTCGCGCGGTACCCGGTGATGACACCGGCCGCCTCCAGCCGGTTGATGCGGTCGGTGACACTGGGTCCCGACAGACCGACGAGGCGCCCCAGCTCCGCGTAGGAGGCCCGGCCGTTCTCCCTCAGGGCCTGGATGAGCTGCCTGTCCACCGCGTCCATGCGATCGAAGCCTTCCGCTGAAAAGGTCTGAGAAGTCTTGAGAATCTTGCGAGTCTAGGGGGTGACGTCCCGGGAACCGCTCCCGAGTTCGCCCTTCCACCGGCGGTAGAGGCCGTGTTCGACGCCCGCCGCGTCGAGGACCCGCCCTGCGACGAAGTCCACCAGGTCCTGGATGTGCGTGGCACCCGCGTAGAACGCCGGCGAGGCGGGCACCACGATCGCGCCCGCGTCGTCCAGGGAGACCAGGTGACGCAGCGTCTGCCCGTTCAGCGGGGTCTCCCGTACGGCGACGACCAGCCGCCGTCCTTCCTTGAGGGTGACACTCGCGGCCCGCTGCAGCAGATCCTTGGAGAGGCCGAGGGCGACTCCGGCCACGCAGGCGGTGGACGCGGGCACGATCAGCATGCCCTCGGCCGGGTACGAGCCCGACGAGGGACCGGCCGCCAGGTCGCCCGCGCTCCAGTGCCGTACGCCGTCGAGGTGCTCCTCGGGGACGTCGAAGGTGCCGGGCTTGCCGTCGGCGCCCCGCTCCAGCCACGCGCGCAGGTCGCCCCGCCAGTGGGCGTCGCGGAACGGGAGGCCGGTCTCGTCGAGCAGCGTGAGCCGTGAGGCCCTGCTGACGACCAGGTCGACGCTCTCCCCCGCATCCAGCAGTGAACGCAGCACCGCGGCCGCGTACGGCGTACCGGACGCGCCGGACACCCCCACGATCCAAGGCCGGCGCTGCGTCTGTCCTGGCTTCATGATGTCGAGCCTATCCGGCCACCGGCCATGGTCAGACCGTCAGCCCGCGCACCAGCAGGTCGAGCAGGGCACACACGAACAGGGCGATGCCGATGAAGCCGTTGACCTGGAAGAACGCCCGGTTCAGCCGGCTCAGGTCGTTCGGCTTCACGATGGAGTGCTCGTAGAGGAAGGCACCCGCCACGATCACCAGACCCAGCCAGAAGAAGGCGCCGGCGCCGGTGGCCACCCCGTACCAGACGAAGAGCGCCGTCGTCACCGCGTGGCAGACCCGGGCACCCCGGACCGCGGCCGGGATGCCGAAGCGGGCCGGCACGGACATCACACCGATCTCGCGGTCCGTCTCGACGTCCTGGCAGGCGTAGATCAGGTCGAAGCCGCCGATCCAGACGCCCACCGCGAGACCGAGGACGACCGCGTCCCAGGACCAGGTGCCGGTGACGGCGATCCAGGCGCCGACCGGGCCCATCGCCTGGGCGAGCCCCAGGATGGCCTGCGGGAAGTTCGTGAACCGCTTGCCGTACGGGTAGACGACCATCGGGATGACCGCGATGGGCGCCAGCGCCAGGCACAGCGGGTTGAGCAGGGCCGCGGCGGCGAGGAAGACCACCAGGGCGACCAGCGCGCCGGTCCAGGCGTGCTTCACGCTCATCGCGCCGGTGACCAGTTCACGCTGGGCCGTACGGGGGTTGCGGGCGTCGATCTCGCGGTCGATGATCCGGTTCGCCGCCATGGCGAAGGTGCGCAGGCCCACCATCGCGACGGTCACGAGGAGCAGCTTTCCCCAGTGGATGTTCTTGTCGGCCTCGTACATCGCGGTGAGCGCCGCGATGTAGGCGAAGGGCAGCGCGAACACCGAGTGCTCGATCATGACGAGGCGCAGGAACGCCTTGGTGCGGCCCGGCTGCGGAAGCGCCGCGGAAGCTGAACTCACAGCCCGTACTCCTTCCAACGGCGGTCGACCGTCGCCGCCGTCTGCGGGTCGGACAGCACCATCTCGGGCCAGCCGCCGTCCCGGGTGTAGCCCTCCTCGGGCCACTTCCTCGTCGCGTCGATGCCCGCCTTGCCGCCCCAGAACTGCTGGTAGGAGGCGTGGTCGAGGTGGTCGACCGGGCCTTCGACGACGGTGAGGTCACGGGCGTAGTCCGTGTTGCCGAGGGCGCGCCAGGCGACCTCGTGCAGATCGTGGACGTCGCAGTCCGCGTCGACGACCACGATGAGCTTCGTCAGGGACATCATGTGGGCGCCCCAGACGGCGTGCATCACCTTCTGGGCGTGCTTGGGGTACTTCTTGTCGATCGCGACGATCGCGCAGTTGTGGAAACCGCCCGCCTCCGGCAGGTGGTAGTCCACGATGTCCGGCACGATGATCTTCAGCAGCGGGAGGAAGAACCGCTCCGTCGCCCGGCCGAGGGGGCCGTCCTCCGTCGGGGGCCGCCCCACCACGATGGACTGGAGCAGCGGCCGCCTGCGCATCGTCACGCAGTCGATGGTCAGCGCCGGGAACGGCTCCTGCGGGGTGTAGAACCCGGTGTGGTCGCCGAACGGCCCCTCGGGCAGCATCTCGCCCGGCTCCAGCCAGCCCTCCAGGACGACCTCGGCGTTGGCGGGCACCTGGAGCGGGACGGTCTTGCAGTCGACCATCTCGATCCGCTTGCCCTGGAGGAACCCCGCGAAGAGGTACTCGTCGATGTCACCGGGCAGCGGGGCGGTGGAGGCGTAGGTGACGGCGGGCGGGCAGCCGAAGGCGATCGCCACGGGCAGCCGCTCGCCCCTGCGGGCCGCGACCTGGTAGTGGTTGCGGCTGTCCTTGTGGATCTGCCAGTGCATGCCGATCGTGCGCTTGTCGTGGCGCTGCAGCCGGTAGAGACCGAGGTTGCGGATGCCGGACTCGGGGTCCTTGGTGTGGGTGAGCCCGAGGTTGAAGAAGGAGCCGCCGTCGTCGGGCCAGGTGAACAGGGCGGGCAGGGCGTCGAGGTCGACGTCGTCGCCCCGCAGCACCACCTCCTGCACCGGCGCGTCCTTGACCTTCTTCGGCGGTACGTGCGTCATCGCGCCGAGCTTGCCGAAGGCCTCGCGCACGCCGACGAAGCCGTGCGGCAGCTCGGGCTTCAGCAACCCGCCGATCTTCTCGGAGATCTCGCCGTACGACTTCAGCCCGAGGGCCTTCAGCAGGCGCCGGTCGGTGCCGAAGACGTTCATCGCGAGGGGCATGGCGGAGCCCTTCACGTTCTCGAAGAGGAGCGCGGGCCCGCCGGCCTTCTGTACCCGGTCGACGATCTCCCCGACCTCCAGGTACGGATCCACCTCGGCCTTGATGCGCTTGAGGTCTCCCTCGCGCTCCAGCGCCCTGAGCAGGGAGCGAAGATCGTCGTAAGCCATGTGTCCAAGTATCGGCCACCCGCTAATCTGTGCCCGTCACCGGGGGGCCTGTGCCGCCCCGCCGTCGCTCACTGGGGGATCGTTCGGCCATGCTCAGGTATCTGCCCTTCCTGCTGGTCCTGGCGCTGTGGATCTACGCCTTCATCGACTGTCTGAACACGCCGGAGGAGGAGGTCAAAGGCCTGCCGAAGGTGGTCTGGGTCATCATCATCCTGCTCTTCGGCGAGGTGCTGGTCGGTCCCGTCGCCTGGCTGGTCGCGGGCCGGAGCCGCCGGGGTCCCGCGGGCGGCTCCACCCCCTCCGAGTGGCACCGCAGCCACCGGACGACGTTCGTCGCGCCCGACGACAACCCCGAGTTCCTGCAGTCCCTCAAGGCCGAGAACCGCAAGGACGAGGCCCTGTTGAAGGACTGGGAGGCCGACCTGCGCCGCCGCGAGGAGGAACTGCGCCGCCGCGAGGAGCAGAGCAGGACCGACGAGGAGTCCTGACGCCGACCGCCCCTGCCCGAGGTGTACGGGCGGGAGTTCGGCCCCGCCCGCGGGGCGGCGCGGGCCGGACCGGCCCGGGCGACGGGCGCCGACACGGGGACCGCTAGCGGGCCGGCTCCTCGCGCAGGACGAGTTCCAGGAGGCCCGGGAAGCGGGCCTCGAACTCCCGTCGGCGCAGCCGGTTGACCCGCCTCGGGCCCTCGTCGCGCTGCTCCACGAGACCGGCGCCGCGCAGCACGGCGAAGTGGTGGCTGAGCGCCGCCTTGCCGACGGGCACGTCGAAACTGCCGCAGCTGCGGCTCCACTCCGGGGACCCGGCCAGCTCTCTGACGAGCTGGACGCGCACGGGATCGGCGAGCGCCGCGAGGGCGGCCGGTACCGGGACCTCGTCGGGGTGGGTGTGCTCGGGCGTCGCCCGGTGACTGCTGCGCTCCGCCACGCCGGCCTCCCCGACTCTCCTGATCCGCTTGCCGAGTGTTCGATGAAAACCATACACTCCCGAGTGTTCGCTTTTCATTGAACAGTCGAGCGCCGATCAGGGGTGTGCCATGCGTACGGTCGAATTCCAGGAGTACGGCGGTCCCGAGGTCCTGCGGGTCGCCGAGGCGAAGGTCCCCGACCCGGGCCCGGGGCAGGTGAGCATCGACGTGGTCTACGCGGGCGTGAACTTCGCCGACCTCAAGGCCAGGTCGGAGGGCTACCGCGTCCCCGGCCTCCCCTTCGTGCCCGGACTGGAGGTCGCGGGCCGGATCCGGGCGGTCGGCCCGGACGTCACGGGACTGCGCGTCGGCCAGGAGGTCGCGGCCCTCACGGAGGGCGGGGCGTACGCGGAGGTGACCGTGGCCGACGCCGTGACGGTCTTCCCGCTGCCCGACGGCATCGGACTGCGCACCGGCGCCACCCTCCCCACCGTCCTGCCCACGGCGTACGCGCTGCTGCACACGGTGGGCCGGCTCCAGCCCGGTGAGACGGTGCTCGTGCAGGGCGCGGCGGGCGGGGTGGGCACGGTCCTCGGCCAGCTCGCGAAGGCGGCCGGTGCCGGTGCGGTGTACGGCGTGGTGTCCAGCGCGCCGAAGGCCGAGTACGCCCTCGGCAACGGCTACGACGAGGTGTTCGTGGGGGCCTTCCGGGACGAGGTGCGTACGGCGACCGCCGGCCGCGGGGTGGATCTGGTCCTGGACCCGGTGGGCGGCGAGACCCTCCGCGGCGGCCTCGCCTCCCTCGCTCCCTTCGGCCGGCTGGTCTCCTTCGGCAACGCGAGCTCGGCGGAGCCGTGGACGGTGGGCCAGCCGGAGCTCTACCCGAACGGCCTGTCGGTCTCCGGGTTCTCGATCCTCGGCCTGGCCCGGACGGCCCCGGCCGCCCTCCGCGACATCGCCTCGCGCGCCTTCGAGACGGTGGCCGACGGCACGGTGACCCTGCCGGTGACGGCGGAGTTCGCCCTGGAGGACGCTGCCGGGGCACACACACTGATGGGGTCCCGGACGAGCACGGGCAAGCTGCTGCTGCGGGTGGCCGGTTCCGAACGGTAGGGGCCCCTGACCGTCGGACCCCTGCCCTAGCCTGCACCGCCATGACCACTCGCCTCCACGCCACCCGCACCTCCTACGACACCGTCGCCGCCGACTACGCCGAACTGCTCAAGGACGAACTGGCGGGGAAACCGCTGGACCTGGCGATGCTGGCGGCGTTCGCCGAGCGGGTGCGGGCCGGCGGGGGCGGGGCCGTGGCGGACCTCGGGTGCGGGCCGGGGCGGGTGACGGTCCATCTGGAGGAGCTGGGGCTCGACGCGTTCGGGATCGACCTGTCGCCCGGGATGGTGGCGGTGGCCCGCCGGGCGCATCCTCGTCTGCGGTTCGAGACGGGCACGATGACCGACCTCGACCTCCCGGACGAGAGTCTCGCCGGAGCCCTCGTCTGGTACTCCACCGTGCACACGCCGATCGGTGAACTGCCCGTGATGTTCGCCGAGTTCCACCGCGTCCTCGCCCCCGGCGGCCATCTGCTCATCGCCTTCAAGGTCGGTGACGAACAGGTCCGGCTGGAGCACGCGTACGGTCATGACGTGGACCTCGACGTCCACCGCTTCCCGCCCGAGCGGGTCGCCGGACTCCTGCGGGCGGCCGGCCTGGACGAGGTCGCCCGCCTCGTCCGCGAGGCCGACGGCCGGGAGAAGACCCCGCAGGCCTTCGTCCTGGCCCGCAGGTCCGACGACCCCGTGACGCCGCCGCAGGCCCCGTGAGCGCTTCCTCGCACCACCGCTCGTGTTCCGGCCGCGCGCGAGGGGAGTCCGGGGGACAGTGGAGGCATGGAGCGCATCAATCAGGCACGGGCCCGCGCGTGGCTCGCGACCGCCCTGGCGGAGGCACGCGCGGGGCTCGCCGAGGGCGGTGTCCCCGTCGGGGCGGCGCTGTACGGCGCGGACGGCACCCTGCTCGGCCGCGGCCACAACCGCCGCGTCCAGGACGGCGACCCCTCGGCGCACGGCGAGACGGCCGCCTTCCGCGCCGCGGGACGGCAGCGGACGTATCGCGGCACGACCATGGTGACCACGCTGTCGCCGTGCTGGTACTGCAGCGGGCTGGTCCGGCAGTTCGGGATCTCCCGGGTGGTGGTCGGCGAGGCGGCCACCTTCCACGGCGGCCACGACTGGCTCGCCGAGCACGGCGTGCAGATCGTGCTGCTCGACGACCCCGAGTGCACCGCGCTGATGCGCGACTTCATCGAGAAGAACCCGGCCCTGTGGAACGAGGACATCGGTGCATGACGCGGCGAACGACCCGAGGACGGCGGCCGGTACCGCCCGGGCGAACCCCAGCGAACCGGCGACCTCCGATGAACCGGCGACCCCCGGCGAACCGGTGACCCCCGATGAACCGGCGACCCCCGTTGTACCGGCGGCCTCCGCCGCCCCTGCGGCCTCCGGCATCCCCACCGTCGACCTGGGCCCCTGGCTCTCCGGGGACCGTGACGCCCGTACCGCGCTCGCCCGCACCGTCGACGAAGCCCTGCGGACGGCCGGCTTCCTGCTCGTCACCGGCCACGGCGTGGACCCGGAGCTGCGCCGCGGCCTGCGGGAGGCGGCCCGCGCCTTCTTCGTGCTGCCCGCCGCGGCCAAGCAGCCGTACGCCGCCCGGGTCGGCGGGCGCGGCTGGCTCGGGCCCGGCGCCGAGGCCAACGGCTACGCGGAGGGCACCGCGACCCCGCCGGACCTCAAGGAGTCGCTGACGTTCGCGACGCACGAGCCGTTCGAGGACCCGGAGACCAACGCGCAGTGGTACGCGCCGAACGTCTGGCCGGCCGAGGCCCCCCGGCTGCGGGCGCTCTGCGAGGAGTATCTGGCGCAGATGGCTCGGCTGGAGAACCTGCTGCTCGAACTGCTCGGCCGGGCGCTGGGCCTCGCACCGGACTTCTTCACCCGCCACATGGACCACCCGACGTACGGCTTCAACATCAACTGGTATCCGGGCACCGAGGTCGTCGGCGAGGCACGGCCGGGCCAGTTCCGCATCGGGCCGCACACCGACTTCGGCACCGTCACCATCCTCGACCGGCAGGCGGGCAAGGGCGGGCTCCAGGTGTACACGGACGCGGACGGCTGGCAGGACGCGCCGTTCGACCCTGCGGCGCTGACCATCAACATCGGTGATCTCATGGCCCGCTGGACCGGCGACCGCTGGCGCTCGGGCCGGCACCGGGTGCTCCCGCCGCCGGCCGACGCGCCCGCCGAGGAACTGATCTCGCTCGTGTACTTCGGCGAGTGCACACCGGGAACGCTGGTCGAGTCGGCACCCGCCCCCGTCGGCCGCGTCGCCCACGCACCCGTGGACTCCCACGTCTATCTGCGCCAGAAGCTCGACTCGATCACGCTCGACTGACCGGCTGAACGCACCGCGCACCACGCACCGCGCACCACGCACCGCGCGCCCATGGAAAAGGCCGGCCTCCGCGACAGGGGTCACGGGGGCCGGCCTTCGCTCGTGGGGGAGGGTCAGACTCCCGCGTAGGAGTGCTTGCCGCCGACGAAGATGTTGACGCCGTAGTAGTTGAACAGCCAGCAGCCGAAGGCGACCAGGGCGATGTAGGCGGCCTTGCGGCCCTTCCAGCCGGCCGTGGCCCGCGCGTGCAGGTGGCAGGCGTAGGCGACCCAGGTGATGAACGCCCAGGTCTCCTTGGGGTCCCAGCCCCAGTAGCGGCCCCAGGCGTCGCCCGCCCAGATCGCGCCCGCGATGATCGTGAAGGTCCACAGCGGGAAGACGGCGGCGTTCACCCGGTAGGAGAACTTGTCGAGCGAGGCCGCGGAGGGCAGCCGCTCCATGACGGAGGTGGCGAAGCTGCCGGGCGTCCCGCCGTTGACGAGCTTGTTCTCGTACGAGTCCTTGAAGAGGTACAGGATCGTGCCGACGGCGCCCACGTAGAAGACGGCGCCGCACAGGATCGCGGTCGAGACGTGGATGTACAGCCAGTACGAGTGCAGCGCGGGGACCAGCTGGTCGCTCGCGGTGTACAGGACGGTGACGGCGAGACCGAGGTCGAGCAGGACCGTGGTGATCAGGGGCAGGCCGAGCCAGCGGACGTTCTTCTTCAGCGCGAGCAGGACGAGGAAGACCCCGACGGCGACGGTGGAGAAGGTGATGTTGAACTCGTACATGTTGCCCCAGGGGGCCCGCCGCACCGACATGGCGCGGGCGAGCACACCGGCCGCCTCGACGCCCCACGCCAGCACGCTCAGGGACACGGCGATCCGGCCGTAGAGGTCGCCCTGCTCGTCGTCGCCGTGGGCGCCGGGCCCGTCGGGCACGTCCCGCGCGCCCGCCGCGGAGCGGGTGACGACCTTCGGCCGCTCCAGCACGGTGGTGCCGCCGGCCTCGCGCACGGTGACGGCGGGGGCCGCCGCGGCCGTCTCCGCGCCGTTCGCTGTGAGCGCGTTGGCCGTGCGGGCGACCTTGCTGCGGCTGCCGAAGAGCCACTCGGCGATGAAGGCGAAGAAGGCCAGGGTGTAGACGGCCATCGCGGAGTAGATCAGCGTGTTGCTGATGTTGGCGAGGTGTTCGTTGGTCGCGGTGGCCAGATCGGTCACGGCGCCCAGGTCGTGTGCGTCGGCGAGCGTCACTGCTTCTTGGACCCTTCAGCGGCGGGTACGGGGGGTTCGGCGTCGGCGTCGGTGGGTGCCGCGTCTTCGTCGGGCTTGGTGGGTGCCTGTTCGTGCACGAGCGCGGCCAGGTCGCCGAGCTCCTCGGGAAGCTTCGCGGACTCGCTGCGGCCGAGCCCGGCCATCTCGACGACGGTGACGCCGTCGTCGCCGGTGGTCGCCCGCACCCAGACACGGCGGCGGCGGATGAACAGGGAACCGGCGAGTCCGAAGATCGCGGCGACCGCCCCGGCCAGCGCCCAGTCACTGCCGGGCTGCTGGGTGACCTGGAAGTTCGCCCACTCCTTGATGTCCTTGTCGAAGGTGATCGAACCGGCGCCGTCCGGCAGCGTCATCGTCTCGCCGGGCCGCAGCCGCGCCTTGACGATCTGGCCCTTGGCGTCCTTGAACTGCTTCATGTGGGACGTCTCGAGCTGGTACACGTTCTGCGGGAGGCCCGCGTCGACACCGAGACTGCCGTGGAAACCGCTCAGCGCGAGCACCGGGTAGTCGAGCGCGGGGAACTGGGAGAACATGTCGCCCTTGCCCGCCCCGGCGAAGGTCGGCACGAAGAAGGCGGAGAAGCCGAGCTGTTCGGTCTTCCCCTGCGCGTTCTTGTAGCCGTCCATGACCTTGATGGCGCCCTGCGAGGTGACGTTGGAGTCGAGCGGCAGCAGCGGCACCGCGTCGTGGAAGACGACCTTGCCCCTGCCGTCCCGGACGGTCACGGTGGGCGCGTAGCCGTGGGCGGTCAGATAGACCTTCGTGTCGCCGATCTCCAGCGGCTCGTTGACCTTGACGAGCGTCTTGCGCTTCTTGCCGTAGGCACCCTCGCTGTAGGTGAGAGCCGCCTGGTAGGTGCGGGGCGTGCCCTTGTTGGGGCCGGTCCGCTCGTAGGTGCCGGTGAAGTTCTTCAGGTCGAAGCTGAACGGTGTCAGGTCGTCGGTGCTGAAGAGGTTGCCGGACTTGAAGTCGTCGTAGGACAGGAGCGTGTTGGAGAAGCCGTCGCCCTCGACGATCAGCTTGTCGCCCTCGGACTTGAAGAGCTGGCCCCAGGCGAAGGCGACGAGCATCACGATCAGCGCGATGTGGAAGAGCAGGTTGCCGGTCTCGCGCAGGTAGCCCTTCTCCGCGGCGACGGCGTCCTTGTCGAGGTGTGCCCGGAACCGCTTCTGCTTGAGCACCTTCAGCGCGATCTCGCGGACCTGCTCGGGCTCCGCCGCGGTGCGCCAGGTCGTGTACGCGGGCAGCCGGGTCAGCCGCTTGGGGGCGCCCGGCGGACGGCTGCGCAGCTGTCCGACGAACTGCCAGGTGCGGGGCACGATGCAGCCGATGAGCGAGACGAACAGCAGGATGTAGATCGCGGAGAACCACACCGAGCTGTACACGTGGAACAGGCCGAGCTTGTCGTACACGGGCCCGAGGACGCTGTGCGCGGCCTTGAAGTCCGCCACCTTCTGGGCGTCGGTGCCGGACTGCGGGATCAGCGATCCGGGGATGGCGCCGAGCGACAGCAGGAAGAGCAGGATCAGCGCGACCCGCATGGAGGTGAGCTGGCGCCAGACCCAGCGGGCCCAGCCGGTGATCTCGCGGGCGGTCCAGGCGATCCATCCGCGGGCGCCCGGGGTCCGGGCGCCACCGAAGGAGCCGGGCATCGCCGTCTCCACGGGCGCGGTGGACAGCTGTGCCCCGGCCTCGCCGATCTCGCGGGCGTCCCGCGTCTCCCGGGAGGCCGGCGTGTCCTCGCCGTCCGGCTCCCCGGAACCGGCCGGGCCGGTCGTCCTGCCGGTGTCAGTGCTGCTCATGGATCAGATCCCTACCGTGAAGCCGTCGGACCAGGTCTGCATCTGCTGCACGATGCCGTCCCAGGCACCGGTGAGCAGGAGCAGCCCGGTCACGATCATCATTCCGCCGCCGATCCGCATCACCCAGGCGTAGTGACGCTTCACCCAGCCGAACGCGCCGAGCGCCTTGCGGAAGGCCACCGCGGCCAGGACGAAGGGCACGCCGAGGCCGAGACAGTAGGCGACCGTCAGTATGGCCCCGCGCCCGGCGCTCGCCTGGTCCATGGAGAGCATGTTGACGGAGGTGAGTGTCGGGCCGAGGCACGGTGTCCAGCCGATGCCGAAGAGCGCGCCCAGGACCGGCGCCCCCGCGAGCCCGGTCACCGGGCGCTTGTGGAAGCGGAACTCGCGCTGGGTCAGCCAGGGCATCAGCCCCATGAAGAAGACACCCATCGCGATCATCAGCGCGCCGAGGACCTTGCTGAGCGTGCCGTTGTACTCGTGCAGCGTGGAGCCGAAGTATCCGAACAGCGCCCCGCCGGAGACGAACACGGCGGTGAAGCCGAGCACGAACAGACTGGCCCCGGCGACCATCCGCCCTCGTCTGGCCTCGGCCAGGTCCGTGCCGCTGACCCCGGTGACGTACGACAGGTAGCCGGGTACGAGCGGCAGGACGCACGGCGAGAAGAAGGAGACGAGCCCGCCGAGCACGGCGACGGGCAGCGCGAGCAGCAGGGCGCCGCTGTAGACCGTGGTGTTCATGCCGGTCGGGGCGGCGAGGTTCACGGACGTCTGGAGAAGGGACACGGCGGTCACTTCTCCGCGAGGACGGGGTCGAGCATCTCGTGCAGCGTGTCCTCGCTGAGCGCCTGCAGCGTACGGGCCGCGATCTTCCCGTCCCGGTCGATGATGAGCGTGGAGGGGATCGTCTGCGGGTTGAGCGTGCCCTTCTTGAAGCGCAGCATCAGCTTGCCCGTCGGGTCGTACAGGCTGGGGTACGGGACGCCCTGCTGCTTCTCGAAGGCCGTGGCCAGGGAGGTGCTGGGGTCACGGGTGTTGATGCCGACGAACTGCACGCCCTGCGCGGCGGTCGCCTTGGCGACCTTGACGAGGTTGGGCGTCTCGGCGCGGCACGGCGGGCACCAGGAGCCCCAGATGTTGAGGACGACGACCTTGCCCTTGTAGTCCGCGATGTCGAGGTGCTTGCCGTCGACGGTCTTGCCGGAGAGGTCCGGGACGGCGTCCCTGGACCCCTTGGCGACGATGGAGATGCCGTCCTTGCCGGAGACGTAGTTGCTGTTGCCCGCGCCGCCGGAGGTGCCGCCGGAGGTGCAGGCGGACAGCGCGAGCGCGGCGACGGTGGCCCCCGCGGCGTAAAGGGCGGCGCGGGGGCGGTTCGGGCGCTGGTCTGCGCGGCAGGCGGCACTCATGTGAAAAGTTTCGCATGCCCGTTTCGGGGATCTTCCGCACCCCCCTTGCGGGCGGAAACCCGCATTTCAGGCGGCCTGCCCCCGGAGGTAGCGGTGCCAGCCGCCGTCGGGCTTCTCGGCCACGTCCATCGACTGGAGTTTCGCCAGCACCTCGGGCCGCTGCACGTCGAGCCAGTCCACGAACTGCCGGAAGGAGACCATGCGCACGTCGGCGCCCTTCTCCTTCTGCTGGGCGATGTGGGTGAAGACGTGCTCGACGGCGTCCATGTAGATGCCGCCGTTCCACTCCTCGAAGTGGTTGCCGATGAAGAAGGGCGCGCGGTTCGTCTCGTAGGCCCGCTTGAATCCGGCCACGTACGACGCGGACGCCTGGGTGCGCCAGCCCGGGTAGTTGTACGAGGGTGCCCGGGTGGTGGCGATCGACTGGTTGGCGAGGATGTTGTAGTCCATCGAGAGGACCTCGAAGCGGTGCCCGGGGAAGGGCATCGCCTGCAGGGGCAGGTCCCACAGCCCTTGCTTCTTCTGCGGCCAGCGCTGGACACCGCCGGGCGAGGAGGCGTCGTAGCGCCAGCCGAGCTCCTTGGCGGCGGGCAGCAGGTTGTTCTGGCCGAGCAGGCAGGGGGTGCGGGCGCCGATGAGCTCCTTCTCGTAGTCGAAGGGCAGCGGGGGCAGGTCGGTCCAGCCGGTGTTGGTGCGCCACTCGGTGACGAAGGACTTGGCCTGTTCGATCTCGCTGGTCCACTGGCGGGCCGTCCAGTTGCCGACCGAGCCGGAGCCGCCGCAGAAGTGGCCGTTGAAGTGGGTGCCGATCTCGTGGCCTTCGAGCCAGGCCTGACGGACCAGCTTCAGAGTGGAGCGGACGTGCTCGTCGCTGAGGTACCCGATGTCCGAGGCGCCGCGGGGGTTGTTCGGCGGGTCGTAGAGGCGCTTCTTCGACTCGGGCAGCAGATACAGCCCGGAGAGGAAGAACGTCATGTGCGCGTCGTGCTGCTCGGCGAGCCGGAGGAAGCGGTCGAAGAGACCGGTGCCGACCTCTCCGGCTCCGTCCCAGGAGAAGACCACGAACTGCGGCGGGGTCTCGCCGGGTTCGAGCGGTACGGGGGCCTGGGGCTGGCGCGGCTGCTTGCCGGTGTAGGCGGTGGAGCCGTCGCCGATGAGCCGCACGGCCGGCTTCTTCGGGGCGCCGGGCCGGCCGGTTCCGGCCGTGGCGGAAGGTTCAGGATGCCGCTTGGCTTCCTTGCCCGAGGTGGTGCCGCACGCGGCGAGTCCGAGCGCGGTCGCCGCACCCGCACCGAGGCCGATCATTCCCCTTCGGCTGACGTCGCGCATACGGTCCTCTTTTCATCGCACCCTCTCAGCTGACTCTCAGCTTGTATCCCATGAGAGGGCGCGATGAAGACGCGGGTTCCGTTTAACGCGCGCCGATTTATATGATTTTACGAAGATGCGCCCATTTGGCCCGGTTCTTCGGTCCCGCCCCTCAGGCCCCGAACGCCTTGTCCTTGCCCTTCACCGGCTTGGCGCCCGCGAGGAGATGAGCCGGCACCAGATCCCGCGCGGGCTCGGTGTAACCCACGGACACGATCTTGTCGCCGCGATAGGTGAAGGTGGTCAGCGAGGCGAGCGTGCACTGCCGCTTGCGCGGGTCGTGCCACAGCCGCCGCTTCTCCGCGTAGCTGCGGACGATCCAGATCGGCAGCTGATGACTCACCAGCACCGCCTCGTGGCCGCGCGCGGCATCCTTGGCCGCGTCCAGGGCGCCCATCATGCGCACGACCTGGTCCACGTACGGCTCGCCCCAGGACGGCTTGAAGGGGTTGACCAGGTGCTTCCAGTTCTCCGGCCGCCGCAGCGCGCCGTCCCCGACACCGAAGGTCTTGCCCTGGAAGACGTTGTCGGCCTCGATGAGCCGCCCGTCGGTCGACAGGTCCAGCCCGTGGGCCTTGGCGATCGGCGTGGCCGTCTCCTGCGCCCGCTCCAGCGGCGAGGCCACGACGTGCGTGACATCGCGCGAGGAGAGGTGCTCGGCCACCCGGTCGGCCATCCGCCGCCCCAGCTCGGACAGGTGGTACCCGGGCAGCCGCCCGTAGAGCACCCCGTCCGGGTTGGCGACCTCGCCGTGCCGCATCAGGTGGACGACGGTGATGTCGCCCGCGCCGTTCTTGTCGCTGGTCCCGCTCATGCCGTGGCCTCCGCCGCTGCCCGTGCCGCCGCCGGAAGGGCGTCGGCGATCCTCTGAACCGCCTGGTCGTCATGGGCCGTCGACACGAACCACGACTCGAACGAAGACGGCGGCAGGTAGACGCCCTGCGCCAGCATCGAGTGGAAGAACGCGGTGTAGCGGAAGGACTCCTGCGCCTTCGCGCCCTCGTAGTCGCGCACCTCACGGCCCGTGAAGAAGACGGAGAACATGTTGGAGGCGCTCTGCAGCCGGTGGGTCACACCCTCCTTGGCGAGCGCCTCGGTCACCAACGCCTGGATCCGCGCCGACACCGCGTCGACCTTGTCGTACGCGGCCTGGTCGAGCAGCCGCAGCTGAGCGAGCCCGGCGGCGGTGGCGACGGGATTGCCCGAGAGCGTGCCCGCCTGGTACACCGGCCCGGCCGGTGCGAGGTGCGCCATCACGTCCGCGCGGCCACCGAACGCGGCGGCCGGGAAGCCGCCGCCCATCACCTTGCCGAAGGTCATCAGGTCGGGACGCACGCCGTCGATCCCGTACCAGCCGGCCCTGCTGGTGCGGAAGCCGGTCATCACCTCGTCGGAGATGTACAGGGCGCCGTTCTTCGCGCACGCGTCCTTGAGGCCCTGGTTGAAACCGGGCGCGGGCGGCACCACGCCCATGTTGCCGGGCGAGGCCTCGGTGATCACACAGGCGATCTCGCCGGGGTGCGCGTGGAACGCGGCCTGCACGGCCTCGAGGTCGTTGTACGGCAGGACGATGGTGTCGGCGGCCTGGGCGCCGGTCACGCCGGGCGTGTCGGGCAGCGCGAAGGTCGCGACCCCGCTGCCCGCCGCGGCGAGCAGCGAGTCGACGTGCCCGTGGTAGCAGCCGGCGAACTTGATCACCTTCGTGCGCCGGGTGAACCCGCGGGCCAGCCGGATCGCCGACATGGTCGCCTCGGTGCCGCTGGAGACGAGCCGGACCTGCTCGACGGGCTCGACGCGGGCGACGATCTCCTCGGCGAGGACGACCTCTCCCTCACCGGGCGTACCGAAGGACGTACCGCGCGCGACGGCCGCCTGGACGGCGGCGATGACCTCGGGGTGGGAGTGTCCGAGGATCATCGGACCCCAGGAGCAGACGAGGTCGACGTACTCACGGCCGTCGGCGTCGGTCAGGTACGGACCGGTACCGGACACCATGAACCGGGGCGTACCGCCCACGGCGCGGAAGGCGCGCACCGGAGAATTCACGCCACCTGGTGTGACGACCGCCGCGCGGTCGAACAGCGACTGCGAGGCTGGGGCTTCGTAGGGATAAGGCAGTTCGGTCATGACCTGCGACGTCTCCGACTCCGGGGGGCTAGTGACCTCCTCAGGGTAGGCCAGGGGGCCCGGTGGGCCGTGAGGGGAAGAGCGGGGCGCCGTGAACGAACGGCCCCGGCCCGACGTACGGCTCTGCACAGAGGAATGATCCCGGCCATCGCCGGGCCGGTGTGACGCAGCCCGGTACGACATCCGGGTCTCTTCCCCCGGTCATCTGCGAAACTGGGGCACGAACGGACAGCTCACATGAACGACGGTGTTCAGGGGCCGCGAAGATCCCGCGGGCAGGTGTTCCGGCGTACGTTTCGGCGTGCGACCGTGGGGGAGGTCACTGTCACGATGATCGGGTTGCGTGGCCGGGGTCTCGCGACTTAGAAAAGCAGTCGGGTGGAGATATGCATCGCGGTGGCGGACTGGGCGAGGGGACCGATGACCTCAACCCTCGGCGTGCCCGGCGGGGGAAGCACCGACGTGAGGCGGAGGAAGCGGCCGGCAGAGCGGGCCAGGTACAGGGATCGTACGGTGACCCCGACGAACAGATCGATCGCGCGGTCGAACGACTGCGGGCGGAGAGCGGGAATGGTGGCCGAGTGGGGGTGACGTACAAATATTTCGGCGCGCCGGACGGCGCGACGGCCGCCAGGGTCCCGATCTCGATGCGCCCCGAAGAACTCGGCGGCGACGAGCTCGGCATGAACGGCATGTTCACCAAGATCAAGCCGGAGACGATGGCCGCGATGGTCCTCACCGGCATAGAAGGCGTCCCCCTGAACAAGGTGCCGCCGCTCGAGCTCGTCGTCCTGCACCCCGACTACGCCGTGGTCAAGCTCCCGATGACCGTCGTCGACCCGATCCGCGGCATAGGCGAGGAGGCCGTCGGCGCCGCCGCCTTCATCTGGTCCACGGTCCCGGACCGGGGCGGCCCGCGCGACGCCTTCAACGTGTACCAGCTGCTGCACGAGTGGCAGGACTTCTCCCACCGCCTGCACGAGGCGGGACACCAGCCGTACTGCCTGGTGTGGCCCTGATCCAGGGCTTCGACGGCAACGGGCGGGGTTCTCGGACCCCGCTTTTTCCGTTCCCGGGCCCCTTCCTCTCCGCTCCCCGGCCCCCGTGACGCGAACCGGGGGGAGGACACACCGCTCAGAGCCCGCCCGCGACCCGCAGGACCGCGCCCGTCGTGTACGAGGCGTCGTCCGACAGGAGCCAGGCCACCGCGCCGGAGATCTCCTCCGGCCGGCCCGCCCGGCCCATGGGGATGACGGCGGCCACCTTGGCCGGGCGCTGCGGGTCCTCGTGGAAGTCGGTCCAGACCGTACCCGGGGCGACACCGTTCACGCGGATGCCGTCGGCCGCCACCTCCTTGGACAGGCCGACGGTCAGGGCGTCGACGGCCGCCTTCGCGGCCGCGTAATGGACGTACTGCCCCGGACTGCCGAGGGTCGCCGCGGCGGACGAGACGTTGACGATCGCGCCCCCGCCGGCCGCGGTCATCTCCCGTACGGCGCGGCGCGCGCAGAGCAGATAGCCGAGGACGTTGACCGCGAGAGCGTCCCGCATGCCGTCGGGGTCGGCGTCGGCCAGCGGTCCGTTGGGACCGCTGACGCCCGCGTTGTTCACCAGCCCGGTGACCGGGCCGAGACCGGCGGCCGCCCTGTCGAAGAGCACGTCGACCGCCGCGGGGTCGGAGGTGTCCACGGCCACCGGCAGACCGCGCCGGCCCGCGTCCGCGACGGCGTCCGCCACCTTCTCGGCCGCCTCGCGGTCGGACCGGTAGCCGATGACGACGTCATGGCCCTCCAGGGCCAGCCGCCGGCAGACGGCGGCACCGATACCGCGGCTGCCGCCGGTCACCACCGTGATCTTCCGCCCGCTGCGCATGGCTGTCTCTCTTCGCGTCTCTTCACGCCTCTTCGCGCCCCTTCACGACGCGAACCATCAGTGTGACGACAAGGAGGCCGCTCCCGCTCTCCCTCGCCCGGAGGCGTCGCGCGTGGCCGGACGTCCCGAGTCGCCGGGCGTCCGAGCAGCAGGGCTCCCGAGTCGCCGTCAGGACATGACTCGCCCATGACTCGTCCATGACTTCCCCAGGACAAGAGCCGCCGGGACAAAGGGATCTGACGGTGAGCACCTCGCACGGCCCATCCGGCGACGCAGACGTGTCGCCGCCGATCGGGTCATGCGCACAACGCCCCTCCGGACGGTCCCGCCTCCTGCAAATGTGACGAATCGCCAGGTCAGAGAGTTGGGCTGTCCTCGGGCGATCTCCGGGGCGGCCGACGGACGGAGCCTTCGCCCTAAGCCGGGTGAGTTTCCCGGGTGGTGCGGTTCGCTCATCGGATTGACGGTTAATCACGTCGCACCGGGTTTTCGCCTGCTGACAAGAGGTCAGCTGCCTGGTTCTGACGGAAGGACTTCGACAATGCGATCTGCCCGCATGCTCCTGGCCGCCGCGACGGCCACCGCCGCCCTCGCGATCGCCTCCCCGGGCGCGTACGCCGCCGCGTCCGGCGACTGGGACCACAGCGACTCCTCTTCCTCCTCTTCCTCCTCCTCGTCGTCCGCCAAGGAGCACGAGGACTCCTCCTCCTCTTCGTCCACCAAGGAGCACGAGGACGCCTCTTCCTCCTCGTCCACCAAGGAGCACGAGGACTCCGGATACGGCAAGGAGCAGGAGGCCTCCTCTTCGCCCACCAAGGAGCACGAGGACTCCGGGTACGGCAAGGAGCACGACGACTCCGGATACGGCAGCGACCACGGCAAGCCCAGCGACCACGGCAAGCCCAGCTGGCACCCCCAGAAGCCGGAAGGCGGCGTGCACACCGGCGGCGGTGCGCTGACGTCCCTCAAGACGGACGACTCCTGGAAGGGCGACAAGAAGTACGACCCGGAGACCTACAAGGACAAGGACTCCTCCAGCTCCGGCCAGAGCAGCGGCTCCTGGGACTCCGGGAGCGACAAGAGCTCCGGGACGGACAAGGGCTCGTGGGGCTCCGGGACGGACAAGGGCTCGTGGGACTCGAGCAGCAAGGGGTCCGAGGAGAGGCCGCACGGCGGCATGCACACCGGTGGCGGCGGTCTCGCCACGTCGTCGGGCGTCACGGCAGGCGGAGTCGGGGTCCTGGGCCTCGCCGCCGCGGGCGTGTACATGCTGCGCCGTAGGCGCTCCGAGGGTGGTGTGGCCTGACCATGCCTGACGACATAGCGGTCCGGGCCGCCGCCCTCTCACCCCGTGGCGGCCCGGCCGGTCTCTCCCCCTCTGCTCCCCGGCTCGTCCCGCCGGTTCTGCCGGCTCCGCGCTCACCGTCGGTCCTTGTTCTGTCCCTGCTGACGCTGCTGTTGCTGACGCTGCTGTTGCCGCCCCTGCCCCTGTGCCGCTCTTGCTGTTCCCTCTGTTCCCTCTGTTCCTTCTGTTCGCGCTGTTCGCGTTGTTCCCTGCCGTCCCCGCTGTCCCCGCCCGATCCGCTCCGCTGCCCCGACCCGATGAGGTGGTACCCGATGGCAGCCCGGTTGTCCTCTCCTGCCGAGACCCCGCACGTGCCGCCCGAGCGGGCCTTCCGGCGTCGTGTGACCTGGGTCGTGTGGTGTGCCGGTGTCGCGGTCCTTCTGGCCACGAACGTGCTCCACCGCCAGGACGAACCGTCCGGACCCTCCCCCGCTTCCCCCGCCGCGGCGGCCCCCACGCACTCGCACGTGCCCCTGTCCTCGGCCTCGCCCTCGAACGACCGCCCGGCCGGGAGACATCTCCCCCGGGCCGAACCGACCCGGCTCCTCATCCCGAAGATCTCGGTGGACGCGCCCTTCACCGAACTGTCCATCGACGGCACGGGCAAGCTCCAGCCCCCGCCCGCGAACGACACGAACCTGGTCGGCTGGTACGCCAAGGGCGTCTCCCCCGGCGAGGTGGGGACGGCGATCATCGCCGGGCACGTCGACACGAAGACCTCCGCCGCCGTGTTCGCGAGGCTCGACAACCTGAAGAAGGGCGACACGTTCAGCGTCGAGCGGTCCGACGGCCGGACGGCGTCCTTCGTCGTCGACAACGCCGAGACCTTCGCGAAGAACGCCTTCCCCGACGACCAGGTGTACGCCGACACCTCCGACGCCGAGGTCCGCCTCATCACCTGCGCCGGCGCCTACGACCGCACCGTCAAGGACTACACCGACAACCTGGTGGTCTTCGCCCATCTCGTCTGACGGGAAAGAACCGTCCACCGGCTCCGCGGCGACCCGTGGAGCCGGTCGAGGTGCCCCCGCCGGCGGGCGGGGGCCGGCCGACCTCGCGGGGGCCGCTCGGCGCTCTCGTGATGCGCGACCAGCAGGTCTTAACGCAAGCTTGACGCCAGAGGCCCCTGGACGCTCGGGCCCATGGATCACTCTCTGCATACGCTGATGGGCGCCGTCTTTTCGATGGCCGGAATCGTTCGAAGAGACGTACGTCAGGAGAGTCACCGATGGCCAGCACCGAGCCCGCCCCACCGAGCCGCTTGCGGGCGTGGATGCTGGAAGGCCTCTCCGACATCAGCAAGAGCAAGGGCCGCCAGCTGCCGAAGCCGGCCGAGCCCGTGCCCGTGCACAAGGGCCAGCGCTGGTGGCGCGTCATGTGCCTGACCGGCGTCGACTACTTCTCCACCCTCGGCTACCAGCCCGGCATCGCCGCCCTCGCCGCCGGACTGCTGTCCCCCGTGGCGACCGTCGTGCTCGTCATCGTCACCCTCGCGGGCGCACTGCCCGTCTACCGCCGCGTCGCCGAGGAGAGCCCGCACGGCGAGGGCTCCATCGCGATGCTGGAACGCCTGCTCTCCTTCTGGAAGGGCAAGCTGTTCGTCCTCACCCTCCTCGGCTTCGCCGCCACCGACTTCCTGATCACCATCACCCTCTCGGCGGCCGACGCCTCCACCCACCTGGTGGAGAACCCCCATCTGAACAGCGCCCTGCACGACAAGCAGATGGTGATCACCCTGTTCCTGGTGGCCCTGCTGGGCGCGGTCTTCCTCAAGGGCTTCCTGGAGGCGATCGGCGTCGCGGTCGTGCTCGTGGGCATCTACCTCGGGCTCAACGTCGTGGTCGCGATCTCGGGAGTCTGGGAGGTGATCACCCACGAGCACCTCGTCACGGACTGGACCACCGCGCTGACCGCCGAACACGGCAACGTCTTCGCCATGATCGGCGTGTCCCTGCTCGTCTTCCCGAAACTCGCGCTCGGCCTGTCCGGCTTCGAGACCGGAGTCGCGGTCATGCCGCACGTCGAAGGCGATTCCGGCGACACCGAGGAAAAGCCCACCGGCCGGATCCGCGGCGCCAAGAAGCTGCTCACCACCGCCGCCGTGATCATGAGCGTCTTCCTCATCGTCACCAGCTTCATCACCACGGTGCTGATCCCGGAGAAGGAGTTCCAGCCGGGCGGCCAGGCCAACGGCCGCGCCCTCGCCTACCTCGCCCACGAGTACCTCGGCAACGCCTTCGGCACGGTCTACGACATCTCCACCATCTGCATCCTGTGGTTCGCCGGCGCCTCCGCCATGGCCGGACTGCTCAACCTCATGCCGCGCTACCTCCCGCGCTACGGCATGGCCCCCCACTGGGCCCGCGCCGTCCGCCCCATGGTGATCGTCTTCACCCTGATCGCGTTCCTGGTCACCTGGATCTTCGACGCCAACGTGGACAAGCAGGGCGGCGCGTACGCCACCGGTGTCCTCGTCCTGATCAGCTCCGCCGCCATCGCCGTCACCATCGCCGCCCGCAAGGCCCGCCAGAAGCACTGGACCATCGGCTTCGCCGCCATCTCGGCCGTCTTCCTCTACACGACCGTCGTCAACATCATCGAACGCCCCGACGGTGTGAAGATCGGCGCCTGCTTCATCGCCGGCATCATGCTCGTCTCCCTGCTCTCCCGGCTCGCCCGCGCCTTCGAACTGCGGGTGACCAGCATGACCATGGACGACATGGCCGAACGGTTCGTACGGGACATCGCCAGCCGCCGGATGCGCTTCGTCGCCAACGAGCCCGACAAGCGCGACATCGCCGAGTACCGCGAGAAGATCGAGCAGATCCGCGCCGACCACGACCTCCCCGCCCAGGAGGACTTCGTCTTCCTGGAGGTCACCGTGGGCGACCCCTCGGAGTTCGAGTCCGTCATGAACGTACGCGGCGAAGTGCTGCACGGCCGCTACCGCGTGCTCACCCTGGAGTCCGCCTCCATCCCCAACGCCCTCGCCGCCCTGCTGCTCTACGCCCGCGACACCACCGGCGGCATCCCGCACATCTACTTCGAGTGGACCGAGGGCAGCCCGTTCGCCAACTTCCTGCGCTTCTTCCTCTTCGGCCAGGGCGAGGTCGCCCCCGTCACCAGGGAAGTCCTGCGCGAGGCCGAACCCGACCGCGCACGACGGCCCCGGGTACACGTCGGCTGACCCCGGCCCGGTGAGAACCGGGACCGATCCGGGCACGTCCGACACACCGGGAAGGGGTGAGAGGCCGGTAAGAAGGCCCGTCCCGGACCCGCTCACCAGGTCGCACGCCGTCCGCGGCTTGGCAGACTGGTGGCGTGCCCCAGAACGTACTGCTCGCCGAGGACGACCGCGCCATCCGCCATGCCCTGGAAAGGGCACTGACACTGGAGGGCTACCAGGTGACGGCCGTGGCCGACGGGGTGGAGGCGCTGGCCCAGGCCCACCGCACCCCGCCGGACGTCCTCGTCCTCGACGTCATGATGCCCGGCATCGACGGCCTCCAGGTGTGCCGCGTCCTGCGCGCCGAGGGCGACCGCACCCCGATCCTGATGCTCACCGCGCTCGTCGAGACCGCCGACCGCATCGCCGGCCTCGACGCCGGCGCCGACGACTACGTCGTCAAGCCGTTCGACGTCGAGGAGGTCTTCGCCCGGCTGCGCGCCCTGCTGCGCCGCACCGGCAACGGCGCCTTCGACGAGGACGCGCCGCCGCCCGCGCCCCGCGAACCCCAGACGTCCGGCTCCCAGATCTCCGCGGCCGGACTGCGCATGGACATCCAGGCCCGCCGGGCATGGCGCGGACAGCGCGAGCTGGAACTGACCCGGACCGAGTTCGAGCTCCTCGAACTGCTCGTCCGCAACGCGGGCATCGTCCTGGACCACTCCACCATCTACGACCGGATCTGGGGCTACGACTTCGGCCCCGGCTCCAAGAACCTCGCCGTCTACGTGGGCTATCTGCGGCGCAAGCTCGACGAGCCGGGGGCTCCGGCACTGATCCACACCGTACGGGGCGTGGGATACGTCCTGAGGGAGGACTGAGTGCGACGACGGCTGCGGCAGGTGTCCTCCCTGCGGGCCACCTTCACCGTGTCCTTCGCGGCCGTCGCCGCCGTCGTCACGGTCCTGGTCGGATTCCTGAGCTACGACGCCGCCGCGCGACTGGTGCGGGTCGACCAGCAGACCGTCTTCGCCGAGGTGGTGCAGGACCTGCGCGACCAGGTGCGCGAGCACCCGCTGGAGCCGAGCGACTTCGCCTCCTCCGACCCCGACCACGACGGGCCCCTCGACGACATCATCCGGCCCAGCCGCACCGACGTGCAGGTGCTCGGGCCCAAGGGCGCGATCGTCGACCACGGTGTCCCGCCGCTGCCCGTGGACGGCCACGACCGGGCGGTCGCCGACGACGGCAAGGCGGGCAGACTGGAACAGCACAAGGACGTCGACGTCGCCGGCGACCGCTACCGGGTGGCGACCGTCTCGCTGGGCGGCGGGCGAGGTGCCGTGCAGGTCGCCCAGCAGTTCAGCGACACGGAGGACCTGCTCCGGACGCTCCAGCGGCGGACCGTGGTCCTCGTCGGCGCCGTCGTGATCGCCGCGGGACTGTTCGGCTGGTGGCTGGCCCGGCGCATCACCCGGCGCCTGGTGCGGCTCGCCGGGGCCGCGGAGGACGTGGCGCGCACCGGTCGTCTCGGCATCCAGGTGCCGGTCACCGGGCACGACGAGGTGGCCCGGCTCGGCCGGTCCTTCGACCGGATGCTCGGCCGCCTCGCCCAGTCCGAGGAGGACCAGCGGCGCCTGGTCCAGGACGCGGGACACGAACTGCGTACGCCGCTGACCTCCCTGCGGACGAACATCTCCATGCTCCGCCGGATCGACGAACTGCCACCGGACGCCCGTGAGGAACTCGTCGCCGACCTGGCCCTGGAGTCCCGGGAGCTGACCGACCTGGTCAACGAACTCGTCGCCCTCGCGGCTGGCCAGTCGGACACCGAGCCCGTACGGCAGCTCGACCTCGCCGACCTCGCCGAGGACGTCGCGATCGTCACCCGCCGCCGCACCGGACGGGACATCACCGTCCGGACCACCGGCGACACCGCGGTCGACGGCCGCCCGAGCGCCCTGCAGCGCGCGGTCTCCAACCTCGTGGAGAACGCGGCCAAGTTCGACCGGGGCGGAACGGAGCCGATCGAGATCGTGGTGACGGGCCCGCCGCCGCGCCCGGGCGCGACCCACCATCCCGCCGACGCCCCCGCAGGCCCCGCCCTCCCCACCGGCTCCACCGTTCCCGGCAGCTCCACCGGCCTCGGCAGCGGCCTCGGCGGCTCCGGTGGCTCCGCGGGGCGTCACGGACCCGGATCGGTCCGGGTCGAGGTGCTCGACCGCGGTCCCGGCATCGGCGACGAAGACCTCGTACGCGTCTTCGACCGCTTCTACCGGGCCGCCGACGCCCGCAGTCTCCCCGGCTCGGGCCTCGGCCTGTCGATCGTCCGCGAGGTCTCCACGGCCCACGGCGGCACCCCGTTCGCCCACCCCCGAAAGGGCGGCGGCACGGTGATCGGCTTCACGGTGGAAGGCGCGCATCCCGTGGACTGAGGTACCGGTGCGGTTCGGGTCCGGTGGGTGGGTCGGGGCCGTGCCGGTACATCCGCCCGTCGCCGTCGGACGAGAGGTGACCGTCGGTGGCGACGGGCATGTGATGTACCGGCACGGCCCCT
>NZ_JBIRQM010000022.1:63022-125134 GCF_044333225.1 Streptomyces sp. NPDC021080 | reverse complement strand
GTTTCCGTATCCGATTTCCTCGGTGCTTTCCAGGTTCCCGCTTCCGCGTTTCCCTTTCCGGCGAGTCCGACTCTATCAGATCCTTTCGGGCCTGATTTCCTCGGCGCTTTCAAGGTAATCCGCTCTCGCGTTTTCCTTTTCAGCGGCTCCGACTTTATCAGAATCTGGGGGCCGGATTGACCGGCGGCCATTTCTGAATCATCGGGAGTGGCTTCTTCCGAATCGACATGTCGATTCACTTGAGAAGCGAGCAGACTCTAACTGCTGCCGCCGGACGTGTCCAGTTCTAGGCAACTGTTCGAATCTACCTCCCCGCTCGACTCGTGTCAACGAGTTTTCCGGGGTGACGAGAAGGCTAGCAGGTCAAGAGGGGCGGCGCACATCAAGCGGCCGTCGGCAGAGTGGCGCTGCGCTCGGACGCCGAGACGTCACCGGTCTCGCCGGAGCGGGCCGCGCGGCCTCCGAGGACATAGACGTACGTGAGAAAGGCCAGCTCAGCAGCGATTCCGATGCCGATGCGGGCCCAGGTCGGGAGGCCCGACGGCGTGACGAAGCCTTCGATGGCACCCGAGACGAAGAGGACCAGCGCCAGACCGATCGCCATGCCCAGCGCGGCGCGGCCTTCTTCCGCGAGGGCCGTATGCCGGGTTCGCGGGCCCGGGTCGATCACGGTCCAGCCCAGTTTCAGTCCCGTGCCCGCGGCGACGAAGACGGCTGTCAGTTCCAGCAGACCGTGCGGGAGGACGAGCCCGAGGAAGGGGTCGAGACGGCCGGCCGATGACATCAGGCCGATGCCGACACCCAGGTTGAGCATGTTCTCGAAGAGGATCCAGAGGACCGGCAGGCCCAGGAAGACGCCCAGTACCAGGCACATGGCGGCGGCCTCGGCATTGTTCGTCCACACCTGGGCGGCGAAGGCGGCGGCGGGATGACTGGAGTAGTAGGTCTCGTACTCGCCACCGGGGCGGGTGAGGGACCGCAGCTCGCCGGGGGCGGCGATGGCGGCCTGGACCTCGGGATGGGTTCCGATCCACCACCCGAGGAGGGCGGCTATCGCCGTGGACAGGAGCGCCGTGGGCACCCACCAGTGGCGGGAGCGGTAGACGGCTGCGGGAAAACCGTGCGTCAGGAAGCGGGTGACATCGCGCCAGGAGGCCCGGCGGGTGCCTGTCACGGCACTGCGCGCGCGTGCCACGAGCTGGCTGAGGCGCCCGGTCAGCTGGGGATCCGGCGCGCTGGACTGGATCAGCGAGAGATGGGTGGCGGTTCGCTGGTACAGGGTGACGAGTTCATCGGCCTCGGCCCCGGTGAGGCGGCGCTGGCGGCGCAGCAGAGCGTCGAGTCTGTCCCACTCGGTTCGGTGGGCGGAGACGAAGACGTCGAGGTCCATCGGTTTGCCTGCTCCTCGGCTGCGCTCGGGGGCTCATCGTGGATGTCAGCTTGTCCTACTGGGGCGCGATGCGCCCTCAGCTTGGCAGACTGGCGGTTGTCGGGGCAGGTCAGGGGAAGGGCGGCGCGCGTGAGTGAGCTGGTGACGGGCGAGGCAGTGGCATTGGAGCTGCGGCCCGCGAAACTGCCGAGCCGGGCGCTCGCCGTGGTGCTCGACCTGGCCGTGGCGTTGACGGTCTACATCGTCGTGACCATCGGCCTGGTCGCCGCGACTGCCACGCTGGACGACGCGGCGCAGATCGCCGTCTCGATCGCGAGCTTCCTGCTGGTGCTGGTCGGCGGTCCGATCGCCGTGGAGACGCTGAGTCACGGCCGCTCGCTCGGGAAGCTGGCGTGCGGGCTGCGAGTGGTGCGGGACGACGGCGGGCCCATCCGGTTCCGGCACGCTCTGGTGCGCGGCGCGGTGGGCGTGGTCGAGATCCTGATGACGTTCGGGATCGTCGCGTGCGTCGCCTCGCTGGTGTCGGAGCGCGGGCGACGGCTCGGGGACGTGTTCGCGGGGACTCTCGTCGTGCGGGAACGCATTCCGGTGGGACGTATGCCGTACGTTCCCGCGCCGCCGCCCTGGCTGGCGGGGCGGTTCGCGGAGCTCGACCTGTCCGCGGTGCCGGACGGACTGTGGCTGGCCATCCGTCAGTACCTGACGCGGATGCAGCAGCTGGATCCGCAGATAGGCGGGGTGATGGCGGAACGGCTCGCCGTGGATCTCGCCGCTCGGACCGGGGCTCCGGCGCCGCAGGGTGTTCCGGCGGGCGCGTATCTGGCGGCCGTCGTGCACGAGCGCCAGACCCGGGAGGCCCGTCGGGCGTTCGGTGCCACGGCGGGCGGCTTCGCGTCGCCCGCGCCCGGCGGTCATCCGTTCCCCCAGCCGGGTGGGCCTGTCGGCCACCCCTTCCAGCCCACCGCTGCCACCGGCCGCCCTCTCCAGCCCGGCGCTCCCGCCGACCGCTCCTACCCTCCGGGGTCCGGTGTCCACTCCGCCCCGCCGGTCCCCGCCGGATATCCGGTCGCCTCGCAGCAGGCCGCGTCCCCGCAGCCGGCAGGTTCGGCCCCCCAAGCCGCCCCGGTCGGCCCGGACCGGCAGCCCGGCAAGGACGAGCGGCCGTCGACCGGCTTCGCGCCGCCCGCGTAGTCGCCCTGACCGCCGGCTCGGTGGCGGCCCCGAACGGACCGGCACTGCTGTCAGGTGAACACCGACGGCGGTGATTCGAGGTGTTCCAGTTCGATGCCGGGGGCCGCGAGCACCACGTCCCCCGCGATGTGCACGGCGTGCTGTTCCCCGGTGTCCAGTGCTGTGACCTGGTATTCGTCCACGGTCAGCGGGCCGTTGTCAGTGGCGTGTGTTTCGCTTGCGATCAAGGCCCAGGACTGGTCGAGGGTGCGCGGGGCGAGGGCCGGACCGGTGAAGGCGACGAGGCGGACGCGGGTCGCCGGGGCGGTGGCGGAAGGGGTGAGGCGAAGGAGACGGGCGGTGGCGACGAGGAAGGCGGGAGAGGTACCGGTGAAGGCGTGGGCGGGCACGTTGCCTTCGGTGGCCTCGGTCCCGGCGGGGTCGGTGCGGACCCAGGTCACACCGTCCAGGGCGGCGCCTCGCACCTGCCAGCCTCCCGCGTGCAGTTCGAGCCGGATGGGGCGGCCGAGGTCGTCGAGGGCGAGATCGACGGAGCCGGTGACCGTCGGTGTTCCGGGTTCGGTGGGGTCTTCGAACGCGGTGCTGGAGGGGGTCGTGAGCTGGGAGACATAGCGCCAGCCGGAAGGGCCGGGCGCGCAGTGGAAGTGTTCGTCGGCGAGAGGGGTGTGATCGTGCGGGTCATGGAGCGAATAGCGGCCGCGGGGCATGGGCGTTCAGGTCCTCATCGGGGACAGGCCCCCGCCGGGACGGCGAGGGCCTGCTGACATCCGGACGCCGAGCGGTGGTACCGCTGCTCGGCGGGCGTGCTCAGTAGCGGTAGTGGTCCGACTTGTACGGGCCGTCGACCTCGACACCGATGTACGAGGCCTGCTCGGGGCGGAGCGTCGTGAGCTTGACGCCGAGCGCATCGAGGTGGAGACGGGCGACCTTCTCGTCGAGGTGCTTGGGCAGCACGTAGACGTCGGTCGGGTACTCCTCGGGCTTGGTGAACAGCTCGATCTGGGCCAGGGTCTGGTCCGCGAAGCTGTTGGACATCACGAACGAGGGGTGGCCGGTGGCGTTGCCCAGGTTGAGCAGGCGGCCCTCGGACAGCACGATGATGACCTTGCCGTCGGGGAACGTCCAGGTGTGGACCTGCGGCTTGACCTCGTCCTTGACGATGCCGTCGATCTTCGCGAGGCCGGCCATGTCGATCTCGTTGTCGAAGTGACCGATGTTCCCGACGATCGCCTGGTGCTTCATCTTGGCCATGTCCGCGGCCATGATGATGTCCTTGTTGCCCGTCGTGGTGACGAAGATGTCGGCCTTGTCGACGACCTCGTCCAGGGTCGTGACCTGGTAGCCGTCCATCGCCGCCTGCAGCGCGCAGATCGGGTCGATCTCGGTGATGATCACGCGGGCGCCCTGGCCGCGCAGCGACTCGGCGCAGCCCTTGCCCACGTCGCCGTAGCCGCAGACGACGGCGGTCTTGCCGCCGATCAGGGTGTCGGTGGCACGGTTGATGCCGTCGATCAGCGAGTGCCGGCAGCCGTACTTGTTGTCGAACTTCGACTTCGTGACCGCGTCGTTGACGTTGATCGCCGGGAACAGCAGGGTGCCGTCGCGGTACATCTCGTACAGGCGGTGCACGCCGGTGGTGGTCTCCTCGGTCACGCCGCGGATCTCCGAGGCGAGCCGGGTCCACTTCTGCGAGCCGTCGGTGATCGTGCGGTTGAGGAGTTCGAGGACGACGCGGTGCTCGTCGTTCTCGGCGGTGTCGATGGAGGGGACCTTGCCGTCCTTCTCGTACCGGACGCCGTTGTGGACCAGCAGGGTGGCGTCACCGCCGTCGTCCAGGATCATGTTCGGGCCGCCGGTGGGGGTGTTCGGCCAGGTCAGCGCCTGCTCCGTGCACCACCAGTACTCCTCCAGGGTTTCGCCCTTCCAGGCGAAGACCGGGACGCCCTGCGGGTTGTCCGGAGTGCCGTCGGGGCCGACCGCGATGGCGGCGGCGGCGTGGTCCTGGGTGGAGAAGATGTTGCAGGACGCCCAGCGGACCTCGGCGCCCAGGGCGACCAGGGTCTCGATCAGGACGGCGGTCTGCACCGTCATGTGCAGGGAACCGGTGACGCGGGCGCCGGCCAGGGGCTGCGCGGCGGCGTACTCCTTGCGGATCGACATCAGGCCGGGCATCTCGTGCTCGGCGAGGGTGATCTCCTTGCGGCCGAAGGCGGCCAGGGAGAGGTCGGCGACCTTGAAGTCCTGTCGGTTGTCGACAGTCGTCATACGAGCTGCTCCTCGGAATCGGGGCGAGGTGGGTAGGGCTGTTCTGCGCGGCGGCGGCACGTACCAGTGCCCGACGGGGCACGGACATGCTTCGGCAGGGCACAGGTGTGCCCGGTGCGCGCAGCGCAGTCCGTCGGAGGCCCTCTCTCCCTCGGCCGGTCCGCGGTGGGACCGCCCGACCGCCATCAGCAGCGACGTCTGGCTCGGTCACCAAGCTACACCGGTGGGCCTGTCCCTCCCCAGTCCACGTCCGGACAAAGCGGCCTTCACGGGCTTGATCGGATGGACTCGGCGCGGATGTCGGGCGTCGGAGCGGGGTGCCGGACAGGGGAACGCCGCCGGGCCCGTCCGTGTCTCGGACGGGCCCGGCGGGTGCGGAACGGCGGTGCGGAAGCGGGTGGGTCAGTGGTCGGCCGGCGACGGCGTCGGTCCGCCGGGGGTCGCGGCGGGGTCCGGGCCCTTGGCGGCCGCGGCCTCGCTGTAGATGTCCGGCTCCAGGTAGATCACCCGGGCGATCGGGACGGCGGCGCGGATGCGGGCCTCGGCGGCGTCGATCGCCCTGGCGACCTCGGCGGCCGTGTCGTCGTGCTGGACGGCGATCTTCGCGGCGATCAGCAGTTCCTCGGGGCCGAGGTGGAGCGTGCGCATGTGGATGATGCCGGTGACGGTGTCGCCGTCGACCATCGCCGCCTCGATCTTCGCGGTCTCCTCCGGGCCGGCCGACTCGCCGAGCAGGAGCGACTTGGTCTCCGCGGCGAGCACCAGGGCGATCAGGATGAGCAGGACACCGATGCAGACCGTGCCGATGCCGTCCCAGACGCCGTCGCCCGTGAGCAGGGCGAGGCCGACTCCGCCGAGCGCGAGGACCAGACCGATGAGCGCGCCGAAGTCCTCCAGGAGGACGACCGGCAGTTCGGGGGCCTTGGCGCGGCGGATGAACTGGGACCAGGAGTGCGAGCCGCGCAGCTCGTTGGACTCCTTGATGGCCGTACGGAAGGAGAAGCCCTCGGCGATGATCGCGAACACCAGGACGCCGACCGGCCAGTACCAGTGCTCGATCTCGTGCGGGTGCTTGATCTTCTCGTAGCCCTCGTAGACGGCGAACATGCCGCCGACCGAGAACAGGACGATCGAGACGAGGAAGGCGTAGATGTAGCGCTCGCGGCCGTAGCCGAAGGGGTGCTGCGGGGTCGCCTCGCGCTGGGCCTTCTTGCCGCCGATCAGGAGCAGCGCCTGGTTGCCGGAGTCGGCGACCGAGTGAACGCCCTCGGCGAGCATCGAGGAGGAGCCGCTGAACGCGAACGCCACGAACTTCGATACCGCGATCGCGAGGTTGGCGCCGAGTGCCGCCACGATCGCTTTGGTGCCGCCTGAAGCGCTCATCTGCTCCTGCTGTCCCTTCGTACGCCGTCCGGACCCGTTCGTACTCTCGTACCCCGCCCGGTCCGGGCTTTGCCCGCCTTTTGCGGTGGGCCATTCTTGCAGCCCGGTCCGTAGGCGACGCGCCTCAGGTAGGTGCAGTCGTCCCGTCAGGCAACCACTGTCGCACGGAAGATCGTGCCGGACCCTGACACTTCGGCCTTTTCGCCCGCCGGTACGAAGACCGAGGTGCCGGGGGTCAGATCGATGCCGTCGGCGCGCACCGAACCCGAGGTGCAGAGCAGGATCTGCGGGGTCTCGCGGGTGAGGTCGCGCGGATCGGCACCCTCGGCGACGACGTACCGGGAGAGGCGGAACTCGTCGATGGGGGTCGCGTAGACCTCTTCGCCGTCGGGGGACGCTTCGGGGCGCAGGACTCCGGGGTCGGCCGCCTCGAAGCGGACCACGCGCAGGAGTTCGGGGACGTCGACGTGCTTGGGGGTCAGGCCGCAGCGCAGGACGTTGTCGCTGTTGGCCATGATCTCGACGCCGAGGCCGTCCAGGTAGGCGTGCGGGATGCCGGCGCCGAGGAAGAGGGCCTCGCCGGGCTGGAGCCGGACGTGGTTGAGGAGCATCGCGGCGATGACTCCGGGGTCGCCGGGGTAGTGGTGGGCGAGGCCGGCGTACGGGGTGTAGGCGCCGCCGAGGCGTTCGCAGGCGGCGGTGGTCTCGGTGACCGTACGGGCCATGTCCTCGGGGTCGGCGCTCAGCACGGCCGTGAGGACCTCGCGCAGCGCCGCCTCCTCGGGGTGGGCGCGCAGCAGGTCGACGTACGGCTTCAGGGAGTCGACCTCCAGGGCCTCGAGGAGTCCGGCGGTCTCCTCGGGGGCGCGGAAGCCGCACAGACCGTCGAACTCGGTGAGGGCGCAGATCAGTTCGGGCTTGTGGTTGGCGTCCTTGTAGTTGCGGTGCGGGGCGTCGATCGGGACGCCCCGGCGCTCCTCGTCCTCGTAGCCCTCCCGCGCCTGTTCGAGGTCGGGGTGCACCTGGAGGGAGAGCGGGGCGCCGGCGGCGAGGAGCTTGAGGAGGAACGGCAGGCGGGGGCCGAACCTGGCGACGGCGGCGCGGCCGAGTTCCCGCTCCGGGTCCTCGGCGACGACCTCGTTGAGCGGACCGCGCCCGGTGCGCGAGGGCGCGCCCGGGTGGGCGCCCATCCACATCTCCGCCTGTGGTTCGCCGGTCGGCTCCACACCGAGCAGTCGGGGGATGGCGGTGGTCGAACCCCAGGCGTAGGGGCGGACGGTGTTGTCGAGGCGGTCCATCGGTGTCTTCTTCTCCATACGTGCGCTGATCGGCCCGCGCGTGCGGGCGCTGATCAAAGGCGTGGGGTCAGGGGCGCCCTTCGCGGGATCCGGCGATGCGGCACGCCGGGCGCGAGGTCCCGCCCAAGATCAGGCCCCCGAAGCGAGCGCCAGGTAAACGGCGGCGAAATCCGTGATGGCGATCAGCTCGGCGAGGGTCTCCAGTTCGCCGCCCTCCTCGGGTTCGAGCTCGCTGATCGCGGTGTCGTGGCTGAGGGCGAGTTCGCGGGCGGCGGGTGCGGCGCTGAGCCCGCCGATGGGACGGTCGCGGAGCAGCACCACGCGCGCGTGCAGCGCCTGTGCCTCCTCGACGCGGTCCCGGAAGAAGTCCTCGGGGTCCGCGCCCGCGGCGAGCGCGCCCGCGAGCAGCACGCTGTGCGAGGCGAGCGCCTCGGGCAGTTCGGCGGTGAGCGCGGGGCGGCCCGCGAGTTCGGCGAGCGCCGCGGTGAAGCGGCGGCCGGCCGGTCCCGCCGAGGTGCCCTCCGTCCAGATCACCGGGAGCGCCTCGGCCAGCTCGGCGGCGAGCGTCTTGGCGGGGTTGCTGTACGCCGCGATGGCGGGGCCGCAGCGCTCGGCGACACGGTCGAGGCGGTCGGCGACCTTCTGCAGCGCCTGCGGCGGGGCCGAGACCAGGCCGGTGCGGTCGAGGAGGGCGAGCAGCGGGGTGAGCAGCGCCCAGAGAACGCCGGGGGCGGAGGCTCCCAGGGGCTCTTCCTGGTCGTACGGGGCGGTCGCCATGGGGACGAAGAGGCCGTGGCTGGCTTGCACCCACTCGGAGAGGGGGGAGCCCGCGGGGGCGACGGCGGCGACGGTGCTGCCGCGCCGGTAGGCCTGCTCGATGAGCAGTTCCAGGCCGGGTTCGCTGCCGTCGGGGGTGGCGATCAGCAGGAGGTCGACGGGGCCCGCCCAGCCGGGCAGGTCCCAGCGCAGGGCGCCGCCGGCGGGGGCGACGCCCGTGGGGGTGAGCCGGGTGAGGGGGCAGCTGGCTCCGGCGAGGGTGCCGAGCAGTTCGGCGACGCCGGTGGCGGCCATGCCGGGGCCCGCGATCAGGACGGCGCGCGGACGGCCGTCCGGCTTCAGCTCGGAGATGCCGGCCTCGGCGGCGTGCCGGACCGCGGTGCGCACCCGGGCACCGGCCTCGGCGGCACCGCGGAGCAGGGCCCGCCGGTCGGCCCGGGTGAGCGCGTCGGGATCGTCGAGGAGCGATTCGTCGAGCATGGGGTCGGAGCCTCCGATCGCCGGGCGGAGCTTGCGCGTGAGCCGCCGGGGTCGCTTGCACGGGAGTCGCTCGCGCGAGGTGCCGAGCGGCGCTGGGTCGGACCGGGTGCCCGCCGGAAGTACGCCGGGTGCCGGTCGGGACGGCCGCGTCTCCGTCGTCGGTGCGGGCGGCGGTGCCGTCGCTCGTCGTCGGTGGCGGGGCTCGTCGTGGTGCCTGCCGCGCCGTCGCCGCGCCTGGGGCGGGACGGCGCCGCCGGCGCCTCGCGTACGGCGGGTGCGGCACCGCTGTGCGCGAGTCGGGCGCGTCGGTTACGCGGGGCGCCGGGCCTCGTCGACCAGGAGTACGGGGATGCCGTCGCGGACCGGGTACGCGAGGCCGCAGTCCGCTCCCGTGCAGATCAGCTCGGTCTCCTGCTCCTTGAGCGGGGCGTGGCAGGCCGGGCAGGCGAGGATCTCCAGGAGGCCGGCTTCGAGCGGCATGGGGTGTCCTTCCGAAACGGTGGATGCGGCCTGGTCAGGGTACCGCTGCGGGAAGCCCGGTGCCGGGGCGCGCCCACGGTTCGTGAGACGCGCGGAGCGGGTGCGGGGGCCTCCACGACCGGCGTCCGCACCGGGGCCGGCACCCGTCCGGGCGAGCCACCGGTCACCGGCGGTGCCCGGTACCGCGGATGCCGCGCACGCCGGTGCCCGGCCTCGGCGGCCGGCCGTCGGCGCGGACCGGGCCAGGCGCGTCCGGCCGCCGGTGGGCAAGTCCGGCGGGCGGGTCCGGTGGCCTCGCCCGGCGGCCGGGGGTGCCGGAACACCGGGCGGGGTCCTCGGCCGCCGGGCGGTGGGACGGGCAGCCAGGAGGACGGGCAGCCTGGTCCCCGTGTCCGGGGTCAGCCTCTGATGATCTTCAGTACCTCGTCCCGGACCCGCGCCATCGTCGCCTCGTCGCGGGCCTCGGCGTTGAGGCGCAGGAGGGGCTCGGTGTTGGAGGGGCGGACGTTGAACCACGTGTCCCCGAGGGTGACCGTCAGGCCGTCGAGTTCGTCGAGGACGACGCCCTCACGGCCCTCGTAGGCGGCCCTGACGGCGGCGAGACGGGCCGCCTGGTCGTCGACGGTGGAGTTGATCTCGCCGGAGCCCACGTAGCGGTCGTACTCCGCGACGAGGCCGGAGAGCGGGCCGTCCTGGCCGCCGAGGGCGGCGAGGACGTGGAGGGCGGCCAGCATGCCCGTGTCGGCGTTCCAGAAGTCGCGGAAGTAGTAGTGCGCGGAGTGCTCGCCGCCGAAGATCGCGCCGGAGGTGGCCATCTCGGCCTTGATGAAGGAGTGGCCGACGCGGGTGCGCACCGGCGTGCCGCCGTGTTCGCGGACGACCTCCGGGACCGACCAGGAGGTGATGAGGTTGTGGATGACGGTGCCGCCGCCGTGCTTGTCCAGTTCGCGGGCGGCGACCAGCGCGGTGATCGCGGACGGGGAGACCGGCTCGCCCCGCTCGTCGACGGCGAAGCAGCGGTCGGCGTCGCCGTCGAAGGCGAGGCCGAGGTCGGCGCCCTCCTCACGGACGCGCTTCTGGAGGTCCACGATGTTCGCCGGGTCGAGCGGGTTGGCCTCGTGGTTCGGGAACGTGCCGTCCAGTTCGAAGTACATCGGGACGAGTTCCAGCGGCAGACCGGAGAACACGGTCGGCACGGTGTGGCCGCCCATGCCGTTGCCCGCGTCGACGACGACCTTCAGGGGGCGGATCGAGGTCAGGTCGACGAGCGAGCGGAGGTACGCCGCGTAGTCCTCCAACGTGTCGCGCCGCGTGATCGTTCCGGGCGTCGCGTCCGAGACGGGGGCACCGGAGTCGAGCCAGGTCTCGGCGAGCCGGCGGATCTCGGAGAGGCCGGTGTCCTGGCCGACGGGGGCCGCGCCCGCCCGGCACATCTTGATGCCGTTGTACTGGGCCGGGTTGTGCGAGGCGGTGAACATGGCGCCGGGCAGGCCGAGCGCGCCCGAGGCGTAGTAGAGCTGGTCCGTGGAGCACAGGCCGATCTCGGTGACGTCCACCCCGCGTGCCGCGGCGCCGCGTGCGAAGGCACGGGACAGGCCCGGCGACGACGGCCGCATGTCGTGGCCGATCACGATGGCGTCCGCTCCCGTCACTTGGACGAAGGCGGCGCCGAACAGCTCGGCGAGCGGCTCGTCCCACTGGTCCGGAACCACCCCGCGTACGTCGTACGCCTTCACGAGCTGCGACAGATCAGCAGTCACGGCCAACCCTCCAGAAGTCCACTTCGGTCGCCCCAAACTACCCGTCCGGGTTGACACCGGCGGCGCCGAACTCCACCGGGGCGCGTCCCTGGCCGGGACGGCGTCCAGGAGAGGACCAAGGAGGCTGCGCCGTCGCCGAGTTGGGCGGATACGTGATGCGAGGCGGCGAACTGGACGGCGGCGAGGGCGATTCCGCGGACGGCGGCAGGTGCCGGGTGCGTCGAAGTGCCGGGTGCGGACGGTCATCCGGTACGCCCACGGGGCGTTGACGATCCACTGGGCGGGAAGCGGCGGAACGCGGCCCCTGAGCGGCGCCGGAGGGCGTCCGGCCCACCGGTATGCCGCCGGGCGAGCCGGACGGTCGGCGGGACCGCCGCGGGGTCGTCGGGCAGGTCTCCGGCCCGACGCCGCCGAGGAGTTCGGCGCGAGCGCGATGCACGGGGCGGGACGGGGCGGGGAGAGTGGAGCAGGGAAAGCGGGGCGCGTGGAACCGGGTGCGGTCGTGCGCGCGGTGCTCAGTTGTCGGGCGAGCGCAGGATCCGCAGATGGCCGCGGCGCGCGACCTCCATCGGGTCCGCCGAGCGGGCACTGCCGCCGGCGTCCGCCGCGCGCTTCTGCGGACGGGCCGCCTCGCGCACCGCGTTCGCCAGGGCCTCCAGATCGTCGCCGCTGGGGCGCGCGGGACCGGAGGAGTCGGCGAGGCGGACGACCTCCCAGCCGCGCGGCGCGGTCAGGCGCTCGGAGTGCTCGGCGCACAGGTCGTAGCAGTGGGGTTCGGCGTAGGTGGCGAGCGGGCCGAGCACCGCGGTCGAGTCGGCGTAGACGTACGTCAGCGTCGCGACGGCGGGACGGCCGCAAGCGGTGCGCGAACAGCGACGTACAAGGCTCACGAGGTGGGACGGTACCGCACTCTTGAGCGGGCCGCGACGACTCTGCCCCAGGTCACCCCACCGTGTCGTGCTGTGAGACGCCCCACACCGCTTTCGGGGCATCAGAGCCTGACCTGGGGCGACATCGGGTGTCGAGATACCGAACAGGCCTGAATCCGGTCACCACTTGGTGCGAATCATGCCAATTGCCATGCCGGACACGGTCTTGGAGAGATGCGGAATCGAGCTGAATCTTGATGAGAACGGTCATCGGGCGTCATCCGGAAGACAGGCCCGGTCGGGGCGGTCGGTCCTGCCACCCGCCGACGACCTGCGCGTGGGGCCGGGCGGCCGGGCCGGGCGGGGACTACGCTTCGTCAGTGATGGACAACCCCGTACCGCCCCGTGCCGCAGCATCCGGTCCCCGTCATCGTGACCGCCACGGCAGGGGCATGCGCGGCCCCGTGGCGCCGCCCCAGGTACCGCTCGCGGCGAGCCGTTCCGAAGTCTTCGCGGACCTGGTGCAGGACTCCGTGGAGCGGCTGGAACGACGCTGGCCGCAGCTCGCGGACATCGACTTCATGATCCTCGAAGTCCCCCGTCTGGAGCGCTCGGGCGAGGGCTGGAGCGACGAGGCGGTGCCGCTGGGCGGCACGGTCGCGGCGCGCGAGGGGCACCCCGCGCGCGTGGTCGTCTACCGCCGTCCGATCGAGATCCGCACCAAGGGGCGCGACGAGCGCGCCGCCCTGGTGCACGAGGTCGTCGTGGAACAGGTCGCGGAACTGCTGGGCCTGACGCCGGAGACGGTCGACCCGCGGTACGACGAGGACTGAGAGCGGCCCCGGCCAGAGCCGCCCCGGCCGGGTCCGGCCCGCCGGCCCGCGCCGGCCCCGGGCGGCTTCGGCCCTGGCCGCTCCGGCCCGAGTCCGGAACGATCCGGGCCCAGGTCTCCCGGGGCCGGGGCGTTCCGGACTCGGGTCGTTCCGGACTCGGGCCGACGGTCCCGGATCACTGCTTGAGCAGTACCGACAGGTCCTGTTCGGCGTCCGGCACCGAGACCGTCCCGCGGTCGTCCGGGAGGTTCTGGATGGTGAAGCCGGGAACGCCCTCCTGGGTCGCGGAGAGCATCCGGGAGGCGTAGACCGGGCCTCCGGAGACCGACTCGACGGTGAGGGCGTACGTGCCCTTCAGGCCGCTCGGGACGGGCGCCTCGACGTTCTGCGTGGTCCCGCCCTTGATCGTGAACGTCTTCGAGACGGGCGTGCCGCCCCCGCTGCCCGCCGACGCGGTGACCTTGACCCTGGCGCCCTCGCCGGGGGCGGTCACGGCGAGCGTGGACCCCTTGGCGCTGTTGTCGGCGACCGTCGAGCGGGCGCCGACCGGGGCGGCGGCCGGGATGAACGCGGTCTCCTGATCGGCGCCCTTGCCGCGCACCACCTGCAGGGCGGCGACGATCGGCACGGACGTGCCGGTGGGCGCGAGGATCAGGGAGCCCGCCTCGCCGCGGGTGACGTCCCCGAGGTCGACGGCGGAGGTCATGCCGGCCTTCACGTGCAGCGTCTCGTTGCCCGCCGGGGTGATCGTCCCCGAGGGGGAGGCGAGGCGCACCTTCAGGTCTGCGTCCGTGTCACCGGGCGCGAAGGCGACCAGGCGCACGGAGGTGGCGTCCTTGGGGATGCCCGGCATGACGAGGCTGCCCGCGGGGTCGGCGGAGGCGGCCAGCCAGTCGCCGCCGGTCTTGGCGTCCAGTGCCTGCACGACGGCTCCGACCCGGCCGCTGCGGACCTTCACGTGCACGGTCAGATCGGCCTGCGGATCACCGGCCAGCGTGTTCAGCAGGATCGGCTCGCTGGCGTGCGCCTGGACCGTGATCCCGTCGGCCACCGTGGACTTGAGCGTGCCGTCCTTGCCGTACAGATCGATGTCGACGACGGCCGCGGCGTCGTCCGGGTTCGTCAGGTGCACGTAGTCGGTGCGCTGCGCGGCGGTGCTGGCGCCCGGGAACCAGAACTCGGTGTCGGGCGCGGTGCAGTTGGTGCCGAGCAGACCGCGCCCGACGCCCGCGGCGACCTCCGTCGTCTCCTGGACCGTCCAGCCGGGCGCGAACTTGCCCGACGCGAGGCCGACGAGAGCGGGCACGTCGGGGCCCGAGGTGTCGCCGGTCGTCGGCTTGCCGGGCTCCTTGGGCTGGACGACGGGCTTGGCGGGCTTGGCGCCGCGCTTCTTGCCGCCGGCCGGGTCCGCCGACTCCTCGGTGGCGGACTGGAGTTGAGCCTTGCCGCCGCCGCTCGTGCCCGCCACGACCGGAGTGAAGGACGTGTACGCGGTGTCCGCGATGTCGGAGGTGCTCGGCTGCGGGCAGAGCAGGCTGGTGCGCTCCACGGGCAGCCGTGCGGCCGTGGCGGCCGCGCTGTCGCCGGAGGTGGCGGGCGGCTCGAGGGTCGCGAACCCGGTGACGGCGGCGAGCGCGGTCACCGCGGCGATCAGGGACAGGGTGGTGCGGTTCACTGATGGCTCCCGTCGGGGCGCTCGCTGCCGGTGCGGTGCGGCTGCGTGGGGTCGTACGCGGGGTCGTAGCCCTGCTCGCCCGATTCGTAGCCCTGGCCCCGGGAATCGAAGGGCCCGTCGTTCGCGTCGTAGCCCTGGCCGTAGTTCTGGTCGTACGCCGCCGTGCCTCCGTAGGCGTACGGGTCGTACTGGCCGCCCTGATAGGGATCCGCCGGGTACGACTGGTCGTACGTGCCGGCCTGGTACCCCTGCTGTCCCTGCTGCCCTTCGTACTGCTCGCCGCCGTAGGTGTCGTACTCGGCGTTCGCGTAACTCGGGCTGTCCCATTCGCCGTACGCCTGCTGATGCGGGACGGCGGCGGCCGGGACCTCCACGTCCTGGCCCTCGTCGTCGTCCTCGTCGGCGTCCGCGGGGAACTCGCCGTCGAACTCCGGGTCCTCGTCCGGTCGCCCGGCCTCCGCCTCGGCCTCGGCCTGGGCGCGCAGACGGCGGGCGCGGCGGCTGTCGCCCGTCATGTCCTCGGCGGTCACGGGCTGCTCCTCCTCGGGGAGGTCGTCGTCGATGTCCCGGCGCCGCCCGGGGAGGGCGAGCACCACGAGGACCAGGGCGAGGACGCCCTGGGCCCACAGCCAGGCCGTGTGGCCCAGCGGTGCGTCGAACGTGACGTCCAGCCTGCCGCCGTCGGCGGGCAGCTCGAAGCCCTGGGCCCAGCCGTCGACCGTGGTGCGGGTGAGCGGCTTGCCGCCCAGGGTGGCCGTCCAGCCGGCGTCGGCGCTGTCGGCCAGACGCAGGACGCGGCCGTCGTTCCCCGCGGGGATCGTGGTGTGCACCTCGACCGGACCGGCGGCGATGGCCTCCGGGTCGCCGGACGCGGGGACGATCGCGGCACGCGAGACCTGCTGGTCGACGCGCCACAGGGCGCTGCCGTCCTGCTGGCTCAGCCGGGACAGGCCGGTGGTGGCGTCCAGGACGCGGCTCATGTCGCGCGGCGCGCCCTTGCGGACCAGGATGTAGCGCACGGCGAAACCGCCGAGTTCGTCGGCCTGGTCGGCACCGGAGCCGGCCACGAGGTTGGCGACGACCTTGTCGAGCTTCTTGTTCTCACCGGCGGCCGAGGCGAGTTCGGCGTCGCCGAGACGGGCGCCGGAGCCGCGGACGAGGACGTATCCGACCTCGCCGGCCGAGCGGCTGTCGAGGACGAGGGTGCGGGCCTGGTCGCGGGTACCGCTCTCCTCGGCCACGAACGCGGGCACCTGCACCGGGTCGCGGCGCTCCACGGGTCCGTCGGCACCGCGGATGATCCATCCGGCGGCGACGAGCAGCGGGCCCGCGGCGCAGGCGAAGGCGATGAGCGCGGCCACCGGCTGGCGCCAGCCGAAGCTCTGCTCGGCCACCCGCGCGCGGGCGCCGTCGGAGCCGACGGCGGCGGCGGCGAGCAGGGCGAGACCGTAGACGAGGGTCGCGGGTCCCGCCCAGGTGGAGCGGTTCGACAGGGCCGCGAAGACGAGTGCCACGACGGCGATGACCCAGGCGGTCCGGATCCCCGCCTGGCGCTCGGAGCGCAGCAGGGCGGCCAGCGCGGCGAGCACGATGCCGAAGAGCATCAGTCCGCTGACGGTGCCCGGCCCGCCGGGGCTGGCGCTGAGCAGGTCGAGCGCGGAGGCCGTGCCGGTGCCGTAGTCCAGGCCGGCCTGCCGGAAGAAGCCGAACGGCAGCAGGGTCAGCGACCAGGGGGCGAGGACCAGCAGCGGGGTGCCGAGCTGGGCCAGGAAACGCAGCCCGTAGGCGGGGATCTCCCTGCGGCGCACCACGAGGAGTGCGACGCCGAGGACCAGCGCGATGGGCCACACGATCGGGGTGAAGGCCGTGGTGAACGTCAGCAGCAGGGCGTACGCCCAGGTCGCGCGCCAGCTGCCGCGTGCCCGGGAACCGTGCGCGAGGCCGCTCGCCGCGATGCCGGCGCGCGCGATGAGCGGCAGCAGGATCGCGAGGACGGCGGTGCCGATACGGCCGCCGGCGAGCGCGCCGGTGGCGGCGGGCAGGAAGGCGTAGGCGACGGACGCCCAGGCGCGCAGCAGGCGGGACTCGACGAGGGGGCGTGAGGCGAAGTACGCGGCGAAGCCGGCCAGCGGCACGGATCCCACGAGGAGCACGGTGACCGCGAGCCCGGTGGAGCCGAGGAGCGTGGAGGCCAGCAGCGCGACGAGCGCGAGGTAGGGCGGGGCGGACCGGGTGGAGCCCGCGCCGACCGGATGCCAGCCGTCGAGGTAGCGCGCCCACAGCTCGGAGGCGTCGGCCGGGGCGGGCAGCAGCGCGCCGCCCGCGAGGGCCCCGCCGCCGAGCAGCTGGCGGCACGCGAGGAGCGAGACGAACAGGAGCACCAGGAACAGCATCGGGCCGGGGTTGCGCGCGATGCGCTTGATCCGGGCGAACTGCTCGATCTCCAGGAAGTCGCCGTCGTCGCCGCCCGGTCCGGACTCGACGGCGCCTCCGTGCCGTCCGGCGCCGGTACTGGTCTCGGCGTCGGAGCCGCTCATCAGATTGCCGGCGGCCTGCTCGAAGGTGGCCCGCACGGTGGCGCCCGGAGGCGGGAACAGGGGCCGCAGCTCGCCCTTGTCGACCTGCGGGCGACCGCGCCTGCGCCGCCCGGCGATGATCCGCTCGGGCCGCAGCAGGACGCTCAGGAGGCCGCGGATCTCGTCGACGGCCTGTCCGGGGACCTTGCCCACGAGGTAGGCGACCGTGCGCAGCAGGGTGCCGAGGACGAGGCGGATCAGGATCCAGGGGAGCTGTGCGGTGCGGGCGTTGACGAGGAGGGTGTAGACGGCGCCCGCTTTGTCGACCCGGTGCGGGGACGCGGCGGTGCGGCCCACGCAGTCGACGGCGCGGCGCTCGCGGGAGGCCGCCTCGGCGTGCCGTACGACGGCTTCCGGTGCGACGAGCACGCGGTGGCCTGCGGCCTGGGCGCGCCAGCACAGGTCGACGTCGTCGCGCATGAGGGGCAGCCGGCGGTCGAAGCCGCCGAGTTCCTCGAAGACGTCGCGGCGGATGAGCATGCCGGCGGTGGACACGGACAGCACGGGGTGGACGTGGTCGTGCTGTCCCTGGTCCTGTTCGCGGCGGTCCAGACCGGTCCAGCGGCGGCCCGAGTTGGCGATGGTGACGCCGACCTCGAGGAGCGCTCTGCGGTCGTACCAGCCGCGGAGCTTGGGGCCGACGATGGCCACGTCCTGGCCGGCCTCCTGCTCGTTCTCCACGACGCGCAGCAGCTGGGCCAGGGCGTCGGGCTCCGGGGCGCTGTCGTCGTGCAGGAGCCAGAACCACTGCTCGGGCTCGCCGTGCGGGAGGTCGGGCAGGTCGTAGGCGTCGTCGCGCCAGCTGCGGGTGACGGGGTCCCAGCCGCTCGGACGCTTGAGGTAGGGCAGGTCGTCCGGGGTCAGCTCGGGGGCGGTGCGGGACACCTCCTCCACGGCCTGGCCGAAGCCGGTGCGCCGCGCCAGGTGCAGCACGCGGTCGGCGCCGAGCGCCTCGGTGAGCAGCTCGGCGGATTCGTCCGCGCTGCCGGTGTCGGCCGCCACCGCGTTCTGCACGGGGCGGTCCTGGCCGAGCAGCCCGGAGAGCGCCTGCGGCAGCCAGCGGGCGCCGTCGTGGGAGACGAGCACCGCGGTCACTACATGGCGCGGGAACTCAGGGGCGGCAGCGGTGTTGTCACTGGCTGCCGAAAGGCTGTGCACGGACATCGAGGTACGGGCCCCGGTTCGATGGACTGCGGTGGACGTCTGTGTCCGGCGGGGACAGCGGGACGTCTCGGACGAGGGCCCACACTAACGGCTGGGAAAGACGGCGGCCCGCCGCCTGTGGATAACCCACATGCGACGGGCCGTTCCTTACGTAAGAGTGTGTGCCGTTTGGTCGGGGGCACCCGCGGGTGCGGACCGGTGTTCCCCGTCCGCTTCTCCGTGCGACCGTTTTCAGACGGCGGCCTTCTTCAGGCGGCGCCGTTCCCGCTCGGACAGACCGCCCCAGATACCGAACCGTTCGTCGTTGGCGAGCGCGTATTCGAGGCACTCGGAGCGGACCTCGCAGGCGAGGCAGACCTTCTTGGCCTCGCGGGTGGAGCCGCCCTTCTCGGGGAAGAACGACTCGGGGTCGGTCTGGGCGCACAGCGCGCGCTCCTGCCAGCCGAGTTCCTCGTCCGCGTCGTCGACCAGCAGTTGCTGCACCAGCTCGGTCATGTGCGCCCCTCGTCTGTCATTCGCGTCCCCGTGATGCTGCCGTTACCGATTCCGGCTGAACGACACGAGTGAAATTACAAGTGTGCCGATCCGGGCCAGTCAAGCCGAGATCTGCTATTGGGCCCCTTATTCACTCTGCGGAACCAAGGCTATGCGGAAAGTGTTCAAATCGGCATAAACCCTGACGGCCCAAGAGGCCCAGGTCAGACGCCCGCCCCCTCACAGAGGAGGACGTCCAGGCGTTCGATCTCGTTCCGACGCAGACCCCGAAGCGAATCGGATCACATTTAGATCACGAGTCCGCGGCGAGGTTTGTTCACCCGGTTGTGCGCCATGTGTCCGGGGAGCCTCCTGAACAAACCTTTCGCCTGCCAGATGAACCGGATGAGGTGAAACATCTTCCACATTCCGGACATGTAGTTGACAGCCGAGGTGTGAACCGCTGTCCTTGTGGGCATGCTTGCGCACTTGGCATCCACCTCGACCCGCACCGCCGGGTCCCTCGGTGCTGCCCACGCGCGCTGTAGCTGTTGTTGCTGTTCCAGCTGTTGAGCCGTACCGCGCTCCGGCTGCCTCGCCGCCACTGAGGCGAATCCCCACCCCCCACCGGGGTCACCGCCCGCACCAGGGCTCTCCCCGCCCCGACCCGGGCGGACCCCCCGCCCGCGACCCGGGCGGAAACGCCCAGCGACACCCCAGCACTCTCCTGCCGAGGAACCACCGCATCCATGAACAGCGACAACGACCTCCAGATCGCCGGCGACATCCTCGAAGTCCCGCACCTGCTCCAGCCGCCGCGCGAACACCCTGCCACCGTGGCCGAGTTCGCCGGCCTGGCGCGCTCCATCGCCGCCGACCGCTCCCAGTGGGAGCACCTCGTCCGCTACGACGCCTCCTCGCGCTGGTACCACCGGCTGCGCACGGGGCCCGGCTACGAGGTGTGGCTCCTGTCCTGGGTGCCCGGACAGGGCAGCGGACTGCACGACCACGGCGGCTCCTCCGGCGTGCTGACCGTCCTGGACGGCGCACTCACCGAGCGCACCGAGCGGGGCACGCGCGCCCTCGGCTCCGGCGCGCAGCGCGTCTTCGCGCCCGGTTATGTCCACGAGGTCGTCAACGACTCGCTCGAACCGGCCGTCAGTCTGCACGTTTATTACCCGGGTCTCACCGAGATGCCGATGCACGCGGCGCGTTGCGCGGTCGCCGAAACGGTGTGACGCGTCCGTGCCGGAGGACGGCCCGCCGTCACCGGGGTCCCGCAACCGGCTGACACGTTGTCGGACCCGCCTGCGAGACTGGGCCCCATGCGCATTGTGGTTCTGGCAGGCGGTATCGGTGGTGCACGGTTCCTGCGCGGTCTCCAGCGGGCCGTGCCGGACGCGGACATCACGGTCATCGGAAACACCGGGGACGACATCCACCTCTTCGGGCTGAAGGTCTGCCCGGACCTCGACACGGTGATGTACACGCTCGGCGGCGGCATCAACGAGGAACAGGGCTGGGGACGGGCCGACGAGACCTTCCGTCTCAAGGAGGAGCTCGCGGCGTACGGACTCGGACCCGAGTGGTTCGGGCTCGGCGACCGCGACTTCGCGACGCACATCGTGCGGACGCAGATGCTGGGCGCGGGCTATCCCCTCAGCGCCGTCACGGAAGCCCTGTGCGACCGCTGGAAGCCGGGCGTGCGCCTCATCCCCATGTCCGACGACCGCGTCGAGACCCACGTCGCCGTCACGCTGCCGGAGGGCGACGCGACCGGGGCCGCGGGCGAGCGCAGGGTGGTCCATTTCCAGGAGTACTGGGTGCGGCTGCGGGCCTCCGTGCCGGCCGAGGCGATCGTGCCGGTCGGTGCCGAGCAGGCCAAGCCCGCGCCCGGGGTGCTGGAGGCCATCGCCGGGGCGGACGTCATCCTCTTCCCTCCGTCCAATCCCGTGGTCTCCGTCGGCACCATCCTCGCCGTGCCCGGCATCCGCGAGGCCATCGCCGACGCGGGCGTGCCGGTCGTCGGCCTCTCCCCCATCGTCGGCGACGCGCCCGTGCGCGGCATGGCCGACAAGGTGCTGGCCGCGGTGGGCGTCGAGTCCACGGCCGCCGCGGTCGCCGAGCACTACGGCTCGGGCCTGCTCGACGGCTGGCTCGTCGACACGGTCGACGCCTCCGCCGTGGAGCGCGTCGAGGCGGCCGGTATCCGCTGCCGGGCCGTGCCGCTGATGATGTCGGACCTCGACGCGACGGCGCGGATGGCACAGGAGGCGCTCGCGCTGGCGGAGGAGGTACGGACGTCGTGAGCACCGGGAACGCGGCGCGTCCCGGCGACGCGGAGCACGCGGAGCACGCGGAGCACGCGGAGCACGCGGGAGGGCACTCCCACGGGAACACCGGCGGGAACGCCGGTGTGAAGCACCGGGAGCGGTCCTCCGGCTCGGGCTACCGGGTCTGGGCGCTCGACGGGCTCCCCGAGGTGCGGCAGGGGGACGACCTGGCGAAGCTGATCGCCGCGGCCGGGCCCGGGCTCGCCGACGGGGACGTCCTGCTCGTCACCTCCAAGATCGTGTCGAAGGCCGAGGGCCGGATCGTCGAGGCCGTCGACCGGGAGGCGGCCATCGACGCCGAGACCGTCCGGGTCGTGGCACGGCGCGGCGCGCTGCGGATCGTCGAGAACCGGCAGGGTCTCGTGATGGCCGCGGCCGGCGTCGACGCCTCCAACACCCCCGCCGGGACCGTGCTGTTGCTGCCCGAGGATCCCGACGCCTCCGCGCGGACGATCCGTGCGGGACTGCGGGACACCCTCGGCGTCGACGTCGGCGTCGTGATCACGGACACCTTCGGGCGGCCCTGGCGCACCGGGCTCACCGATGTCGCGATCGGCGCCGCGGGCATCGAGGTGCTGGACGACCTGCGCGGCGGCACCGACGCGCACGGCAACCCGCTCAGCGCGACCGTCGTCGCCACGGCCGACGAACTCGCCGCCGCCGGTGACCTGGTCAAGGGCAAGTCCTCCGGGCTGCCCGTCGCCGTCGTGCGCGGGCTGGCGCACCTGGTGACCGGGGTGGACGGCACGGGGGCACGGGCGATGGCGCGCGACGCGCGGGACGACATGTTCCGCCTCGGCACCTCGGAGGCCGTACGGGAGGCCGTGACCCAGCGGCGTACGGTACGGGCCTTCACCGACGAGCCCGTCGACCCCGGTGCCGTGCGCCGTGCGGTCGCGGCGGCCGTGACCGCTCCCGCGCCGCACCACACCACGCCCTGGCGGTTCGTGCTCCTGGAGTCGGACGCGTCACGGACGCGGCTGCTCGACGCCATGCGGGACGCGTGGATCGCGGATCTGCGGGGCGACGGGAAGAGCGAGGAGTCCATCGCCAAGCGGGTCCGCCGGGGTGACGTGCTGCGCAAGGCGCCGTACCTCGTGGTGCCGTGCCTGGTCATGGACGGGTCGCACACCTACGGCGACGTACGGCGGGACGGCGCCGAGCGCGAGATGTTCGTGGTCGCCACCGGGGCGGGCGTGCAGAACTTCCTGGTCGCGCTGGCCGGGGAGCGGCTGGGCTCCGCGTGGGTGTCGTCGACGATGTTCTGCCGTGACGTCGTGCGCGAGGTGCTGGATCTCCCGGAGAACTGGGACCCGATGGGGGCCGTGGCCGTCGGGCACGCGGCGGAGGAGCCGAGGGCGCGGCCGGAACGGGACGCTGCCGCTTTTGTCGAGGTGCGCTGATCGGGCGGGGGCGCTTTTATCTGGCGGGGGCGCCTTGATCGGTCTGGCTGGGCGGGCTGACCGGTCCGGCCGGGGCTGGGGTTGGGCCGGCGTGGCGCTGTTCCCGTCGGCGGATGGGTGCCGGGCGGTGGTGGGTGGCCCGCCGGGCGGTCGCGAAGGTCCCCATGGGCGGTGGTGGGTGGCCCGCCGGGCAACGTACAGGCCTCGGCCCGGGCGGTCGGGGTGGGTGGTTCGGTGGGTTTCGGGGTGGGGGTGCGGGGGAGCGCCTACTCTCGTAGGGCAGCCGAGCAGCTCTAGGACCTCATTCGTGTCAGGACGTTTCGCTCCCCGGCCGACGCGTACGACCGTGCGCGGCGGGCATGTCGCGGTGCCCGGCGGGACTCCCGGCGGCGTGCCGGGCGCGGTGCCCCGCCGGAGTGCCGGGCCCGGACGCGTCCGCACCTGGACGCCCGACGGGCCGCTCGACCTCGGGCTCGTGCTCGGGCCGCTGCGGCGCGGACCGGGCGATCCGACGTTCCGCACGACACCCGACGGCTCGGTGTGGCGGACCAGTCGTACGCCCGCCGGGCCCGGAACACTGCGGGTCGCTCCACGCGGCGGGGTGATCCGGGGCGAGGCCTGGGGGCCGGGGGCCGAATGGCTGCTCGACCGGCTTCCCGACCTGCTCGGCGCCGCCGACGATCCCGGCGCCTTCGAGCCCCGGCACCGGCTCGTCGCGCTCGCCCGGCATCGGCGGCCCGGCCTGAGGCTGGTGCGGACCGGACTCGTGATGGAGTCGCTGATCCCGTCCGTCCTGGAGCAGAAGGTCACCACCGACGAGGCGTACCGGGCGTGGCGGTTGCTCGTCCGGAAGTTCGGGGAGCCCGCTCCGGGACCCGCTCCCGAGCGGATGTACGTCATGCCGGCGCCGCGGACGTGGGCGCTGATCCCGTCCTGGGAGTGGCACCGGGCCGGGGTCGACGACAAGCGGGCCGCCACGATCCTGCGGGCCGTACGGGTCGCGGCGCGACTGGAGGAGGCGGTCGGGTTCGATCCCGTGGGGGCGCAGCGGCGGCTGGAGCTCGTGTCCGGCATCGGGCCGTGGACGTCCGCGGAGGTCGTGCAGCGCAGTCATGGCTCGGCGGACTCCGTGACCGTGGGGGATCTGCATCTGCCGGGGATCGTGGGATACGCGCTGGCCGGGGACCGGGACGCGGACGACTCCGTCATGCTGGAGCTGCTGGAGCCCTATGCCGGGCAGCGACACCGGGCGGCCCGGCTGATCCTGCTCTCCGGGCGTACTCCGCCCCGGCGTGCGCCGAAGATGCCTCGCGCGGACATCGGGCGGCTCTAGGCGGACCCGGCCCGCACCTCCCGCGCCTCCGCCCGGCCCCGCGCCGAGCCGTTGCCGCCACCTCGGCACAGACGGATTTTCGCCCCCTCCGCCCCTGCCCTTCCCGTACCCGGGGCTCCGCCCCGGACCCCGGTCCTCGAACGCCGGAGGGGCTGCATCCTCCCCGCGCTCGAAAGGCGGGCCGGAGGGGCTGAATCTCGGCTGAGTCTTTCGCCCCTCCGGCTCGGTGCGGCCGGAACTACTGGTCCGACGAGAAGCGCAGGGCCGCTGCCGGGATCCGGGCGTCGCACCAGACGCGGACTCCCTCGCGGAGTTCGTTGTCGGGGCCGACGACCGCTCCGTCGCCGATGACCGTGCCGGTCAGGACGGTGCGTTCGCCGATGCGGGCGCCCGCGCCGACGAAGGAGTCGGTGACGACGGCACCGGGCTCGACGACCGCGCCGGCCAGGACGGTGCTGCCGGAGATCCGGGCGCCCGCGCCGATCCGGGCGCCCTCGCCGACCACCGTTCCGCCGGTGAGCTTGGCGTCGGGGGCCACCGTGGCCGTGGGCAGGACCAGACGGTCGCCGCAGCGGCCGGGGACGGCCGGGGACGGAGCGCGGCCGAGCACCAGGTCGGCGGAGCCGCGGACGAAGGCCTGGGGAGTGCCCAGATCGAGCCAGTAGGTGGAGTCCACCATGCCCTGGAGGTGGGCGCCGGTGGCCAGGAGCTCCGGGAAGGTCTCGCGCTCGACCGAGACCGGGCGGCCCGCGGGGATCGTGTCGATGACCGAGCGGCGGAAGACGTACGCCCCCGCGTTGATCTGGTCGGTGACGATCTCCTCGGGGGTCTGCGGCTTCTCCAGGAAGGCCGTGACGCGCCCGGTGGCGTCGGTGGGGACCAGACCGAAGGCGCGCGGGTCCTCCACCCGGGTCAGGTGCAGGGAGACGTCCGCGCCCGTCGTCTCGTGGGCCGCCACCAGCGCCCGGATGTCCAGGCCCGTGAGGATGTCGCCGTTGAAGATCAGGACCGGGTCGTCGGGGCCCGAGCGCAGCCGGGACGCCACGTTGCGGATGGCGCCGCCGGTGCCCAGCGGCTCCTCCTCGGTGACGTACTCGATGTGGAGGCCCAGGGAGGAACCGTCGCCGAAGTACGGCTCGAAGACCTCGGCGAGGTAGGAGGTCGCCAGCACGATGTGCTCGACACCCGCCGCGCGCGCCCGCGCCAGCTGGTGCGTGAGGAAGGGGACCCCGGCCGCCGGGACCATCGGCTTGGGCGTGCGCACCGTCAGCGGGCGCAGCCGGGTGCCTCTGCCGCCGACCAGGAGGATCGCTTCTGTCACCTGTCGTCTCTGCTTCCTGCCGGGACCGGCCGAACTGTCTTTCGGCCGGCCAGTGTATGCAGACCGTTCGATGGCGCCCTCGATGGCCGTGCGGTGTCCTTCGACGGGCCTCTGCCGTGACTTCGGGTGACCTCTGCCGGAACGGCCCGGCCGATCGGTGCCGGCCGGGCCGTTCCGGGCGGCCGTCCGGCGGTCTAACGGCCCTGATAGCGGGCCGCTGTCGTCCTGGCCGTGCCGAGCTTGCCGTAGAGGAGCCGTCCGGGGCACTCCGTGGCGAACCCGTCCCGATGGCCGGAGATCACGTTCAGTCGTACGTTCTTTCCTTTTCGGTAGAGATTGCCACCGGCCGACTTCAGGTATGTCTTGCCACGCGGATTGGCGCCGTACAGACCGAGTTTCCACGCGGTGAGCCGGGCGATGGCCTTGAGCGCCGCGTCGGTCGGTTTCGTGGCGCCGAAACTGCCGATCACGGCGATCCCCATGCTGTTCGTGTTGAACCCGCGGGTGTGGGCGCCCATGACCGCCTTCGTGACGCCTCCGGCCCGGCCTTCGTAGATGGTCCCGCACTTGTCGACGAGGAAGTTGTAGCCGATGTCACGCCATCCGCTGCTCACCACGTGATAGCGGTAGATACTGCGGATGATCGAAGGCGCCTGCGAACAGCTGTACTTGTTGCCCGAGGCCGTGTGGTGCACGAAGGCGGCCTTGACCGTCTTCGTGTAGAGGAAGCCGCGCTCGCGCAGGTCCTCGTCCGCTCCCCAGCCGCGGCGCGTGACGATGGCGGGGCGCGGGCCGATGTACGGCGTCGTGCGTCGCCGGGTCGTGCCGTCGGGGAAGTACGTGCGCTCCGTCTCCTCCCGCGAGAGCGCGGGGATCACGGCGCCCTTCGCGCCCGCGCCGTCGGGCGCTCCCGCGTGCACGCTCCTGGCGCGCAGGCCCGCGGGCGCGCCGCCGGCCCGTCCGGCCGTCCGGGCGTCGTCCGGGGCCGGGGGGTCCCCGCCGGGATCGACCAGTTCGAGGCGCAGGCCTCCGGGCAGCGGCGCGGCCGCCGGGGCGGAGGCACGTTTCTCCCTGGGGCCGTTGCGGGCGTACTCCTGCGGGCCGTAGGCCGCCTCCCGCGCCACCCGTTCCGCCTCGACGCGGACTTCGACACCGTCCGAGTCCCCCACCCACAGGGGAGCGGTGGAGCCGTGCACCCGGCGCGACGCGCTCTCGTCGGTGTCCGGGTCGGCGGCGTGCTCGTCGTTGTGGGTCTCGACGTCCTGCCAGTCGGACCAGTCGCCGGTGTCGGCCGCCCGGGTGCGGACCTGGACACGGCCGTTCAGCTCACTGTTCGGGTCGTCCCAGATCACGCCGACCAGGGAGAACGGCCGTACGTTCCGGCGGGCGAGGCCCTGCGTCCGGTCGGTCGGACCGAGGGAGCGCTTGCGGGTCAGGGGGACGAGGGGCAGCGACTGGGTGCTGCCGGGGGCGGCGGCCTCCGATGCCACCGTCGCCGGGCCGGCCTGTGCCGGGGTGACGGGCAGGGTGAGCGGAAGGGCGAGAGCGGCCGCGCAGGTGACGCCGACCGAGGAACCAAGGAATCCACGCATGCTCCTGATCCTGGACATAGTCATACATATCTGTCCATCGCGGAATTGACGGTCCGTCGGACACGCTCCGCCGAACCGGTGGCGCGCTCGGTCCGTGCCGCGCGGCGTGCCCGCGTACGCTTGCGCGCGTGAAAGCCACCGACCGCACCCCTGCCGACCTGCTGCGATCCGCGCTCTCCGAGGACCCCGCCCGTCCTTTGGTGACCTTCTACGACGACGCGACGGGCGAACGGGTCGAATTGTCCGTGGCCACCTTCGCCAATTGGGTGGCCAAGACCGCCAATCTGCTCCAGGGCGAGATGTCCGCCGAGCCCGGCGAGCGGGTCGCGCTGCTGCTGCCCGCGCACTGGCAGACGGCGGTGTGGCTGCTCGCCTGCTCCTCGGTGGGCGTCGTCGCGGATCTCGGCGGTGACCCGGCGGCCGCCGACCATGTCGTCGCGGGACCCGGCCGGTTCGAGGCCGGGCTGGCCTGCTCCGGTGAGCGCATCGCCCTCTCGCTCGCGCCGCTCGGCCGCCGCTTCCCGACGCCGCCCGCGGGATACGCCGACTACGCCGTCGAGGTGCCGAGCCAGGGCGACCGTTTCGCGCCGTACGCGCCGGTCGACCCGGAGGAGCGGGCGCTGATCGTCGCCGGGGCCGCGTACACGGGCGCGGAGGTCGTGGAGCAGGCCCGCGCCGACGCCCCCGGGCTGGATCTGACGGGCCCCGGCTCGCGCATCCTGTCGGCGCTCTCGTACGACACCTGGGAGGGCGTGGCCGCCGGCCTGTACGCCCCGCTCGCCTCCGGCGGGTCCGTGGTGCTGTGCCGCAATCTCGGCGACCTGGACGACGACGCGCTCGCACGGCGGATCGAGTCCGAGCGGGTGACCGCGACGGCCCGCTAGCGGCCCGCCGGAGACACCGCGCATGGCCGGTGAGCGGACTCCGCCGGAGGCACTGTCCGCGCTCGTGAGCAGGCTTCGCCAGGGACGCCTGCGTACCGGTGAGCGGGACTCCGCCGGAGGCGCCGTCCGCGGCTCGCGAGCAGGCTTCGCCGGGGCGTCGTCCGTGCCCGGCGGCAGCCCGCCAGGGGGCGCCCTGCGCGCCGGGCGCGTCCCCCGTTCGGCCCATCACCGGCCCCCCTCGCCCGCCGCGCCGGGACATGGTCGTAGGAGCAGCCCGACACGCTCGTACGCCATGAGGGGTGGTCCTGACGTGACCGACACCGCAGGCACTCCCTCCGGGGGCCCGGAGGAGCCGGGGCGGGGAGCGGCGCCCACCGGGGCCGGGCCGGTGCGCCGGCGGCGGCGCTGGCTGCGCTGGACGGCGACCGGGGTCACCGTGGTGGTCCTGGGCGCCGTGGCGGTCGGCTGGGCCGCGTACGAGAAGCTGAACGGGAACATCACGGCCGACAACGACGCGGCGGCCGAGCTCGCCCGGTACGAGAAGGAGCGGCCCACCGCGCTGGTGCGCGACGCGCAGAACATCCTGCTGATCGGGTCCGACTCGCGCTCGGGGGCCGGGAACAAGAAGTACGGCCGCGACTCGGGGACGGAACGGTCCGACACCACGATCCTGTTGCACCTCTCGGCGAACCGGCGCAGCGCGACCGCCATGTCGCTGCCCCGCGACCTGATGGTGCACGTTCCGGGCTGCCGGCGCCCCGACGGCACCCGCACCGACCCGATGTTCGCGATGTTCAACTACGCCTTCGAGGTGGGCGGTTCGGCCTGCACGATCCGGACCGTGGAGAAGCTCACGAACATCCGCGTCGACCATCACATGGTGGTCGACTTCCACGGCTTCAAGGACATGGTCGACGCGGTGGACGGCGTCGAGGTGTGCCTGCGGAAGCCGATCGACGACAAGGCGGCGAAGCTGAGACTGCCCGCGGGCAAGGTCGTGCTCGACGGCGAGCAGGCACTCGGCTACGTGCGCGCCCGCAAGAGCATCGGCAACGGCAGCGACACCGACCGCATGGACCGCCAGCAGAAGTTCCTCGGCGCGCTGATCGGCAAGGTGCGCAGCGACGACGTCCTGCTCAACCCGACGAAGCTGTACCCGGTGCTGGACGCGGCCACCTCGTCGCTGACCACCGACCCCGGGCTGGCGAGCCTGCGCGGCCTGTACGACCTGGTCCGCGGCATGCGCGACATCCCCACGGAGAACATCCGGTTCCTCACCGTTCCCCGCACCTCCTACGTCCTCAACGCCAACCGCGATCAGCTCGTGGAGCCCGCGGCGGCCCGGCTCTTCGCACGGCTGCGCGCGGACGAGCCCGTCGCGGTCGCGAAGGAACCGCCGCAGGGACCGGCGGGCCTGTCACCGGGTTCCGTGAATTTGTACGGGAACTCCTTCCGTGGCGACGAAGGCGACTACGAAGAGGAGTCGGGCCGCGACGGAATGTCGACGGCAATAGGGGTCGCCCTTCTCTCCGGCACACCCGATCCGGCTCCGACTTTCCGAGGCAACACGGCGGCACAGGACGCCTGCGGGTAAAGCGCGCGCCAAGGCGGGGAACGGCCGAGCTAAGAAGTCTCTGAAAATAGGGCGGATTGCCCGGTTGTAGGAACGACGAATTTGTCACGGCCGTCGCTCCGCGCTGAACTGGGCGGATAGTGTGAGCGATCCGGTGCACCCGGCCACGAGGTCCGTCCTTGGGGGTCGCGCACTGCTTGACCGAGACCCGAGCGCCTTTTGAGGGGGAAAGGGCGCCGCGTGGCCCCGACGGAGGATTCAGACAACCGTGGACGCGCAAGGCCGTGGGCGGGCGGACAACATCGACCCCGCAGACCAGTGGGTACTCAACCCGAACACTGGCGAATACGAACTGCGACTGCCCCCTTCCGGAGCGCAATCGGGCGTGCCGCGGCCGCGCAGGGGCACAGCCCCGGCGGGGACGCGCACCCGGAGCGCGCCGGGCCGGGACCGCGCGGCACCGGAGCGGGAACGTGACGCACCGAGGCGGGAACGTGAGCCGTCCGGCCCCGACGTGCCGGGACCGCGCCGGCGGCGTGCCGAGCCGCCGGAGCCGCTTCCCGGGAGGCGGCGCGGGCGCAACAAGCCGCCCAAGAAGTCGAAGGCGAAGAAGATACTGCTCTGGACCGGCGGCACCATGGCGCTGGTCCTGGTGGTTGTCGCCGGCGCGGCGTACGCCTATATCAAGCACCTCGAGGGCAACGTCCAGACGACGGACATCGGCAGTTCGGGCAAGAGCGGCTTCAGCAAGGACGAGGCCTTCAACCTGCTCATCATCGGAACCGACAAACGCACCGGTGCGGGCAACTCGGGATACGGCGACAAGAACAGCGTCGGGCACGCCGACACGAACATCCTGCTGCACGTCTCCAAGGACCGGACGAACGCGACCGCGCTGAGCATCCCGCGCGACCTCATCGTCGACATCCCCGAGTGCAAGACCAAGCGGGCGGACGGCACCGAGGAGAGCATCAAGGGCACGGACAACGTCCGCTTCAACACGAGCCTTGGCCAGGACGACCGCAATCCCGGCTGCACGATGGACACCGTCAAGGCGGTCACCGGCATCACGGTGGACCACTTCATGATGGCCGACTTCAACGCCGTCAAGACGCTGACCACCGCGGTCGGCGGTGTCGAGGTCTGTCTCGCCAAGAACGTCGACGACGCCAACTCGCACCTCAAGCTCTCCGCCGGAAAGCACGTCATCGAGGGCGAGCAGGCCCTCGCCTTCGTCCGCACCCGGCACAGCTTCGGCAACGCGGGCGACCTCGACCGCATCAAGGTGCAGCAGCAGTTCATCGGCTCCCTGATGCGCAAGATGAGCTCCGGCGACACCCTCACCGACCCCACCAAGCTGATCAAGCTGGCCGAGGCCGCCACCAAGGCGCTCACCGTCGACACCGGCATCGGCAGCGTCAGCACGCTCAAGGACATGGCCCTGGAGCTGAAGAAGGTGCCGACGAAGAACATCACCTTCGCGACGGTTCCGGTGGTCGACAACCCGGCCGAGAAGGGGTACCACGCCACGGTCGTGGTCGACCCGACGAAGGCCCAGCCGGTCTTCGACGCCATCAAGAACGACGTCTCCTTCACCGCCGTGAAGCAGAAGCAGAAGAAGGAGAAGGCCGCAGTGGCCGCCCGCCTCAAGGGCTCCCGTTCCGCCGCGTCCGACATCCGCGTCGACATCTACAACGGCGGCGCCGAGGCCGGCTCCGCACAGGAAACTCTTAACTGGCTGCAGAATGATGAGGGCGTGCTCAAGTCCAGCCAGCTGGGCAACGCCGACGCACCGCTGAGCAAGACGACCCTGGAGTACTCTCCCGACCAGGCCGACCAGGCACGCAAGCTGGCGGATCTCATGGGGCTGTCCGGTTCGGCGATGAAGCCCGGCAAGAGCGAGAAGAACTCACAGGGGCTGCCCGCGATCGTGCTGACCCTGGGCAAGGACTTCAAGGGCGCCGGAGTGCCCTTGACCGCTCCGACGAAGGCGCCGGACGTGGAGAAGTCCACTGCGGACAAGACGGTGTGCGCGAAGTGATCTAACGGGGTCCGTCAGGCGTCCTCCAGGGCGCGGGCAGCTTCCGGCCAGGCGTGTGAACGCCTGGCCGGACGTTCGACGGACCCGTTCGTCAGGCGCAGGGTGGGAGAGGCGAGAGATGGCGCAAAGCAGTGTGCGCGGGGAGGGAGCACGGCCACGTGTCCCGCAAGCCGGCGAACTGGGCTGGGACGACAGCATGTACGAGGAGGACGGCCGGTCCGTTCGGACGGCGGACGGCGTCCGCACCCGGCCGGACGGTGACGGCACACGTCCGGCCGACGGCACCGCGCCGCTCGGCCCGCAGGGCGGGGACGACGACGGACGGCACGGGACCAAGGGCCGCCCCCGGCGCAGACGCCGGATACTGCGCTGGTCGGCGATGGTGCTGTCGGTCCTCATACTCGCGACCGCCGGTGCCGGTTACCTCTACTACCAGCACCTGAACAGCAATCTGAAGAAGGACGACCTGAACATCGGCGACGCGAAGGACCGCGCCGCGAAGACGAAACCGAACGCGGCGGGCCAGACCCCGCTGAACATCCTGCTGATCGGTTCGGACGCCCGGAACTCCACCGAGAACCAGAAGCTCGGCGGCGCGAAGGACACCTTCGACACACCGCCCCGGGCGGACGTCCAGATGCTGCTGCACCTGTCCGCGGACCGCACCAACATGTCGGTCGTGAGCATGCCGCGCGACACCCTGCTCCAGATACCCAACTGCACCGACCCGAAAACCGGGAAGACCTACGCCGCGAGCACGTCCCTGACGATGACGAACGACTCGCTGGGCCGCGGCGGCCCCGGCTGCACGGTCGCCACCTGGGAGAAGCTGACCGACATCCACATCGACCACTTCATCATGGTCGACTTCGCGGGTGTGGTGTCGATGGCCGACGCGATCGGCGGTGTCCCCGTCTGTGTGGACGCCAACATCTACTCGCACACCTCCACCGGTCACGGTTCCGGGCTCAAGCTCGAGAAGGGCACGACGTCCGTCAAGGGCAAGCAGGCCCTGCAGTGGCTGCGTACGCGGTACGGCTTCGAGGACGGCAGCGACATCGGCCGGACCAAGGCCCAGCACCAGTACATGAACTCGATGGTGCGTCAGCTCCGGGAGAACGCCACCCTGAGCAACCCGGGCAAGCTGCGCGGCCTCGCGGAGACGGCCACCAGCGCGCTGACCGTCGACCAGGGCCTGGGCTCGGTCACCGATCTCTACGACCTCAGCAAGGAACTGAAGAAGGTCCCGACCAAGCGCATCACCATGACCACCATGCCGTGGGTGTACTCCAGCGACGGCAACCGCGTGCTGCCCAAGCCGACGGACGCGGACAAGGTCTGGCGGCTGCTGCGCGAGGACATCGCGCTGGACGGCAAGGACAAGAAGAAGACCGCGGAGAGGACCTCCTCGGATCCGGCCGCGGCGGACGACAAGATCGCGGTGCAGGTGCAGAACGGCACGCGTACCAGCACGCTGGCGCCGGTTCCCGGACGTGCGAGCGCGGTGGGCGAGCTGCTCGTCGGCAAGGGGTTCACGCAGGCGAAGGCCGACCCGTCGGCCGCGCCCGCCGAGGCGACCACGCTGATCCGCTACCCGAGCGCCGATCTGGAGGGCGACGCCCTGCGGGTCGCCAAGGCCCTCGGGATCTCGACTCACGCGGTGGAGAAGTCCGCGGACGTCTCCGGGGTCACGCTCGTCGTCGGCGCCGACTGGCGGGACGGCACGACGTACGAGGCCCCGGCGGACGACGACTCGACGCCCGCGTCCGCGAAGCTCGACAAGGGCTCGGACACCAGCGCCTGCATGCACGTCGACCCGAACTACACCTGGTCGTAGAACCGGCCGGCGGCAGAAGGAAGTCGGGCCCCTCTCGAAGTCGAGAGGGGCCCGATTCATGTGCGGACGGCTCCGGACGGAGCCGGTGGCGGACTCGTGCGCGACCGGATCAGTTCGCGCCGCTGAGGACCGCGGGACGCCGGGACGCGATGACCTTCCTGGCCAGCGCCTTCGGGCTGGTGAGGAAGCCCCAGCCCCACGACATGTGCATCGTCGCGAGGGCCACGGGGATCTGCAGCCGGGCCTTCGCCGGCAGCCCCTTGCCCGCGGGCAGCGAGCCGAGCCCGATGGCCGCGAGATAGCCGGCCGGGACGATGAAGCCCCAGGGCGTCAGCGCCGCGCCGACGACCACGCCCGCCGCGATCGCGCAGACGGCGGTCGGCGGGGCGAGATAGCGCAGGTTGATGGAGCCCTCGTGGTAGCGGGCGACGACGTGCCGCCAACGGCCGTAGTCCTTGTACTGCTTGGCGAGCGCCTTGACGGACGGACGCGGCCGGTACGACACCTTCAGCTCGGGCGAGAACCAGATCAGTCCGCCGGCCTCACGGATGCGGAAGTTCAGCTCCCAGTCCTGGGCGCGGATGAACTCCTCGTTGTAGCCGCCCTGCTGCTCCAGCGCCTCGCGCCGGAACACCCCGAGGTACACGGTCTCGGCCGGGGCCGCCTCGCCTCCCGTGTGGAAGGCCGCGTTGCCCACGCCGATCTTCGACGTCATGGCGGCGGCGACGGCGTGCTCCCAGTCGTTCTCGCCCTCGGCGTGCATGATGCCGCCGACGTTCTGCGCGCCGGTCTCCTCCAGGAGCCGTACGGCGGTGGCGATGTAGTTCGGGGAGAGCATGCCGTGTCCGTCGACGCGCACGACGACGGGGTGCCGGGACGCCTTGATCGCGGCGTTCAGCGCCGCGGGCGTCCGGCCGGTGGGGTTCGGCACCGTGTGGACCCTCGGGTCCTCGCGGACGAGTTCGGCGGCGATCTCGTCCGTCCGGTCCGTGGAGGGACCGATGGCGATCACGACCTCCATCTCGCCGTCGTACTCCTGCGCCAGGATCGCCTGGACGGCGCCGCGCAGATGCCGCTCCTCGTTGAGGACGGGCATGATCACAGATACGGCGGGGGCCCGCACGTCAGACTTCTCGCTCATCGGAGCTCACGTTACCGCGAACGGGGGACACGGTCGCGCGCCGCCCGGCGTAAGGACCGGACCGCAGATCGTATGGGCCTACGGTGCTCGCGGATCCCCACGCCCAGCGGAACGCGGCTCCGTCCGGCCCCGCGGAACGCGTCCCTCCCCCGTCCCGCCTCGCGGAGGTGTCCCCCTTGCCCACACCGCCCCGCTCCCCCGTCCGCCCTCAGCGCCCTCCGCGGCCTTCTCCGGCGCGGCAGCCCGCCCGGCGCGCAGACGGACGCCCCGTGCGCCCCGTACGGCGCAGGAGGCCTCGCTGGGCCGTACGGGCACTGACCACCGTCTCCGTGGTGGTCCTCGCCTCGGCGGGCATCGGACACGCGGTGCTGAGCGGTCTGGACGCGGACATCGCCCGGGTCGACCCGTTCAAGGACATGAAGAACCGGCCCGAGGCCGGTCACGGCATGAATCTGCTGCTGGTCGGCACCGACGGCCGGGAGAAGATCACCGAGGCGGAGCGGCGGAAGTACCGGCTCGGCGGCGCACCCTGCCACTGCACCGACACGGTCATGATCGTGCACATCTCGGCGGACCGGGACCGCGCCAGCATCATCAGCCTGCCGCGTGACTCCTACGCCGAGGCGCCCGCGCACACCGACGAGGTCACCGGGCTGCGGCGCGCCCCCCATCCCCTCAAGCTGAACGCGGCGTACGCGGAGGGCGGCCCGACCCTGACCGTGCGGACCGTCGAGAGCATGACGCACGTGAAGATCGACCACTATCTGGAGGTCGACTTCACCAGCTTCATGAAGACGGTCGACGTGCTCGGCGGCGTCCGCATCTGCACCGCGCAGCCGCTGAAGGACCGCTACACCGGTCTCGACCTGTCGGCCGGCTCGCATCTGCTGGGCGGCGGGCAGGCCCTTCAGTACGTACGGTCCCGGCACACCGACGGGTCCTCCGACCTCGGCCGGATGAAGCGCCAGCAGCGCTTCCTGGCGGCGCTCGTCTCCCGGGCCACCTCGTCCGGGGTGCTGCTGAACCCGATGAAGTTCCGGGACGTGACCCGCGCGGTGCTGGGCTCGGTGCGGGCCGACAAGGGGTTCGGCACGGACGAGCTGCTGGACCTGGGCCGGGCGATGCGGAACTTCTCCCCGTCCTCGTCCGAGTTCACGACCGTGCCGATCGGACAGATGGCCTATGTGGTCAAGGGCATCGGCTCGGCCCTGAAATGGGACGAGCCGAAGGCGCGGCAGCTGTTCGAGGCGCTGCGCGACGACAAGCCGCTCGCGCCACCCCGCGCCCCGCGGCCCCGGGCCGTCCGGGTCGCGGTGGCCCCGCAGCGGATCCGGGTCCAGATCGAGAACGGGACCGCCGTCACGGGTCTCGGCAGGAAGGTCGACGGCGCGCTCGCGGCCACCGGGTTCCGGACGACGGGCCGGCCCACGACGGCCGCGGGCTCCACGGTCCGGCGCACCGTCATCGCGTACGACCCCCGGTGGGACCGTTCGGCGAAGTCCCTCGCGGCCGCGCTGCCGGGCTCCGAGCTGCGCGCGGTCCCCGGGCGGGGCCCGCTGCTGAAGGTGACCGCCGGGACCGACTTCAAGCAGGTGACACGGGTGCGTGCCGACGACCCCGCCCAGGGCGGGTCCGAGGTGGTCACGGGAGACCAGGTGATGTGTTCCTAGCCGGAGACCGGGTGGTGTGTTCCTAGTCGTCGAGGCCTTCCGCCGCGCGCTTCTCGCGGAGTTCCATGATCGCCCGGCGGCGGGCGAGGCGGTGGGTGCGGCGGATCTGCGCCTCCTGGAAGCGGCGCTCGTCCCGCTCGGTCTCGGTGATGACCGGCGGCACCCGGCGGGGCTTGCCGTCGGCGTCGACGGCGGCGAAGACGAGGTAGGCCGAACCGACCTGCTGCGGCGGGGTGGACTCGTTCCAGCGCTCGGCCAGGACCCGCACACCGACCTCCATCGAGGTCCGTCCGGTCCAGTTGACCTGGGCCTTCACATGGACCAGGTCGCCCACGCGGACGGGTTCGAGGAAGGCCATCTCGTCCATCGAGGCGGTGACCGCGGGCCCGCCCGAGTGCCGCCCCGCCACGGCGCCCGCCGCGTCGTCGACGAGCTTCATGATCACGCCACCGTGCACCGATCCCAGAAGGTTCGTGTCGTTGTGAGTCATGATGTGGCTGAGGGTGGTCCGGGACGCTGAGGTCGGCTTGCCCGGGATGTCGTTTTCCGGGTTGGGGGCCTGGTCTGTCATGTCCTCCACCTTATGCCGGTCACGCGACGGTCGATTTGCATCAGCTCTGCAACAGGCGTGACCCAGATCTCCCGGCTCCCTTGTAAGACGCCTGGTAGGGAACGGCACACTGGTCCGCATGAATGATTGGCCCGACGGGTGGTCCGACGACAACCGCAGCAACCGCTACGGACGCGGCAGCGCAGGCGCACAGCCTGAGAGCGCCCGCGTCATGCGACAGGTCCGTCGTGGGCCGGCCGCACCCGGTCCGGGCCAGGGCGCGCCGCCGTACGGCGCCGGGGTGCCCCGCCAGCCCTCGTACGTCGACGGCCAGGGCTACGACGACGGCCAGGGCTACGACAACGGGTACGACTCCGGCTACAGCAACGGCCAGGTGTACGGGAGCCCGGGCGGGCCCGGCGGTCCGCAGGGCCCCGGCGGCGCCGACGCGTACCCGCGGCGCCCCGCGCCGAACTGGCGGCGCCGGATCAAGTGGACCGCGATCACGCTGGTCACCGTGCTGGTCGTGGTCTCCGTCGGCACGTACTTCTGGGCGGACTCCAAGCTCCACCGTGACGTGGATCTCTCCAAGGTCATAGACCGGCCGGAGACCGGCGAGGGAACGAACTACCTGATCGTCGGTTCCGACAGCCGCGCCGGCATGTCCGCCGAGGAGAAGAAGAAGCTGCACACCGGCTCCGCCGAGGGCAAGCGCACCGACTCGATGATGATCCTGCACACCGGCAGCAACGGCTCCACGCTGCTGTCGCTGCCGCGTGACTCGAACGTCACGATCCCTAAGTTCCAGGGCTCCGAGTCCGGCAAGATCAAGGGCCCGCTGGGCCAGAACAAGCTGAACGCGGCCTACGCCTTCGACGGTCCCACGCTCCTGGTCAGGACCATCGAGTACAACACCGGCCTGCACATCGACCACTACGTGGAGATCGGCTTCGCCGGGTTCGCGGGCATCGTCGACGCGGTCGGCGGTGTCGAGATGAACCTCGACCAGGGCTTCAAGGACAAGTACTCCGGCGCCGACTTCAAGGCGGGCAAGCAGACGCTGAACGGCGAGCAGGCCCTCGCCTTCGTCCGCACCCGGCACGCCTTCGCCGCCTCGGACCTGCAGCGCACCAAGAACCAGCAGAAGTTCCTGTCCGCCCTGGCCCACCAGGTCGCGACCCCCTCGACGGTCCTGAACCCCTTCAAGCTGTACCCGACGATGGGGGCGGGCCTCGACTCGCTGGTCGTCGACAAGGACATGAGCCTGTGGGACCTGGCCGACATGTTCTGGGCCATGAAGGGCGTCACCAGCGGCGACGGCAAGTCCATGAACATGCCGATCTCCGGTTCCGTCGGCGGCAACCTCGTCTGGGACAAGGCGAAGATGAAGACGCTGGTCGACGAGCTCAAGAACGACGAGAAGGTCACCGTCTCCGGCAACTAGTCGCTCACGGCGGCACGGAGTTCGACATGGGGAAGGGCCAACCGCCCTTCCCCATCTTCGTGTTCGCCCCCCTCTCCGCCTTCCTCGGCAGGCTCCCCGCACAACCGTTCGCGCTCCCGGCTCGTCAGTACGACAGCCGGCTTTTCGCGGCGGACGGTCGACGAGGTCCGCACACCTCGTTGACCTCGGGGATCGATTCTGCGTCTCACTGAGCGGGGAAACGCGGCCACGCCACAGCTGACATGCCGGGGGCGGGACGCGAGACGAAGCCGCGGTGAGGACGCCGGGGGCGGGAGGGGCACGAGAATGACACAGAACAGTGCGCGAGGAGCAGAGGCTCCGCCGCGCGCCCGGCGCGGCGGCGGACCAGCCGCGGCGGGCCCGGCGTACGACACGGACAGCGGCCCGCGCGAGGAGGGCACGCGGACGCAGTCCGGCGGCCACCGGCGCCGGGGCGGCGGCCGCACGTCCGGATCGGAGCCGGGACCCCGGCGCCCGAAGCGGCGCATACTGCGCTGGTCGGCGATGACGTTGACCCTGGTGATACTGGGTACCGCCGGCGCGGGATACCTGTACTACGAGCACCTCAACAGCAACATCAAGAAGGACAAGCTCAACCTCGGCGACGACGCCGTGCCCAGGGCGACCGCGAACGCCGCGGGCCAGACGCCGCTGAACATCCTGATGATCGGCTCGGACAGCCGCAACACCGCGGAGGACCTCAAGCTGGGCGGGTCCAGGAGCGATGTGGGCCGCCCGCCGCTCGCGGACGTACAGATGCTGGTGCACGTCTCGGCCGACCGCAGCAACATGTCCGTGGTCAGCCTCCCGCGTGACACCATGATCCCCATCCCCAAGTGCACCGACCCGCACACCGGCAAGGTGTACGGGGCGCTCTCCCTGTCGATGGCGAACGAGTCACTGGGCCGCGGCGGCCCGGGCTGCACGGTCGCCACCTGGGAGAAGCTCACCCATATCCACATCGACCACTTCATGGTGGTCGACTTCTCCGGTGTCGTGTCGATGGCGGACGCCATCGGCGGCGTCCCGGTCTGCGTACGGCAGAACGTCTACTCGCACACGTCGGACGGCCACGGATCGGGCCTGAAGCTGAAGGCGGGCACGACGCCGGTCAAGGGGCAGCAGGCCCTGCAGTGGCTGCGCACCCGCTACGGCTTCGAGGACGGCACCGACACCGGCCGCACCCACGCCCAGCACATGTACATGAACTCGATGGTGCGGCAGTTGCGCGAGAACGCGACGCTGGGCAACCCCGACGAGATGCGCAGGCTGGCGGAGACCGCGACGAAGGCGCTCACCGTCGACGAGGACCTGGGGACCGTCAAGAAGCTGTACGACCTGTCCGAAGAGTTCAAGAAGGTGCCCACCAAGGGCATCACGATGACGACGCTGCCCACGGTGCAGTGGCCTCAGGACCGCAACCGGCTGATACCCATGGCCGAAGACGCCGACCAGCTCATCTCCATGGTCCGCGACGACACTCCGCTGGACGGGCACGGCGCGAAGAAGAAGACCGAGCGTCCGTCCGACGACCCGGCGGCGCCGGACGGGCAGATCGCGGTTCTGGTCCGGAACGGCACCGGCGTGAACGGCGGGGCGCCGACGCCCCAGAGAGCCGGCGCGGTCGTCGGGGCGCTGCAGGGCAAGGGGTTCGCCCGGGCCGCCGTCGACAGCACGCTCACCCCGCAGGCCAAGACCACGGTCCTGTACCCCAGCGCCGATCTGGAGGGTGACGCCCAGGCGACCGCCAAGGCACTCGGGGTACCGCTCGGATCGGTGCGCAGGTCGACCGACGTCTCGGGGATCACGCTGATCGTGGGCGCGGACTGGCGTACCGGCGACGCCTATCCGGCGTCCAGGAAGCCGACGAAGGCACCCGAGTCGTCGGCGGCGCTCAACGGCGACAAGAAGGACGCGTGCATGGAGGTCCAGAAGGGGTTCACCTGGGGGTGAGCGGGGATCCCTCGCAGCGGGTGAGCGGGGTTCGTCCGCCGCGTACGGCAACAGCCCCCGGCGTCGCGCCGGGGGCTGTGCTGTCCGTGCAGGTCGGCGGGCGTTCGGCTCCCGACCTGCGGAACCCCGCTAGGGAAGGTTGCGCGCCATGACGATGCGCTGCACCTGGTTCGTGCCCTCGTAGATCTGGGTGATCTTCGCGTCGCGCATCATGCGCTCGACCGGGTAGTCGCGGGTGTAGCCGTAGCCGCCGAGGAGCTGGACGGCGTCCGTGGTGACCTCCATGGCCACGTCCGAGGCGAAGCACTTGGCGGCGGCGCCCTGGAAGGTGAGGTCCTTGTCGCCGCGCTCCGACTTCGCGGCGGCCGCGTACGTGAGCTGGCGGGCGGCCTCGACCTTCATGGCCATGTCGGCGAGCATGAACTGGACGCCCTGGAAGTCGCCGATCGGCTTGCCGAACTGCTTGCGCTCCTGGACGTAGCCCTTGGCGTAGTCGAGGGCGCCCTGGGCGACACCGAGAGCCTGGGCCGCGATGGTGATGCGGGTGTGGTCCAGCGTCTTCATGGCGGTCGCGAAGCCGGTGCCCTCCTCGCCGATCATGCGGTCGGCGGGGATGCGAACGTTGTCGAGGTAGACCTCGCGCGTCGGGCTGCCCTTGATGCCGAGCTTCTTCTCCGGGGCGCCGAAGGACACGCCCTCGTCGGACTTCTCGACGACGAACGCGCTGATGCCCTTGGAGCGCTTCGTCGGGTCGGTCACCGCCATGACCGTGTAGTACTCGGAGACGCCCGCGTTGGTGATCCAGCGCTTGACACCGTTGAGGACCCAGAAGTCGCCGTCGCGGACGGCCCGCGTCTTCATCCCGGCCGCGTCCGAACCGGCGTCCGGCTCGGAGAGGCAGTACGAGAACATTCCCTCGCCCTTGGCGAGCGGGGTCATGTACTTCTTCTTCAGGTCCTCGGAACCGGAGAGGATCACCGGCAGCGAGCCCAGCTTGTTCACCGCGGGGATCAGGGAGGAGGACACGCAGACGCGGGCCACCTCCTCGATGACGATGACCGTCGCGAGGGCGTCGGCGCCGGCGCCGCCGTACTCCTCGGGGACGTGCACGGCGTGCAGGTCGTTCGCGACCAGGGCGTCCAGCGCCTCCTGCGGGAAGCGGGCTTCCTCGTCCACCGCGGCGGCGTACGGCGCGATTTTCGCCTCGGCCAGCGAGCGGATCGCGTCCCGGAGCATGTCGTGCTCCTCGGACGGGCGGTACAGGTCGAAATCAGCCGATCCGGCCAAGGTCTCTCACGCTCCAAAAGGTGCTGTGCTGGCGGCGCTAACTACCGTTAAGTAACACAATTTTAAAGGTCTCGCCCGCGAGACGGATACGTGAGCTTGGCGACAGAGGGAAAACTGCCCGTGGAAGCGCTCCCCGAAGCCCCGACTATGCTCAGGCGCGCACCTCCGCGCCGCACACCCCAGGAGCACCCATGGCCCTCAAGATCACCGTGATCGGCACCGGCTACCTCGGCGCCACCCACGCCGCGGCCATGGCCGAGCTCGGCTTCGAGGTCCTCGGGCTCGACGTGGTTCCGGAGAAGATCGAGATGCTCCAGCGGGGCGAGGTCCCGATGTTCGAGCCCGGTCTCGAGGAACTGCTGCGCAAGCACGTCGCCGGCATCGAGGGCTCCACCGGCCGGCTCCGCTTCACCATGGACTGGGCCGAGGTCGGAGCCTTCGGCGACGTCCACTTCGTGTGTGTGAACACGCCCCAGAAGCACGGCGAGTACGCCTGCGACATGAGTTACGTCGACGCGGCCTTCGAGTCGCTGGCGCCGCATCTGCACGGTCCCGCCCTCGTCGTCGGCAAGTCCACCGTGCCCGTCGGCTCGGCGGAGCGGCTCGCCGCCCGGCTCGCCGAGCTGGCGCCCGCGGGCGAGGACGCCGAGCTGGCCTGGAACCCGGAGTTCCTGCGTGAGGGCTTCGCCGTGAACGACACGCTGCACCCCGACCGGATCGTGGTGGGCGTGCGCGGCGAGCGCTCCGAGAAGCTGCTGCGCGAGGTCTACATGACGCCGGTCGCCGAGGGCACGCCGTTCGTCGTGACCGACTTCCCGACCGCCGAGCTGGTGAAGACGTCCGCGAACTCCTTCCTCGCCACCAAGATCTCCTTCATCAACGCGATGGCCGAGGTCTGCGAGGCCGCCGGCGGCGACGTCGCCAAGCTGGCCGAGGCCATAGGGCACGACGAGCGGATCGGGAGCAAGTTCCTGCGCGCCGGGATCGGCTTCGGCGGCGGCTGTCTGCCCAAGGACATCCGCGCCTTCATGGCACGCGCGGGCGAGCTGGGCGCCGACCAGGCGCTGACCTTCCTGCGCGAGATCGACTCGATCAACATGCGGCGCCGCGGGCAGATGGTGGAGATGGCCCGCGACGCGCTCGGCGGCGGCTCGTTCCTCGGCAAGCGGGTGGCCGTGCTCGGCGCGACGTTCAAGCCGGACTCGGACGACGTGCGCGACTCCCCGGCACTGAACGTCGCCGGGCAGATCCACCTCCAGGGCGGCCAGGTCACCGTCTACGACCCGAAGGGCATGGAGAACGCCAAGCGGCTGTTCCCGACGCTCGGGTACGCCGGCTCGGCCGTGGAGGCCGTGCGGAGCGCCGATGTCGTCCTGCACCTGACGGAGTGGCGCGAGTTCCGCGAGCTGGACCCGGCGGTGCTGGGCGAGGCGGCCACGTCCCGGGTGCTCCTCGACGGGCGGAACGCGCTGGACCCGGAGCTGTGGCGCCGGGCCGGCTGGACGTACCGGGCGATGGGACGACCCACCGCCTGAGCCCTCTCGCCGGCGGCGTGAGCCCCCTTGCGGCGGGCCCGAGCCCTCTTGCCGACGGGCGCCGGCCGGGAGCGTGGCGGGTGACGCCGCTCCGGCCGAGGCTCAGTCGGCCGGAGCGGCGCCGGTTGCATTCTGCACCACTTCGCTGTGCCGCGGCCTAAGACCGCCGGACCGTGTCCGGCGTCCGGTCCCGCCGCCCGCAAGATCTTCCGTCGCGCGGGGACTACTTGGCGCGGTAACGGCGCATCTTGGCGCGCGCCCCGCACACCGACATCGAGCACCAGCGGCCACGGCCCGCGGGTGATCGGTCGTAGTACGCCCAATGACAGGTCGGGGCCTCGCAGGCCTTCAGGCGCGGCCAGGTTCCCTCGATCAGCGACTCGGCGATCGCGGCGGCGACGCGGAAGGCCAGGGGGGCCGGGGAGGCCACGTCCGCCGGGACCGGAAAGGCCGGTGCCGGGGCCGGGGAAGCCGCTCCGACCGCGGGGACCAGGCGCGCGGCGCCTCCGTCCTGGTCGAGCGTCACGCGCAGGGGCGCGCGGGCGAGGAGTTCCCCGAGCGGGGTCACCTCCCGGTGCGCCGGGTGACCCGCGTGCGCCAGGCACACCGCCCGCAGCGACTCGCGCAGCTCGCGGGCCCCCTCCGCCTCGCCCGCCGTCAGGCCGAACCGGGCCAGCCCCTCGGGCGTGTCCAGCGAGTCGGCGCCCGACTCGATGTCCAGGGTGTTCACCAGGGCCTGGACCAGGGCCAGAGAGCCGGGTGCGGGCGCTCGGTCATTCATGGTTGCGACGTTACCTCCGATGCGGGACCATGCAGTAACCGTTACTCCTTGAAGCGTCCTACAGGTAACCCGGCGGCCCGGACGGACACCCCGCCGGTGTCGCCGCAGATCCCACGGAGGAAGTCATGGCTCTCGCCACACTGGACGTCGTCGTCCTGGACTGTCCCGACCCGCGCACGCTGGCCGAGTTCTACGCGGCGGTGCTGGGCGGCACCATCGCGGAGGAGACCGACTGGATCGACCTGGACCTGCCCGGCGGCCGGAAGCTGGCCTTCCAGGCTGCGCCCGGGTACGTACCGCCGCGCTGGCCCTCGCCGGACGGCTCGCAGCAGTTCCACCTGGACCTGGCCGTCGAGGACCTCGACGTGGCGGAGAAGGGCGTGCTGGAGCTCGGCGCGACGCCGCTGGACACCGAGGACAGGTCGCGTTCGTTCCGGGTGTACGCCGACCCGGCCGGGCACCCGTTCTGCCTCTGCGCCTGCTGACCGCGCCCGGCCGCGCATGCCGAAGGCGCCCGGGCGGTGGGCCCGGACGCCTTCGGCGGCCCCGGAGTCCGGGGCTCGACAGCCCGGTGACTCGGTGAGCCGTCAGCCGTCAGACGTCAGCCGTCCAACTGTTCCAGCGTCGCGTTCGACGGTGCCCGGCGGGAGCGGAGGTCGCGGGACACGTCCTCCGCCGCACCCAGCACGCGCACGGCGTTCTGCCAGGTCAGCTTGGTCACGTCGGTGGACGACCAGCCGCGGTCGAGGAGCTCGGCGATCAGGTTCGGATAACCGGAGACGTCGTCCAGGCCGGCCGGGGTGAACGCCGTGCCGTCGTAGTCGCCGCCGATGCCGAGGTGGTCGATGCCGGCGACCTCGCGCATGTGGTCGAGGTGGTCGGCGACCGTCGACACCGTCGCGACGGGGCGCGGGTTGTCCTCCTCGAAGGCCCGGTGGACCTTCATGGCCTCGGCGGTGGTGTCGAGGTGGTGGAAGCCGTTGGCGCGCATGTTCTCGTCGGCCGCGGCCGTCCACTCGACCGCCGCCTGGAGGACGAACTTCGGCACGAACGTCACCATCGCCACTCCCCCGTTGGCGGGCAGTCGCTCCAGCACGTCGTCCGGGATGTTGCGCGGGTGGTCGCACACGGCGCGGGCCGAGGAGTGCGAGAAGATCACCGGCGCGACGGAGGTGTCGAGCGCGTCGCGCATGGTCGTCGCGGCCACGTGCGAGAGGTCCACGAGCATGCCCTCGCGGTTCATCTCCCGTACGACCTCGCGGCCGAACGCGGACAGGCCGCCCACCACGGGGACGTCCGTCGCCGAGTCGGCCCAGACGATGTTGTCGTTGTGGGTGAGGGTCATGTAGCGGACGCCGAGCGCGTACAGCGCGCGCAGGGCGGCGAGGGAGTTGTCGATCGAGTGACCGCCCTCGGCCCCCATGAGGGAGGCGATCCGGCCCTCGGCGCGGGCCGCCTCCATGTCGGCGGCGGTCAGCGCGGCCCGCAGGTCCGCCGGGTAGCGGTCGATCAACTGCCGTACGCAGTCGATCTGTTCCAGCGTGGCCGTCAGGGCGCCGGGCAGGTCCGAGCGGACGTACACCGACCAGTACTGGGCGCCGACGCCGCCCGCGCGCAACCGGGCCAGGTCCGTGTGCAGGTGGGCGCTCTGGTCGGCGGCGAGGTCACGGGCGCCGAGGTCGTAGCGGACCTGCTCCCGCAGGGCGTAGGGCAGGTCGTTGTGCCCGTCGACGACCGGGAACTCGTCGAGCAGGGCCCGGGCGCGGTCGATCGACGGCAGGGAGGACGACGGCATCCGCGTCACTTCCCGAAGCCGAAGCCGCCGCCGGCACCCTCGACCTTGGCGCGCAGGCGCTTGCCCTTCTCGGTGGCCTGGTCGTTCAGCTCCTGCTGGAACTCCCGCATCCGGCCGAGGAGTTCCTCGTCGTGGGCGGCGAGCATCCGGGCGGCCAGCAGACCGGCGTTGCGGGCGCCGCCGACGGAGACGGTCGCCACGGGCACGCCGGCCGGCATCTGCACGATGGAGAGCAGCGAGTCCATGCCGTCGAGGTACTTGAGCGGGACGGGCACACCGATGACGGGCAGCGGGGTGACGGACGCCAGCATCCCGGGCAGATGGGCGGCGCCGCCGGCGCCCGCGATGATCGCCTTGAGCCCGCGCTCCGCGGCCTGCTCGCCGTACGCGATCATCTCGCGCGGCATGCGGTGCGCGGAGACGACATCCACCTCGTAGGGGATCTCGAACTCGTCCAGAGCCTGGGCGGCGGCCTCCATGACCGGCCAGTCGGAGTCCGAACCCATGACGATGCCTACAACGGGGCTCATTCGGTGATCGTGCCTCTCAGGTAGCCGGCTGCGTGCCGGGCGCGCTCAAGGACGTCGTCCAGGTCGTCGCCGTAGGTGTTGACGTGGCCGACCTTACGGCCGGGCTTCACGTCCTTGCCGTACATGTGGATCTTGAGCTGCGGGTCGCGGGCCATGCAGTGCAGGTACGCGGAGTACATGTCGGGGAAGTCGCCGCCGAGGACGTTCGCCATGACCGTCCAGCGGGCGCGCGGGCGCGGGTCGCCGAGCGGGAGGTCCAGGACCGCGCGGACGTGGTTGGCGAACTGGGAGGTGACGGCGCCGTCCTGGGTCCAGTGGCCCGAGTTGTGCGGGCGCATGGCCAGTTCGTTGACGAGGATGCGTCCGTCGCGGGTCTCGAAGAGCTCGACGGCCAGGTGCCCGACGACGCCGAGTTCCTTGGCGATGCGCAGCGCCAGTTCCTGCGCCTCGAGGGCCAGCTCCTCGGCGATGCCGGGCGCCGGGGCGATCACGGTGTCGCAGACGCCGCCGACCTGCTGGGACTCGACGACGGGATAGGCGACGGCCTGGCCGTGCGGGGAGCGGACGACGTTCGCCGCGAGCTCCCGGGCGAAGTCGACCTTCTCCTCGGCCAGGACGGGGACGCCGGCGCGGAACGGCTCGGCGGCCTCCTCCAGGGAGCGGACGAACCAGACGCCCTTGCCGTCGTAGCCGCCGCGGACGGTCTTGAGGATGACGGGGAAGCCGTCGCCCTCCTCCCCCTCGGCGAGGCCTTCCGCCGCGAACGCGGCCACGTCCTCCACGTCGGTCACGATGCGGTGCCGGGGGCACGGCACACCGATCTCGTCGAGCTTCGCGCGCATCACGCCCTTGTCCTGGGCGTGCACGAGCGCGTCCGGGCCCGGCCGGACGGGGATGCCGTCCGCCTCCAGGGCCCGCAGGTGCTCGGTCGGGACGTGCTCGTGATCGAAGGTGATCACGTCGCAGCCCCGCGCGAAGTCACGCAGCGTGTCGAGGTCGCGATAGTCGCCGACGACGACCTCGCCGACGACCTGCGCCGCGGAATCCTGTGGAGTGTCACTGAGGAGCTTGAACTTGATGCCGAGCGGGATGCCCGCCTCGTGTGTCATACGAGCGAGCTGCCCCCCGCCGACCATGCCGACTACCGGGAACGTCACGCTCCAAGAGTATCGGCCACGCCGCGGTGGCCGGTTTCCGCGGTGATACGCCCGATTTTCCCTGCCGGTGACCGCGTCTTTTCTTACCTGTGAGCACATGCACAGGCATCGCGGCAGGGCGCTGGTTAGCATGGGCTGGTTGGCGTATTCCACTCGCGCGTTCACCTGCGCGGCAGACGACACGACCCACCGACGGGGGCTGGCGACACCATGGGCAGTGCCACATCGGGGCCTCGAACCGGGCCTCGCAACGCGGTTCGGCGCCGCTTCGACCTGCTTTTCCGCGAGGTCGCCAAGTTCGGCGCGGTGGGCGGTGCGGGGCTGCTCGTCAATCTGCTCGTCTTCAACCTCGTACGCCACCTCACGGGCCTGCAGGTCGTGCGGGCGAGTGTCATCGCCACGGTCGTGTCCATCGTCTTCAACTACGTCGGGTTCCGCTACTTCACCTACCGGGACCGCGACAAGGGCGGGCGCACCAAGGAGCTGACGCTCTTCCTGCTGTTCAGCGTGGTGGGCCTGGTCATCGAGAACGGTGTGCTGTACGCGGCGACGTACGGCTTCGGCTGGGACAGCCCGCTGCAGAGCAACGTCTTCAAGTTCCTCGGCATCGGCGTCGCGACGCTCTTCCGCTTCTGGTCCTACCGCACCTGGGTGTTCCGGGCGCTGCCGGCCCGGGAGGCGGTGGCCAGCGCCGAATCGTTCCTGGACGAGGAGCCCGAGCCCGGGACGCGCCGCCCGCGGGCCCGCGTGAACTGAGCGCGCCCGTCCTGCCCGACCGGCCGTCCCGCTGCCCGACCGACGGGCCGCCCCACCGCCGGACCCTGCGCTCGTCCGCCCCCTGACCAGGCGTTTTCCTACCTGACCGTGCGCTCCTCGCCGTCCTCCGGGAGCCGGGGCGGGCGCTTGAGCGGGGTCCGGGACAGGAACATGCCGAAGACCGGCGGCTGGGCCTGGAGCATCTCCAGGCGTCCTCCGTCGGCCTCCGCGAGGTCGCGGGCGACGGCGAGACCGATGCCGGTGGAGTTGCGGCCGCTGATGGTGCGCTCGAAGATGCGGGCGCCGAGGTCGGTGGGGACGCCGGGGCCCTCGTCGGTGACCTCGATGACGGCCTGGTTGCCGATCACGCGGGTGCGCAGCGCGACGGTGCCGCCGCCGTGCATGAGGGAGTTCTCGATCAGTGCCGCGAGGACCTGGGCGACCGCGCCCGGGGTGCCCACCGCCTGCAGATGGCGCTTGCCGGAGCTGACGATCGCGCGGCCGGCGCTGCGGTAGGCCGGGCGCCATTCCTCCAGCTGCTGCTTGATGACCTCGTCGAGGTCGAAGGAGACGGCGGAGCCGGTACGCGGGTCGCGGGCGTTGGTGAGCAGGCGCTCGACCACGTCCGTGAGGCGCTCCACCTGCGTCAGCGCGATCGTCGCCTCCTCCTTCACCGTGTCGGGGTCGTCGGTGAGGGTGATCTCCTCCAGGCGCATGGAGAGCGCCGTCAGCGGTGTCCGAAGCTGGTGGGAGGCGTCGGCGGCGAGGCGGCGCTCGGCGGTGAGCATCCGGCCGATGCGCTCGGCGCTGCTGTCCAGCACGTCGGCGACCCGGTCCAGCTCGGGAACGCCGTAGCGCTTGTGCCGCGGGCGGGGGTCGCCCGAGCCCAGCCGTTCCGCCGTCTCGGCGAGGTCGGTGAGCGGGGAGGCGAGCCGGTTGGCCTGGCGTACGGCGAGCAGGACGGCGGCGATGATCGCGAGCAGGGCGACGGCGCCGATGACCAGGAGCGTGCGGCCGACCTCCTTGGTCACCGAGGAGCGGGGCTCCTGGACGGTGACGGTCTCCCCCGACTCGCCCTTGGCGCTGTACTGGATGACGTCACCGGTGGGCTGGTTGCCGACCTCGATGGGGTCGCGGCCCGGAATCCTGATCACGGCGTAGCGCCGGTCGGTGACCTGGTTCCTGAACGTCTCGGCGGTGATGTTCTCGTCGCCGAGGATGCGGCTGTCCACGATGCTGGCCAGGCGCAGCGCCTCGGAGTCCACGCGCTCCTGGGCGCTGTTGCTGATCGTGCGGGTCTCGACGATGACGAGGGAGACCCCGAAGACGGCGATCACCACGAGGACGACGGCGAGGGTGGACTGGATCAGACGGCGACGCACGGGGTCCTCCGGGCAGATGGCTGTACCGGGACCAGTGTGCACGTTCGCCGCTCCGGCCCGAGCGGGGCGCCGGTCCGGGGCGCGGGGGCTTCCCCCCGCCCCGGACCGGACGGGCCTCAGGTGTCCCTGCGGAGCTCGGCACTCCTCGAAGCGGAAGCCGACGCCTCAGCTCTTCTCGAAGCGGAAGCCGACGCCTCGTACCGTCGCGATGTAGCGGGGGTTCGCCGCGTCGTCGCCGAGCTTCTTGCGCAGCCAGGAGATGTGCATGTCGAGGGTCTTGGTGGAGGACCACCAGGTGGTGTCCCAGACCTCGCGCATGAGCTGGTCGCGGGTGACGACGCGGCCCGCGTCCCGGACCAGGACCCGCAGGAGGTCGAACTCCTTCGCCGTGAGCTGGAGTTCCTCGTCGCCCATCCAGGCGCGGTGCGACTCGACGTCGATGCGCACGCCGTGGGTGGCGGGCGGCTGCTGGGGCTCGGCGGCGCCGCGCCGGAGCAGCGCCCGTACCCGGGCGAGGAGTTCCGCGAGCCGGAACGGCTTGGTGACGTAGTCGTCGGCGCCCGCGTCGAGGCCGACGACGGTGTCCACCTCGTCGGCGCGCGCGGTGAGGATGAGGATGGGGACGGTGTGGCCCTCGGCGCGGAGCCTGCGGGCGACTTCCAGGCCGTCCATGCCGGGCAGTCCGAGGTCCAGGACGACCAGGTCGACACCGCCCTGCATTCCGGCGTCGAGCGCGGTGGGGCCGTCCTCGCGGACTTCGACCTCGTAACCCTCCCGGCGCAGGGCACGGGCCAGCGGCTCCGAGATGGACGCGTCGTCCTCGGCGAGCAGTACACGGGTCATGGGGTGATGGTAGACCGCCGTGGAGTACGTCCGGGCAGTGATCCGCCTCCGTGATTCACACCCTCCGTCCGGGTGTTTCTTACCTGCGGGTTCGGGATGAGATCATGAACAACACCTTCGAATGATCGTCTGCGGTTCCACGATCACCTGTGATCCATGTCTCAAGTCCTTCCATATGGGGCATTGCGATGTCGTATGGTGACCTAACGCCTGATGCACCGCTTCGGGACCTTTGGCTGGAACTTGATGCTGAAGGTCTCTTCTGTGTGCGGGCTGGTGTCAGCCAGCCTTCGAAGGAAAGACCTGTGGCCGGGCCCGGACGCGCTGACGCGTGCCGGGCGTGGATCCCGGTGGTCGCCGTCCACCGCTCCGTCATCCGGAGCGGACTCCCCGAGGGCGTGGGGAGACGGACGCCGAACCCCGCCGGTGCCGGCCGCCCCCCATGGGCGCGTATTTCCCCGACCTCTCGGTTCCACGTGAGCGGGGTACCCCCAACAGCGCGTCCCGACCAGCAAGGATCGACATGGCGTCCAGCCTGACGAAGGACTCGTCGGCTCCGGGAATCTCCGGTTCCTCCGAGAAGACCTTCTTCGGCCACCCCCGCGGACTGGCCACTCTCTTCATGACCGAGATGTGGGAGCGTTTCTCCTACTACGGGATGAAGGCACTGCTCCCGCTGTACCTCGTGGCACCGGGCGGTCTGCACCTGAGCGCGGCCACCGCGACCGCGATCTACTCGGTGTACCTCTCCCTGGTGTACCTGCTCGCCCTGCCCGGCGGCTGGTTCGCCGACCGCGTCCTCGGCCCCCGCAAGACGGTCGCCGTCGCGGGTCTGATCATCATGCTGGGCCACCTCACGCTGGCTCTGCCCTCCTCCGGCACCTTCTACGGCGGCCTCGGCCTCGTCGCGATCGGTTCCGGTCTGCTGAAGGCCAACATCTCCACGATGGTGGGCCACCTCTACGACGGCCCGGACGACCCGCGCCGTGACGGTGGCTTCACGCTGTTCTACGTCGGCATCAACCTCGGTGCCTTCGCCGCTCCGCTGATCATCGGCACCGTCGGCGAGAGCGTCAACTGGCACCTGGGCTTCGCCCTCGCCGCGCTCGGCATGGCGCTGGGTCTCATCCAGTACCTGCTCGGCGGCCGTCACCTCAGCGCCCGCTCGCACGAGGTCCCCACGCCTCTGACGGCCGAGGAGAAGTCCGCGACGCTGCGCAAGTCCGCCCTGTGGGCCGCTGTCGCCGTCGTGTTCTACGCGATCGTCGGCTTCTCGGGCCACTACACGCTGAACTGGCTGCTGGTCCCGATCATCATCGCCGGTCTGGTCATCCCGGTCATGGTCATCGGGCGCATCAAGCGCGACAAGTCCCTGGACCGCGCCGACCAGTCGAAGATGTCCGCGTACATCTGGTTCTTCGTCGCCGCGGCCGTCTTCTGGATGATCTACGACCAGGGCGGCTCGACGATGTCGATCTTCGCCGACGAGTCGGCCAAGAACACCATCTTCGGCTGGGAGTTCCCGGTCTCCTGGTACCAGTCGGTCAACCCGGTCATGATCATGGCGCTGGCCCCGGTCTTCGCCTGGGCCTGGCTGTGGCTGAACAAGCGCGGCAAGGAGCCGAGCACGGCGACGAAGTTCGCCTCGGGTCTGATCCTGATCGGCGCGTCGTTCTTCCTCTTCCTGGCCCCGCTGACGATCGCCGAGGGCGGTCACAAGGCGGCCGCGATGTGGCTGGTGGCGATCTACTTCGTGCAGACCGTCGGTGAGCTGCTGCTCTCCCCGGTCGGCCTCTCCGTCACCACGAAGATGGCTCCGGCGAAGTACGCCTCCCAGATGATGGGTGTCTGGTTCCTGGCCGTCACCGCCGGTGACGCCACGACCGGTCTGCTCTCCATCGCCAACGTCGACCTCAACAAGACGGGCATCGTCGCCCTGGAGGCCACGCTCGCCGTGATCGCCGGTGTCGCGGTGTGGATGTACCGCAAGAAGGTCAAGGCGCTCATGGGCGACGTCCACTGACGTCGGTTCCACAGCACGGCGAGGGGCCGCCGCACCGTTCGGTGCGGCGGCCCCTCGCCGTTTCCGCGGCCGGCTCGCTCCCCGGGCCATGAACCGGGCCGGGGACCGGATCCAGAGCCACGGCCGGGGATCGGCGCGCGCCGGTCACCGGCTCTGGCATCCCGGTCACCGGCTCCGGCGTCCCGGCATGAACGTGAAGACCGCGCCGCCCAGCAGGATCACCGTGCCCGCCACCAGCGCGAGCGCCTCGAGGGCGCTGTGGCTGTCGGAGCCCGTCTCCGCCAGGCCGCCGCTGGACGACGTACCGGCGGACCCGGAACCGGACGAGGTGGACCCGCCGCCCGAGGCGCCGCTCGCCTGCTCCGAGGTGTCCAGGGTCAGCGAGACTTCGGACGTGGTCGGGGTGCAGGTCGTCGTCGTACCCAGGGCCATCACGGTCAGCACCCCCGGGGACAGCGTCGACGATCCGGTCGCGCCCGGTTTGTAGGTGCCCGTCAGATCGGGGATCTCGATCGGGTCGCCGGACTTGATGGGCGCGGAGTTCGTCGGACCCTCCACATGCACCGTGCCCTTGTCCGCGCCGCCCAGGACCACCTCCATCGACGGCTTCACGGAATCCGCGGGGATGTCCGCCGGGCTGTCCATCACCGACGCCTTGAACTGCACGGTGAGGTCGAAACTCCCGCCGTTCTTCCTGGCGTCGATCTGGACGGCCGAGGTGGCGTTCTTGTCTCCGATGGGCGTCTTGCACGCGTAGGGGACGGAGACCTCCTTGCCGGTGAAGTCGGTCTGCCCGCTGCCGGAACCGCCGGTGTCGCTTCCTCCGCCGGTCCCGCTGCCGCTCGGCGACGGGGTGGCCGACCCGCTCGGGGTCGGGGTGGGGGTGGGGGTCGACGGCGGCGTGGGGGTCGGAGTGCCGCCCGTCCCGCCGCCGCTCGTCACCTTGATGGTCGCCGAGGGGTTCACCGCCTCCTTGGGCGTGCACTTGGTGTCGGTGGAGATCGGCTTGCTGACATTGATGTCGTACCCGTCCGGGGTGAGCGTGACGTCGCCCGCCGTCGTCAGCTTCAGCCTGCCCGTCATGTCGGACAGCTTCATGTCGCTGTTCTTGGGGATCGCCGGGTTCGTGCGCGACCCCTCCATCGCGATGTCGGCGGTCTGCGCTCCGCCCGCCTTCAGCGTCCCGGTGGGCTTGACGGTGTTCGCGTCGAGGTCGAGGACGTCGGGGTTCTTCGAGGCGGCCTGGGTGAACTTCCAGGTGACGGTGACCTCGTCGCCCACCTTCGCCTCGGCGGGCGCGGTGATCTCCACCTTCGTGGTGCCCTCCACCGCGGGCAGACCCGAGATCGCGGGCGGGATGCATTCCGTCCTGTACGACACCTCGGCGGCCTGCGCCGGAACGGCGGCCACCCCCAGCAGGATGCCCGCACCGCCGAGCATCAGCGCGACTCCGGCCGCGCCCGCTCTGCGGCCTCTGACCGGCACCACTCTCCGTAGCGTGCTCACGTATGCCCCTTTCTCGTCTGCGTCGTCGGACCGTTCTCGTGCGGTGCGGAGAGCTGACGGTTCGCCCCGGTCCCCGGATCGTCGTCCGGGGTGAACCAGGGCAGGGCCGGGCCCGGGGAGGCGGAGTCGTCCGCCGGTGTCCGGGGGGCGGGGTTCGCCCAGGGCAGGCGCAGGGTGAGCTCGCCCGGCCGCAGACCCCGGTGCCGTCCCGCCCGCCCGCCCGGCCGACGGGGACGCACCCGGTCCACCACGGCCATGCCGGCCCGGAACACCGCGGCCGGGACGACCACGCAGAGCAGGATCCAGAAGACGGTGACGCCCCAGGGACGGCCGACGCCCCACGGCTGTTCGGCGAGCACCTTCCCGCCGTACTTCAGCGAGACCGTGTAGTCGCCGTGCGCCCCGGCCGACAGCTCGACCGGGATTCTGATCTGCGCCTTGCGGCCCGGCGCGATGGTGCCGCGCCACTGCTGTTCCTCCCACTGCGGGGCGAACACCCCGTGAGCGGTGCCGACCTGGAAGACCGGGTTCTTCACGGGGGCGGTGCCGACGTTGCCGACCGTGAGCACGAGGGTGCGCGAGGGCGGCGAGCCGAACCAGGTCAGCAGACCGCTCGACCCGTCGAGCCGGGTGTCGGTCAGCACCGAGATCCGGCCGCCGCCCTCCTCCTTCGGCAACGGCTCGACCGCGTGGCCCGCCACCATGAAAAGGGCGTCGGCCTCGGCCTTCTCCCCGGTGACGGTGGCGACGTGCACCACGCAGGGGCACGGCTCGGGCGGCTCGGCCACCGGCAGCTTCTTGCTGAAACCGCCCTGGGCGTCGGTGGTGACGGCCCGTCCGTCGGCGTTGGCGCAGGAGTTGGTGCCGCCGATCACCCCGCGCGAGGGCACGGACTGCCCGCAGATCAGCATCATCAGCAGCGTCCCGGGCCGCCATCCGCTGCCGGTCACGGTGACCGAACCACCGCTTCCCGCCTCGGACTTGGACAGGGTGACGCTCGGCTTCCCGGCCGCGGAAACCGACAGCGCCGAGGCCGCCGCCGACGGGACCAGGACGAGCACCAGCACCGCCCCCAGCACCGCCGCCCGTATCTTGCACCCCAGGACGCTCACGACACCGCTCCCGTCGACTCGACCTCCGTGCCGCGCTGTTCGCCGGCCCCGCCGTCCCGCGCCCGGCGCCCGCGACGCCCCGGCCCCCTCACCCCGGCCCGCCTCCGGTGTCGTACGGCGGGCACGGCGCCCAGCAGCACCAGAGCGCCCCCCGCCCCGGCCACCGTCCCCCACGGCACGAACCGGACCTCGGCGTCCGCCGCCCCGCGCACCCCGCCCGCCGCCGTCACCGTCAGCCGCACGTCCGCCGCGTCGAGCGCCGGCGGGTCGGTCCACGCCTCGTGGAGCGTGACGCGGCGGCCCGGCGGCAGCTCGACGGGCAGGGCGCGCGGGCCCCGGTCGAGGAGGGTGCCGAAGACCCCGTCGACGTGCACGGCGAGCCGTGGAGCGAGGACCGTGGTGCCGCGGTTGACCAGCTCGTACGAGATCCGGCCGCCGCCCACCCTGACGTGCTCGACGGTCAGCGCCGGCAGCGCCGGTCCCGGCACCCGGAGCCGGACCCGGACCGCCGAGGTGCGGCCGCCGCCGCTCGCGACGATCGCGCCGGGATGGTCACCGGGCGCCGCCCCGGCCGGGACACCGATGGTGAACGGCACATCGGCGCGGGTGTGCGCCGGGACCCGTACGGACAGCTCCCGCACCGCGGTCCGGCGGCCGTCCGCGTGTCCGGCGAAGGCGATCCACGCGCCCGCGTCCGCCGGCCGTCCGCGCGCGGTGCGGACACCTCCGGCGGCGTTGCCCGCGGTGCCGCGCAGCCGGACGGTGAGGGGCCGGGCACCCGGGTTGAGCACGGACACGGCGTCCTGCAGGACCGTGCCCGGCGCGCCCTCCGCGTAGACGAGGGGCCGTCCGTCGGCCGTGCCGCCCGCGGCCGGCACGACGGACCAGCCCCCGGCGGCCAGGGCCGTCGGTGCCGCGCTCAGCAGCACCAGGGTCAGGCCCAGCACGCGGGCAGCGGGGAGTGCGTACGGCATGCGGCGGCTCCAGGTCGTGGTGCGGGACGGTCAGCGGCGTACCGCCTGATGCCTGCGCGTGAGCCACAGCACGCCCGCCGCGCCCGCGAGCAGGACCGTGCCGCCGAGGGTGCCGAGGGCGATCACGGAGTCCTCGGGGCCGGTCTGCGGGAGGGAGCCGCCGGAGTCGGTGCCGCTCGTGCCGGAGCCGGAGGAGCCCGAGGCCGACGAACCCGACGTCGACGAGCCGGAACCGCCGGCCGCCGTGACGTCGAGGGTCAGCGAGGGGCCCGGACTGTTCGCGGGCGTGCAGGTGGTCGTGGTGCCGAGGGCCTTGATGGTGAGGACGCCCGCGGTGAAGGTGACCTTGCCGGACTTCTTCGGCGTGTAGGTCCCGCTCAAGTCATTGATCTTGATGGGGGTGTTGGCGGGGATGGCGGCCGCGTTGGCCGGACCGCTGACCGCCACCGTGCCGCTGTCCGCGCCGCCCACCTTGATGACGGCGCTCGGCGACATCGCGCCCTTGCCGAGTTCGACCGGGCTGGAGGAGACACCCTTCTGCCAGGACATGGTGAGCTTGTAGGAGCTGCCGCTCTTGACGCCCTTGATGTCGATGGGCGAGACGGCGCTCTTGTCGCCGATCGGCGTCTTGCACTGGTAGTTGACGTCCACCACGTTCGCCCGGGCTGCGGGGGCGGCCGTCAGCACCGCCGAGCCGGCCAGGGCCGCGGCGAACGCGAGCGCGGCGGTTCGTTTCTGGTACGTCCGGTACGACACGGGCCTGCCCCTCACTCCTGACGGCATTCACGCCAATTTTCTGACGGAACATCAGATCGGCCGTCAAGGTACGCCCGGGGACTTGTGGAGGGAAGACAAAGTGCGCGCCGGATCCGTGAGGATCCGGCGCGCACCGGGTGCCGTACGAAGGAGGTTTCGAACCGCGGGCGACCGGCGACGGCCGACGGGCGGACAGCCGGGAGGACGACCGGAAGGACGGCCCTCCCCGGCGAACCGGGAGGCGGGCCCACCGGGCCGACGGGACGGACGGGCCCGCGAGACCGACGGGACGGACGCCCCGCAGGCGAGGCCGACCGGCCGGGCCGGGAAGCTACGCGGGAGCGCCCAGTTCCGCCCATACCGTCTTGCCCGCGACTCCGGGCGTGCGGACGACGCCCCAGTCCAGGCAGAGCCGCTGCACGATGAACATGCCGTGGCCGCCTGGACGGCCGGCGCGGTGCGGGGTGCGCGGGGCGGGCTGGCCCGCCCCCCGGTCGGAGACCTCGATGCGCAGCACCTTGTTGTCACAGGAGATCCGGAGCTCGTCCGGGCCCTCGGCGTGCAGACAGGCGTTGGTGACCAGCTCGGAGACGACCAGCAGGACGTCCTCGGCGGCCGCCCGCCGGTCGGCGCTCGCCGCGGGCAGCCAGCCCCACGCGTACAGCGCCTGCCGGGCGAAGTCGCGGGCGAGCGGCACGACGCCGCTCTCGCCGCCGAGGCTCAGCGCCCGGATCTGGCGGCCGACGGTCGCGGGGGCCGCGCCGGCCGGGGAGGCGCCGTCGGCGGACGTCGTGCCGTCCACGGACGCCACGCTCCGCGCGGACACCGCGGAAGCGCCGCCGTCGCCCGACTCCGGGCCGCGGTCGCCCGGCGAGCAAGGCCGGGTGGTGCTCATCAGCGCTTCACCTCACCGATTCACCGGTTCACGATTCAAGACTCAGTACGCAGTACTCAGTACGGATGGAGCAACGGCTTTCACCGCTTGTGGATCAACAACTTCCGCCGCGCCCGCCGCCCGCCCCTGGGCCACCGGCGCGTCCAGGATGTCTCCTGCCCGACGGAACGGTCCGAACACCCACTTATTCGGCACGGAACCCGTGACGCCGGTGGCGTGCCGGTCCCCCAGGGGCACCCGGGACGTGGGCGGCGGCATGACGGACGGCCCCGGATCAGGCGGACAGGGCCGCTTCGAGCGTGTCGTGGACGGTGAAGACGGCCTCCGCCCCGGTGATCTCGAAGACCCGTGCCACCACCGGCTGCATCGCGGCCAGATGCACCCCGCCGCCCGCGGCCTCGGCCTTCAGCCGGGCTCCGAGCAGCACGTTGAGCCCGGTGGAGTCGCAGAACTCCAGCCGGGAGCAGTCGATGACCAGCCGCGCGTACCCCTTTTCGAGGCACCCTTCGAGTGGCTCACGCAACAAATCGGCCGTGTGGTGATCGAGCTCACCCGCGGGGGTCACGACAGCGCTCGTGCCTTCTTCCCGCACCTCGACAAGAAGCCGGCCAGACTGTGCGCTGCCGACCGTCCCGCGGTCCATGCCGTCTCTCTTCCGGGTGTCGCGACTACTGACGTACGCACTCGAACACTACGCCTTCTCTACGTCACCCGACACCCGAACAACCCCATGAAAATGGACATTTCGCCGGATAAGACACTTGCGGCGAGTTCGAGAAACCGGGTAGGGCTAGAAGAGACACCTATCCGACCCGGCCGGCTTTGGAGGCGCCGCACACCGCAGTGCACACGTATTGGCATCGGCGGCCATATGCCGAGCGAGAACGATGGAGGGCACATGTCACCCCGGCTCGACGCATCGCAGACCCTGACGGCGACGTCGGCTCCCTCTCCGGAATCCCCGGAGCACGTCGACGGAACCGGAACCGACGGAGTCGACGCACTCGCCGGACTCCCGGAGATCCCCCCGTACGACAAGGTGGGGCCGGTGGACGCACGGGCTCTGTCCAAGACGCTCTTCGCGCGGCTGCAGTGCCTCGAAGAGGGCACGCACGACTACGCCTACGTCCGCAACACGCTCGTCGAACTCAACCTCGCGCTGGTGAAGTTCGCCGCCTCCCGCTTCCGCTCCCGCAGCGAGCCGATGGACGACATCATCCAGGTCGGCACCATCGGCCTGATCAAGGCGATCGACAGGTTCGAGCTGAGCCGCGGGGTCGAGTTCCCCACCTTCGCGATGCCGACGATCATCGGCGAGATCAAGCGCTTCTTCCGCGACACCTCCTGGTCGGTGCGGGTACCGCGCAGGCTCCAGGAACTCCGGCTCGACCTGGCCAAGGCCGGCGACGAACTGGCCCAGCGCCTCGACCGCGCCCCGACCGTGGACGAGCTGGCGCAGCGGCTCGGCATCAGCCGCGACGAGGTCGTCGAGGGCATGGCCGCGTCCAACGCCTACACGGCCAGTTCGCTGGACGCCCAGCCCGAGGACGACGACTCCGAGGGCGCGCTCGCGGACCGCATCGGCTACGAGGACGGCGGACTCGAGGGCATCGAGTACATGGAGTCCCTGAAACCGCTGATCGCCGAACTCCCGCAGCGCGACCGGAAGATCCTCTCGCTGCGGTTCGTGGCGAACATGACCCAGGCCGAGATCGGTGACGAACTCGGCATCTCCCAGATGCACGTCTCCCGGCTGCTGTCGCGCACCCTCGTGCGGCTGCGGAAGGGCCTGACCGTCGAGGAGTGACAGGACTTCGCGGCCCGCGGGGCCGCGCATCCGGGCGGTCCGGCGCGAAGAGCGCCGGGCCGCTCCGTCTTTCCCGGTCAACCCGCGCTTTCACGGTCAACTCGCTCTCCGCACGGGGAGGTTGAGAGCGCTCCCATGGAATCGTTGTTCAACAACTCTTTTCCCGGAAGGCCGATCCCGCCACTATGGGCATCCCAAACTGGCCGGTACGTCAGTTCGGGACGAGCACGCACCAGGTGCGGGGAGGCGGACGAACATGGCGCAGGGGGACCCGGCCGACAAGGACACCGCGGCCGAAGGCGACGGACCGGCCGCGGGGACGTCCGACGCACGGCTGACCGAGCTGCTGCGCGGCGGAACCTCGACGGCGTACGCGGCCCTCCAGGAACTCCGCGGACGCCACCGCGCCTCGGTCCTCGCCTACTCCCGGCTGTGCACCACCGGAGAGTCCGGAGCCGGGCAGCTCGCGGCGGGGACCTTCACCCTCGCGGCCCGCGAGACGGCCCGCGGCATCGACCCGAACGTCCCCTGGCGGCACCAGCTCCTGCTGCTGACCGCGCGGGTGGCCGCATCGTGGGCCCGGGACCAGCGGGCCGCGGGCCTCGACCCCGGACTGCTCCTCGTCCTCAGCACGGCCGGCCCCTCCGGCCCCGTCCCCTCCCTGCTCCCCGCCTTCCAGTCGCTCCCGTCCCGCGCCCAGGGCCTCATCTGGTACGCGGTCGTGGAGCGCGAGCCGGCGGAGCGGACGGCGGTCCTGCTCGGCCTCACCCCCGAGGACGTCACGTACGGCACCGACCAGGCGCTCCAGTCGCTGGCCCAGGCCTGTCTGAAGTACCGGCTGGCCGCCTCGGACGATCCGCGCTGCGGAGACTTCCGCCGGCTGATCGAGGAGTCGGTGCGGCCCGACAACCCCCGCTCCAGCACCGACCTCAACACCCACATGGCGCGCTGCGCGCACTGCTCGGCCGCGTACGAGGAACTGTCCGCCCTGCGCGACCATCCGCGCTCCGCCCTGGCCGAGGGCCTGCTGCCGTGGGCGGGTACGGCGTACGTCACGAACGACGTGCCGGAGGCGGGGTCCGTACCGCCCCCCGTACCCGCTGCCGGCCCCCGGTCGTCGCTGCTGTCCCGGCCGCCGTCCCGCCGGGTCGTCCTGACCTCGGCGGCGGCACTCGGCGTGGCCCTGGCGCCGGTCCTGTTCCTGCTGCTGTCCTCGGGCGAGACGCCGGCCACGGGCGCGGCGGGTTCGGTCTCCGCGCCGTCGGGCCGGCCCGCGGTGACCGTCACGGCCACGGTCCCCGTCACCCCGTCGGCCCCGAAGCCCTCCCGCTCGTCCTCGCCCTCGCCGTCGGCGACCTCCGCGTCGCCCTCCCCGTCCCGCAGCTCGGCGCCGCCGAGGTCGCCGAGCCCGAAGCCGACCCCGACCGTCGTCTTCCGCCCGCCGGGCGGCGCCTCCACCCAGGTGGTGAACGTCGCCTCGGGGCTGTGCCTGGACATCCGCGACGGCGACTTCGAGAAGGGCACCGATGTCATCACGGCGCCCTGCACCTCCTCCTCCACCCAGCGCTGGCGCGTCGACACCGGCACCGGTTCCCTCCGGTCGGCCGCCGACGACGACTTCTGCCTGGACAGCCGCGGCTCCGTCGACCGGGGCGTGGGCATCTGGGAGTGCTCCTCGCTCGACGGCGGCCACGGTGACAACCTCCGGTTCACCGTCGACGGCGACGGCGTGATCCGCCCGGCCGTGGCCATCGAGACGGCGGTGACGCCGGACGGGGGCGGCGGGCTGTCCCTGGTGCCGCTGACCGGGGGCACGGGCCAGCGCTGGCGCGCGGGCAACGCCTGACGGGTCCCTTGAGGGGACGGGTCCCTGCGGCCCGCGGGACGCTCAGATCTCGCGGACGCCGCGCCGCCAGACGCCGGTGACCAGCGGGACGCCCGGGCGGTAGGCGAGGTGCACGTGGCTGGGGGCGTCCAGCAGCGTCAGGTCCGCGTAGGCGCCCGGCGCGAGACGGCCGACGTCGTCGCGGCGCAGTGCCCGCGCGCCTCCCGCGGTCGCCGACCACACGGCCTCGTCCGGGGTCATCCGCATGTCCCGCACGGCGAGCGCGATGCAGAAGGGCACGGACGAGGTGAAGGACGAACCGGGGTTGCAGTCGGTGGACAGCGCGACCGTGACGCCGGCGTCGATCAGCCTGCGGGCGTTCGGCCACTCGGCGCGGGTGGAGAACTCGGCGCCGGGAAGCAGCGTCGCCACGGTGTCGCCGCTCGCGAGGGCGTCGACGTCCGCGTCCGTCAGGTGGGTGCAGTGGTCGGCGCTCGCCGCGTCCAGCTCGACGGCGAGCTGGACACCGGGGCCGTACGAGAGCTGGTTGGCGTGCACGCGCGGGTGCAGGCCCTTGGCCTTGCCGGCCGTGAGGATCGCCCGCGCCTGGTCGCCGTCGAAGGCGCCCTTCTCGCAGAAGACGTCCACCCAACGGGCGTACGGGGCACAGGCGTCGAGCATCTCGCCGGTCACCAGGGCGACATAGCCGGCCGGGTCGTCGGCGTAGTCCGGGGAGACGATGTGCGCGCCGAGGTAGGTGACCTCGTCGGTGTGCGAGGCGGCGATGCGCAGCGCGCGGGCCTCGTCCTCGACGGTCAGGCCGTAGCCCGACTTGGTCTCGAAGGTCGTGGTGCCCTGGCGGAGGGCCTCGCGCAGATAGCGCGTGAGGTTGCGCTCCAGCTCCTCGTCGGAGGCGGCGCGGGTCGCGGCGACCGTGGTGCGGATGCCGCCCGCGCTGTACGCGCGGCCGGACATGCGGGCGTTGAACTCCTGGGTGCGGTCGCCGGCGAAGACCAGGTGCGAGTGGGAGTCGACGAAGCCCGGGATCACCGCCCGGCCACCGGCGTCGACGCGGTTGTCGGTGGCGGGTGCTTTGCTTGATTCACCGGTCCACGCGACGCGGTCGCCTTCGATGACGACGGCCGCGTCCTGGATCAGACCGAGGGGGGAACCTCCCCCAGTCTCGAACTTGCTCGACCGGGGGGACCCCCATCCGAGGGAGGGATCGTTGGTGACCAGACTGGCGATGTTGGTGATGACGGTCGTGCTGCTCATGGCGTCCTCAGGGGTGGCGGGACTGCTGGTGGGGGGTGCCGGGCGGGCGGTGGGAGGCGGCGGGGGGGGGGGGGGGGCCCCCCCCCCCCCCCCCGGCCCCGCCCCCCCCCCCCCCCCCCCCCCCCCCCCCGCCCGCCCCCCCCCCCCCCCCCCCCGGCCGCC
>NZ_JBIRQM010000022.1:0-63012 GCF_044333225.1 Streptomyces sp. NPDC021080 | reverse complement strand
TTGTGTGGCGCCCTGGGGGGTTTTGGGGGGGGGGGGGGGGGGGGGCCCGGGGGGGCCCGGGGGGGGGGGGGGGGGGGGGGGGGGGGGGGGGGGGGGGGGGGGGGGGGGGGGGGGGGGGGGGGGGGTCCCCCGCCCGCCCGGGAGTCAGGAGCGCAGCGCCTGGACGGCGTCCGCGAGCGCTGTCGGCACATCGGGGACGAGCGTGTGCGCGCCGTCGCGTACGACGTGCCGGCCCGCCACGACCGTGTGCCGGACGTCGGCGGCCGTGGCCGCGAATACGGCTGTCTCCGCGCCGAGGCGTGGCACCGGTCCCGCTGTCCTGACCGAGTCGAGGGCGATCGTCGTGAAGTCGGCGAGCGCGCCCGTCTCGATGCTGCCCGCGTCGTCCCAGCCGAGGGCCGCGTGGCCGTCGGCGGAGGCGGCGCGCAGCAGGGCGGCGGCCGTCCAGTGGCCGCGGGTGCGGGTGCGCAGCCGTTCGTTCAGCTCCATCGCGCGGGCCTCTTCGAGGAGGTCGATGACGGCGTGGCTGTCGGAGCCGAGGGAGAGGGGTGAGCCCGCGGCCTGGAGGGCGACGGCGGGGCCGATGCCGTCGGCGAGGTCGCGTTCGGTGGTCGGGCACATGCAGGTGCCGGTGCCGGAGCCGCCGAGCAGGGCGATGTCCTCGTCGGTGAGGTGCGTGTTGTGGACGCCGGTGGTGCGCGGTCCGAGGACGCCGTGGTCGGCGAGCAGCCGGGTGGGGGTGCGGCCGTGGGCGGCGAGGCAGGCCTCGTTCTCGGCCGTCTGCTCGGACAGGTGGACATGGAGCGGGGCGCGCCGCTCCTCGGCCCAGCGTGCCACGGTGGCGAGCTGTCCGGCGGGCACGGCCCGTACGGAGTGGATCGCCGCGCCGATCCGTGCGTGATCCCGGTCCTTGAGAAGTGAAGAGCGTTCCGCCCAGGCCTCCGCGGTGCCGTCGGAGAAGCGCCGCTGGTGCGGGTTGGGCGGCTGCCCGAAGCCGGAGGAGAGGTAGGCCGCATCGAGCAGGGTGATGCGGATGCCCGCGTCGGCCGCGGCGGCGATGAGGGCCTCGCCCATGGCGTTGGGGTCGGCGTAGGGGGTGCCGTCGTGGGCGTGGTGCACGTAGTGGAACTCGCCCACGGCGGTGACTCCGGCGAGCGCCATCTCCGCGTACACCGCGCGGGCCAGCGCGTGGTAGGTCTCCGGGGTCAGCCGGTCCGCGAAGGAGTACATGATCTCGCGCCAGGTCCAGAAGGTGCCGGAGCCGACCTGGACGGTGCCGCGCAGGGCGCGGTGGAAGGCGTGGGAGTGGGCGTTGGCGAGACCGGGGAGGGTGAGTCCGCGCAGGATCTCGGCGCCCGGCGGCGGGGTGGCGACGCCGGTGCGAACGTCGGTGATCCGGCCGTCCGTCCCGGAGCCGGAGCCGTCGGCCGACACGGTCACGGTGACGCCCGGCTCGACGTGGGTGCCGAGCCAGGCGTGTTCCAGCCAGTACGTCTGTGTCACCTGCAGGCCAGCCCTTCGAGTACGTCGGCGAGTGCGGTCACCCCGGCCACGCAGTCGTCCTCGGCGGCGTACTCGGCCGGGGAGTGCGAGACGCCCGTGGGGTTGCGTACGAACAGCATGGCGGTCGGGACGGTGCCGGAGAGGATTCCGGCGTCGTGTCCGGCCCCGGTCCCGAGCACGGGGACGTTCAGGGCGGCGTCGCGTTCCTTGCCCAGGATGCGGGCGAGTTCGTCGCGCAGCGCGTGCTCGAACTCGACGACGGGGGTGAACGACTCGCGGATCACGTCGAGTTCGACGCCCTGCGCCTCGGCGTACTCGCGGGCCGCCTTCTCGACGCCGCCCACGACCGTGTCGAGGGTCGCCTGGTCGGCGGCGCGGGAGTCGAGCCAGCCGCGCACGAGGGAGGGGATGGCGTTGACGCCGTTCGGCTCGACGGCGATCTTGCCGAAGGTGGCGACGGCGCCCGCGAGCCGGGCTTCGCGGCGGGCGGCGAGGACGGTCTCGGCGTACGGCAGCATCGGGTCGTGGCGGTCCACGAGCCGGGTGGTGCCGGCGTGGTTGGCCTCGCCGCGGAAGTCGAAGCGCCAGCGGCCGTGCGGCCAGATGGCGCTGGCGATGCCGACCTGGTCACCGCTGAGGTCGAGGGCGCGGCCCTGCTCGACGTGGAGTTCGACGAACGCGCCGATCCGGCCGAGCCGTTCGGGATCGGGGCCGATGGCGGTGGGGTCGTATCCGGCGCGCTCCATGGCCTGCGGCAGGGTGATGCCGTCGGCGTCGGTGAGCCGGTGCGCCTGTTCGACGGTGAGCTGTCCGGCGGCGAGCCGGGAGCCGACGCAGGCGAGGCCGAACCGGGCGCCCTCCTCGTCGCCGAAGTTGACGATGGCGAGGGGCTTGGTGAACCGGACGCCCCGGGCGCGGAGTTCGTCGAGTGCGGCGAAGGAGGAGACGATACCGAGGGGGCCGTCGAAGGCGCCGCCGTCGGGCACGGAGTCCAGGTGCGAGCCGGTGACGACGGCGTCCCCTTCGGCGGGGTCGCCGAGCCAGGCCCACTGGTTGCCGTTGCGGTCGAGCTCGCAGGTGAGCCCGCGGGACTCGGCCTGCTGCCGGAACCAGGCGCGGCAGTCGGTGTCGGCCCCGGTCCAGGCGAACCGGCGGTAGCCGCCGGAGGCGGAGCTGCGGCCGATCGGCAGCAGCTCCGCCCACATGCTGTGGAACGTCACGCGTCGCCGCCCTCGTGACCTTCGCGCATCGGGATGCGCACGCCGCGCTCGTCCGCGACGGACTCGGCGATGTCGTAGCCGGCGTCGACGTGGCGGATGACGCCCATGCCGGGGTCGTTCGTCAGGACGCGGCGGATCTTCTCGCCGGCGAGCTTGGTGCCGTCGGCGACGGAGACCTGCCCGGCGTGGATGGAGCGGCCCATGCCGACGCCTCCGCCGTGGTGGATGGAGACCCAGGAGGCGCCGGAGGCGACGTTCACCATGGCGTTGAGCAGCGGCCAGTCGGCGATGGCGTCGGAGCCGTCGAGCATGGCCTCGGTCTCGCGGTACGGGGAGGCGACGGAGCCGCAGTCGAGGTGGTCGCGGCCGATGGCCAGGGGGGCCGCCAGCTCACCGGAGGCCACCATGTCGTTGAAGCGCTCGCCGGCCTTGTCGCGCTCGCCGTAGCCGAGCCAGCAGATACGGGCGGGCAGGCCCTGGAAGTGGACGCGCTCGCCGGCCAGCTTGATCCAGCGGTGCAGCGACTCGTTCTCGGGGAAGAGGTCGAGGATCGCCTTGTCCGTCTTGTGGATGTCGGAGGCCTCGCCGGACAGGGCCGCCCAGCGGAAGGGGCCCTTGCCCTCGGAGAAGAGCGGGCGGATGTAGGCGGGGACGAAGCCGGGGAAGGCGAAGGCGCGGTCGTACCCGGCCAGCTGGGCCTCGCCGCGGATGGAGTTGCCGTAGTCGAAGACCTCGGCTCCGGCATCCATGAAGCCGACCATGGCCTCGACGTGCCGGGCCATGGACTCGCGGGCGCGGGTGGTGAAGCCGGCCGGGTCCTTGGCGGCCGCGTCGGCCATGTCGTCGAAGTCGACGCCGACGGGGAGGTAGGCGAGCGGGTCGTGGGCCGAGGTCTGGTCGGTCACGATGTCGATGGGCGCGCCCTCGGCGAGCATGCGGGGCAGCAGCTCCGCCGCGTTGCCGAGCAGGCCGATGGAGAGCGGCTTGCGCTGGTCACGGGCTTCGACGGCGAGCTGGAGGGCGTGCTCCAGGGAGTCGGCCCGCACGTCCAGGTAGCGGTGCTCGATACGGCGCTCGATGGCGCGCGGGTCGACGTCGATGCAGATCGCGACGCCGTCGTTCATCGTCACGGCCAGGGGCTGGGCGCCGCCCATGCCGCCGAGGCCGGCGGTGAGGGTGATCGTCCCCGCGAGGGTGCCGTTGAACTTCTTCGCGGCGACGGCGGCGAAGGTCTCGTAGGTGCCCTGGAGGATGCCCTGGGTGCCGATGTAGATCCAGGAACCGGCGGTCATCTGGCCGTACATGGTCAGGCCCAGCTGCTCCAGGCGCCGGAACTCCTCCCAGTTCGCCCAGTCGCCGACCAGGTTGGAGTTGGCGATGAGGACGCGCGGGGCCCACTCGTGGGTCTGCATGACGCCGACGGGGCGGCCGGACTGGACGAGCATCGTCTCGTCCTGCTTGAGGGTCCGCAGCGTGCGGACCATGGCGTCGAAGGAGCGCCAGTCACGGGCGGCCTTGCCGGTGCCGCCGTAGACGACGAGCTTGTCGGGGTGCTCGGCGACCTCGGGGTCGAGGTTGTTCTGCAGCATCCGCAGGGCGGCTTCCTGCTGCCATCCCAGGGCGCTCAGTTCCGTACCGCGCGGCGCTCGGACGGGGCGGGGTCCTGACATGGTCTGCCTCCTAGCGGACTGTTTCTGTAGATATTCACATCCTGACTTCTTGAATAAGACTAGTCAATAGGCGCGCGGCGCGGCGCGCGCTCCCGCCGGATGTTTGGCTGGGACGCATGGGCGCAGACATGGACAGGGCAGGGGACCGGACGGGCGACCACGGGGCGGACGGGGCTGCGATGTCTTCGGTGGAGGACGCGGACGTGACACGGGCGGCGCGGCGGGACGATGCCGTGCGGGCCGCCGTGGAACAGGGGATCCTCGCCCCGGACCGTCCCGTCGTCGCGCTCCTCGACGTGACCGGCATACGGGCCTCGGCCGCCGCGCTGCACGCCGCCTTCGACGCGGTGACCGCCCCCGGCACCCCGGTCCTGCACGCCTTCGCGGTGAAGGCGACCCCCCTCGTACCCGTCCTGAGGCTGCTGCGCGAGGAGGGCATCGGCGCGGAGGTGGCGAGTCCCGGAGAGCTCGCGCTCGCCACGGCGGCCAGGATCCCGCCCGGGCGGACCGTGCTCGACTCGCCGGCCAAGACACCCGCCGAACTGCGCCGGGCGCTGGCGCTGGGCATCGCGGTCAACGCGGACAGCCGGCAGGAGCTGGACCGCATCGACGCCCTCGTCCGCTCGGCGGCCCCCGGCTCCCCCATCGCCTCCCCTGTCGGAATCCGGGTGAACCCGCAGGTCGGCGAGGGTTCGATCGAGGCGCTGTCCACGGCTACGGCGACCTCCAAGTTCGGGGTCGCGCTGCGGGACGAGGGGGCGCGCGACTGGATCGTACGGGCGTACGCCGACCGCCCCTGGCTGACCCGGCTGCACGCGCACTCGGGCTCGCAGGGCATGCCGCTGGCACTGATGGCGCGGGGCGTGGCGGAGACGTACGCGCTGGCGGAGGAGATCAACCGGCACGTGGGGCGACACCAGGTCGACACGGTCGACATCGGCGGCGGACTGCCGGTCGACTTCGGCTCCGACGCCACGGCACCGACGTACGCGCAGTACGCGCGGCTGCTCGCGGAGGCGGCACCGGGACTGTTCGACGGGCGGTACGGACTGGTCACCGAGTTCGGGCGGTCACTGCTGGCCAAGCACGGGACGGTACTGACCCGGGTCGAGTACACGAAGTCCGCCGGGGGCCGGGCGGTCGCGGTCACCCACGCCGGGGTGCAGGTGGCGACCCGCACGGTGTACGTGCCGGGGGCGTGGCCGCTGCGGATCGCCGCGTACGACGCGCAGGGCCGGCCGAAGACGGGGCCGGACGTCGTCCAGGACGTCGCGGGCCCGGCCTGCTTCGCGGGCGACCTGCTCGCCGAGGGCCGCCCGCTGCCGCTGCTCGAACAGGGCGACCACGTGGCCGCGCTGGACACCGGCGCGTACTGCTTCGCCCACCACTACGCCTACAACTCCCTGGCCCGCCCCGGCGTCTACGGCTTCGCGCCGGCCGGCGCGAACACGGCCGGCCCGCGTTTCGCGGTCGTACGGGAGCCGCAGACCCTGGCCGAGATCGTCGCCGAGTCGGGCGGTCCCCACACCGGGGCACTCACCACGCTGTGAGCGAGGTTCAGCCCCTGCGGCCGACCGGTACCCCCAGGGCGCACGCGAACCGCGCGCACCCACTCGCACCCATGTGCGCCCCCGTCGCACCGCTTCAGGGCAGCACAAATCGACCCCACGAGGTTTGGGACCGCCTGAGAATGTGGTCAGCTGACCCACCTTAGTCACCGCGGGCATTTTCCACAGGAAAATGCCGGATCACTCCCTTCCCGTGCACACAGTGCGTAACTTCTTCGTCACTCGGCCGAACCCTTTGGCGGGAGGGAGACACGGTGCCCGGTATCGACGAGTGCCTGCTGGAGGCCATGACACTGCCCGGGGCCCGGGGCGCCTCGGTGGTCGACTGGACCAGCGGCCTGGCCCTGGGCACGGTCGGCGACGCTCCGGGCGACGACCACGAGACGACCGCGGCGGAGGCCGCCGAGCTGGCCCGGCTCGCCGCGGAGAACCGATCGTTCGCCCCCAAGGGCGGCTCCGACTGGTCCGAGTGGTCCGACCAGGAGACCCCGATCGAAGACCTGATCATCAGCAACCGCGACAGTTACCACGTCCTGCGGTTCGTCCGGACCGCCTTCGACAGCAGCGTGTTCCTGCACCTGTGGCTGGCCCGCTCGGACGGCAATCTCGCCCTGGCCCGCATCCGGCTGGGCGAGATGGCCGGACGGCTGGTGCTCGTATGACGACCGTCAGGACACCTCCCCCGCCCCGGCTCCCGATACGGGACACGGCACCGGGCGCCGCCGGCGGCGTCTCGCCGATGCTCAGCCGGCTCGCCGACGAGCGGGCCACCGGCGTCCTCATCCGCGAGCGCGGCACCCTCTATCTCGCCGACGGCGAGGTGGTCCACGCCGAGAGCCCGGCCACACCCGGGCTCGACGTCCTGTTCTCCGTCCCCGGGGTGCTGGCGCCCGAGGTGTGGCGGGAGGCCGTCGCCACCGCAGGCGCGCGCCGCCGGGTCGGCCGGTTCCTGATCGACAGCGGGCGGATCGCGGAGGGCGCGCTGGAGCTGTGCCACCTCGGCTCCCTGTACGACGCCGCCTACTTCGTCCTCGGGCCGAGCAGCACCCCGAGCCGCTTCCGGTACGGCGCCGCGCACTGGTTCGGCCCGCTGCGCCCCGTCCCGGTCGCCGCGGTGGAGCGCGAGACGGTGCGCCGGCGTGAACTCCTGCACCGGATCTGGCCCGACCCGGCGACCGACACCGCGCCGCTGCGGCGCGCCCCCCTCGCCGCGGGGCCGACGGTGCCGCTGCGCCAGGAAGCCGTCCTCGGCCGGGTGGACGGCGTCCGCACGGCGGCGGACGTGTCCCTCGCGCTGGGGCGGCCCGCCTTCCACACGCTCGTCGACCTGCGTCGGCTCGCCGCCGCCGGACTCGTGACGGCAGCGCCCGTACCGCAGCCGCTCCCCCCGCCCAGCGTGCTCACACAGACCTCCGCCGATCCCGACGTCGCGTTGCTGCGACGGCTCAGAGACGCGCTGGAGGCCTTGTGAGTCCCAACCCCGCGGGAGGCCTTGTGATCCGCGCGCTACGACAGCGTGCCGAGAGGAGACTGCTGATGGCGGCGGAGGCCGAAGTCCTGGACGAACTCCATCGGCTCCGGGCCCGGGTGCCCCAGCTGACCGGAGCCCTCGCGGCCAGCGCCGACGGTCTCGTCCTCGCCCACGACACACCCGGCGTGGAGCCGGACGGCCTGGCCGCGCTCACCGCGGCCGCCCTGGGGGTCGCCATACGCATGACCGAGTCCACCGGCCACGGCGACCTGCGCGAGCTGCTGGTGCGCGGCGTGCACGGCTATGTCGCGACGTACGCGGCGGGCAACTCCGCCGTGCTGACGCTGCTCGCCCAGGACCGGGTCAACGTCGGCCGGTTGCACCTGGAGGGGCGGCGCTCCGGCACCCGCATCGGTGAACTCGTCGACGCCGCCACGGCTCGCGGCGAACCGGCCGCCGAACCGGCCAAGCCCTCCGCCAAGCCTTCCGCCAAGACCCCGCTGCGCACGCGCACCCCCCGCGGCACAACCCCGCGGTCCACATCCACTCCTGCCACCAACCACCCGAGAACATCAGAGAGTTGAAGGAGCACCCCATCATGACGAACACCGAGACCGCGCTCAAAGAGGCACTGGCGTCCATCGAGGGCGCGACCGGAGCGGCCCTCGTCGACTACACCAGCGGAATGGCACTGGGCACGATCGGTGGCAGCAAGAGCTTCGACCTCACGGTCGCGGCGGCCGGCAACACCGACGTCGTCCGCGCCAAACTCCGCACCATGGAACACCTGGGGCTGAAGGGTGACATCGAGGACATCCTGATCACCCTCTCCGACCAGTACCACCTGATCCGGCTGATGAAGGGCCGGGGCGGAAACGGCCTCTTCCTGTACCTGGTGCTCGACCAGAAGCGCGCCAACCTGGCGATGGCCCGGCACCAGTTGAAGAGGATCGAAGCCGATCTGGAGATCTAGTTCCAGCCACCGGGTCCGGTTCCGTTCCGGTCAGTGACGCCGTGCCCCACCGGGCGCGGCGTCACCCGCCGCCACTCCGGTGGCCCGGACGGCCCGGACCGGCTTGCCCACGGGGGCACCGGCGCGCGGGCCCAGCCAGTCGACGCGCACCCAGATCAGCGCCTGCTCGGCACGCTCCAGACGCCCGAGCCCGGCGGCCTTCCACCACAGTCCGACGCCCGCGCCGGCGAGCAGCATGCCGCCCGCGGCGGGCACGGCGAACGAGCTGCCCAGCGCCGCGGCGAAAGCGAGCAGCAGCCACCAGCGGTGTCCCCGGCGCCAGTTGCGCAGGGTCACGGCACGGTCCTGGAGCACATCGTGCTTGCCGGCACGGGCGGCGGCGCGCACCAGGGAGCCGTACCGGCCCTTGCGCCAGTACGCCACCACGGGCGCCGTGACGAGGAACAGCGCGGCCCCCGCCATGAGGCCGATCCTGCGCCCGGTCAGTCCGGGGAGCAGCGCTCCGATCCCGGCGGCCATCACTCCGCACCACCACAGCGGTGCGGCTCCCGCCCGCACCACGACGGCCACCCGGGCCAGCCCCTGTCCTCCGCGCACCACGATCCGCCTCCCGTCCATGCGCCTGCACGTCCACAGGCGCGCCGACGACGGCCGTCACGCCCGTATGCCCTCGGCGGGCAGGCTAGCCACGGAAGGTGAGACGCGTCTGAGAAACGTCCGGATCGCCGCCGGGCGCCCGGGAGAACGCCTCGACTTCACGAACAACCCGCTCTCCTTCGCGAACGGGCCGCTCTACTCCACGAACAGCCCGCGTGAGGCAGCCCGCGCGTCGAACTGCTCCAGGCGCGCCTGGGCGTCCGGCAGGTCGTCGCACATGGCCTCCAGCAGAACGCGGCCGAGCAGCATCGGCGCGCACGCCGTGTCGAACGCGAGGCCGGTGCCGACGGCGGCGGGGAGCAGCAGGTCGGACACCTTCGCCACGGGCGCGAACGCCGAGTCGGCGACCGTGACGACCGTCAGCCCGGCCTCCTTCGCGTAGCCGAGGGCGTCGACGACCTCGCGCGGGTGCCGGGGCAGCGCGAAGCACAGCAGGGCCGTGGCCCCGGCGCGGACGGCCGCGTCGATGCGGTCCTGGAGCATCGTGCCGCCCTCGTGCAGCAGCCGGACGTCGGGGTGCACCTTGGCGGCGAAGTAGGCGAAGCCGTAGGCCTGGGAGGCGGCGGCGCGCAGCCCGAGGACGGGCAGCGGGCGGGACGCGGCCAGCAGGCGTCCCGCCCGCGCGACCGGACGCGGATCGGCGAGCACGGCGGCGAGGTGGCGCAGGTTCTCGATCTCGGCCTCGACGGCCTGCTGGTACTCGTTGTACGAGGCGGTGTCGGCGGCGGGTTCGGCGGGCGTGACCTCGCGCAGGTGCTTGCGCAGCGCGGGATAGCCGTCGAAGCCGAGCGCGACCGCGAAGCGGGTGACGGAGGGCTGGCTGACTCCGGCGAGTTCGGCGAGTTCGACGCTGGACAGGAACGGCACGTCGGTGGCGCTGCGCACCATGCTGTGCGCGATGCGCCGCTGGGTCGGGGTGAGCCGGCGTCCCTCGAAGAGGGTCTGGAGCCGTCCGGCGGGGCTGTCGCTCACACTCGTGTCGCTCTCCACGCCGCTGTCACCCATCACGTTGCGGACCCCCATCGCCCTGCCGACCCCCGTCACCTTGCCGACCCCGCCCTCGTCGGCGCCGCCCTCGCCGCCGTCCTCGGACCTGTCGCTGCCCCGCGCGGCGAGCGAGGCGAAGGCCGCCTGTTCCCCGACGCCCCGGGAGAGTACAGCGTGGCCGGACGGGCCGGGTGCGTCGACGACCGGGACATCGGACGCACCTCCTGCTATTCAGGTATCGCCAACTCTGCATGACGATATGCAGACCGGGCAAGGGGCGCCTTCCGGGGGCTCGGCCCAGCCGCAACAGGGGGGCTGTCCCCAGTGCCACGCGCGCCTCGGCTGCCTAACGTGATGAACATGACCGGTATGAACGCCCGCCATGACGACGCGGAGCTGAAGAAGGAACTCGACGCCACCCTGCACGCGCGCAGGGAACTCGGCGAAGAGTACGAGTCCGCGCTGGTCGACTCCTTCCTGGAGAAGGTCGAACAGCGCCTCGACAGTGCCGTCGACCGTCGGGTGCGTCGCCGGCTCGCCGAGCAGCAGATGGTGGTGGCGCGCGACGCGCGTTCGCCCCAGTCGGCCGACTCCTGGGGTGAACGCTTCGGTTTCGGGATCGTCTCGCTCGTCCTCGCGATCCCGCTGTCCGCGATCGGCGTGGCGAACGCGGACCTGCCCGGACTGCTGGTCGCCTGGGGCGGCATCGTCGGGGTGAACGTGGTCCAGGCGGCGCGCCTGTCCCCCGGTTTCTTCGGCCGCCGCAGGTCCCGGCCGGAGTCGGACTGGGAGGAGTAGGCGCCGGAGGGGGACGCCGGTGAGCGGGGAGAGCGGGAAGGCATGCCGGGAAGCGGACGTCGCCGGACGGGAAACGGGCCGCGCGGGGGCCCGTACCGCATACGAAAGGGCCCGGCACTCGTGACGAGTGCCGGGCCCTTCGGCGTATTGCGCGGGGACCGCCGCACCCCCGGTGAAGGGGGGCGGGACGACGGCGGTCCCCGCGGGGGACGCGGGCCGGGTCAGGACCGGGCTGGCGCGTCCTAGGCGTCCATGGAGGTCCGGGAGCCGCTCCGGAGGTCCTTGGCGCCGTATGACGCCGGCCTGGGCGGGGAGCCGCTCCCGCCCTGCCGACACCCACTAATGTGCCGGACCCGTGTTAAGCGGGTGCTGCGCGGACGTGACGCGCTCGTACCACTTCCGCGAAGTTCGCCCCGGCCGGAGCCGGAAGATCCACACGGATCCGGCACTTCGGCCAGAAAATCCCGCGCCGGCCCCGGACGACCGCACGATGTGCGCCCGATGCCACCCGGAGCGCCACCCGTACGCCCTGGTCATCCGCCCGGCGACCGGGCCGGACCACCGACCCCCGCCCGCCGGCCTGCGACCGGGCCCGACCGGTGCCCATGGCCCCCGGTGATCTCCCGGGGGCCCGGGCGGTCAGGCCTTGGCGCCGCCCTTGGCCAGGAAGGACAGCAGGTCCTGCCGGCTGACGACCCCGGTGGGCTTGCCCTCGACGAGGACGATCGCCGCGTCGGCGCCGCCGAGCACGGCCATCAGGTCGCCGACCGGCTCGCCGGAGCCGACCTGCGGCAGCGGAGAGGACATGTGCTTCTCCAGCGGGTCCTCCAGGGAGGCCCGCTTGGTGAACAGCGCGTCCAGGAGCTCGCGCTCCACGACCGACCCGATGACCTCGGCGGCCATCACGTCCGGGTGACCGGCGCCCGGCTTGACGATCGGCATCTGCGAGACGCCGTACTCGCGCAGCACCTCGATGGCCTCGCCGACGGTCTCCTCCGGGTGCATGTGGACGAGCGAGGGGATCGAGGCGCCCGCCTTGTCGTTCAGCACGTCGGCGACACGGGCGCTCGGGCCGGTGTCCTCCAGGAAGCCGTAGTCGGCCATCCACTCGTCGTTGAAGATCTTGCTGAGGTAGCCGCGCCCGCTGTCGGGGAGCAGCACGACCACGACGTCGTCGGGGCCGAGGCGCTCGGCGACCCGCAGCGCGGCCACGACGGCCATGCCGCAGGAGCCGCCGACGAGCAGCCCCTCCTCCTTGGCCAGCCGGCGCGTCATCTGGAAGGAGTCCTTGTCGGACACCGCGACGATCTCGTCGGCGACCGTACGGTCGTAGGCGGTCGGCCAGAAGTCCTCACCGACGCCCTCGACGAGGTAGGGCCGGCCGGAGCCGCCGGAGTACACGGAGCCCTCGGGGTCGGCGCCCACGACCTGCACCTTGCCGTCGCTGGCGTCCTTCAGGTACCGGCCGGTGCCGGAGATCGTGCCGCCGGTGCCCACGCCCGCGACGAAGTGCGTGATCTTCCCCTCGGTCTGCTCCCACAGCTCGGGGCCGGTGGAGTGATAGTGCGAGAGGGGGTTGTTCGGGTTGGAGTACTGGTCGGGCTTCCAGGCACCCGGGGTCTCCCGCACCAGCCGGTCGGAGACGTTGTAGTACGAGTCCGGGTGCTCCGGGTCGACCGCGGTGGGGCAGACCACGACGTCGGCCCCGTACGCGCGCATCACGTTGATCTTGTCGGTGGAGACCTTGTCGGGGCACACGAAGATGCACTTGTACCCCTTCTGCTGCGCCACGATGGCGAGGCCCACGCCGGTGTTGCCGCTCGTCGGCTCGACGATCGTGCCGCCGGGCTTGAGCGCGCCGCTCTCCTCCGCGGCCTCGATCATGCGCAGGGCGATGCGGTCCTTCACGGATCCGCCGGGGTTGAAGTACTCGACCTTCGCGAGGACGGTCGCCTGGATGCCCGCGGTCACGCTGTTGAGTCTCACCAGCGGGGTGTTGCCGACGAGACTGATCATCGAGTCGTGGAATTGCACCGTTGTCTCCGGAGCTGCGTTTTCAACAGGAATGGTCTCGCCAGCCTACGGCCCTGAGCAGCCGTTCACCCGCGGTTGAGATTGGCCCACCCGCTCTTCGGGGCAAGCAGTGGTTGTACGGCTACAGGAGGTGGCGGCGACGGATGTCGAGCATGTCGAGGGCGAGGGTGGCCCGGCGGATCGCCGCGGGTGCGGCGTACGGCGGGGGCGGCGTCGGTCTGGTGGGGGCGGCGGCCGTCGGTCTGGTGCTGGCCGAGGTTCAGCTGGCGAAGCGGCATGTGGGCAACGGACACGCTCCCTACGCCCCGCGCGCCGACGGTCTCTACGGGTACGACTACACCGGCGCCCCCGACGGCGAACCCCCGCTGCGGCTGACGATGCTCGGCGACTCGACGGCCGCCGGCCAGGGCGTGCGCAGGGCCCGCCAGACTCCGGGGGCGCTGCTGTCCTCCGGGCTGGCGGCGGTGGCCGAGCGGCCGGTGGAGCTGTGCAATGTGGCGCTGCCCGGCGCCCAGTCGGACGACCTGGACCGCCAGGTCGCGCTCGCCCTCACCGACACCTCCCGACTCCCCGACGTCTGCGTGATCATGATCGGGGCGAACGACGTGACGCACCGGATGCCGCCCACCCGCTCCGTGCGCCATCTGTCCGCGGCGGTACGCAGGCTGCGCACGGCCGGTGCGGAGGTGGTCGTCGGCACCTGTCCCGACCTGGGCACCGTCGAGCAGGTCCAGCAGCCGCTGCGCTGGCTGGCGCGGCGCGCGTCCCGCCAGCTGGCCGCCGCCCAGACGATCGGGACGGTCGAGCAGGGCGGCCGCACGGTGTCGCTGGGCGACCTGCTGGGTCCGGAGTTCGCCGCGAATCCCCGTGAGCTGTTCGGGCCGGACCACTACCACCCCTCGGCCGAGGGGTACGCCACCGCGGCCATGGCGATCCTTCCCACGGTCTGCGCGGCGCTCGGTCTGTGGCCGGCCGACGAGGAGCGTCCGGACGTCTCGCGTCACGAGGGGTTCCTGCCGGTCGCGCGTGCGGCGGCGGAGGCGGCGTCCGAGCCGGGTACGGAGGTCACGGCCGCGATGCCGACCGGACCGCGCGGGCCGTGGGCCCTGCTGAAGCGCCGCCGCCGCCAACGCCTCCCGGCGACGGACCCGGCTCCGACCCCCTCGAACTGACTCCTCCGGGGTCACCAGGGGACCTCTGGGGGCCCAGGCCCGTCCCCGCCCGCGGGCCCGCGGGGGCCGGCCGCGCAGTTCCCCGCGCCCCTGACCCCATCACCCCGACCCGGCGCCGAGCGGCCAGCCCCGGTCCGGCCAGCCCCGGTCCGGGCAGGCCCGTACCCGGCCGCGGCTCCGCAGGGGCCGGTCGCGCAGTTCCCCGCGCCCCTGGGTTCCTCACCCGACCCGGCGGAATCAGGCAGGCCCCGGGAAAATTCAGCCCCTCCGGCGTTTGAGGAGCGGGGTCCGGGGCGGAGCCCCGTGGGGGGTGGCCCGACAGAGGGTTCCGGACAGCCCCGGCGGGGGAAAACACCCCCAAAAGGCGCCCCCGCCCGAAAAAAGCAAGCGCTTAGAAAAGTGCGGCCGGTGTCACACCCCCGCACCGGTGACCTCGACGGTACGTACGGGTAACTTCCCAAGCAGCCCCGCACACTTCCCGTACGCCAATGGAGCCGTGATGCCCGAAGCCGTGATCGTCTCAGCCGCCCGCTCCCCGATCGGCCGCGCCTTCAAGGGCTCTCTGAAGGACGTGCGCCCCGACGACCTGACCGCCACGATCATCCAGGCCGCCCTCGCCAAGGTCCCCGAGCTGGACCCGAAGCTCATCGACGACCTGATGCTCGGCTGCGGCCTCCCCGGCGGCGAGCAGGGCCACAATCTCGGCCGCATCGTGGCCGTGCAGATGGGCATGGACCACCTCCCGGGCTGCACCATCACCCGTTACTGTTCCTCCTCGCTCCAGACCTCCCGCATGGCCCTGCACGCCATCAAGGCCGGCGAGGGCGACGTCTTCATCTCGGCGGGCGTCGAGATGGTGTCGCGGTCCGTCAAGGGCACCTCCGACGGGATGCCGGACACCCACAACCCCCTCTTCGCCGACGCCGAGGCCCGTACGGTCGAGGTCGCGCAGTCGGAGGGTTCGACCTGGCACGACCCGCGCGAGGACGACCGGATCCCGGACGCGTACATCGGGATGGGCCAGACCGCCGAGAACCTGGCCCGCCTCAAGGGCGTCACCCGCCAGGACATGGACGAGTTCGGCGTCCGCTCGCAGAACCTCGCCGAGGAAGCCATCAAGAACGGCTTCTGGGAGCGCGAGATCACCCCGATCACGACCCCGGACGGAACGGTCGTCAGCAAGGACGACGGCCCGCGCGCGGGCGTGACGCTGGAGGCCGTCCAGGGCCTCAAGCCGGTCTTCCGCCCCGACGGCCTGGTCACCGCGGGCAACTGCTGCCCGCTCAACGACGGCGCCGCGGCCCTCGTGATCATGTCCGACACGAAGGCCCGCGAGCTCGGTCTGACCCCGCTCGCCCGCATCGTCTCGACCGGCGTCACCGGCCTCTCCCCGGAGATCATGGGCCTCGGCCCGGTGGAGGCCAGCAAGCAGGCGCTCAGCCGCGCCGGCCTCACCGTCGACGACATCGACCTGTTCGAGATCAACGAGGCCTTCGCCGCCCAGGTGATCCCGAGCGCCCGCGACCTGAACATCCCGCTGGACAAGCTGAACGTGAACGGCGGCGCCATCGCCATCGGCCACCCCTTCGGCATGACCGGCGCCCGCATCACCGGCACGCTCATCAACAGCCTCCAGTTCCACGACAAGCAGTTCGGCCTGGAGACCATGTGCGTCGGCGGCGGCCAGGGCATGGCGATGGTCATCGAGCGCCTCAGCTGAGCACGCATACCCGTTCCCGTGACGGGTTTTGAACCCAGCGTGAACGAATCGGCCCAGAAGCCCGGAACCACCGGGCCTCTGGGCCGATTTGTGATCCAATCCCTTCCAAGATGTGACCTATGTCCCCTCGGATGGGTATTTCCGCAGGTCAGATGCGTGCACGACTAAACCTGGGGCACAAAGTCCTGTCCTGTTCGTGACGTTACGCACTGACAGTTTGATGGTTCGCCCTTCAAGCTGATGTAGGAAGTCGGGGGCCGACTTTGAACCGGGAGTACGTCAGTGAGCGCCATGCCGATTGCTCTGCTGCTCACCACCGCCGCAAGCGCGGCCGTGGGCGTCGCCGTTCTGCACACCCTGCGGGGGGTGCGCCGGCAGGTCGCAGCCCTGCACAGCGAACTCGTCGCGAGCCGTGCCAGTACGGCGCGGGCTCTCGTGCCCGCGGCGCGCGGATCCGCCGACGCGGACGAGATACGCACGGCCGTGGCCGAGGCGCTGGCCGAGGAGCGGGAGCGGGAGCTCGCCGAGGCGCGGGCCTTCTGGGCCGCCCAGGAGGCCCGTGACGCCTCCGACGCGCCCTCGCTGCTCGGACTGCCGGACAGCGAGCTGTTCCTGCCGCGCCACTCCGACTTCGTGGGCCTGGACCACCTGGAGCCGGTGGCCGAGACCAACACCGACCTGGAGGAGTTCCTCCAGACCGGTACCGCCGGTGATTCCCCCGAACTCGCCGCGGCCCGCCGCCGTCATCCCTCGCACCCGGACTTCGTCCCCGTCCAGTCACCCGTGGTGAACGACCACGAACGCACGGTGGCCCGCCTGGAGGAGCTCGCCGAGTCCGGCACGGAACTGACGGACGTGCGCCCCGGCCCGCTCGGCACCCTCGACGTCTATGTCTTCGCCGACGGCACGACGCTGTGCATGACCCCCGGCCACCGCGAGACCGCGCAGCGGCTCGCCGCCGCCCTGACGGCGGGTGAGACCCCGGTCCTGCTCGGCGGCTCCGGCGTCTCGGGCGCGTACGCGCTGACCTTCGCCTTCGGCGAGGAGAGCATCTACATCCTGGCGGACCGCGTCATAGCGTCCTTGTAGCGTCCGCCCCCCAGGGGCGACGACACCCCGCGCGCCGGAGTCGACCGAGAGGGTCAGACCCCGGCGCGTTTCTGTGCCTCGGCCACGAGGGTGACTGCTTCGGCCAGTTCCTCCTCGTTCTTCAGTACGAGGGCCAAGTCGTGCGCGGCGACCGTGATTTGGTCGGCGGCGGCGAACATCCCGGCGTCGGGCATCTCCCGGGGCTCGCCCGACGGGTCCTCGACCCGCTGGGCGCGCAGCGCGAACTCCCTGGCCAGCCCCAGTGCCTCGGCCGCGGCGCTGCGTTGCAGACGGCTCTGCGGGGCGGCCCGCAACCGGTCGGCGAAGTGGTCCACGGCTCGGGTCAACGGCGTCGTATCCAGCACGCCGCGAGACTACGCGCAGCGGCGGGACTGTTGCCAACAACCCAACCCTCAGGCACGGTGGCGTGAAGGACCGGCTTACATCCCCTTTGCGTTCGGAGGCGCCGATGTCCCAAGTCTTCTCCGAGGAGACCCATCGCAACCTGCTCGCCCGCATCCCCCGCTGCACCGGTCGTGAGATCTCCGACTGGCTTCGCACCGTCGACGAAGGACCTGCCCTCTTCCGCTTCGAGGAGAAGGTCAGCTGGCTCCGCTCCGAACACGACCTCGCGTACGGACACGCCAAAGCGATCATTCACGAGTACGACCTGAGGAGGGCCGCGCGCAAACTGCTGTGAGCGCGCACCACCGAGACGACAGGTGTCCGACGACAGGTACCCGACGACACGCACGTGCCGACCGGCACCCCATGACGAAGGGCCCGCGAACTGGTGGTTCGCGGGCCCTTCTTTCAGCTCACCCGGCGGCCCGTGCGGCCGCCGGCGCCGACTAGTCCCTGCCGCTGAAGATGGCGACCAGCCGCAGCATCTCGACGTAGATCCACACAAGGGTCATGGTCAGGCCGAACGCGGCCAGCCAGGCCTCTTCCTTGGGCGCACCGTAGGTGATGCCGTCCTCGATCTGCTTGAAGTCGAGGGTCAGGAAGAACGCGCCGATCAGGATCGCCAGGATGCCGACGATCGCGCCGAGCGGGCCGCTGCTGCGCAGTCCGCCGTCCGGGGCGACACCGAAGACCACCAGCAGCAGGTTCACCGCCATGACGGCGACGAAGGCGATGGCGATGGTGATGCCGATGCGCGCGTACCGCGCGGTCACCCGGATCCAGCCCGCCTTGTAGACGAGCAGGGTGGCACCGGCGACCGCCATCGTGCCGAGCACGGCCTGGAAGGGCGCGCCGTGCCACACCGCGTTGTACATCTCGCTGATGACGCCGAGGAAGATGCCCTCGAAGGCGGCGTACGCGATGATCAGCGCGGGCGTGGCGGTGCGCTTGAAGGACTGCACGAGCGCGAGCACCATGGCGATCAGCCCGGAGCCGATGGCCAGGTTGTAGCTCGTGCTGGAGACCGGCAGCAGCGTCCAGGCCAGGACGGCGCCCACGACGACGGTGCCGAGCGTCATGGCCGAGCGCACGACGACGTCGTCCATCGTCATACGGCCGGTGGTGACCGGGGCCTGCGGCGGAGCGCCGTGCTGAAGGCCCTGCTGCGCGTACGGGTTCTGCGCGTAGGGGTTGCCGCCCTGCTGTGCGTACGGGTTCCCCTGCGTGCCGACAGCGGGTCCCCCGGCCTGCGGCGCCGCGTTGAAGCCCGCGTAGCCGTTGTCGCGGCTGAACCCCCGTCGCGAGAAGACCGGGTTACTGCTCCTCATTTCACTCCTCCATGGCCACCTCGCGCGGCCTTGGGCTCAAGAGTAATAGGTAGGCAAAGGAATGACCCTAGTGCTTGAGGAGGATCTTTCCCTTGTTGTGCCACCGTACGCGTGTGTCTCCGGCCACGCCCGCACTGGTACTAAGCCGTGACACCGGCGCGCGGGAAATCGACGTCACCACACCCGCACGCCCCCTCAAGCCCCCCTCGATCCCCGGCTGTTCCCGACCGGACCGCGAACTCGATCCCGGCGCGGTGCGGCAGCCGGGCCGGCGGCAACCCGGTGGGTCCGGCCCCCGCGATCCCCACGGCGCTACCCGTCGGCCCCCGCCCGGCCCGTTCGCTCCGTGAATTTTCCTTCACCAGGCCGACGCCGACGGGAGGCCGCGAAAGGGGCACGGGGGCATGAAGGGGGTGGTGACGACCGGGGATGCGGCCGGCGGGCCACACCGGGAGTGTTCCGGCTGTGGCCCGCACCCTGCGCCGCAGGGGCGGGAAGTGCCCGGAACCGGACTTGAACCGGTACGCCCGCGAGGGGCAGCGAGGTTTAAGCTCGCCGTGTCTGCATTCCACCATCCGGGCAGACCATGGGCTCCGCATCGAGGTTCCGAGCCTATCGGGGCGCGTCCCCCGAACAGCGGGCGTGCGGACCGATGTTGTCTTATTTTATTGACGTCTGAGGATGCATCAGCACGCCGCACAGGCCGTCAGCACTTGCGCCAACAGCCTCTCGGACGCGCTGGGCCCATGTACGCGGATTGACGGAATTTCACCGTCCGAACGCGATCACGGCGAGCCTCGCACCGGTGCCGGACGCACTTCCGGGAGCGCGGCCGCGCGGCGCGCTCCCCCGGGACGCTCACGGAGGGTCCGTCGGCGGGTCCTCGGGCGCTCGTTCGCGGCACCCGACCCGGACGGCTCTCAGGGAGTTCCGTCATCCCCAGGTATGACACGGCCGCTCCCCGTCCGACCCGAGGCTGCCCCCGGAACCGGAACAGCGGGTGACGACATGCCGCCGACCGGCACGGACGATGGAACACGTCCCCATCACCGTCGTCGTCCCGACAGGAGCACCCTCCCGTGACCACCACTCACCTCGCCGGCACAAGCACCGCGGTCGCAGCCCGCGCCACGGAACTGTCGAAGGTCTACGGGCAGGGCGAGACCCAGGTGGTCGCGCTCGACCGGGTCACCGTCGACTTCCGGCAGGCCGAGTTCACCGCGATCATGGGCCCCTCGGGGTCGGGCAAGTCCACGCTGATGCACTGCGTGGCGGGACTGGACACCTTCTCCTCCGGCTCGGTGCGCATCGGCGACACGGAACTGGGCTCCCTGAAGGACAAGCAGCTCACCAAGCTGCGCCGGGACAAGATCGGTTTCATCTTCCAGGCGTTCAACCTGCTGCCGACGCTCAACGCCCTGGAGAACATCACCCTCCCGATGGACATCGCGGGCCGCAAGCCCGACAAGGAGTGGCTGGACCGTGTCATCAAGATGATCGGTCTCGCGGACCGGCTGAGCCACCGCCCCTCCCAGCTCTCCGGCGGTCAGCAGCAGCGCGTCGCCGTCGCCCGCGCCCTCGCCTCGCGCCCCGACATCGTCTTCGGCGACGAGCCCACCGGAAACCTCGACTCACGCTCGGGCGCGGAGGTCCTCGGGTTCCTGCGCAACTCCGTGCGGGAGCTGGGCCAGACCGTGGTGATGGTGACGCACGACCCGGTGGCCGCCGCCTACGCGGACCGGGTCGTCTTCCTCGCCGACGGACGGATCGTCGACGAGGTGCACGAGCCGACCGCCGACTCCGTCCTGGACCTCATGAAGCAGTTCGACGGCAAGGGCCGCACCAGCTGACACCCCGCCGGACCGCCACAGCGCTGCGACGCCACAGCGCCGCACCGACCGGCCCGGCGCTCCGGCCGCCCTCTCCGGCTCCCTTCCACCGCGCCCCGGCGCGCCCGCCCGGCCCGCTTCGCCACCGGCCCCTCCCGCACCTTCGCGCACGGCCTCCCGAACCACCGTGCACGGCCGCCGCGTCCGAGGCCCCGGCCGCCCGCGCCTCCCCCGGCCTTCCTTCGGCCCTCCCGCGAACCCCGCGCCCTCCCACGCCCTCCCGCGAACTCCTGGACTGAGAAGACCCATGTTCCGTACCGCCTTGCGCAACGTCTTCGCGCACAAGGCCAGGCTCCTGATGACCGTGCTCGCCGTCCTGCTCGGCGTCGCGTTCGTCTCGGGGACCCTGGTCTTCACCAACACCATCTCGGACGCCTACCAGAAGAGCTCCGCCAAGGGCTTCGACCAGGTCGACGTCGCCATCCGCCCCGAGAGCACGGCGGACACGGGCGACACCGTCGGCAAGAGGCACAAGCTGACCCGGCCCCTGCTCGACAAGGCGGCCGGTGTGCCCGGGGCCGCCTCCGCGATCGGTGTCGTGAACGGCTTCACCGCCATCGCCGACAAGCACGGCAAGCTCATCGGCGGCGGCTTCCAGTCGCAGGGCGGCAACTACTGGGGCGACAAGGACCCCCGCTATCCCCTGACGGCCGGGCACGCGCCGCACGGCGCCGGTGAGATCGCGATCGACACCGAGACCGCGAGGCGGGCCGGCTACGAGGTCGGCGACACCGTCCGCCTGTCGGTCGACGGCCCCGTCCTGAAGCCGGTCGTCGCCGGCATCTTCCGCACCGACGACGGCAACGTGGCCGCGGGCGGCAGCCTCGCCCTGTTCGACACGGCGACCGCGCAGCGGCTGTTCCACTCGGCCGGCTCCTACGACGAGATCGACGTGAAGGCAGCGCCGGGGACCAGCCAGAGCGCGCTGCGCGCTGCGATCGACGCCGTCGTGCCGAAGGACACCGCCTCCACCACCACCGGCCAAAAGCTCGCCGACGACCAGGCCGAGCAGATCTCCGCGGCGATGAGCGGGATGAAGACGGGCCTGCTGGTCTTCGCCGGGATCGCGCTGTTCGTCGGCACGTTCATCATCGCCAACACCTTCACCATGCTGGTCGCCCAGCGCACCAAGGAACTCGCCCTGCTGCGCGCCGTCGGCGCCTCCCGCCGCCAGGTCACCCGGTCGGTGCTGATCGAGGCGTTCGTGGTCGGCGCGGTCGCGGCCGTCGGCGGGCTCGCCGCGGGCGTCGGCATCGGCGCCGCGATGCGCTCCCTGATGGGCACGCTCGGCGCCACGGTGCCGGACGGCCCGCTGGTCGTCTCGCCCGGCACCGTCGCCACGGCGCTGCTCGTCGGCGTCCTCGTCACGATGCTGGCCGCGTGGCTGCCGGGCCGCCGGGCCGCGAAGATCCCGCCGGTCGCCGCGATGAGCAGCGTCCACGCGAAGGCGACGACGAAGTCCCTGGTCCTGCGGAACACGATCGGCGCCGTGTTCGCGGCCGCGGGTGTCGCCGTGGTCCTCTACGCCACGACGATGGACGGCTCGGACGGCCAGGCCCCGATGGGACTGGGCGCGGTGCTGCTCATCCTCGGCGTCTTCGTCCTCACCCCGCTGCTGTCCCGCCCGCTGATCGCCGCGGCGGCCCCCGTCCTGCGGGTCTTCGGGATCTCCGGCAAGCTCGCCCGGCAGAACTCGGTGCGCAATCCGCGCCGCACCGCCGCCACCGCCTCGGCTCTGATGATCGGTCTCACGCTGATCACCGGCATGACGGTGATGGCGGGGAGCCTGCAGAAGTCGATCGACAAGATGGCCACCTCGGCGATCAGGGCGGACTACGTCGTGTCGATGGCGAACGGCAACTCCCTCTCCCCGGACGTCGAGAAGAAGCTCGCCGCCGTCGACGGGGTCACCGACACCAGCCCGCTGCGCAACGCCCCCTCCCGCATCGACAAGCAGACGGAGTTCCTGACCGGCGTCAACGGCGCGGCCATCGGCAAGCTCACCGACCTCTCCGTCACCGACGGCTCCTTCACGGTCGGCGGCAAGAGGGTCGTGGTCGACTCGGACACGGCGAAGTCCCATGGCTGGAAGGCCGGTTCGGACTTCCGGGTCTCCTACGAGGACGGCGCGAAGGAGAACCTGACCGTCGCCGGGGTGTACGAGGCCAACGAGGTGATGCGGGGCATCATGCTCGACGACGCCACCCTCGCCCCGCACCAGCGGGACGCCTCCGACATGCAGGTCATGGTGAAGACGGCGGGCGGCGCCTCGGACGCGACCAAGGACCGGCTGGAGAAGGCCCTCGGCGACAATCCGGCCGTCAAGGTCCAGGACAAGCAGGACTTCTCCGACAGCATCGCGCAGATGTTCACGCTGATGCTGAACATGCTCTACGGCCTGCTCGGGATGGCGGTGATCGTCGCCGTCCTCGGGGTCGTCAACACCCTGGCGATGTCGGTCTTCGAGCGCTCGCAGGAGATCGGGATGCTCCGCGCGATCGGCCTGGACCGCAAGGGCATCAAGCGGATGGTCCGCCTGGAGTCCCTGGTGATCTCGCTCTTCGGCGGCGTCCTCGGCATCGGTCTCGGCGTGTTCTTCGGCTGGGCGGCCGGCGAACTGCTGGGCAGCAGGATGTCGACGTACGAACTGGTGCTGCCCTGGGGCCGGATGGCGCTCTTCCTGCTGCTCGCGGCGACGGTCGGCATCCTGGCGGCGCTCTGGCCAGCCCGCCGGGCGGCCCGTATGAACATGCTGACGGCGATCAAGTCCGAGTAGCCGGACACGAGGAGGCGGCCGGCGAGGGACCGCCGGCGGCCCGGAGACACAAGGGGCCCGCTCCGTCCGGAGCGGGCCCCTTCCCCGTGCGCCGCGCCGCCGCTCCGCGCGTCAGTTCCAGGTCCTCGCCCGCAGCGGCATCCCGGACGCGCCGCTCCCGGCCGCGGTCTTCACCGCCAGGACCTGGTTGACGCCGATCTGGTTGCGTTCGAAGGCGACCGCGCTGGCCGCCATGTACAGGCGCCAGACGCGCGCCCGGCCCGCACCGGTGAGCCGGACGGCACGCGACCATCCGGCCTCCAGATTGGCGACCCAGCGGCGCAGGGTGAGCGCGTAGTGCTCGCGCAGGGCCTCGACGTCACGCACCTCGAACCCGGCCCGCTCCAGCTGCGCCACGGTCGTCCCGACGGGCGCGAGTTCGCCGTCGGGGAACACATAGGCGTCGATGAACTCGTCGACGGAGTACGAGGATTCGTCGCGCTCCGGCCGCCGCGCGATCTGGTGGTTGAGCAGCCGCCCGCCGGGGCGGAGGAGGCGGCCGAGCACCTCGGCGTACTCCAGGTAGCGCTCGGCGCCGACGTGTTCGGCCATCCCGATGGAGGAGATCGCGTCGTAGGGCCCGTCGGCGACGTCCCGGTAGTCCTGCACCCTGATCTCCACCCGGTCGGTCAGCCCCTCGTCCGCGACCCTTTTACGGGCGTACGTGGCCTGTTCCTGCGACAGCGTCACCCCGACCACGTTCGCGCCGTGGTCGCGGGCGGCGTGCACGGCCATCGAGCCCCAGCCGCAGCCGACGTCCAGGAGCCGCTGACCGGGCTTCAGCGCCAGCTTCCGGCAGACGAGTTCGAGCTTGTCGCGCTGTGCCTCCTCCAGGGTGCCGCCCTCCTCCCAGTAGGCGCACGAGTAGACCATGGACGGGCCGAGGACGAGCTCGTAGAAGTCGTTGCCGACGTCGTAGTGGTGGCTGATGGCCCTCCGGTCGGTGTGCCGGGTGTGCAGGTGGTGGCGGCGGCGCACCTCCTCGGCGGGCGGGGCGGGCGGCAGTGGCCCGGCCATCCTCACCAGCCCCCGGACGGCGGCGCGCACCTCGGGGTCGCGCAGCGCCGCCCGGAGTCCGCGCGCGTCCTGCCCGCGCTCCCAGACGAGTCCGGACAGCAGGTCCAGGGCGGTGTACAGGTCGCCCTCGATGCCCAGGTCCCCGGCGACCCAGGCGCGGGCGAGTCCCAACTCGCCCGGTTTCCACAGCAGACGGCGCACGGCCCGCCGGTTGCGGACGACGAGCACCGGAGCCGCGGGCGGGCCCGCTTGTGAACCGTCCCAGGCGCGGACGCGCAAGGGGAGCGGGGCTCCCAGCAACTGTTCGACAAGGCCTTTGAGCCGCGGCGCGGCGTCCTGCATGGCGTACACCTCCGAGACAGCACTCCCGAACGCTCCGACACCCGGTAAACATCTACCCGCTCAGCGCGCAGTCCCGCTTCCGCGACACAGATTCGTAAAACATGTGTATGCGCCATGCTTTGAACGACGTGCCGTCACGCGTCCGGACGCGTGACGGGAAACGCCGAAGGGGCCGCCCGCACCACGGATGGCGGGCGGCCCCTTCGGGGCGTTCGGTGACGGAGGGTCAGGAGGCCTTGGCCTTCTCCTCGGTCTTCACGGCGGGCGCCGGGGCGGCCGGAGCCGGCTTGGCGGCCTCGTAGAACTCCTCGCGCGGAGTCTCCATGGCACCCAGGGAGACGACCTCGCGCTTGAGGAACATCCCGAGCGTCCAGTCCGCGAAGATGCGGATCTTGCGGTTCCAGGTCGGCATGGCCAGACCGTGGTAGCCGCGGTGCATGTACCAGGCGAGACGGCCCTTGAGCTTGATCTTCATCTTGCCCATGACGATCATCGCGACGCCCTTGTGCAGACCGAGACCGGCCACGGCGCCCTTGTTGGCGTGCGAGTACTCCTTCTGCGGGAAGCCCCGCATGCCGGAGATCACGTTGTCGCCGAGGATCTTGGCCTGACGCAGCGCGTGCTGCGCGTTCGGCGGGCACCAGGCGTTCTCGACCCCGGCCTTGCGGGCGGCGACGTCCGGCACCTGGGCGTTGTCGCCCGCGGCCCAGATGTAGTCCGTGCCCTGCACCTGGAGGGTGGTCTGGGTGTCCACGTGGCCACGCGGGCCGAGCGGCAGACCGAAGCGGGAGAGAACGGGGTTCGGCTTGACGCCGGCCGTCCAGACGATCGTGTTGGAGTCGACCTCGAGGCCGTTCTTCAGCACGACGTGGCCGTCGACGCAGGAGTCCATGGAGGTGGAGAGGTAGATCTCCACACCGCGGCTCTCCAGGTGCTCCTTGCCGTACTGGCCGAGCTTGGGACCGACCTCGGGAAGGATCTTGTCCGCGGCGTCGACGAGGATGAAGCGCATGTCCTCGCGGGACACGCTGCTGTAGTACTTGGCCGCGTCGCGGGCCATGTCCTCGACTTCACCGATCGTCTCGGCGCCGGCGAAGCCGCCACCCACGAAGACGAAGGTCAACGCCTTGCGGCGGACGTCCTCGTCCGTGGTGGAGTCGGCCTTGTCGAGCTGCTCGAGAACGTGGTTGCGCAGGCCGATGGCCTCCTCGATGCCCTTCATGCCGATGCCCTGCTCGGCGAGGCCGGGGATCGGGAAGGTGCGGGAGACCGCGCCCATCGCGATGACGAGGTAGTCGAAAGGCAGCTCGTACGCCTCGCCCACGAGGGGGGCGACCGTGGCGACCTTGCGGTCCTGGTCGATGGTGGTGACCCGGCCGGTGAGGACCTCCGCCTTGGGAAGTACACGCCGCAGCGGGACGACGACGTGCCGCGGGGAGATGCTGCCGGCGGCTGCTTCGGGGAGGAAGGGCTGGTAGGTCATGTACGACCGGGGGTCGACGACCGTGACGGTCGCCTCTCCGTAGCGCATCTGCTTGAGGATGCGCCGAGCTGCGTACAGGCCTACGTACCCACCGCCTACTACGAGGATCCTGGGACGCTCCGTGGTGCTCATGCCATCGAGTATCCACCTGCTTCAGGGGGGTCGCTCGTGCGCCCCTTCACAAGCTCGGGCAGGGGCTCTGCTACACTCCGCCGCCCTCGCGATCGGGGCCATGGCGGCAGGGGTGGACCGCCGTACGGTTCGTACCGTTGTCAACACCGTGTGAGCTGCGGCCCAACCCGTTCGGCCCAGCGGACCGCACCTGTGTTTCATCGCTCCGAAACGCCGTCGCAACGCTTCACCGAGCATGCTGCCGGACCGTCCGGGCCCCACGGAAGGGCCCAAGTGGCCCCTTCGTCGCTCAGCAGGGGCTTTTTCCTTGTGAAGAACTTCACGAAGTTTCTCGGCAGGGCCTCGCCGGAGGGGTTCCACGCCCCCGTCCGGCACGCTCATACGTTATCCATTCCGCTCAGCCGAGGCTACCGATCGGTAGTGAACGAGACCAGTGCCACGCTCGCGCGGCGCCCCCGGAACACCCCCGGAGCGGTCGCCGGAAGCCCTGTCCGGCCGCCGGAGGGCGAGAAGGCCCCGGCCCCCCGGAAAGGGGGACCGGGGCCTTCTCGCGCCCGTTCCCGACGCGTCGGCGCGGGCACCGGCCGTCCTGCCGGGCGGGGCGCCGTCGCATGCCGGCACCCCGCGCCCGTCCGCTTCGGCGCTTCAGTCGCCCTGCCGGGCGGCCTCGGCTTCCTCGGCCACCTTGAAGGCGATCCCGTCGAGGATGTCGTGCTCGCTGACCACGACCTCCTCGGCCCCGGTCCGCTCCATGATCGAGAGCAGCACGAGGGCGCCGGCCCCGATCACGTCCACCCGGCCCGGGTGCATCGAGCCGATCGCGGCCCGCTCGGCGTGGGTGGAGCGCAGCAGCCACTCGGTGATCTCGCGGACGCGCGCGAGGGGGACCCGGGAGTGGTGGATCCGCTCGGAGTCGTACTCCTTCAGGTCCAGCGCGATCGCCGCGATCGTGGTGACCGAACCGGCCAGCCCCACCAGGGTGCGCGCCTCGCGCAGCGGGACGGTCTCCTCGGCGAGGTCCAGGGCCGACTCGATGTCGGCGCGCATGGCCGCGACCTGCTCCGCGGTGGGCGGGTCGGTCACGACGCCGTCGCGGACGAGGTGGCGTTCCGTCATCCGTACGCAGCCGATGTCCACGGAGCGGGCCGCGCTCACCCGGTCGGTGCCGACGACGAACTCGGTCGAACCGCCGCCGATGTCCACGACCAGGTAGGGCGTGGCGAGGTCGTCGCGCCCGGCCAGCTCCCTGGTCGCGCCGGTGAAGGAGAACTCGGCCTCCTGGTCCCCGGTGATGACCTCCGGTTCGACGCCCAGGATGTCGAACACCCCGCGCACGAACTCGTCCCGGTTCTCGGCGTCCCGGGAGGCGGAGGTGGCGACGAAGCGCAGCCGCTCCGCGCCGTGCTCCTCGATGGCCTCGGCGTACGCGTGGCAGGCGGCGAAGGTCCGCTCCAGCGCCTCGGGGGCGAGCCGGCCGGTGCGGTCGACTCCCTGGCCGAGCCGGACGATGGTCATCCGCCGGTCCAGGTCGGTGAGTTCACCCGTGCGCGGGTCCGCGTCGGCCACCAGGAGCCGGATGGAGTTCGTACCGCAGTCGACGGCGGCGACGCGGGTCACCGGCCGTCCTCACCGGACTCGGAGGACTCGCCGGGTTCGGTGGACTCGGCGGACTCGGCGGACTCGGCGGACTCGGCAGGCTTGAAGGCGAAGTGGCCGGCGTCGGCGCCCTCTCCGGTCGTCTCCACCTGCCACCCGTCGCCGGACGGCGGTCCGGCCTGGGTGACGCAGGCGCCCTTGCGCCACCACTCGGGCAGCATCGCGATGGCCTCGTCGCCGAGCGGGTTGACGCCCGGTCCCGCGGCCAGCGAGTGGGCCACCAGGACGTGCAGGCACTTCACCCGGTCCGGCATGCCGCCCGCGCTCGGGAAGCCCTCCAGGACCTCGATGGCGTCACGGCGCGCGATGTAGTCCTCGTGGGCGGCGCGGTAGGCCGCGGCCAGTTCGGGGTCGGTGGCCAGCCGCTCGGTCATCTCCTTCATGACCCCGTTGGCCTCCAGCGTCCCGATCGCGGACGCGGCCCGCGGGCACGTCAGGTAGTACGTGGTCGGGAACGGCGTGCCGTCGGGGAGGCGGGGCGCCGTCTCCACCACGTCCGGCTGGCCGCAGGGGCAGCGGTGCACGATCGCGCGCAGTCCGCGCGGCGGCCGGCCGAGCTGCTGCTTGAAGGCCTCGACGTCGGCGTCGGTGGGCTCGGTGCGCGGGGTGGTGGGCGGTGGCGTTTCCATGCCGTGAGTCACGTGTCTTTCTGGTCAGTTCATGGGTCGTCACTGGTCGGCGGCGTCGGATCTGTCCACGCCGTCCCAGACGTCGGTGTACCAGGGGCGGTCGGCGGCGCCCCGTTCGGCACGGGCCTGCTTCGCGGCGTCCGGGTCGATCACGACATAGCCGGTCTCGCCCGGCATCACGTAGTGCAGCCGCTGCCGGATCTGCTGCTTCGCGTACGCGTCGTCCTGCCAGCGCGCCTTGAGGTCGCGCAGCTGCTCGACCCGCTGCCGGGCCTGGTCCCGCTGCCGCTCCAGGTCGCCGATCTGGGCGCGCTGGGAGACGTACTGCCGCATCGGGTACGCGAGGGCGACGATCAGGGAGCACAGGACCATGGCGAGCAGCGCGGCCCGGCCGGTCAGCCGGGAGCGGCGCGCCTGCCGCTTGGTCTGGGAGCGGTAGACCCGGGCCGCCGTCTGCTCGCCGAGCAGCTTCAGCCGGGTCGAGGTGGAGAACCGGTCCCGGTCCTTCACGGCCATGAGTCCCGCCTCCCCAGTACTGGCCCGTCGTACGGGCCCGTCACGTGCGTACGTCCCCGCACACGGTACGGGACCGGGTACGGGGACGTACGAAAGGACGCTTCCTGAGCCGTACGGGTCAGCCCTTGAAGCGGGGGAACGCCGAGCGGCCGGCGTAGACCGCGGCGTCGTCGAGGATCTCCTCGATGCGCAGCAGCTGGTTGTACTTGGCGACGCGGTCCGAGCGGGCCGGGGCGCCGGTCTTGATCTGGCCGCAGTTCACGGCGACCGCGAGGTCGGCGATGGTGACGTCCTCGGTCTCGCCGGAGCGGTGGGACATCATGCACTTGAAGCCGTTGCGCTGGGCCAGCTCGACGGCGTCCAGGGTCTCGGTCAGCGAACCGATCTGGTTGACCTTGACGAGCAGGGCGTTGGCGGAGCCCTCCTCGATGCCGCGGGCCAGACGCTCCGGGTTGGTGACGAAGAGGTCGTCGCCGACGATCTGGACCTTGTCGCCCAGCTTGTCGGTGATGACCTTCCAGCCGGCCCAGTCGTCCTCGTACAGCGGGTCCTCGATGGAGACGAGCGGGTACGCGGAGACGAGCTCCTCGTAGTACTCGGTCATCTCGGCGGCCGAGCGGGACTTGCCCTCGAACTCGTACTTGCCGTCCTTGTAGAACTCGGACGCGGCGACGTCGAGGGCGAGCGCGATCTGCTCGCCGGGGACGTAACCGGCCTGCTTGATGGCCTCGACGATGAGGTCGAGGGCGGCGCGGTTGGACTCCAGGTTCGGGGCGAAGCCGCCCTCGTCGCCGAGGCCGGTCGACAGGCCCTTGGTCTTCAGCACCTTCTTGAGGGTGTGGTAGACCTCGGCGCCCCAGCGCAGCGCCTCGGAGAAGGACTCCGCGCCGATCGGGGCGATCATGAACTCCTGGATGTCCACGTTGGAGTCGGCGTGCGAGCCGCCGTTCAGGATGTTCATCATCGGAACGGGCAGCAGGTGCGCGTTCGGTCCGCCCAGGTAGCGGAAGAGCGGCAGGTCGGACGCCTCGGAGGCGGCGTGCGCGACGGCGAGCGAGACGCCGAGGATGGCGTTGGCGCCGAGCGAGCCCTTGTTGTCGGTGGCGTCCAGGTCGAACATCGCCTGGTCGATCAGGCGCTGCTCGGTGGCGTCGTAGCCGACGAGCTCCGGGCCGATCTGCTCGATGACGGCGAGGACGGCCTTCTCGACACCCTTGCCCTGGTAGCGGTTGGGGTCACCGTCGCGGAGCTCGATGGCCTCGAAGGCTCCGGTGGAGGCACCGGACGGAACGGCGGCACGACCCGTGCTGCCGTCGTCGAGGCCGACCTCGACCTCGACCGTGGGGTTGCCTCGGGAGTCCAGGATTTCCCGGGCTACGACGACGTCGATGGACGGCACGAGCATCTCCTTATGGGATGTGACGCGGTACGCGGGGCTCGGCAGCCCCGCGGGATGAGCCTAACCGGCTCACGGGGATCGGCCAGCGATCGACCGCCCCTCGAACGGACTGAGCCTACATATTGTTCCTGAACGGAACAAAAAAAGAAATAAAAAACCCCGCTCCGGCACGTGCGGGGGAACACGCGCCGGAGCGGGGAGCCCGTGGGGACGGGGAACCTCGGCGGGCTTCCGGTGACGGAGGCCGCGCGAGGGAGCTGTCTTCCGGCCGGGTGACGCGGCACGGTGCCGGGATCACGGCCACCTTCCGCCGAAGGTGGCCGGGCCGACCGGCGTGCCGCACCGCTCAGCGCAGGTGCAGCTGCTGGCCCGGGTAGATGAAGTCGGCGTCGGCGACGATGCCGTGGTTCAGCTTGAACAGGTGCTGCCAGCTACCCTTGACGTGCTTCTTCTCGGCGATCGAGCTGAGGGTGTCGCCCTTGACGACCTTGTACTCGCCGTCGCCCTTCTTGACCTTCTTGCCGGTCGGCGTGGTGACGGTCTTCTGGACGGCGGGACGCTCCGCGGAACGGGCGGCGTGCTGCTCCGTCGTACGGGTGGCGGGGGCGCTCTGCGAGGCGCTCGGCGAGGAGGACGTCGACGGGGCCGCGGGGGCCGAGCCGCCGGCGTACGGGGTGCTCGACAGGCCGACGCCGCAGGTCGGCCAGGCACCCTTGCCCTGCGCGGCGAGGACCTTCTCGCCGATGGCGATCTGCTGCGACTTCGAGGCCTGGTCGGCACTCGAGGCGTAGGCGGTGCCGCCGTACGCGGCCCAGGTGGAGGACGAGAACTGCAGGCCGCCGTAGTAGCCGTTGCCGGTGTTGATCGACCAGTTGCCGCCGGACTCGCACTGGGCGACCGCGTCCCACTCGGAGGCGGTGGCGGCGGAGGCGCTGCCGGCCGCCATCAGCGGCGCGGCGATGGCGACACCGGTGACACCGGCGAGCGTGGCGACACGGGTGGCCTTGTTCGGACGGCGGTGCTTGCCCTTGCCGGAAAACAGCATGGAGTGATCCCCTCACCGACGCCTGCGAGGTGAGCTGTCGGGTTCGGGCCGGTTGAGTTGCCCGGCCACGCGCCTTCGGTCCTGTCTCCAGGACGCCCGGTGCGCGGCTTCACCCCAAGCCGTTCCCGGATGTCTCTCGACTCCCGGGCCCGGCGCTTACCTTGGGTCCCCCGCTCCTGCCGACGGCGCATGACGCGACGACTGTTCCCGTACGGCCGTTGGCAGGATTCGGCGTTGCGACCGTCGGGGCCCGCTGTGGCGAGCGGTCACGACCGTAAGCAGTCGATCCGCGGAAATTCAAAGACGATCAGGGCTTCTGAGACCCATCTCTCACTTGCGCCAAATGGGACATTCCACAGCGAACCATGACGCGAACTCCCGCTGCTACTGGGCCTCTTCGGCGACGACCGCAATGCTCCGACCAGGGACGACGAGGCCCGGACCACTGTCGGCCGCGGCCGTGTCCGCGGTGGGCACGTCGTCCCACACGTTGTCGAGGGTGCCGGAGGCGTCCCAGATGCTGCCGAGGACCTTCGCGGCGTACGAGTCGTCGACGGTCGCGCTCGGGGCGCTCGCGGCATGCCGCCCGGCGGAGTTGTCGGTGCCACCACCGGTCGCGTTCTCGGCGGCTTCCCCGCCGCGGTGCCGCCCGGTGCCGCTGCTCGGCGCGGCGGAGGCGCCCGAAGAGGCATCTTCCTGGCCGGACTTGGCCGATTTGTCGCTCTTGTCGCCCTTCGCGCCCGAGTCGTCCGAACCCTGCGAGGCGCTGGGGGTCGCACTGCTGCCGGCCGCGCCCGAGGAGTCACTCGAAGAGGTCGAACCAGACGAATCGGCTGAAGCCGACGCACTGGGCGAAGTCGCCAAACCGGATGAAACGTAGGAACTGGAGTCGTCCGCGGTGTCCGACGAGTCGCCGGCCACGCCCGTGTCGACACTGATCTCGCCCGAGCCCTTGCTGAGCCCGGAGAGCGGCCCGCAGGTCGGCCAGGCCTTGAGGCCCTGGTCGGCGAGCACCTTCTCGGCGACGGCTATCTGCTGCGAGCGGCTGGCCTGGTCGGCACTCGGGGCGTACTCGAGGCCGCCGTGCGCCTCCCAGTTCTCCTGGTCGAGCTGAAGGCCGCCGTAGTAGCCGTTGCCCTGGTTGGCGCTCCAGGCGCCACCGCTCTCGCACTGTGCCACGCGGTCCCAGGTGGACCCGTCGGCCGCGCTCGCGCTCGCCGCGGCGAGCAACGGGATGGCGATCGCCGATCCGGTCACTCCTGCGGCGACGATGAGCGCCGGGGCCTGACGAGGGCGACGGTGACGGCCGTTCCCGGAGAGCATGCGAAAGCCTTTCGAGCGACAGCGGGGAGCACGTGACTCCTGCTAAGTGGGAAGTGCAGGTGCCGCGTTGATGGGTGAACGTAGCCGCAGTCGAACGCTGGTTACAAGTCGATGCAGTACAGATCACGCGAAGATCACAGATTTGATGGACCGTCACGTTCCGGTAGCCGTGGGAGCGCTGTTTCCGGTATGCGGAAGGATCAATTCGGCCGGGGCGGCGAAGGGTCGGCGATGAGCCGATCAAGGCCTATTTGACCGGGGTGAACTCCACCGGAAGTGTGCGCAATCCACGCATAATGAGGCCCCCGCGCCAGCGCAAATCGGCCGATTCTCCGGCGAGTTGGATGTCGGGAAGGCGGCCCAGGAGCGTAGCGAGCGCGGTCTGCCCCTCCAGCCGGGCGAGCGGCGCACCCAGGCAGTAGTGGATGCCGTGGCCGTAACCCAAGTGCTGAAGGTCACGTCGCGAGAGATCGAGCGTGTCCGGATCCTGGAAGCGTTCGGGGTCCCGGTCCGCGGCGGCGAGGACCACCAGCACGGGGTCGCCGGCCGCGATGTCCTGCCCGCCGATCCGTACGTCCTCGGTCGCGAACCGCCAGGTGGCCAGTTCCACGGGCCCGTCGTAGCGCAGGAGTTCCTCGACCCCCGTCTCCAGCAGCCCGCTCTCCCCGGCCGCGAGGGAGGCCTGGAGCCGCTCCCGCTGCCCGGGGTGGGTGAGCAGGGCGTGCATCCCGTTCCCGATGAGATTGACCGTGGTCTCGAACCCGGCGAAGAGCAGGATGAAGGCCATCGCCGCGGCCTCGTTCTCGGTGAGGTGCTCGCCGTGGTCGGAGGCGCGGATGAGCCCGGAGATGAGGTCCTCGCCGGGCTCGGGCTCCGCGGTCAGCGCCTCGCGCTTGCGGTGGATCAGTTCGGCGAGATATCCGCGCATCTTCTTCACGGACCGGGCGACCCCGCCCCGCGGCCCGCCGCCGTGCCGGATCATCATGCCCGCCCAGTCCCGGAAGTCGTCCTGGTCCTCGCGCGGGACGCCGAGCAGGTCGCAGATGGCGTAGATGGGGAGCGGGAAGGCGAACTCGTGGATGAGGTCGGCGGAACCCCGGGCCGCGAACCCGTCGATGAGCTGATCCGTCAGCTCCTGCACCCGCGGCGCGAATTCGGCCACGCGCCGGGGTGTGAACGCCTTGCTGACGAGCCGCCGCAGCCGGGTGTGGTCCGGCGGATCGATGTTCAGCAGGTGCGTCATCAGCTCGGCCTTGCGCTCCCCGGGAATCCCGGTCCGGCCCTTCGCGTGCTCGGGCTCGTCGTGATGCGCGGGGTTCTTGGACAGCCTCTGGTCGGCGAGCGTCTGCTTGGCGTCGGCGTACCGCGTGACGAGCCAGGCCTCCACCCCGCTGGGCAGCCGTGTGCGGTGCACGGGCGCGTTCTCCCTGAGCCAGGCGTAGGCCGGGTAGGGATCGGTGGCGAACTCCCAGGTGAAGAGTTCGGGGGCGGCGCTGGAGGAGGTCTCGTGCTCGGTCACTCCTCGACGGTATCCGCAGGGGGTGACGGCCTCTTGGCCGCAGGGGCGCGGGGGTCTGCCGCTTCCGGCCCGCAGAGAGGCGCGGGCGGCAGGGCGCGGGCGTCGAGGCGCAGGCAGCGGGGCGCGGGCAGTGGGGCGCGGGCGTCGAGGCGCAGGCAGCGGGCAGCGGCTCCCGGACCGCAGAGGGCGGCGCCCTCCGGGCCACGACGCCCGCAGGACGCGCTGCCCTCCCTGTCGCGGTGTCCGCAGGAGCCGACACCCCGACCGCTCGGACCGCCCGGCGTCCTGCCGTCCTCGTCGCCGGGCTCGTCGCCGGGCTCGTCTTCGTCCCGGCCCTGGGCGTCGTTGTCGGCTTCGTCGCCGGGCTCGCCCTCGTCCCCTCCCTAGGCGTCGTCCTCGTTCTCGTCCTCGTCCTCGTCCTGGAGGGTGTCCTCCTCGTCGGCGTGTCCGTGGCCCTCGACGTCCCCGTGGGGCTCCGCGACGCCCTCCGCCCCGCGGATCGCGTCGCGGTACGTGCGCGCCGCCGCCCGCAGTGCCGCCTCGGGGTCGACGCCCTCGGCCTCGGCACGGACGGCCATCGCCAGCAGTTCGTACCCCACTCCCTCCCCCGCGGGCAGCGGAACGTCAAGTCCCGCTGTGCGCGCCCGGGACGAGAGCTTGGCCGCCAGGGCGAGGCCCGGCTGGCCGAGCGGGACGCCCTCGGTGACGGAGCTGCGCCGCTTCTCCTCGGCCTTGGTGCGCAGCCAGTGCTCCTTGACCTCCTCGGGCGTGGTGGCCGTCTCGTCGCCGAAGACATGGGGGTGCCGGTGGATCAGCTTGGCGACGATCCCACCGGCCACGTCGTCGACGGAGAACGGAGCCTCCGGGTCGTCCTCGGCGATCCGGGAGTGGAACACGACCTGGAGCAGGACGTCACCGAGCTCCTCGCGCAACTCGTCCCGGTCGCCTTCCTCGATGGCCTCGACGAGTTCGTACGCCTCCTCCAGGCCGTACTTCGCCAGGCCCTCGTGCGTCTGCCGGGACGACCAGGGGCACTCGGCGCGGATGCGGTCCATCACCTGCACGAGGTCGAGCAGACGGGCGCCCGGCAGGTCGTACGAGGCGGGCAGCAGCTCCAGGTCCGGCATCCGTATGCGGCCGGAGCCCGCCAGGCGGGCCAGACCGTCGGTGAGCCGGGCATCGCCCTCGCCGGTGGCGACGACGACCACCGTGCGGCCGCCGGCGCAGGCGTCCACCAGTTCCCGTGCGGCCGGGGACTCCTCGTGGACCCTGATGCCGGCCTCGCGCAGATACGGCACCTGCGGGTGCGCGCCGTCCGAGCACAGCACCCGGTCGGCGCCGTGCAGCGCCTGCCAGGCCTGCCAGGACAGCAGGCCGGGCGCGACACGGTGGCTGGTGGTGAGCAGGACGATACGGCCGGAGCCGGTGTCACTCACGTCGGCGTCGCTCACGCCGCCCGCGGTCGCGCCGACGGCGCCCGGCTCGGCAGCGGCATCGCCTTCGGCGGTCACATCGGCTGCGGTCCGCTCACTGCCCTGAGCGGCCCCCGTCGGTTCACTGGTTGCGTTCACCCCTCGAACGTAACCCACGCCGCCGACACCCCCGGAGTTGTCCACAGACCCCGGGGAAGCAGCCGCCCCGCCGTTTCGCCGCCGCGCGCCGACGGGCTAGGCGGGCTAGGCGGGCTGCTGGCTCGCCGCCGCGGAGACCTCGCGCAGCCAGGGCGTCTTCGCGTCGACGCGGCTGCTCCTCTGGACGTCCCAGGTGCCGTAGCGCGGGTTCAGGTCGACGTGGAGTTCCTTGGACGCGGCGGACATCGCCTTCCAGAAGGCGGCCTTGCCGTCGGTGGTGTTCATGTCGATGCCGAGCGCGACGGCGAGCTTGCGGGCCTCGATCTCGGTGCGCAGGCTGTCGTCGAGACGCTTGGGCGCCACGCCGTAGTTCGACAGCCAGGCCGTCTCCAGCGCCTTCGAACCGCCGGCCTGCTGTTCGAGGGCCGAGCGCATCTGCTGGGTGTCCTTGCGGGTGACGGTCACGCCTGCGTTCCCGGCCGCCCGGTCCAGGACCCGGTCCAGGACCAGGCCGTGCAGGGTGTCACGGGTGAGGGTGCCGGTGCTCGCGACCACCTGCGCGTACTGGGCGTCGTCCTTGCTGGCGGCCCGCTGTGCCGAGCGCACCTCGTCCACCCGGCTCTCGAGCTGCGAAACGGTGATCCGGCTGCCGCCGACGACGGCCGCCGCGCCCGGATGGGCATCGCTGCCGCAGCCGGTGAGCAAGGGGGCCGCGGCGACGATCGCGGCGGAGAGGACGAGCGCGGTGCGACGGCGGCGGTGCAAGGAAGCCTCCCGAGGAGATTGTGCGACGGTGCACAAAGTCTTGCGGTGATCGATGGTAGGCAGTGGCCCGCCTCTCGGCCAGCCATTCGACCAACGATTCACGACGACTTCAGGCACCACCGGGCGAGCCTCGCCTCGCGGAACGGCCGCGGTCCGCCCGTACGGGTGACCACGGCCGGCCGGTCGTCCGATCGACCCGCCGTGGCCGTCCCCGGCGCGGGCGTCCGCGCGTCAGCCGGTGATGGCGACCGGCGCGTCCCAGGCGTCGCGGTCCACGGTGATCGTGACGCCGCCGATGGTCTCCTTGCTGTTGACCATGTACTGGTGGGCACGGCTGTGGCCGGTGAACTGGGTGGCGCCCCAAGGCCAGTCGGTGGTCGTGGTGTTCGTCTTGTCCCACAGCGCGTACCAGAGGTTGCCCGGCAGGTCCGTCTTGTCGGCCGCGGTCGCGACGGCCTTGGCGCTGGAGCTGGTGAAGCCGTAGTACCCGGAGCGGTACGTCTTGGCGCGCAGGGCCTTGTCGAAGGCGCGCACATAGGTGAGCACGGCGTCGTTGCAGGCCTTGTTCGTGAGGTCGTACGACTCCATGTCGAGGTAGACCGGGCTGCCGGCCTTCATGCCGAGGGCGGCGGCCTTGGCGACCGCGTCCGCTCCGTCGGACGCGCCCATGGACGCGGCGGTCGAGGCGGTGAGCTTCTCGGGACTGCTCCCGGTCTGGCAGGACGGCTGGGCGCCGACGTAGAGCGGGATGAGCTTCCAGCCGAGCGCGCTGACCGACTTCACCCAGGACGGGGTGAGGTTGGGCTGGTTGCACCCGCGGTTCTTGCCGCCGATGTACACGGCCGCGGCTCCGTAGAAACCGGTGTGCCAGGCCGTCATCGCGCTGAGCGAGGGCGCGGTGCAGGTGTCGAAGGCACGGCCCGTGTAGGTCTTCTGTGCGGGCCAGGTCGTGGCCGCCATGGAGGTCTGCGCGGCGACACCGGCGCCGGCGACGACGGCGGCCCCGGCCACCCCCCACGCGATGTACCGGCGTTTCCGCGACTGACGATGCTCGGACAACTGAACCTACCCCTGTGGTTGTTCGGTGCTACCGGCCGGTCGCGCGATGACAGCGCGCACAGCGCACGAGGAGGCGCCCACGGCACGAAACAGGTCAACTTAACGGGCCGCGCATGCCCGTTCGGAAACGAAAGCCCCTGGAGAATCACAAGATCCTCCCAGGGCACGGCAAAATCTAGCCGCGCACCTGCCCCAGCCATTGCAGTGTCCGGCGGATCTCCTCCGCGAGCGGGTGTCCGGGGCCGTGCGTCCGCTCCACGTCGTGCAGCAGCCGGGCCAGGGTGTCGCCTGCGGCGTCGCGGTCGCCGAGCGCCAGCAGCAGGTGCCCGATGCGGCGCCGGACGTCGAAGGCGAGTTCCGGGTCGTCGGCCGCGTACCGGTTCTCGTAGTACGGCAGCAGCGCGCGGTACTCGGCGAGCGCCTCCGCCGGTTCGCCCAACTGCTCCAGGCACTGGGCGGATTCGTAGCGATGGCGCAGGGACTGAGGGTCGGCCAGGCCGGCCTCGGCGGCGCGTTCCTCGGCGAGGCGGCGCAGTTCGGGCAGCGCGCGCCGGTACTGGCCGTCGTCCATGAGCGTGGCCGCGTACTGCTTGCGCAGGGTCCGTACGACCGGGGAGCGCTCGCCGTGCTGCTGTGCGGCGGTGGGCAGGATCGCGCCGAGGATGTCGACGGCCTGGGTGATGCGGCCCTCGCCCAGAAGGCGCTTCACCTCGTCGACGGCGTCGGCGACATCCGGTGTGCCGGCGTCCCGTACGACGGGGGCGGGCCGGGGCGCGGGCGTGCGCGCCCGGTCCGGCCAGGGGGCGTGCGGGCGCAGGAACGGGCGCGTGGGGTCGAGCGGGGCCCCGGTGGGGGTTCCGCGCGGGGGCAGGAGCGGTGCCAGCTGCTCGTACACCTCCTGTGCCGAGGCCGGCCGGTGCTGCGGGTCCTTCGCGAGCAGGCGCAGAACCAGGCCCTCCAGCGCCTCCGGGACCTCGGGGCGCAGCCGGCGTACGGGCAGCGGCGGCTCGTACAGGTGGCGGTGCAGCACACCGAGCGCCGTCGAGCCCGTGAACGGCACTTCGCCGCTGAGGAGTTCGTGTACCAGCACACCGAGCGCGTACAGGTCGGTGTACGGGCCGACCGCGCCGCCCATCGCCTGCTCGGGCGCCATGTAGGCGGGCGAGCCGATGGGGGAGCCGGTGTGCGTGAGGCGGGTGGTGTCGGTGTCCATGACGGAGGCGACGCCGAGGTCGAGGACGGTCACCGTGCCGTCCTGCTTCACCATCACATTGCGCGGCTTGAGGTCACGGTGGACGATCGGCACGGCGTGCACGGCGCTCAGTACGGCACACAGCTGCGCGGCGACCGCGACCGCCCACTGCCACGGGTAGGGGTCGTGCTCGGCGAGGTGATCGGCGAGGTCGGCGCCGTCGACGTACTGCATGACGAGGAACAGCTCCTCGCCCTCGCTGCCCGCGTCGTGCACGGTGACCAGGCCGGGATGGTCGACCTGGGCGGTCACCCGGCACTCGCGCACGAAGCGGCGGCGCAGTTCGTCGGCCTCCTGGCCGACGACCCTGTCGGGGCGCAGCAGCTTCACCGCGACGCGCCGGTCGAGCCGTTGGTCGTAGGCCGTCCAGACCTGGCCCATGCCTCCCTGGCCGATGAGCGTGGCCAGTTCGTACCGGCCCGCGACGACGCGCCCGGCCGCCGCGGTCACCGGCCGCCCTCGTGTCCGCCGTGCCCCTGGCCCTCGTTCTTGCGCAGATAGTCGCTGAGTTCGTCGAGCTCGGCGCGCACCTGATCGATACGGGCGGGCGCGGCTCGCGGCGACGGGGGCCGGGGCGCCGAGGGCCGGGGCGGCGGCGTGTTCGGCACGTACGCCCCCGGTACGGGAGGCGGGGACGGATGCGGCCGCTGTACGGGCGGGACCGTGTACGGCGGGGCGGTCGGCCCGGGCTGCGGATGGCCGTACGGCTCGCGGACGGTCTGCGCGTGGGGCGAGGCATAGCCCGTGAACCGCTGCCCCGCGGTGTGGAAACGGATGTCGCTGACCAGGTAGTACGCGACGCTGCCGGCGCCGAGGATCAGCGCCACGGCCAGCGCGACATCACCCCTGGTGTCGCTCTCCGGCACCGTGCCGACGATCACGAGCGCGCCGATGGACACCGGCAGCGACACCCAGGCCGCCGCCCAGTCGAACCACCGTCCGCGCTGGAGCGCGACCCGGAACAGCGGAACGCAGGCGAGCAGACCGCACGACAGGATCCCGGCGGCGGCGAACAGCACGCGCAAGGTGATGACGGTTCCCGCACTGCGGGTGGGTGGCGCCCCGTCGTGGCCGTACATGACTGCTCCCGGGCCTGGGTCCGATGTCGGAGTTCGAGCGTATAGGCCGACACGGAGGACCGGTCCCGGGTTGTACGGAACCGTTGTCACGCCGATCACTTCGCACGACGCCGCAGGTGACGCCGGGGAAGGACCCGCGGCGGCCCGGGGCGCGGGCGGAGCGCGCGGGGCCTCAGCCCGGGGGTACGGTCCCGTCCGTCAGCCCGTCGTACATGCCGCGTACGAGCTGGTCCCCCAGCCGGCCCGCGTGCCTGAGCGCCCGCTCGAACTCGTCGAGCGCGCGGAACCGCGCGCCGTAGCGCCGCTGTTCGTCCAGCGGGAGCCTGGGCAGCTGCAGCCGGCGCACGTCGAGCCGGGTGGCGGTGGACGCGTAACTGCTGGCCTGGCGGTTGTTGGCGGTGCCCCGCAGGAACCCGGCGAGGAACCACGGGTCGAGCGCCGCGGGATCGGGGTGCAGGAGCACGAGGTTGCGCCCCAGGACGGCGCCCGCCGTCGCGGGGTCGACCACCCGGACCACCGAGCCGCCGCCGAGCACCGGCACGACCACGTCGCCGGCCTCCGTCAGCACGGCTTCCTCGTCGCTCTCGGGCAGCGTTCCCGAGGGGCCGGTGCCGGCGAGCACGTCGTGGTCGGTGAGGACGGGCACGCGCGCGTGACCGCCGTTCCCGCCCGTACGCATCACCAGGGCGCTCCCGCGGGCGAGTTCACCGACGGTGGTGAGCGGCCAGCGGGCGGGCGGCGCCGTCGCGGCGGGGGACGGGGTGAGACCGGTGGTCAGGCGCAGTGTCGCGTCGAGGCACTCGCGCACGGCCGCGAGCTGCTCGGCGCCGTCGGCCGCCGCCGGGGGAGGGAGATGACGGGCCGGGGCGAGGTCGACGTCGTCGTCGAGGAGTTCGATGACGGGAACCGAACGCGCCAGACCGGGCCGCTCCGGGAGGGTGCCGTCCCGGTCGTGGGCCTGCCAGGCGTCGAGCACGACGTCTCTGACGGCCTGCCAGTCGGGACCGCCCCGCCCCTCGCCGGCGAACTGCCCGGCGTCGGCGAGCAGCACCTCGGGTCGGCCGGGCGCCTTCTCGGGCCGGCGCAGCACCCACAGGTGCAGGGGGATGTTGTACGGGGCCGCCGCGCCGACCGGCAGGGCGACGACGGCCCGCAGCGCGCCACGGCGCAGCAGGTCGGCCCGGATCCGGCGGCCGGAGCGGCGGGAGGCCGTGGCGGGCGGCATGAGCAGCACGGCGGTGCCGCCGTCCCGCAGCCGGGCCAGCGCGTGCTGCACCCAGGCCAGCTCGGACTCGGCGCGGGCCGGGAAGCCGTACTCCCAGCGCGGGTCGTAGGCCAGTTCGTCATGACCCCAGTTGCGTTCGTTGAACGGGGGGTGGCACAGGACGGTGTCGGCGCGCAGCCACGGGAACGCGTCGGCGCGCAGGCTGTCGCCGACGGCCGCCCGCACGGTGGCCCGCCCGTGCAGGGCGAGCCTGAGAGCGGTGAGCACGGCGAGTTCGGGAGCGCTGTCCTGGGCGTGGAGCTCCTGGCCGGGGCGGGCGTCGAGGGCGCGCAGCAGGGCGCCGGTGCCGCAGGCCGGGTCGAGGACGGTGCGGGCGGGGCCGGCGAGGTCGGCCATGAGGCGGGCGAGCTCGGTGGGGGTGGGCGTGTACTGGCGCGGGTTGGCGTCGAGGTACCGCCCGAGCAGGAACTCGAAGGTCTGGCGGGCGCCCAGCTCGGCGGCGAGCTCGGCCACGCCGCGCAGGAGAGGGGTGGAGGGGAACAGCTGGGGGCCGGTGGGGAAGGGCATCCCGGGGGCGGCGGGGGCGGCAGGGGTGGCGGCAGGGACGGCTGGGGCGGACGGGGCGGGCGGCCCTTCTGAAGCGGCGTCCGGAGTGTTCACGGCTACCGATCGGTTCACAGTCGGCGGCACCTCCTCGCCCGCGTCGGTGTGAACACCACCTTCACCTTGCGCCCGGCCGAAGCGCGGTGCGGCCACCTGCTCCAGCGCGGCCGGCAGCAGCGCGGCGAGGCGCTCGTCGGACCCCGCGCTCATCTCCAGCCAGACCGTCGGCCGGTCATGGATGAGCAGCAGCACCCAGCCGGCGTGGGCGAGCGCGGTGGCCGGGTTTTCGGGGTGGCCGGCGAGGTGTTGCCACACGCGTTCCCGCAACGGCACTTCGGCGAGTTTCCCCTGGTGACGCAGCCAGGCCTCGACCTCGGCGAGCGCGAACGACGGGCTGGTCTCCGTTCCGCCGACGGGCTTGGGGAAGTCGGCGTGGCGACGGCGCCAGTTGCTCACGGCCGCGCGGCCGACGCCGGCCAGCCGTGCGATTCCGGCGGCGGTCACTTCGGTGGCGTTGTCCTGCACCCGCTCCGCTCCTCTCGTCCCGACTCGTCCCTGTGTGGTGCCGAGCATACCGGCGCAGACAAGATCTACCCGTTCACACTGTGCACGCAAGAGTTTTCGTTATGCGTGTTGACTCGATTCACAGGCTCTGCTCTTATTGACCCAGCGAACGAGCGGCCGCTGTCGAGGCGTCCGCAGGGGGAGGGAACAGTCGTGGGCATGAAGGGCAGAGCCGCACTGAGCGCCACCGTGGGCCTCGTGGTCATCGGTGTCGTCTCGGCGAACGCCGGCAGCCATGGCCACGGCCTCGGCCACCCGGGCGGCGGCGCCGACAAAGGCTCGGTGTCCACGACTCCGCAGCCCGGTGCCCAGCAGCACACCGGTTCGACCGGGGACCGGAAGAAGACTCGCTGACCGGCCGCCGCACCCCTCGCCCGTCACACCCGCCATACCCACTGCACCGCATGCACCGCACCGCATTGCATGCACCGCATTGCATGCACCGCACCGCATTGCACCGCTTCGACTCCGCCCGGCCTGTTGTGCGTCCGGAGTCCCGCAGCCGAAAGCCCCGCCCGAACGGACACTCGGCCCGTTCCGGCCTCACTCTCGAAGGACAGATCCCGATGCGTCATCCCTCCCGCGCGACCAAGGCGCTGCTCGTCGCCGCCGCCCTCCCGCTCGCCCTGACGGCCTGCGCCTCCGCGACCGGCACCTCGTCCTCCTCCGCCACCGCGACCAAGCCGTCCAAGGACCCCGACGCCGGCCTGCTGACCGGCGCGCAGCTCAAGAAGGCGCTGGCACCCGCCTCCTTCTTCGCCACCGGTTTCGCGGTCGACCCGAAGGCCGCGCGGGACTCCGGCACCACGTACACCGCGCCGAGCTCCTCCCCCGCCGCGAAGCCCGACTGCACCCTTCTCGGCGGCACCAGCTGGATAGCGATCACCGGCGACGAGGGGGTCTCCTTCGCCCAGAACGACTACGTCAACAAGGACACGTCCGAGGACATCGCCCAGGAGATCGACACCTATCGCGGCACGACCGCGGCGACGGTGCTGGCGGATCTGAAGAAGGCCGTCGCCGCCTGCCCGGGCTACACCGACTCGGACACGCACACCAAGGTGAAGATCACCGGCGCCGACACCGCGGGTCTCGGTGACGCCGCCTACACGATCACACTGACCAACAGCGCCTGGCAGAACGGCTCGACCCTGATCGCCGCGCAGTCCGGAACGGACGTCGTCACGGTGATGTCCACGGACGGACACGACAACGGCGCGGCCACGGCGAAGAAGCTGACCGCTCGGATCGTGACCTCTCTGAAGGGCGAACACGCGCACGCGTGACTCGCGGGATGGGAACATGGCGCCCCCGAGCGGTTCTCGGGGCCCGGGAATCCTCTCGGGGTTCGTGGGTTCTTCGGGGGTGTGATGGACAAGCGCTTGGAAGCCGGCTGGTTCCAGCGGCTGGCGTGGTCGGTTCTGGCGGTCGGGTCGGTCGGCCTGCTGGTGTGGGTGCCGTTCCTGTACGTGGCGATCCGCCGGGGGCGGGGGTCCGACTGGGGCGCCTTCGTCGCGTTCGCGCTGTACGAGGTGGGGTCGGTGTCGTTGGCGAACGTCCCGGCGGACAAGGGGAACTCGGCCTTGGGCCTGGTCGCCCTCACCACCTTCGGCCTGGCCGTGTGGCTGCTGCTGGGCCCGCTGTTCGACAAGCCCACTCCGCGGAACGCCATGGCCGGCGCGGCGCCCGCCCCCTGGCCGGGCCAGGGCGCAGGCAACCCCTATCTGCACTGACCACACCCGCGCGGACGGCCACGTGTTCGCGGGAACGCTGCCGGTCACGCGCTGACGCGCGCCGGGGCCGCCGCCCACGGCGGCCCCACTTCGCACCACAGCACCTTGCCGTTCCGGCCGAACAGGTCGTCGCCGAGCGGGTGCCCGCCCCAGGCGTCCGCGTAATGGCACACGAGGAAGAGCCCCCTCCCGCCGTCCACTTCGGCCGGCACGGGGCCGAGCACGCCGTGCCGCTTGTCGAACGGGGGCGGGATGTGCGGGTCGGCGTCCCAGACGCTGATCCGCAACCGGCCTCCGTCGAGAGCCCGGAGCCGGAGCGTCGAGGGTCCGCCGGAGTGCCGGTAGGCGTTGGTGACGAGTTCCGAGGCGAGCAGTTCGGCCGCGTCGGCGACACCGGCCATCCCGTGCCCGCCGAGAACCGCCCTGAGGGTGACCCGGGCGACGCGGGGCGCGAGCGGATCATGCGGAAGCTGGAGGGCGTACGCCCAAGAGGGGGACGCATCGGACTTCTCCGGGGATACGGTGACCATGAACGCCTCCTGCGGCGGGGGTATTCGGGTTCGCTCTGCTGGTCCGGCCGGGCGGTGGCATGTCGCGCGGGTACGTCGGCACGCAGGTGGTGGCGTGCGGGGGCGCGGTGCGCTTCCGGCTTACGGGCGGGGGGAGTTGAGCGACTTGGACTCCACGACCGTAGAGCCAAAAGTGATAGCCCTGCTACCTTCACCGTGATAATCCCGGCGGATTCACTCATGTGAGGGACCGCAGCCGATCCGTCGTCCGGCGAGAGGAACGGCAGTGCCGCCCACCAACACACCGACCCTGCGGCAACGACGTCTCGGCATCGAACTGCGCAAACTCCGCGAGCACGCCGGACTCACCTCCACCGACGCCGCGGGCAGCCTGGGCCTGCAGCAGGCGCGGCTCAGCATGATCGAGGCCGGCCGCTACCCGGTGAGCGCGGACCGCGTACGCGCCATCGCGCGCACCTACGACTGCGTGGACGAATCCCTGCTGGACGCCCTCACGGCGATGACCGGGCGGCGCACCCGCGGCTGGTGGGACGAGTACCGCGACCACCTGCCTCCCGACCTGGTCGACCTCGCCGAACTTGAGCACCACTCCTCAGAGTTGAGGGTCTCCCTGGCCATCCACATCCCGGCCCTGCTACAGACCCCTGACCACACCCGGGCCATGCTGCGGGAGGCCGTTCCCGCCTTCCGCGCTTACGAGATCGAGCACCGACTCTCGCACCGCATCAAGCGCCAGACCGTCCTGCACCGCGCTGATCCCCCGCCGTACACCGCGCTGCTCCATGAGTCGGCCCTGCACATCCAGTACGGCGGACCGGCCACCGCCCGAGGCCAGTTGACTCATCTCCTCGCTCTCAGCGAGGAGGACCACATCACGCTCCGGGTGATCCCCTACGCCTGCGGCGGCTTCCCCGGAAACGGGCAGTCGATCAACTACGTGCACGGCACCGATCCTCACCTCGACACCGTGCAACTCGACACCCACCACGGCTGTGACTTCCTCGACGCACAAGCCCAGTTGGCGAAGTACCGAACTATCCTCGACCGCATGGAAACCGTCGCGCTCAAGCCCGCGCCCACGCGCGACCTCGTCAACAACATCATCCGGAGCCTGTGAGCGGTGCCCGCCATAACCCCATACACCTGGCAGAAGTCCACGTTCAGCCCGGATGGTTCGGACTGCGTCTACGTGGCCACCACCCCCACCGGAACGATCCTCCTCCGCGAGAGCGACGAACCGGAGACCGTCCTCGCCACCGGGCCACGCCAACTGGGCGCCCTGATAACCGCCCTGCGAAGGCCCCGCCGGTAGCGTCGCGCCCGGTGTCGGAGGCGGTCGATATGGTCGGCGCATCCGATCAGTCGAGGAGCGCGCGCATGAGACCTCCGGCCGAGCTGGACGACGTCCGCTGGTCCGACCTGGACCATGCCTACGGCCCCGCCGAGGACGTACCCGAGCTGATCGGCGCGCTCTACGAGGACGACGAGGAAGCCGCGAGCGAGGCGATCCACGAGCTCTACGGCACCATCTACCACCAGGGCACGATCTACGAGGCCTCGGCACCGGCGGTCCCCTTCCTCGCCCACGCCGTGCTGCACGCGCCGCGCAAGCGCGACGAACTGCTGATGCTGCTCGCCGTCCTCGCCGACCACGACCCCGCGTTCGCCGAATCGCCGCACTGGCCCCGCAGTGATGTCGCCGCGGTCTGCGCGGAACTCTGCGCGGTGCTCCCCGAGTTGCTGCCGTGCCTCGGGGACCCCGAGCGCGGGGTGCGCCGGGCGGCGCTGCGGACGGTCGCGGCGGTGGCCGACCGGCTGTCGCCCGACCTGCGGGCCCTGGCTGTGAAGCAGGTCGAAGCGCTCTACGCCGACGATCCCGTCCCGGTGGTACGGGCGGACGCGGTGGTCGTCCTGAACCGGTTCGGCCGGGCGCTGGAACCCCTGGACAGCCCGCTGCCCGAGGTGCGGCTCGCCGCGGCCCAGCTGGTCGCCGAACGGTCGGGTCCGCCGTACGCACCCGAACTCGTGGAGGTCTTCGCCGAGGACGGCGCCGAACCCGACCCCGGGGACGACGACTACCCGTGGTCGGACAACGTCACCGAGGAGCAGCGGCTGACCGGCCTCCTCACCCGGGACCCTGGTGCCGCCCTCACCGTGGCCGCCCGCTGGATCGAGGCCGGGGACATCGGCTCGCGCGGTTCCTGGCTGGCCGAAAGGATCGCCGAGACGTGGCGCGACCGCGGACACGAGGTCCTGGACCTGTCGCTGGCCGCGCTGCCTCACCACGCCAGACCCACCTCCCTGCTCCGTACGATCGGCTACTGGATCGAGCGCGTGCCCGACCCGGACGCCGCCCTGCGGGAAGAACTCCACCGGTACGCCGAAGCCGACGACGAGACGGCCGGACCGGCACTCCTCGCCCTGGTGCACGCGCACGACCCCCGTGCCCTGGAGTTGGTGCTCGACCGCCCCTCCGCCCGGCTGCTCGCGGCGGCGGCGCGGTGCTTCCCGGAGGCGGCCGACCGGCTGATACCGGCGATCCGCCGCGAGCTGGCCGCGGGCGCCACCGGCAACGACGGCATCGCCCTGGTCCAGGCCCTGGCCCCGTTCGGCACGGCGGCCCGCGCGGCCCAGCCGGAACTGGTCGACTGTCTCAGGACCCGCCGCGCGGCCATCGTCGCCGCCCGCCAACTCGGCGCCGACGGCACGGGCACACCGGAGATCACCGACCTCCTGCTCGAAGCCACGCGGAACAGCGACGCCTCGCTGAGGGCGTCGGCGGCCGTGGCCCACTACCGGGTGACAGGTGACCCCGACACGGCACTGCGCACCTACGAGGCGCTGCTGTCGTCCGGGGGTCGGAGCAGCTGGTACCTGAGCGGACTGGAGCCGATGGGCCCCGCCGCCGCCCCGCTGCTCCCGCGCATCGAGCCCCTGCTGGAGGCCGGCGGCGACTGGACCCGCGAGGCCGCCGCCAAGGCACACCTCTGGATCACCGGGTCCCCGGACCGCGCGGTCCCCGTCCTCGCGGCCCTGGTGGGCCCCACCCCGGTCGGCCTGAGCGCCCTCAGGACACTCGCCACGACGGGCCGGTCCCCGAAGGACCTCCACCCCACCCTGCGTTCCTACGCCTCTTCCCCGAAGCGCCTCATGGCCGACTCCCCCGTCTCGGGCCAGAACCACGCGGACGACGAACTCCGCACGCTGTCCCGGTTGTTGCTCGCGATGGGCTGACGCTGCCGAGGACGACGGAGCGCATCTCCTCAGACTGTCAGGAGACCTGCCGCCCCGAGGGCGTCGGCCAGGCACTGAGCCTGCTCGGCACCGATACCCAGGGCGATCGGTACTCGGCGGGCGCTGTGGGGCGACGAGCACACGGCGATCGGGCTGTCGTCGGTGACGGTCCACCGGGGCTCGTGAGCGGGATCGGGCAGCAGGGCGGAGGCCAGCTCGTGGGCCGTGTCGGCACGCATCCCGCAGTGGACCAGTGCCCGAGCCACCACGTCGGTCGCCTCCTCGGGCATGTCGGCGTCACCGAGCATCGGAAGCAGGAGCAGCAGCCGCTGGGAGGGGTCGGCCAGACCCTCGCCGTCGTCCGGTGTGCTCGCGTCGGCGAGGGTGGTGAGCTCGTTCCAGGACAGCCCGGGACCCGCGTGGTCGCCGCCGCAGTCCCCGAGGAAGCCGAGCCGCCCCCACGCGGGATGGCGGACGAAGAACTCGATGTCGCTCATGTCCTCGGAGTTGGCGTACACGACGTAGGCCGTGTGTCCGCCGTCGAAGGGGACGCGCAGGACCGGCCACGGCTGCCCGGTGTCCCCGAGGCGGTCCTCCATGGCGTCGTACGCCGAGGACTCCACGCCGTAGCGCTCCGGCTGCTCTCCCTGGTCCCCCATGGTCAGCAGGACGTGGGCGAGCCAGAAGGCCGGATCGCCCGCGAGCCGCTCACCGGCGACCAGCTCGACGTCCTCGTAGTACTCCGGAATCACCAAGGCATCGCTCATGGCCGGAGGGTACTCGGAGCCGTGTGAAGGGCCGGATCACCGAGACGGTCCGCCCCCGATGAAGCCCTTGAGCCCGTCCTTCCAACGCCGTTCGAAGAAGTCCGCGGACGTCTCTTCGACATGCAGACCGCCATCGGCCTCGAGCTCCGACCACGGCGGAACGCGCTCCGGGTCGAGCTCCACGAATCGCGCCGCATCAGTCCGTCTTCAGTCGTCGCCGCTCCAGGAGCGCGGGTACCGCATACTCCTCGCACGCCGACAGAACCTCGCGCCCGATCTCATCCGGATCGCTGTCACTCGTGACGGTCCACCAGAAATCCTGCCCGCCGGGCATCAGCTGACCGATCCTGCCCCACCAGGCCCCCTTCCCATAGACCATGTTGGGACTTGGCCGAGACGGATACTTCGCGCCCGAACTCAAAATGTCTTGCCACTTCTCCTTGGAAACGGCGGCGATATTGACCGTGAAACGCAACTGAGCCGCACTCGACCAGCGCGATTTTTGAATGCCCAACAGGAGCCACGTATCCGGATCGGAAAGCTCGAACACCTGCCCAGAGCCGACGAACCCGAGCTTCCGCAGCCCTGGGGCAACCCCGGTACGAATCGCCACCGAAAGCACTTCCCGCGAAGTCACCGTACGCCGCCTTCTCTGTCGATCCAGGCCCGGAGACCTAGAACTCCCCGTCTTTCCATTCGATGCACGCCGGAAGCCGTCCGCCGTTTTCAAGGAATTCCTTCACCGCCCGACGGACGAGTTCGACGGGGATTTCCGAGCCGGGCACGAACTCCCTCACGTGGCCGAGCAGCATGTATTCGAGTATTCCGCGGTCAATCGAGCCTTTCGACGCGAAGCCGTCATCTTCCGTGAAGGCCAGTGCGCCCATCCGGGCGACCTTGCCGGTCCCGACCGCCAGCTCGTGATCTCGGTATCCCGACGGCAGCGTGGGGCGATCGAGCGAATAGACCACGGCACAGTTCTGGTCATACGGCCCGTTCAGCAAAGAATCGATGAACGAATCCACGTCGTCCGCGCTGCGGAGAACTTCGACCGTACGACCGTGCTCGGATTCGAACTGCACCTCGAGCCCCTTGACCGTCATCCAAGACCTCCAAAAAAGTGTGCTTGCCAGCCGGGCGCAAGCCTCCCAGGTGCCCGGCGCGGACCCCGGCGCACCCCACCCCCTACAACCTTCCGCCCCGGCGGGTCGTCCAACTCTCAACCGGCGATGCCTACTTGCCGGGAACTCTGTCCCGTCTGGGGGATGCCATGAGTTCTGTCTCCGTCGGTCGATTACTGCGTCACGGAGCATGTGCCGGAGCCGTGGGGGCGCTGGTGGTCGCCGGTCTCGGGAGGGGGGTCGCCTTCGCCGACGACCCGGCGCAGAGCGATCAGCTGTGGATCCAGGTGCCGTACGAGCAGACGGTCGTCGTCGCTCCGGACGGCGGTGCGGCGCCGTACCGGTCGCTGGCGCTCGGCCTCTACCACAGCAACGACAACTTCACCGTGACCGACGGGCGGCTGACCGTCGACGTCTCCGGGCTCACCGGGGTCGCCGAAGTGGTCTGGCCCGACAACTGCACGCCGAACGGCACGGGCACCGTCGCCGTGTGCGACACCGGGGACGTACCGACCGAGTACACGGCACAGGTGCAGCTGAAGGTGCGCGCCACTGCCGGCGCCGCCGTGGGAGCACAGGGTGCGATCGAGTACTCCGCCGAGGCCACCGGCGGACCCGACGGCACGCTCGTCTCCGCCGCGAACTCCTTCAAGACGCTCGTCACCGTCGGCTCCGGCCCGGACCTCGGCCTCGGCGCCCCGCGAGACGTCACCGGCGTCGCGCCCGGCAGCCGCCTGACCGTGCCGTTCTCCGTCACCAACACCGGCAACGAGACCGCCCACGGTTTCAGCGTGCAGATGTGGGCGACGTACGGCCTCGACGTCGTCACCCGCTACCCGCAGTGCACCTACACCGGGCCGGACGACAGCGGCCCGTACCTGCCCGTGACCTATGTGACGTGCTCCTTCGACACCGCCGTGGCCCCCGGCGCCACCGTGAGGCTGCCGAAGCCGCTGCGGCTCGCCGTCACGCACCACGCGCTGTACGACCGGTTCGACTACGCGATCGAGCCCGACGGGGGCGCCACCGACCTCGATGAATCGGACAACAGCCGCTCCTGGCGTATCGACGCCGACAACACCGCCGACTTCGCGGTGCGCGGCGCCGAGGCGAGCGGCGCGGCCGGAGACACCGTCACCACCGCCTTCCGCTTCGTCAACCACGGTCCGGCCTGGGCCGCCTACAGCTCCGGCGAGCCGATCGCGGTGATCGACTTCTACCTCCCCGAGGGCACCACCGCCACGGATGTACCCGACGCCTGCTTCAGCGCCTGGACCTCGGGCGACGACCCGGCCATCGGCCACTACATCTGTGGCCTGCCGATGTGGATCGAGCCGGGCCTGAAGGTTCGCTTCCCGTTCCGTCTGCACATCGACCGGGTCGTCCCCGACGCGACGGGCCACGTCATCGCCCGGCCCCGCTACGGCGGCACGTCCTTCCCCTTCGACCCGAACAGCAGGAACAACTCGGCCGAGGTGATCGTCAACCCGTCGGCCTGACGACACCGAAGGGGGCGAGCTCGCGGCTCGCCCCCTTCCGGTTCCGCCTCAAGAACACCGGGGCGGACCACCGGCGTCTCCGCGACCGGCAACGGTCACTTCGCGTGGAACCTCGCCGGAGCCTCGGTCGGGTTCCCGCCCGAGGGGAGCGTCTGCCCCGGGCATCCGCCCAGCACCTTCTTCATGGCCGCCTTCTCGGCGCCGGTGACCCACAGCCCGTACTTCTTCTTCACGGCGACCTGCGCGGCGACGTACGTGCAGCGGTACGCCTTGTTCGGCGGGAGCCAGGTCGCGGTGTCGCCGTCGCCCTTGCTGCGGTTGGCGCTCGCGCCGACGGCCCGCAGGTTGAGCGGGTCGTTGGCCAGCGCTATCCGCTTGCTCGCGTCCCAGTACTTGGCACCCGTCTGCCAGGCGTCCGAGAGCGCGACGAGGTGGTCGATGTCGACCAGACTGCGCCCGCGGACGAACGTGACGTCCTTGCCGCCGTACGGATCGGGCCGGAGCACCCCGCCGGACACCCGGCACCTGCCGTCGCTGAACTTCACGTCCTTCAGGTCCCGCTTGAGGATGTCGTCACGGGTGTCGCACCGGTTCGCGTCGGTGTCGGCCCAGGCCGTGCCGAACCGCTCCCTGCTGTACCCGGTCTTGGGCGCGCGCCCCTTCACGGTCAGCGAGTCCACGGCGGTGAGAGCGGCGCCACCACCGCCGGCCGTCGGCTCCTGGGTTCCCGCCGACCCCAGGGCGTCCTTCTTGCAGCCGCTGGCCCCGGCACCGATGACGACCAGTGCCACCATGACGGCGGCCGCCCCACCCCTCAGACGTGCCACGACGTCCTCCTCTTCGCCTCCCCGGTCCGTCCCGATCGGACGTGATTCCCGTCTGCCCAAGGTAACGGCCCGCACTCCCCGGCCATACCGGGCATCGATGGGCAAGAGGCGCACGCCGGGCGTATCGTCGATCGTGAGTCACCTCGGGAAGGAGCTCTGGATGGGCATCTTCGACAGGTTCAAGCACAATCGGGCCGCCCAGGACAAAGCAGGCGCCATGTCCGACGCCGCCGAGAAGCAGGTCAACAAGAAGACCGGCGACAAATACGCGGACAAGGTCGACGACGCGCAGCAGAAGGCCGAAGGCGCGATGGGCATGGACCGCAACCGCGACCGGCCCCCACAGTCGTAGCCGGAGCGATTCGAGAACCGCCCCCGCCGAGCCCCACCACGGCACACCCGCCGGGTGGGGCCGGTCTCGTCCCGCGTCCCCGTCCCCGTTCCGCCGGAAGCCCCTGTGCCTGTCGCCCCGGCGCCCAGAACTTGGCAGTGCCTAGATACGGCGTACGCTGCTGTCATGGATACCGGGAAGTCCGGCGGCCCGGCTCCCGCGAGGACCGGCGGCCCCGCGCGCCCGTATCACCACGGGGATCTGCCCCGCGTGATCCTCGGCACCGCTCTCGACGTCATCGCCGCCGAGGGGCCCGCCGCGGTGAGCCTGCGCGACCTGGCCCGCCGCGCGGGTGTCTCCCACGCCGCCCCGGCCCACCATTTCAAGGACCGTATCGGCCTGCTCACGGCCATCGCGGCCGAGGGCTTCGGGCTCCTGGCGGCCGCGCTCGACGACGCCGAGGACCTGCGCGACGCGGGCGTTCGCTACGTGCGCTTCGCGCGGGAGCATCCCGCCCACTTCCAGGTCATGTTCGCCCCGGAACTGCTCCGCGCGGACGACCTGGAGCTCACGACGGCCCGGACGCTCGCCGGCGGGCGGCTGCGGGCCGCCGTGTCGGCGATCCCCGCGGAGGGCGGCGGCCCCGACACCCGCCTCGCCGGCATCGCGGCCTGGTCCCTCGCCCACGGCTTCGCGACACTCCTGATCAGCCACAACCTGGACGGCCAGATGGGCGGGCAGGACCCCGACGAGGTCTTCGACGCCCTGACGGGCATGCTGTTCCACCCCCAGCGACCCTGACCGGTTCGCGAACCGCGCCCGGACCGCACACGGGCACCGGACCGCCTCCGCACATTCCGGCGATCCGATGCCCCGCTGCGCCCTGCCCTGCCCTAGGACCCCAGCACCGAAGCCAGGAACTCCCCGGTCCAGCCCAGCAGTTCCCGCCCGACCAGCGGCCTTCCGCCGACCTTCGCGGTCTTCGGGCGCGGGACGAGGACCTGGTGGGAGGTCGGCTTGATGACGGTCCCCGGATACAGGCGCTTGAGGCGCAGCTCCTGGGACTCCCTCAACTCCACCGGAGCGAAGCGGACGTTGTTGCCCTGGAGGACGATCTCGCCGACCCCGCAGGCCCGCGCGAGCATCCGCAGCCCCGCCACCAGGAGCAGGTTCTCGACCGGCTCCGGCAACTTGCCGTAGCGGTCGACGAGTTCCTCGCGTACCGCCTTGACGTCCTCCTCCGTGTTCGCGGAGGCGATGGACCGGTACGCCTGCAGGCGCAGCCGCTCGCCCGGCGCGTACTCGTGCGGGACGTGCGCGTCGACCGGAAGCTCGATCTTGACCTCCAGCGGCGGCTCCTCCTCCGCACCGCCCTCCAGCGAGGCGCGGTAGTCCGCGACCGCCTCGCCCACCATGCGGACGTACAGGTCGAAGCCGACTCCGGCGATGTGGCCCGACTGCTCGCCGCCGAGGAGATTGCCCGCGCCGCGGATCTCCAGGTCCTTCATCGCCACGTACATGCCCGCGCCCATCTCGGTGTGCTGGGCGATCGTCGCGAGCCGCTCGTGGGCCGTCTCCGTCAGCGGCTTCTCCGGCGGGTACAGGAAGTAGGCGTAGCCGCGTTCCCGGCCGCGGCCGACCCGGCCGCGCAGCTGGTGCAGCTGCGACAGGCCGAAGTTGTCGCCGCGCTCCACGATCAGCGTGTTGGCGTTCGAGATGTCGATGCCCGACTCGACGATCGTCGTGGAGACCAGCACGTCGAACCTCTTCTCCCAGAAGTCGACGACCACCTGCTCCAGCGCCTGCTCCCCCATCTGGCCGTGGGCGGTGGCGATCCGCGCCTCGGGGACGATCTCGCGGAGGCGGGCCGCCGCCCGGTCGATGGACTCGACCCGGTTGTGGATGTAGAAGACCTGACCCTCGCGCAGCAGTTCACGGCGGATCGCGGCGCCGATCTGCTTCTCCTCGTACGGGCCGACGAAGGTCAGCACCGGGTGCCGCTCCTCCGGCGGGGTGGTGATCGTGGACATCTCCCGGATGCCCGTCACCGCCATTTCGAGCGTACGGGGGATGGGGGTGGCGGACATCGTCAGGACGTCGACGTTGGCGCGCAGCTTCTTGAGCTGCTCCTTGTGCTCGACGCCGAAGCGCTGCTCCTCGTCGACGATGACCAGACCCAGGTCCTTGAACTTCGTCTCCGCGGAGAACAGGCGGTGGGTGCCGATGACGAGGTCCACCGAGCCCTCGCGCAGCCCCTCCAGGACCGCCTTGGCCTCGGTCTCCGTCTGGAAGCGGGACAGGGCGCGGACGTTCACCGGGAACTGCGAGTAGCGCTCGGAGAACGTGCCGAAGTGCTGCTGCACGAGCAGGGTCGTGGGGACGAGGACCGCGACCTGCTTGCCGTCCTGCACCGCCTTGAACGCGGCGCGGACCGCGATCTCCGTCTTGCCGTAGCCGACGTCGCCGCAGATCAGCCGGTCCATCGGGACCGTCTTCTCCATGTCCTCCTTGACCTCGGCGATCGTCGTGAGCTGGTCGGGGGTCTCCGCGTAGGGGAAGGCGTCCTCCAGCTCACGCTGCCAGGGCGTGTCGGCGCCGAAGGCGTGGCCGGGGGCCGCCATGCGCGCCGAGTACAGCTTGATGAGGTCGGCGGCGATCTCCTTGACCGCCTTCTTGGCGCGCGCCTTGGTCTTGGTCCAGTCGGCGCCGCCGAGGCGGTGCAGGGTGGGGGCCTCGCCGCCGACGTACTTGGTGATCTGCTCCAGCTGGTCGGTGGGGATGTAGAGGCGGTCGCCGGGCTGGCCGCGCTTGGCGGGGGCGTACTCGACGACCAGGTACTCGCGGGTCGCGGACTGGACCGTGCGCTGCACCATCTCGATGTAGCGGCCGACACCGTGCTGTTCGTGCACGATGTAGTCGCCGGTCTCCAGCGTCAGCGGGTCGATCGTCTTGCGGCGGCGGGCCGGCATGCGGGCGCCGTCCTTGCCGGCCGCCTTCTGGCCGGAGAGGTCGGTCTCCGTCAGGACGGCGAGGCGCAGCGCCGGGTCGACGAAGCCGTAGTCGATGGAGCCGCACGCCACGTGCACGACGGAGGGGCCGATGTCGGTGAGGTCGGTGTCCAGGCGGGCGGCGATGCCCTCGCCACCGAGGACCTCGACGGTGCGGGCGGCGGGGCCGTGCGCCTCGGTGACGTAGACCGTGTGCCAGCCGTCGGCCAGCCAGCCCTTGGTGTCGGCGAGCGCGCGGGCGGTGTCGCCGCGGTAGGTCTCGGGGGCGTGCATGCCGAGCTTGAGGGTGTCCCCCACCCCGCCGGCGAAGGCGTCCGTGAGGTCTCCGTCGGCGGCGAACGGCGACACCGACCACCACATCATGTCCAGCTCGCGCGCCCGGTCCCGTACGTCCGCGATGGACCACAGGGAGGCCGCGCCGACGTCGATGGGTGCCTCGCCGCCCCCGGCCGTCGCCGCCCAGGAGGCCTGCAGGAACTCCTGCGAGGTCGCGACCAGGTCGGCGGCCCGGGTCCGTACCCGCTCGGGGTCGCACACGATCGTCATCGCGCCCTCGGGCAGGACGTCGAGGAGCAGTTCCATGTCGTCGACGAGGACCGGGGCGAGCGATTCCATGCCCTCCACGGCGATGCCCTCGGCGATCTTGCCGAGGAGTTCGCCGAGCTCCGGGTGGGCCTCGGCGAGGGCCTCGGCCCGGGCCCGCACGTCCTCGGTGAGCAGCAGTTCGCGGCAGGGCGGCGCCCACAGGCCGTGCTCGGCGACCTCCAGCGACCGCTGGTCGGCGATCTTGAAGTAGCGGATCTCCTCGACGTCGTCACCCCAGAACTCCACCCGCAGCGGGTGCTCCTCGGTGGGCGGGAAGACGTCCAGGATGCCGCCGCGAACCGCGAACTCGCCGCGCTTCTCGACGAGTTCGACCCGGGAGTACGCGGCTGCCGCGAGCGCCTCGACGGTCTCGCCCAGGTCGGCGCTCACACCGGTGCGCAGGACGACGGGTTCCAGGTCGCCGAGGCCCTTGACCTGCGGCTGGAGAACCGAGCGGATGGGAGCGACGACGACGGAGACCGGGCCGGTCTCGGGGTCGTCGGGGCGCGGGTGGGACAGGCGCCGCAGGACGGCGAGGCGCCGGCCGACGGTGTCGGAGCGGGGCGAGAGCCGCTCGTGCGGCAGCGTCTCCCACGAGGGGTACTCCGCCACGCCGTCCGGCGGGAGCAGGGAGCGCAGGGCGGCGGCCAGGTCCTCGGCCTCGCGGCCGGTGGCCGTGACCGCGAGCACCGTGCGGCCGGTCTCCCGGGCGAGCGCGGCGACGGCGAAGGGGCGTGCCGCCGGTGGGCCGACCAGGTCGACGTGCATCCGGTTGCCGTCGGCGGCGGCCTTCGCCGCCTCCGTGAGGGCGGCGTCCTTGACGACGGCGTCGAGCAGACCGTGCAGGCTCATGAAGGGCTTCCATCCCGGGGAGTGGGCAACGCGAGACGCCCGACACGTGGGACGGGCCGGGGGCATCCAGCCTACGACTCCGGACCCGCCCGCGCGTGACCGTCCACCGAGGGCCCCGCCCCGCGGGGTGAACCACCGGGCACCTCGGACCGACCCCCGGACCCGCCGCGCCGCCGGTCCGGCCCCAGGACGCCGCGCGCCGCCGGACCCGCCCCCGGGGCACACCCTTCCCCGGACCGACCCCGGCCCCCGCACCGCCGAACCCGTACCGCCGAACCCGCCCCCGGGACACGCCGCCTCCTCGAACCGTCCCCGGAACACGCCGCTTCCTCGGGCCGGCCCCAGGACACCGCGCGCCCCGGATCGGACCCGGACGCACCGCGGGCCCGGTCCGAGGAGAGCGTGTCTCCTCGGACCGGGCCCTGCGGGGCCACCGCGACCCCCGTCCACGGTGGCCCCTTCGGCCGCCCGACGGACGGCTAGTCGGTGGCGATCGCGTTCAGTACGTTCATCCGGCCCGCCCGGAACGCCGGGATCAGGGCGGCGAACAGACCCACGAAGGCCGATCCGACGAAGACCACGGTGATGGTCGGCCAGGGGATCTCCAGGACCTTCAGGCCCTGCAGGGCGAGGAGCTGCTGGGCGGTGGCGCCCCAGCCCATGCCCAGGCCAAGGCCGAGCAGCGCGCCGAAGAGGGCGATGACCACCGACTCCATCCGGATCATGCGGCGGAGCTGACGGCGCGAGAGGCCGATGGCCCGCATCAGACCGATCTCCCTGGTGCGCTCGACCACCGACAGGGCGAGGGTGTTCACCACGCCCAGGACCGCGACGATGATCGCGAGGGCCAGCAGGCCGTAGATCAGGTTCAGGAGCTGGCCGATCTGGTCCTTCATGGCCTGCTTGTAGTCGGTCTGGTCGCGGACCTTGTACTCCGGGTAGTCGTGCAGGGCGGACTTCAGCGACTTGTAGGCGGCCGCCTGCTGTCCGTCCTTCGCCGAGGCGAAGACCATCGCGTCGAGGGGCATCTTGTCGGCCGGCACGTACTTGGCGAGCGTGGCGGTGGAGATGTACTTCGAGCCCGCGTCGATGACGACGTCGCTGCTGGTGATGGCCCGGACCGTCAACTCGGCGGTGGCGCCGTCCTTGAAGGCGACCTTGATCTTCGACCCGAGGTGGATGCCGTGCGCCTTCGCGAACTTCTCGTGGACGGACATCGAGTCGGGACGGTAGGCGTCCTTCAGCTCGCCGGCGACCGTCTTGGTCCGCAGGTCGGTGGCGTACGACGGGTCGGCCGCGGTGATGTCCGTGTCCTTGAGCGTCTTGCCGTCGGGGGTCGTGTAGTCGGCCGAGGTGACCTTGTACTCGGTGACCCGGGCCAGCCCCGGGGTCTTCTTCACGGCCTGCGCGGCCTGCGGGGTGATCGGCTGACCGCCGTCGTTCTGGATGATGAAGTCGGTGCCGACGCTCTTGTCGAGCTCGTCGGACGCGGAGGCGACCATGGAGGAGCCGACGACCGACAGGCAGGCGACCAGCGCGAGGCCGATCATGAGGGCGGCGCCCGTGGCGCCCGTACGGCGCGGGTTGCGCAGGGCGTTGCGCTCGGCCATGCGTCCCACCGGGCCGAACGCCCGCAGCAGGACCGCGCCGAGGACACGCACCACGCCGCTCGCGAGCAGCGGGCCGATCACGACGAACCCGAGCAGGCTGAGCACCACGCCGAGCCCGAGCCACATCGAGCCCACGCTCGCCTTGCTCGCCTCGGCGGCGAGGTAGAGGCCGAGGCCGCCGGCGCCGGTGAGGACCAGGCCGAGCACGGCCCGTACGACTCCCGCCTTCGCGTCGGCGGGGGCGCCGGCGTCGCGCAGGGCGGCCATCGGCGAGACCTTGCCGGCGCGGCGGGCGGGCAGGTAGGCCGCCAGGACCGTGACGACGATGCCCAGCACCATGCCGACCACCGGGGTCGTCCAGGCCACCGTCAGGTCGTCGGTGGACAGGTTCATGCCGGTCATGCTCATGAGCTTCATCAGGCCGACGGCGATGCCGATGCCCGCGCCGACGCCGAGGACCGAGCCGGTCACGCCGAGGAGCAGTGCCTCGACCAGGACCGAGCGGTTGACCTGCTTGCGGCTGGAGCCGATGGCCCGCATCAGACCGATCTCGCGGGTGCGCTGGGCGACGAGCATCGAGAAGGTGTTGATGATCAGGAAGATGCCGACCAGGAAGGCGATCCCGGCGAAGCCGAGCATCGCGTACTTCATGACGTCCAGGAAGCTGCCCACGTCCTTGCGGTTGGCGTCGGCGGTCTCCTTGGCGGTCTGCACCTTGTAGTGGCCGCCGGTCGCGGCCTTCACGTCCTGCTTGAGCCGGGCGTCGCTGACTCCGGCGGCGGCGGTGACGTTCACGTTGGTGTAGACGCCGGTCCGCCCGACGAGCGTCTTCTGGGCGGTCGGCGTGTCCAGGTAGAAGATGGCCGCGCCGGGGTTGGTGACGGTGAAGGTGGCGATGCCGGAGATCTTCGCGGTGTGCGTGCCGACCGCGTTGATCACGCCGATCTCGTCGCCGAGCTTCAGGTGGTGCTTGTCGGCGGTGTCCTTGTCGACCATCACCTGGCTGGAGCCCTTGGGCGCCGCGCCGGAGGTGACCTTCATCGTGCGGGCCTCGTTGGCGTTCCAGCTGCCGACGATGGTGGGCGCGCCGCTGGAGGGCGACAGGTTGTCCTTGTCGGCGTCGACGACGGTCACGGCGCTGGAGAAGACCGCGCCCTCCGCCGACTTCACGCCCGGCGCCGACCGCACCTGGGCGAGCACCGAGGCGGGCATGACCGGCGGCTTGCCGTTGCCGGACGTCGTCTCGCCGGTGTCCGAGGCGCTCTTGGCGCTCACGGTCACATCGGAGGAGGTGGCCGCGAACAGCTTGTCGAACGTCGTGTTCATCGTGTCGCTGAACACCAGCGTCCCGCAGACGAAGGCCACCGACAGCAGGACGGCGACGGCCGACAGGGCCATGCGTCCCTTGTGCGCGAAGAAGTTGCGCATCGAGGTCTTGAGGACGGTCATGACGTCCGCCCGCGGGAGTCGAAGTCCTTCATGCGGTCCAGGACCTGATCGGCCGTCGGCTGGTGCATCTCGTCGACGATCCTGCCGTCCGCGAGGTACAGCACCCGGTCCGCGTACGAGGCGGCGACCGGGTCGTGCGTGACCATCACGATGGTCTGGCCCAGGTCGTCCACCGAGCGCCGCAGGAAGCCCAGCACCTCGGCGCCGGCCCGGGAGTCGAGGTTTCCGGTCGGCTCGTCGCCGAAGATGATCTCGGGGCGGGCCGCCAGCGCCCGCGCCACCGCGACGCGCTGCTGCTGGCCGCCGGAGAGCTGGGTCGGACGGTGCTTGAGCCGGTCCTTGAGTCCCACGGTCTCCACGACCTGGTTCAGCCAGGCCCGGTCGGGCTTGCGGCCCGCGATGTCCATCGGGAGCGTGATGTTCTCCAGGGCGTTCAGCGTCGGCAGCAGGTTGAAGGCCTGGAAGATGAAGCCGATCCGGTCCCGGCGCAGCTGCGTCAGCTTCTTGTCCTTGAGACCGGTGATCTCGGTCTCGTCGAGGAAGATCTGCCCGGAGGTGACGGTGTCGAGCCCGGCGAGGCAGTGCATCAGGGTCGACTTGCCGGACCCCGAGGGGCCCATGATCGCGGTGAACCGGCCCCGCTCGATGTCCACGTCGACCTGGTCGAGGGCGACGACGCGGGTCTCCCCGGACCCGTACGCCTTGACGACCTGTCGCGCCCGCGCGGCGACGGCCGTACGCCCTCCAGTGCCCTCGTGCCTGGGAATGCTTACAGCCGATGTCACGGTATGTCTCCTAAGTCGGCCGACAGGGGGACCTGCCGGGCTGCGAAAGTCTGCGAGCGGGTGCGACGGGCCGCGGAGGTCCACGCCGTTTCGACGCGGTGCGGCGGCCACGTCGCCAAGTCTGCTGTCGGGAGGGGGTCGTACGCGCTGGTGCACGGCCCCGTCTTCTGCGGGGGAAAACCCCACCCCCGTGGGTGCGGTCCGTACGACCCGAACGCGTTCCCGACGACGTAAGACCAGGTTAAGAACGCCTTCGGCCCGTCTCCTCCTCCGACGGGACGAACCCTCCCCGACCCCTGGTGCGGAGATCCCCCTAGGGGTTCTCCACCCTCCGGTGGAGCGGTCCTCGGGGTCGAGTCCACCCCCGGGCCCACACAGCCTGCGCCCTCCCCCTGCGTGAGGCTCAAGTGGGAAGCTGGCACCGGCGGATAGATGCAGGGGGAAGGAATTTCGTGGGCGAGGGGGACACCGGGACACCGGTCGTACGCGAGCACGCCGTCCGGGCCGGCCGGGCCGAGACCAGGCGGCGGCGCGCCGTCGTCGCCGCGCTCATGCTGGCGATGGCGCTCGCCGCGCTCGACTCCACCGTCGTGTCCACCGCCGTTCCGCAGATCGTCGGCGACCTCGGCGGATTCTCGGTCTTCTCCTGGCTGTTCTCGGGCTACCTGCTGGCCGTCACGGTCACGCTCCCCGTCTACGGCAAGCTCTCCGACACCTTCGGCCGCAAACCGGTCCTCGTGACGGGCGCCGCGCTCTTCCTCCTCGGCTCGCTGCTGTGCGCCACCGCCTGGAACATGGCCGCGCTCATCGCCTTCCGCGTCGTCCAGGGCCTGGGCGGCGGAGCCCTCCAGGGCACCGTGCAGACCCTGGCCGCCGATCTGTACCCGCTCAGGGAACGCCCCAGGATCCAGGCCAAGCTGTCCACCGTGTGGGCGACCTCGGCCGTGGCGGGTCCCGCCCTGGGCGGAGCCCTCGCGGCGTACGCCGACTGGCGGTGGATCTTCCTGGTCAACCTGCCGGTCGGCGCCCTCGCCCTGTGGCTGATCGCCCGTCATCTGCGCGAACCGCAGCGGGCCGCCCCGGACCGACGGCCCCGGATCGACTGGGCGGGCGCCCTCGCGGTGTTCGCCTGCGGCGGCGTCCTGCTGACCGCGCTGGTGCAGGGCGGTGTCGCCTGGGACTGGCTCTCGGCCCCCTCGGTCACCCTGTTCGGTACGGGGGCGTGCCTGCTCGCGGTCGTCGTGACCGTGGAACGACGGGCCGCCGAACCGATCATCCCGGGCTGGGTGTGGCGCCGCCGGACGATCGCCGCGGTGAACCTGGCACTCGGGGCCCTCGGCCTGCTCATGGTCGCGCCCACGGTCTTCCTGCCCACCTACGCGCAGGCCGTCCTCGGCCTCGCCCCGGTCGCCGCCGGATTCGTGCTCTCCGTCTGGACGCTGAGCTGGCCGGTGTCCGCGGCACTCAGCCAGCACGTCTACCGCCGCATCGGCTTCCGGAACACGGCCATGCTCGGCATCGGCATCGCGAGCCTGCTCCTGCTCGCCTTCCCCTTCCTGCCCACGCCGGGCGAGCCGTGGCAGCCCGCCCTGCTGATGCTGCTGCTGGGCGGCGCGCTCGGGCTGTTCCAGCTCCCTCTGCTCATCGGCGTGCAGTCCACCGTCGAATGGGCCGAACGCGGAACGGCCACCGCCTCCGTCCTCTTCTGCCGGCAGACCGGACAGACCCTCGGGGCCGCCCTGTTCGGCGCCGTCGCCAACGGAGTACTGGCCGCACGGCTCGGCGGCGCCGGGGACCTCGACGCGGTGACCCGCGCACTGGACTCGGGCGCTCCGGCCGGGGAGCTGCGCGGCGCGGTCGCCGACGCGGTCCACGCCGTCTATCTGGGCGCCGCCGGCGCGGCCGCCCTCGCCTTCCTGGCCCTGCTGTTCGTCGCACCGCGCCGCTTCCCGGTGCTCGACGAGGACCCCACCGGCTGACCCCGGCCACCGCTCCTCGAACGCCGGAGGAGCCGAACCTTCCCCCACCGGGGCTGAACACCACGCCCGCACTCAAGCCACCGCACACCCGCAGCCGACAGCGCGCCCGAGGAGCCGAACCTTCCCCCGCCGGGGCTGAACACCACGCCCGCACTCAAGCCACCGCACACCCGCAGCCGACAGCGCGCCCGAGGAGCCGAACCTTCCCCCGCCGGGGCTGAACA
>NZ_JBIRQM010000021.1:0-145278 GCF_044333225.1 Streptomyces sp. NPDC021080 | reverse complement strand
CGCCCCGTGTCGAGGGTGTGCACCTGCGCTTCGGCAAGGTCGCGCGCGGTGGTCTGCGCTGGTCCGACCGGCGTGAGGACTTCCGCACGGAGATCCTCGGCCTGGTCAAGGCGCAGATGGTGAAGAACACCGTCATCGTGCCGGTCGGCGCCAAGGGCGGCTTCGTCGCCAAGCAGCTGCCCGACCCGTCCGTGGACCGCGACGCGTGGATGGCCGAGGGCATCCGCAGCTACCGGACCTTCATCTCCGCGCTGCTCGACATCACCGACAACATGGTCGCCGGTGAGATCGTGCCGCCCGCCGACGTCGTCCGGCACGACGAGGACGACACCTACCTCGTGGTCGCCGCCGACAAGGGCACGGCGACGTTCTCGGACATCGCCAACGAGGTCGCCCAGTCGTACGACTTCTGGCTCGGCGACGCCTTCGCCTCCGGCGGCTCCGCCGGGTACGACCACAAGAAGATGGGCATCACCGCCCGCGGTGCCTGGGAGTCCGTCAAGCGGCACTTCCGGGAGCTGGGCGTCAACACCCAGACGCAGGACTTCACCGTGGTCGGCGTCGGCGACATGTCCGGCGACGTGTTCGGCAACGGCATGCTGCTCTCCGAGCACATCCGCCTGGTCGCCGCGTTCGACCACCGGCACATCTTCATCGACCCGAACCCGGACGCGGAGACCTCCTACGCCGAGCGCCGCCGCCTCTTCGAGCTGCCGCGCTCCTCGTGGGCCGACTACGACACCGAGCTGATCTCGGCCGGTGGCGGCGTCTTCCCGCGCTCCGCCAAGGCCATCCCGGTCAACGCGCACATCCGCGAGGTCCTCGGCATCGAGTCGAACGTCGCGAAGATGACGCCGGCCGACCTGATGCGGGCGATCCTCCAGGCGCCCGTCGACCTGCTGTGGAACGGCGGCATCGGCACGTACGTGAAGTCGTCCGCCGAGTCCAACGCCGAGGTCGGGGACAAGGCCAACGACGCGATCCGCGTCGACGGAGCCGACCTGCGGGTCAAGGTCGTCGGCGAGGGCGGCAACCTGGGTCTGACCCAGCTCGGCCGGATCGAGTTCGCCCAGCACGGCGGCAGGATCAACACCGACGCCATCGACAACAGCGCGGGCGTGGACACCTCCGACCACGAGGTGAACATCAAGATCCTGCTCAACGCGGTGGTGGCCAACGGCGACCTGACCGTCAAGCAGCGCAACAAGCTGCTCGCCGAGATGACCGACGAGGTCGGCGCCCTGGTGCTGCGCAACAACTACGCGCAGAACGTGGCGATCTCCAACGCGCTGGCCCAGTCCCCGAGCATGCTCCACGCCCAGCAGCGCTTCCTGCGCCACCTGGTCCGCGAGGGGCACCTCGACCGGGCCCTGGAGTTCCTGCCCACCGAGCGCCAGATCCGTGAGCGGCTCAACGCCGGCCAGGGTCTGACCGGTCCGGAGACGGCGGTCCTCCTCGCGTACACGAAGATCACGGTCTCCGTCGACCTGCTCGCCACCTCGCTGCCCGACGACCCGTATCTGCAGAGCCTGCTGCTCGCGTACTTCCCGACGGCGCTGCGCGACCAGTTCCGCGAGCAGATCGAGGGGCACGCGCTGAGCCGTGAGATCGTGACGACCGTCCTGGTCAACGACACGGTCAACACGGGCGGTACGAGCTTCCTGCACCGTCTGCGCGAGGAGACGGGCGCCTCGCTGGAGGAGATCGTCCGGGCGCAGACCGCGGCCCGCGCGATCTTCAACTCCAGCGCGGTGTGGGACGCGGTGGAGGCGCTCGACAATGTCGTCGCCGCCGATGTGCAGACCCGGATCCGGCTGCACTCGCGCCGGCTCGTCGAGCGCGGCACGCGCTGGCTGCTCAACAACCGGCCGCAGCCGCTCCAGCTCGCCGAGACGATCGGCTTCTTCACCGACGGCGTCGAGCAGGTGTGGTCGGAGCTGCCCAAGCTGGTCCGCGGCACGGACCTGGAGTGGTACCAGCAGATCTACGACGAGCTGTCGGACGCCGGTGTGCCGGACGAACTCGCCACCCGTGTGGCCGGGTTCTCCTCCGCCTTCCCGGCGCTGGACATCGTCTCGGTGGCCGACCGCATGGGCAGGGACCCGATGGCCGTCGCCGAGGTCTACTACGACCTCGCCGACCGTCTCGGCATCACCCAGCTCATGGACCGCATCATCGAACTGCCGCGTGCCGACCGCTGGCAGTCCATGGCCCGCGCGTCGATCCGCGAGGACCTGTACGCGGCCCATGCGGCGCTCACCGCCGACGTCCTGGCGGTGGGCAACGGCACCTCCACGCCCGAGCAGCGCTTCGAGGCCTGGCAGGAGAAGAACACGGCGATCCTCGGGCGGGCCCGCACCACCCTGGACGAGATCCAGGGCTCGGACTCGTTCGACCTCGCCAACCTGTCGGTGGCGATGCGGACGATGCGGACACTGCTGCGCTCGCATTCCTAGAGGGCGGTCATCCACCAGCGGTTCCCGGGCGGCTCATGAGCCCGGGCGGCACACGGACGGGGGCGCCCCGGGTCATCACGACCCGGGGCGCCCCCGTTTTCCGTTTCCCGTGGGGCGGAGGTGCCTCCGTGCCACCGTCGTTCTTTCTTGCCGGTCTCACGCGAAACTCCGGCTCGTAATTTACCTATACCTGGTAAATAGGACATTTAGCTTAAGGTTGGCTCGGCCGACGGCCCGACCGGCGGCTCTATCGACGGACAGACGTGCGTGGAGGTTCCGGACCCGTGGCAGTGCACCTCACCGAAAGGCGGGCCCCCGTGGCGACGCCACCCGTCATCGGCCCCCGGCGGGCCCCCAAGGTGCCGAAGGGTCGGAAGGCCGGCCGGCTCGCCCTGGAGATGGCCCGCTTCTCCGTCGTCGGCGGCAGCGGGGTCGCCGTCAACATCCTCTTCTTCAACCTGGCGCTGCACGGCCTGAAGTGGGCCCCGATGGCCGCCACGGTGGCCGCCAGTTGTGTCGCCATGGGGACGAACTACCTCGGCTTCCGCTACTTCGCCTACCGGGACCGTGCCTCGCGCACCCCGCGCCAGATCGCCCTCTTCTTCGCGTTCAGTGGACTGGGCGTCGCCATGGAGAGCGTGCTGTTCTACATCGGCTACCACGGCCTGGGGATGAGCGGCCCGCTCGGCTCGAACGTCGCCAAGGCGCTGTCGATCGTCCTGGCCTCGGCGTTCCGTTTCGTGGTGTACCGGACCTGGGTCTTCCAACACGCGAAGAGCGCCCGATAGCACCCCAAAACGGGATGCGGTGTCTACGATTAATAGGATGAATGTGGATCAACCTCGCGTGTACGCCGAGCAGGGTACAGAGCCGGCCGCCTCCCCGGCCGGGACCACCGGGGGCGGGCCCGGCCGGCCCGCCGTCTCCGTGGTCGTCATCGTCTACAACGACGCCGCCCGGCTGCCCACGGCCGTGCGCTCCGTCCTGGACCAGACGCTGCACGACGTCGAGGTCGTCGTCGTCGACGACCGGAGCACCGACGGCTCGTACGAGGTGGCACGGGGGCTCGCCGCGGCCCACCCCGACCGGGTCCGCGCCTGCAGGCTGCCCGAGAACAGCGGCGGCTGCGGCGCTCCCCGCAACCGCGGCATCACCGAGGCCCGCGGCACCTACGTCCTCTTCCTCGACAGCGACGACGTCCTGGAGCGCAACGCCTGCCGCAACCTGCTGGAGGCCGCCGAGACCACCGGCGCGGACCTGGTCTCCGGCCTGTGCGTGCGCGTGCACGTCGACTCGCGCACCGGCAAGGAGGTCAAGTGGTACCCCTGGCTGTACGAGCGCACCCGGACCCTGGAGTCGATCTCCGAGCTGCCCGACCTGCTGGTCTTCGACACCCTGTCGACCAACAAGTGCTACCGCAGGCAGTTCCTGCTCGACGAGGAGCTGCGCTTCCCGGTCGGCATCCACTACGAGGACCTGCTCTTCTCCGCCCAGGCGTACGCCACCGCCCGCCGCATCACCCTCATCCCCAACCGGGTGTACGACTGGAGGGTCGCCGACAAGGCGGAGGCGAAGTCCATCAGCAACCGGCGTGACGAGATCGCCAACTTCACGCACCGCATGGAGATCCACCGCCGGGTCGACCGGCTCCTCGCGGAGAGGGGGCTGCTGGACCTGAAGTTCGCCAAGGACGTCAAGTTCCTCAAGCACGACCTCGTGCTGCACCTGCGCGAACTGCCCTTCCGCGACACCGCCTACCGCGAGGAGTTCGCGGCGATCGCCCGGCAGTACCTGGAGTCGATCGACCGCACCGCCTTCGACGAGACCGAACCCATTCAGGCCATCTGCGCCTACCTCCTCCAGGTGAGCGACTGGGACAACCTGCTGCCCGCCGTGGACACGCTCGCCAACCGCGACAAGATCTCCTCGCCGCTGGTCGAGCGCGACGGCCGCGTGTACTGGTGCGCCGAGCACCTCGACGATCCCTTCGGCCGGCACGTCCTGGACGTCACCGACCTCGGCCACCACATCAAGCCGGTCGACCGGATGTTCCTGCGCAACGAGTTGACCTCGTACGAGAGCACCGGCAGCACCGTCCGGTTGGCCGGGCGCGTCACCAACCCGCTCGGGGTGGTCCCGCCCGGCGCGCGGCTCGCCGGGGAGCTGGAGTTCTACGCCCGCCGCCGCGGAGTGCGCTTCCAGACCTTCCGCTTCCCCGTGGCCGACGTGCGGCACGCGGGCGAGACGGTCGTCTGGGAGGGCTCGGCGGATCTCACGGCCGTGCGTCCGCTGGGCATCGTGGACGCCGTGTGGGACGTACGGCTCCACCTCGACGTCGACGGCGTACGCACCACCACGAGACTCACCGCGGCCGAACCCGGGCTGGCCGCGGGCCCCTTGCCCGTCCGGCCCCGGCTCACCCGGCTGGTCGCCGACCGTATCGAGCCGGTGGTCTCCTCGCGCGGGCACCTGTCCTTCCGGCTGGTGCCCGACAAGAAGGCGAACGTCCTCGTGCAGCGCGGGGTGCACGGCCGGGCCGGCGCACTCGCCAAGTCCGGTTACCGCAGGGCCCGTTCCCTGCGCAAGGAACTCACCTCCGGCGAGACCAAGATCCGCCTCTACCACGAGGTGTTCAGCCGGCTGCCCGTCCGCAAGGGACTCGTCGTCTTCGAGAGCCACCTGGGCCGCCAGTACAGCGACAGCCCCCGGGCGATCTACGAGGAGATGCGCCGCCAGGGGCTGGAGTTCGAGCCGGTCTGGGCGTACACCGACAGTCCGGCCGGCTTCCCGGACGACGCCACCCTCGTACGCCGCTGGTCGCTGCCCTACCTCAGGGCGCTCGCGCAGGCCGAGTTCTGGGTCGACAACCAGAGCTACCCGCTGAAGCTGGCCAAGCGGCCGGACACGACGTACATCCAGACGTGGCACGGCTCCGCGCTCAAACGGATGGGCTTCGACGAGGCCGAGTGGAAACTCAAGTCCCGTGAGGCGCAGGACGAGCAGCAGAAGACGCTCGACCGCTTCGACCGGTTCCTGATCCGCTCCGAGCACGATGTGCACACCCTCGCGCGGGCGTTCCGGCTCCAGGAGCGGACCCTGCTGCGGGTCGGATACCCGCGCAACGACGCGCTCGTGCGGGCGAGGCGGCAGGAGGAGGCCGGCGGGAGGCGCGAACGCGGCCCGCTGGCGGCCGAGCTGGGCATCCCCGAGGACCGGCAGATCCTCCTGTACGCCCCGACCTTCCGCAGCCGCGGCAACGGACAGAAGCGGTTCGAGCTGCCTTTCGACGTCGAGCGCTTCGCCGACACCTTCGGGGACCGCTACGTCCTCCTGGTCCGTTCCCACTACCTGAACCACGTCGTGCTCCCGCCGTCCGTGCGCGGCCGGGTCGTCGACGTCACCACGCACCACGACATGACCCCGCTGCTGGCCCTGGCCGACGGGCTGATCACCGACTACTCGTCCGTGATGTTCGACTACGCCCTCCTCGACCGTCCGATGTTCTTCTTCGCGTACGACTACGACGCGTACGTGCACGAGGACCGCGGAACGTACTTCGACCTGCTGGAGCGCGCGCCCGGACCCGTCGTGCGGACCGAGGACGAACTGCACACCGTGCTCGGCTCGCTGGAGGAGCAGAGCGTCAAGTACGCGCCCAGGCGTGAGCAGTTCCTCGCCGACTTCGGCGAGTACGACAAGGGGACGGCGGCCCGGAGCGTCGTCGACCAGTTCTTCGGACAGTGGAGGCGTGGATGACCGGCCCGCAGCGGGACATCTTCTTCGTCTCCAACAGCGTCGACGAACTGGGCGGGGTGACCAGCTGGTCGCACCAGATGGCCCGGCTGTTCACCGAACGCGGTCACCGCGTGCACGTCGTGGGTGTCACCGAGCCGGCCGTTCCCCAGGAACTGGGCGAACTCCCTTATCCCACCACGACGTTGTACGACGTCCACCCGCCCCGGGTCGGACCGGCCCGCGGACTCAGGGGGCGGCTCGACGTCGCCGAGCGCAGGCTGCGGGCCGAACGGGCGGCGGGCATGCGGGAGAAGGCCGCGGAGCTGACCGCGCTGTTCCGGGCCGCGCGCCCTGGCGGTGTCGTGATCGTCACCCAGGTGTGGGCCATGGAATGGGTGGAACTCGCCGACACCGGCGGGCTGACCGTCATCGGGATGAGCCACGAGTCCTTCGAGTACTCCCGGACGACCTCGCGCTTCCGGCGGGTGCTGAAGCACTACAAGGACGTCGACCGGATGCTCGCGCTCACCCGCGAGGACGCCGACCTGTGGATCGGACAGGGGATGGACAACGCGTCCTTCATGCCGAACCCCCTTCCGTTCATGCCCGAGGTGCCCTCGCCGCGCACCGGGGACGCCGTCGTCAGCGTGGGACGGCTGACCGACCAGAAGGGCATCGACATGCTCCTCGACGCCTGGGCCGAGGTCGCCCCGCTCCACCCCGAGTGGCGGCTGCGGATCTACGGCTCCGGCGAGGACGAGGAGATCCTCAGGAAGCAGTGCACCGCTCTCGCCCTGGACGACTCGGTCGACTGGATGGGGCGGACGAGCGATGTGCCGGGCGCGCTGCGCGGCGGCTCGGTGTTCGTGCTCTCCTCGCGCGGAGAGGGCTTCCCGCTCGCCCTCATGGAAGCCATGGCCGCCGGTCTGCCGTGCGCCGCCTTCGACTGCGCGCCCGGCGTCCACGAGATCGTCCGGGACGGTGAGGACGGCCTGCTGGCCACCCTCGGCAACACCGGTGAACTGGCCCGCCGGCTGGACACGCTGATGTCCGACAAGGCGCTGCGGGACTCCATGGGCGAGGCGGCGCGCGCGAACGTCCAGCGCTTCACGACGGACGAGGTCGTCCGCCGGTGGGAGGAACTGTTCGCGTTCCTGGAGCGCTGAGCGGGCGGGAGGGCCCGGAACGACCGAGGCGGAGCCGTCGCCGGCTCCGCCTCGGTCACCGCTCGCGCCTCACGTACCGACGCATCGCGTGCTCACGCGTCACGCTTCACGTGCTCACGCGGCTACTTGCCCGTGAACTTCTCGTACTCCTTGAGGACGTCCTCGGTCGGGCCGTCCATGCGCAGCTCGCCGCGCTCCAGCCACAGCACGCGGTCGCAGGTGTCGCGGATCGACTTGTTGTTGTGGCTGACCAGGAACACCGTGCCCGCGGTCTTGCGCAGCTCGCGGATACGGGCCTCGGACCGCTTCTGGAAGGAGCGGTCACCGGTCGCGAGGGCCTCGTCGATCATCAGCACGTCGTGGTCCTTGGCCGCCGCGATGGAGAAGCGCAGCCGTGCCGCCATGCCGGAGGAGTAGGTCCGCATCGGCAGCGTGATGAAGTCGCCCTTCTCGTTGATGCCCGAGAAGTCGACGATCTCCTGGTAGCGCTCCTTGACCTGCTCGCGGGACATGCCCATGGCGAGCCCGCCGAGGTAGACGTTGCGCTCGCCGGTCAGGTCGTTCATCAGGGCCGCGTTCACCCCGAGCAGCGAGGGCTGGCCGTCCGTGTAGATCCTGCCGTTCTCCACCGGGAGCAGGCCCGCGACCGCCTTGAGCAGCGTGGACTTGCCGGAGCCGTTGGTGCCGATCAGGCCGATGGCCTCGCCGCGGTAGGCGGTGAAGGAGACGCACTTGACCGCGTGCACCTTGCGGACGCCGGCCGCCTGCTCGGACTGCTTGCGGCGCAGGATGCGGTTGAGCGCGGCGGTGGCGCTGCCCCGCCCGGCGCCGGTGCCGTTGACGCGGTACACGATGTCGACGCGGTCCGCGATGACGGTCGGGATGGGCTCGGCGTCGGCCGCCGGGGCCGCCGCGGTCGCGCTCGGGGCGCTCTGCGGCTGGGTGTCCTGCGCGATGATGTCATCCACGGCCGTACGTCTCCTCAGCCTTCCAGAAGTAGATGAAGCCGCCGACGCCGACGACCAGGGCCCAGCCCACCGCGAGTGCCCAGACGTGGTGCGGCAGCTGGTGCGCGTGGAAGCTGTCGATCAGCGAGAAGCGCATCAGGTCGATGTAGACGGCCGCCGGGTTGCTCTCCAGCGCGACCATCGCCCAGTGGGGCAGACTGCTGTGGCTGAGCACCTTGTCGATGCTCCACATGACGCCCGAGACGTACATCCAGGTACGCAGGATGAACGGCATCAGCTGAGCGATGTCCGGCGTCTTGGCGCCCATCCGGGCCATGATCATCGCGACGCCCGCGTTGAACGTGAACTGGAGCACCAGCACGGGCACCGCGAGCAGCCACGAGGCGCTCAGCGGGACGCCGAAGCAGAGCAGGATGACGACCAGCGCGGCCATCGAGAACAGCAGCTGCTGGAGCTGCTGGATGGCGTACGACACCGGCAGCGCGGCACGCGGGAAGTGCAGGGCGCGGACCAGGCCGAGGCTGCCGGAGATCGCCCGGGTGCCCGCCATGATCGAGCTCTGGGTGAAGGTCCAGATGAAGACGCCGGTGACCAGGAAGGGGATGTAGTCCGGCACGCCGTGCTTGGTGCCGAGCAGGACACCGAAGATGAAGTAGTAGACGGCCGCGTTGAGCAACGGGGTCATCACCTGCCACACCTGGCCGAGCTTGGCCTGGCTGTACTGCGCGGTGAGCTTGGCGGTGGCGAACGCGGTGATGAAGTGGCGTCGCGCCCACAGCTGGCGGACGTACGCGGGCAGGCTCGGGCGCGCGCCGCTGACGGTGAGGCCGTACCGGGCGGCGATGGCCGCGGCGTCCTCGGCGGGGGAGGCCGATGACGCTGTCGGGGGCGGTGTGTTGAGGACCTGGCTCACATCCGTTGCTTTCGCTCGGGGGGTGGGGGCGCGCGGTCGGCCCCGGGTGTTTCCGACGGTGTTTCTTGCCGTTTTCTTGCGTCGGAACGGGACCGTATCGTCGTAACGCGAGAGTAGGCCCAGTCGACGTCGGAACGCAACCGTTTCGTCGTAACGCCCTATGCTGGTCCGTATGACGACGAACGCCGACACAGCCGCGAGTGCCGCCACGCCCGCGCCTGCCGACGGGAAGGCCAGGCGTCGCCGGGCTCCCGCCGGTGCGGCCGTCCTGCGCGAGGACGTCACCGAGGCGATCCGCGCCGCCGTCTTCGAGGAACTCGCGTCCGTCGGCTACGCCAGGATGTCCATCGAGGGCATCGCCCGCCGTGCGGGCGTCGGCAAGACCGCGGTGTACCGGCGCTGGCGCTCCAAGCTCCATCTCGTGCTCGACCTGGTCTCGGCGATCGCGGTCCAGGGCCTTCCGGCACCGGACACCGGCTCCCTCGAGGGCGACCTGCGGCTGCTGTACGAGGTCACCTCGCGCGCGCTGCGGCACCCGGTGGCCGGCCAGATCATCCCCGACCTCCAGGCCGAGGCGGCCCGCAACCCCGAGATCGCGGACGCCATGCAGGCGGCGCTGCGCGAGGGCCAGCAGTCGGTGTCGAGCGGGATCGTCGCGTCGGCCGTGGCGCGGGGCGAGATCCGCGAGGGCGTCGACGTCGAGCTCGCGCTCGACCTGATGTCGGGACCGCTGTACTGGCGCGCGGTGGTCGTCCGCGGCCCCAAGGTCCCGAAGGGCTACCTGGCCAGCCTGGCCCGCGCGACAGCGGCGGCCCTGAAGGCACTCTGACCCCACTGCCCCCGGCTCGGCCCCGCCCCTCGGGAACGGGCCCCTCTCCGGCGGGCCGCCGCTCGGCCGGCCGGAGAGCGAGGTCCCCGAGTCCGGCCGCCCGCAGCACCCGCCCGCCGAAGCCCGGCAGGGGCACGTGCAGCGGCTCGGTCCAGCGGGCGGGCAGGGCCGCGTCCCCGTGCACCGCTCCCGCGAGCGCGCCCGTCACCGCCGCGACGGTGTCCGTGTCGCCGCCCGGATCGATCGCGGCGCGCACGGCGTCCTCGAAGGAGTCCGTGGTCCGCAGCGCCCACACGGCCGAGCCGAGACAGGGCCGCACGGCTCCGTCGAACCCGTTCGCCAGGTCATGGGGCGAGCGTACGGCGCCGGTGGAGGGCGGCCGTCGAGAGGGCGGCCGGGGAACGGGGTTCAGTGGTGGTCCGGTGTCACGTGCGGCTGGCGCCCGGGTGGTGGCGGAGCCAGCCGGACCAGGCCGAGGTGATCATGTCCTCGACGTCGTAGCGGGCCTTCCAGCCCAGTTCGTCGGCGATGCGGTGGGCGGAGGCGACCACGCGGGCCGGGTCGCCGGGGCGGCGCGGGGTGGTGACCGGGGGCCGGTCGTGGCCGGTGAGGGCGTTGATGCGGTCGATCATCTCGCGCACCGAGACGCCTTCGCCGCGGCCGATGTTGAGAGTCAGGGCGGCTCTGGGGGAGGCCATGAGGGCGCGGGCCGCGGCCACATGAGCCTCGGCCAGGTCGACCACATGGATGTAGTCGCGCACACAGGTGCCGTCCGGCGTCGGGTAGTCGTCGCCGAAGATCCGCGGCGGAGCGTTCTCGGTCAGTTTCTCGAAGACCATCGGGACGAGGTTGAAGACGCCCGTGTCGGCCAGTTCGGGGGCCGCGGCGCCGGCCACGTTGAAGTAGCGCAGACAGGCCGTGGACAGACCCGTCGCGCGGCCGGTCGCGCGCACCAGCCACTCGCCCGCCAGCTTCGTCTCGCCGTACGGGCTCATCGGCGCGCACGGTGTCTCCTCCGTCACCAGGTCCACGTCCGGCATTCCGTACACCGCGGCCGAGGACGAGAAGACGAACGCGGTCACGGAGGCCGCGGTCACGGCCTCCAGCAGGACGCGCAGGCCCTCGACGTTCTCCCGGTAGTAGTGCAGGGGCAGCTCCACCGACTCGCCGACCTGCTTCTTCGCCGCCAGGTGGACGACACCGGTGACGGAGTGCTCCGTGAGCGTCCGGGCCAGCAGTTCGCCGTCCAGGGTCGAGCCGACCACCAGGGGAACGTCCGACGGCACCCGCTCCGCGATCCCTGTCGACAGGTCGTCGTACACCACGGCCTGTTCGCCCGCCTCGCGCAGCGCGCGGACGATGTGCGCCCCGATGTAGCCGGCGCCGCCGGTGATCAGCCAGGTCATGTGCGGCCGTTCCCCTCGTGAAAATGGGTCCGTGGTGCCGGACCCCGTGCCTGCGGCCGGGGAGAGCGGCGGGCGCGCGTGACGGTGTCCGCGTCCGCGCCTCGCGTCTCCGCGTCCGCGTATCAGTGAAGCAGGCGGCGGAGCCTTCGCGACACCACTTCGGTCATTCCTCGCCAACCGGGCGCCGTCCGCAGTCCCAGGGCCCCCGCGTGCGTCCGGTACGGCTGGACGAGGAGAACGCCGTGGTGAGCGTCCACGATGGCGCGGCGGCGCAGCAGGCCGGGTCCGCCGAGCGCGTGCGCCGACACCTCCCGGCTCGTGCCGTCGCGAAAGCGCACGGCCAGGCGCAGATCCCAGACGCCCGCGCCCAGTGCCGGCAGCCGCACCGGAATCCGCGCGGACCAGGAGTCGCCGTAGCGGTCCGCCACCAGGGCAGCCGTGCCGCTCAGGCCCACCCGCCCGTCCTCCCGGTGGACGAACTCCACGTCCGCCGAGACGGGCCCCGCCTCGGCCATCCGCCCGTACAGCTCGTGCAGGCGCAGCCGCAGCAGGGTGCCCCGGGCGCGGGGGCGCAGTTCCGCGTCGACGGCGGCGGGCAGCAGGTGGGCGGGCCGGCCCAGGAAGTGCTCCAGGGTCACCTCGGGGAGGTCGGGCGACCACACCGGGGTGCCGTCGCCGTCGCGGGCGTAGGGCGGGAGCAGCCGGGCCGGGCGGGCCGCCAGTTCCTTGAGGCGGGGCAGGTCGCACGGGGTGGGGCGGGCGAGGATCACGCGGGCGACGAGGCGGCCGGGGGCGGCCGGATTGACGGTGAAGTCGGCCGCGTCGAACGTCGACAGGTACACCCGGGTGAGGTCCCACCAGGCGCTTCGGTACTCGGGGGTGCGCAGTTCCAGTTCGCGCGTGTACATCCGCAGCTCGTGGTCGAGGAACTTGGCGTGCACGGCCCGCGCGAGCTGTTTCTCACCGGCGTTCAGAAGGATCTCGTACGCCGCCTGGTTCGCCTCGGTCCGTGCCCGCCAGTTGCCGATGTCGGCGCGGTCGAGCGAGATGGACAGGCGGTCGGCGGTGCGCCGTACGTGCCAGACGTACACCGTCTCGGGGATCAGGACGATGCGCGGCGTGGCGGCCAGCACCCGCGCGGTGAACACGAAGTCCTCGTAGGGGTAGCGGCCCTCGGGGAAGCGGATGCCGTGCTCGCGCAGGAAGTCGGTGCGGTACAGCTTGTTGACGCAGAGGGTGTCGTGGGTCAGCCGCAGACGGCGCGAGGGGCGGGATATCAGGGTGGGCCGCGCGTACAGCGCGCGTTCCCAGGGGACCTCGCGGCCCGAGGGCAGTTCGCGCCGTACGCACAGCCCGGCCGCCACCTGGACGTGGTGTTCCTCGGCGGAGCGGAGCAGCGCGTCCACCGCGCCGGGCGGCAGGACGTCGTCGCTGTCCAGGAACATCACGTACCGGGCCGAGGCCGCGTCGATGCCGTCGTTGCGCGGGCTGCCGCAGCCGCCGCTGTTGGCCGGCCGGTGGATCACCTTCAGGCGCGGCTCCCCGTCGGCGAGGGCGTCGAGGAGGGCGCCGCTGCCGTCCGCCGAGCAGTCGTCCACGGCGATGACCTCGCGCACGGCCGGACCCTGCGCGAGCGCCGAGCGTACGGCGTCCGCCACATGGGCGGCGTCGTCGTACCCGATGACGACGACGCTGACCTGCGCATGCTGAGCGTTCATGTGATCCACGAGCCGGAATCGTAAGGATTGCGGGTAATTCTCCGTTAAGAGGCGGTCACTGTCTTGTTCGGAGACCGGCGGGAATCCGGTGTGTGCTCCGCCCCCGTCCGGCCGGTGCCGCGCGGTGCGGGGCGGCCGTGGACAGGCCCGACCGCCACAGCCGTACGAAGGACCATCCCGCCGCCGTCGCCAGCAGGCCATTGCGTACGAGCATCAGCAGGCAGCCCGTCCAGGTGCTGCGCTCCACTTCGCCGTACAGCCCCGGGTACGCCACCGAACTGACCGCCGTCGCCGCCAGGAGGAGCACGGCGACCGGGCGCTGTGTGGTGTGCCGCGAGGTCAGGCAGACGGCGGCGAGGCCCAGCAGCCACACCATGTACTGGGGACTGATGACCCGGCTCGTCACGGTGAACAGCAGGACGGCGGTGAGCGCCGCGTCGTACGGGGTGGCGCTCGTCCAGCGCCGTGCCCGGACCCGCCACAGCAGCACGAGCGCGAACGCGGCGACCGTCAGGGCGAGCGAGCAGGCCGCGACCACGCCGGTGTACGGCCCGACGAACTCCATCGCGCCGTACTGGTAGCGGGCTGTCCCCGGCCAGCCGGCGTGGCGCGCGAAGCCGAGGACCGTGCCGCCGAGGGACTCGATCTGGACACCCCGGCCGCTCTGCTGGCGCAGGAAGTCGAAGGGCCGGCTGAAGAGGGCCGCGAGGACGGCGAGCAGCGCGGCGCCGGTGACCGCCGCCGACGTCCACACCTTCCGGGTGGTGCGGCCCCGCGGGGTGCCGATCAGCGCCAGCGCGGGCCAGACCTTCACCAGCGCTCCCGCCGCCGCGAACGCGCCGCCCGCGCGCGGGCGGCGCGAGAGCGCCAGCAGGGAGACGACGGCGAAGGCGGTGACCTGCACGTCGTACCGGGCGAGCGGGATGTGCAGCAGCAGGGGCAGGCCCAGCACCCACAGCCAGGCGCCGCGCGCGCTGCGGCCGGGCCGCAGCCCCGCGCGGGTGAGGACGGCGGCGATCACCGCGTCGGCGGCGAGCGTGCAGGCCACGAACGCGGTGGAGTACGTCAGCCCCGGCAGCAGTCCGGGCGCCAGCAGGACCGGGCCGGCGCCCGGCGGGTACTGCCACAGCCGGTCGCCCACCGGGAACGTGCCCTGCGACAGGACGCCGTACCAGTGGAAGTACAGATGACCCACCTCGCGGGACACCCCGCCCCGGCCGAGCGGGGCGAGCCGGTCGTGGGCGAGGAGCCACAGCATCAGCGCGCGGGTGGCGAGCCAGGCGGCGGCGAGAGCGGGCGTGGCGAGCCGGGCGGCGGCGAGGACGGGCGGGCGGTGGTTCCGGAAGGCGCTCATCAAGCCCGGATCGTAAGCCGCATGGATGGGTCATAGCGTGCAATACGCGTCAATGCCGATCAAAGGTTGTTTAATAGCAAAAACTATCGCTCATGGTATATGCGTGGATGCGGCCGCAGACGGCCCGTCGGTCCATGGCCCCGCGTCCGGTGGCCCCGCCTCCGGCCGCTCGGCGTCCGGAGGCGATGCCCGCCGTCCTGGCCGTCCTCGTGCCCGTCCTGGTCATGCTCGCGATCGGCCTGTGGGGGCTCGACCGCGGCGGCATGTGGCGCGACGAGGCGGTGACCTTCCAGGTCGCGCGGCGCTCGGTGCCCCAGATCTGGCACCTGCTGCACACCGTGGACGCCGTGCACGGCCTGTACTACCTCCTCATGCACCCCGTCCTCGCACCGCACCCCGGCGAGATCGCCCTGCGCCTGCCCTCCGTCTGCGGCGCCGCCGCGGCCGCCGGGCTCGTGGCCGCGCTCGGCGTCCGCCTCGGCCGCCCGCGCGTCGGCCTGTGGGCGGGCCTGCTGTACGCCGTCACGCCCATGACCGGCCACTTCGCCCAGGAGGGCCGCTCCTACGCGCTCGTCGCGGCCGGGGCGGCCGGAGCGACCCTGCTGCTGGTCCGGGCCGCCCGGTCCACCCGGCCCGGACCCTGGTGCGCGTACGCGGCGACGGCCGCCGCCACCTGCCTGCTGCACGAGATGGCCCTGCTCCTGCTCCTCGCCCACGCCACGACGCTGGCGCTCGCCCGTGTCCCGGCGCGGGTGTGGCGGGCCTGGCTCCTCGCCGCCGCGGCCGTGGCCCTGGTGCTGGCGCCGCTGGTGCTCGTCTCCCACGCCCAGTCCGCGCAGGTCGCCTGGCTGGCACGCACCGACCTCGCGAGCGTCCGGCGTCTGCTCGGGCTGTTCACCGGACCGGCCCGGCTGGTGATCGTGCCGTACCTGGTCCTCGTCGCCCTCGCCTTCCGCCCCGAAGGGACCCCGCGCGGCACCCTCTCGCTCCCCGCCGTCGCCCTGCCGCTGGCGGCCGTGCCCCCGGCGGTGCTGCTGACGGTGTCGCACTGGTGGCCGCTCTACGACGAGCGCTACGTCCTGTACGCCCTCGCCGGGGCCCCGCTGCTCGCGGCCGCCGGAGCCGACCACCTCGCGACGAGGCTGCCGCGGCTGCTGCCCCACGCGGTCCTCACCGGCGTCCTCGCCGTGACCCTCGTCCTCGCCGTCCAGCTCCCGCTGCTGCGCGAGGACCGCAGCCCCGACCGCCGTCCCGACAACCTGGCCGCCGTCTCCGCCGTCGCCCACCGCGAACTGCGCCCCGGTGACCCGGTGCTGTTCCTGCCCTCGCTCGCGCGGCGCGCGGCGCTGGCGTACCCGCAGGGCTTCCGCGGCATCCGGGACGTCGCGCTCAGCGTGCCCGCCCCCGCCTCCGGAACCCTCTACGGCCGCGAGGCGGACCCCGGTGAACTGCGCCGGAGGCTCGACCGGCTCGACCGGGTGTGGCTGGTCGCCGCGCCCTTCGCGACGCGCCGGGCCTGGCATCCGGGCGAGGCGACCGAGCGGCTCAAACTCGCCGTGATCGACGAGCAGTTCACGCCCCTGGAGCGGGTCGTCCGCCGAGGCGTGACGCTGCGTCTCTACGTGCGCCGGCCTACATACACCCCGGTGCCTCGGACAGGGCCGATTCGTCCAGTGCCGCCTCGTCCAGTGCCGCCGTCAGCCGGTCGAGCCGGGCCCGGAGCGCTCGGATCTCCTCCAGGTCCGCCCCGGTAGCGGCCGCGATCCGGCGCGGCACGTCCTGTGCGCGCTCCCGCAGCGCGGCCCCCTCCTCGGTGAGTCCCACCTGCACGGACCGCTCGTCGCGCACGCTGCGCTCCCGCCGGACGAGCCCCGCCGCCTCCAGCCGCTTCAGCAGCGGCGACAGGGTTCCCGAGTCGAGCCGCAGATGCTCGCCGACCTTCTTCACGGGCAGTTCGCCGTGCTCCCACAGCACCAGCATCACCAGGTACTGCGGGTAGGTGAGCCCGAGGTCCTTCAGCAGGACGCGGTAGACACCGCCGAAGGCGCGCGAGGCGGCGTTCAGCGAGAAGCAGATCTGTTCGTCGAGGCGGAGGAAGTCGCCCGCGGCGGGGGCCTCGGGGCTCGGGGCAGGTGTTGCGCTCATGCCTCCAGGGTAGCTCTGGCGAGCAATTAGATTGTGCACAACTGAATTGTGTGCTCTAATTCTGGTCGTGAGGCCGCCCGACCGGCGGACCCCACCAGGATTCCGGCTTGATCCGGCATCATCCGACTTGAGAGGGATGGTCCCCATGGACGCGCTCTACACCGCTGTCGCCACCGCCACCCACGGCCGCGAGGGCCGTGCCGTCAGCTCCGACGGCGCGCTCGACCTCCAGCTGGGCATCCCGGCGCAGATGGGCGGCAACGGCCAGGGCACGAACCCCGAGCAGCTGTTCGCCGCCGGGTACGCGGCCTGTTTCGCGAGCGCCCTCGGCCTGGTCGGCCGCGCCGCGAAGGTCGACGTCACCGAGGCCGCCGTGACCGGCGAGGTGAGCATCGGCAAGCAGGGCGAGGGCTTCGGCCTGGCCGTCACGCTCCGCGTCGAGCTGCCCGACACCGTGGACGAGGCGACCGGCCGCAAGCTGGTCGAGCAGGCCCACCAGGTCTGCCCCTACTCCAACGCCACCCGCGGCAACATCCCGGTCGAGCTCGTCATCGAGTAACCGGCACCCAGGCCCTGTCGTCAAATTCCCGTCTGCCGTGCGACGCCCGGCACGCTCCCCCGAGCTCTTCGAGCAGGGGGACCCCCACTCGCCGCACCGGGCGAAAGCCCGAGTACGTCCAGTACGAGGACTTCCGCCCGGCACGCCGAGAGCACGCACCGGACGCCGCGCAGCCGCCCTTCGGGCGACGACGGGAACTTGACGACAGGGCCTGGCAGGCCGGTGCCGGACGGTTCGTCATCGAGCGGCACGGACCGCCGCACCGGCCTTCGCGCCGGCACCCGCACCGCCCTTCGCGCCGGCCTCTGCACCGGCCGCCGCACCGGTGCGGGTGCCGGTCCCCTCGCCGATCCGGGCCAGCACCTCCCCGGTCTCCCGGCTCCACGCCACCACCGTCGCCTCCTCGGGCACCTGCCGCCAGCGCGTCAGCAGCAGCCAGCGGGCGTGGTACCGGCGGGCGACGGCGGTGCGTTCGGCCCGGGTCGAGTCCGGGGCGAGATAGGCGCGGACCGCCGCGCGCCGGCGCAGCCGTTCGCTCTCGGCCAGGGCGGGGTCCGGCCAGGCGGGCGCGGCAAGGTCCGGGCCGTAGCCCGCGAGCAGGTGGACCGAGTAGTACCCGTCCGCGATGACCGCCTCGCCGGGCCGGATGTGCCGCGCCGCCCAGTCGTACGTCGGCCAGCGCGGCGGCTGGTCGAAGCCGACCGGGTCCAGCGAGCGCGGCACCACCGCACCGGCGTGCACGGTCAGGAACCCGGTCAGGGCGCCCGCCGCCGCGGCCCCGCCCAGCACCCGCCGCCACGGCCCCCACGGCCGCGGTCCGGCCAGCTCCACCCCGAGCGCGAACTGCAGCGGCACCAGCGTGAGCCCGAGGATCCTGCCGTACGTGTAGTGCCCGCTCACCCAGCCGTACGTCACCGCCGCGCACTCCAGTGCGAACATCAGCACCAGAGGATCGCGCCACCCGCGCCCCTCGCTCCGGTGGGCGCGCCGGGCCCGCAGCCACAGCGCGGGCACCCCGGTCAGCGCCAGCCAGAAATGTCCGGGCATCCCGTCGTACAACTGCTCGTGCATGGCGTCCACGCTGCGGTCCGCGGTCAGCGCGAAGACGTCGAAGTACGGCCAGCCGTACGCGACGAGGAGTGCCACCGCGCCCGTGAGCAGCCACCGGCCCGCCACCGCCGGACGCCAGCCGCGCTGCCCGCCCGCCACGAACGCCACCCCGCCGAGCACCGCGGCGACCGACGTGATCGGATGCACGAGCAGGATCAGTCCGTACAGGGCGCCGAGGGCCGCGTACCCCCAGCTGTTCCCGAGGCCGCCCGGGCCCACGAACCGGACGAGGCCGCCCGTGCCCGCCGCCCGCCGGCCCGTGAACGCCCAGGCCCAGAAGGCCAGCCCGATGGCGAACGTCGACGGATAGCCCAGGTTGCCGGTCATCGACATCAGCCCGAGGTAGCCGCTCCACCAGGCCCGGTCCGTGCCCCACAGCAGCACCATCGCGAACAGGCACAGGACCGGGGCGAGGCGACGGGGCGTCAGCACGCGGGTGAAGCGGCCGATGCCCGTCAGCAGCACCAGCAGATTGACCGGCCCCGACAGCCGTACCACCGCCCAGCCGCCGAGACCGGTCAGCCGGGAGAAGGCGCCCTGGGCCACCGCGTACGGCGAGTAGTACGGGCTGCCCGCGCCCGGCAGGTCCGCCATCGGATGCCGCGGGTGCAGCAGGTTCGCGCGCAGGCGTTCGACGACCGCCGCGTGCTGACCCGCGTCGCAGCACAGCGGGATCCGCCAGTAGGCGAGCGTCATCACCAGCCAGAACAGGCCGCCGGCGACCTGGTACGGCGTCGGGCGCCAGGCGTGTCCACCACGCAGCGCGGTCGCGCCGAGGACGGCCTCCCGCCGGATGGCGACGGTGGCGCTCATGGGGCGGTGAGGGAGCGGGAATCAGCTGTTTTCGGCATCTGCCGTATATGCCCGCCCCGTTCGGCGGCCTAGCCCGGAATCACCTCATCGGGTGACCTCGGCCTCCCGGCGCGAGGGCCCCGGGACCAGGCCGCCGGGCATCCGCGCGCCCGGCCGGACGACCGTGTCCAGGAGCAGCGGAAGCCCCACCGCCGGCAGCAGCCACAACAGCACGATCAGCCGCTCGCCCCAGACGTTGATGTCCGGGTGCGCGGCCTGGTTGAGCACTCCGGTGCCCGCCGCCGCGATCAGGAAGACGCCGAAGGCCCGGTGCCTGCGCAGCGCCCCCCAGCCGGCCGCCAGCACCGAGGCGAGGAACAGCGGCTGCCACAGCTGGCGGCGCGTCCACTCGATCCAGAAGGCGGCCTCCAGATGGAGGAACTCCGGCCACGGACGGACCCGGTCCGGACGTGCGTAATGCCCGGTGAGCAGATCCTGCACGCTCTCCGACTGGGACGGATAGTGCAGCAGCTTCGCGAGCAGCACCGTGGCCAGCACACCGCAGCCAGCCACCACGCCGAGGGTCCGCAGCGGCCCGTTCCACCGGCGCCGGCGGGCCAGGAGCAGAACGCAGGCGGCGAACAGGCACAGGCCGAGGAACAGCGCCTGCGAGTGCTTCACCGTGAAGAGGACCGCCAGAGAGCCGCCGGCCAGCCAGGTCCCGGCCCGCGCGCGGCCCTGGAGGACCAGGGCACAGCCCCACAGGGCGGCGAGGGTCACGGCCATCATCAGGCCCTCGGTCATCGGGCGCATCGCCGTCGTGCCGCACGGCAGGACGTAGTAGAGGGCCTGCCCGGTCAGGGCCGCGCCGGTGGAGGTGCGCAGGGTGCGCAGGAGAAGGAACACGAGCACACCCCCGGCCACCGTCACGGCGACCGCCGAGGCCCACAGTCCCCAGGTCACCCCGAGCACGGTGACGAACGGCAGCAGGAACACCGGATAACCCGGCCGTACCTCGAAGATCCGCATGAAGCGGGGCGGCATGAACGGAACGATGTGTCCCGCCGACCGCCCGGCCGCCAGCCGCGCCGACACCCCGCGCCACTGCTCGCGCCGGCACTCGGCGACCACCCGCCGGGTCGGGCTCGCGCGGTGGAAGCGCACCGGGTCGACGGCCTGGTTGCGGCGGGCGACGGACGCCTTGCCCGCGCAGACGTAGTCGATGGTCAGGGTCGCGGCCCGCTGCTTGCCGACACCGCTCAGATCCAGCGCGTACGACAGGTAGTTCTTGCTGTCGGGGGTGTCCCGGCCGGCGGGGTTGGCGAGCTGGAGGACGGCGAAGACGACGGCGATCAGGATCACCCGGCCGCGGGCCGACCGGGGCGCGCGCGGCGCCCGTAGCCGGAACCGGCGGGAGCGCGCGGCCGCCGGGGCGGGGCCGGTGCCGTTCGCGGTGCCGTCGGCCGTGCCGTCGGCCGTGCCGTTCGGGACTCGGTCCGCGGCTCGGCCCGGGGCTTCGTTCGTGGCTTCGTTCATGGCTTCGTTCATGGGTTCCCTCGCGGGTCCGTCCGTGGGTCCGTCCGTGGGGCCGTTCGTGGGGCCGCTCATGAGGACGTGAGCACGTCGTGGCCCGTCTGCGCGGGCACCGGGACGACCGCGGCCGGCGGCCCGGTCCGCTCGCCGAGCATCAGCGTCCGCACCACCCGCTCGGCGGCCCGGCCGTCGTCGAACTCGCAGAACCGCGCCCGGAATCCGGCGCGCAGCCGCTCCGACTCCCCGTCCCGCCAGGCGCCCGACGTGAACAGCCGCGCCAGCTCCCGCTGCGAGCGGGCCACATGACCAGGTGCGTCGGCCGTGATGTCGAAGTAGGCGCCCCGGCTCGCCGCGTACGCGCCCCAGTCGTCGGCGAGGACCACGATCGGCCGGTCCAGGTTGGCGTAGTCGAACATGAGGGCCGAGTAGTCGGTCACCAGGGCGTCGGAGGCCAGCATCACGTCCTCGACGCGCGGCTCGTCGGTCGCGTCGACCACGACACCGCGCCGGTGCAGCTCGGCCAGCCCCATCCCGCGCGCCGGACCGTCCGCGAGCGAGGGATGCAGCCGTACGACCAGGGTGTGGTCCGCGCCGAGGCCGTCCGCGAACGCGGCCAGGTCCAGCCGGTCCACATGCCCGCCGCGGACGTACTCGCGGCGCGTCGGCGCGTACAGCACCACCTGGTTCCCGGCCGGGATCCCGAGGCGGGCCCGGGCCGCCCGGCCGTCCTCCGGCCGGGCCCGCACCAGGACGTCGTTGCGCGGACTCCCGCTGCGCAGCGAGGTGAAGTGGCAGGGGTAGGCGCGGTCCCAGACCAGCTCCGAGTGCCGGTTGGCGACCAGGCTGTAGTCCCAGCGGTCGGCGCGGCGCAGCATCTGCGGCACGTCCACGCCGTGCCGGGCGCCCGGCTTGTGCAGCAGGTCCGCGGCCATGTACTTCAACGGGGTGCCCTGGTGGGTGTGGATGTGCACGCTGCCGGGGCGTTTGACCAGGGATCCGGGCCAGTTGACGTTGTTCACGAAGTACGTGGCCCGCGCGGTGACCTGCCGGTAGCGCAGCGAGTCGAGCAGGACGTGTTCGGTGTCCGGCGGCAGCAGCGCCGCCTGCTCCGCGTCGCGCACCACCCACACCCCGCGCAGCTGCGGGGCCAGTTCGCGTGCCGCGGCGTACACCGCGGCGGGATCACCGAGGACCCCCCGGTGCGAGAACGCCGAGTACACCGCCAGGTGCGGGTCCAGCGGCCGGTGCCCGTGCACCGCCGACCAGCCGTGCTTGACCCGCGCGGCGAGCACCCGGCGGGCCTGCTGCCCGCGCCGGCCCAGCTCCAGGCCCGCGCGGCCCGCCTGCCGCCGCACCCGGTAACGCGTGAAACCCCCGTTCAGGGCCCGCAGTCCGGGCGGCACGGGACCGGCCTCGTGCTCGCGGAAGAGCGCGGCCGTCAGCCGGAAGAACTCGGCCTTGTCCTCCTTGGGCAGCCGGTCCTCCTTGGACAGGATGTCGAGGCAGTGCTCGCCCATCTTGTGGTGCAGATAGGGCTGCCAGTGCGCCAGCTCGGGCCGGGCGCCGACGAACGCGAAGACCCGCTCGTACTGGTCGTGGATGTCGAAGTGCTTGCGGCTGGTGGTGGACAGGATGTTGCCCTGGCGCCGCTGGCGGTAGGCCAGACAGATCCGGTCGAGGGCCGCGATCCGCTCCGCGCTGAGCATCACCGGGAACGTCCAGGGCGTGTCCTCGTAGTACCCGGGCGGGAAGGCGAAGCCCTCCTGTTCGACGAAGGCCCGGCGGTAGACCTTGTTCCACACCACCATCAACAGGTCGAGGATCTCGGGGTGTTCGGCCGCGGAGAAGGTGCCGGGGCCGGCCTCCGCGAGGATCCGAGCGAGCACGTTCCTGCGGGTGCCGCCCCACCAGTAGGTGCGCGCGTAGTCGAAGACCAGCACATCCGGGTCGGCGGTCTCGTCCAGGCGGTCGGCCATGGCGCGCAGCGCGCCCGGCGTGAGGGCGTCGTCGCTGTCGAGGAAGAAGAGGTAGTCCCCGCCGGCGAGCGGCATCCCGGCGTTGCGGGCACGGCCGAGCCCCACGTTCTCCGGCAGATGCAGTACCCGCAGCCGGGGATCGCGGGCCGCGTACTCGTCGAGGATCGCGCCGCAGCCGTCCGGGGAGCAGTCGTCGACGGCGATGACCTCGATGTCCGTGTACGACTGCTCCAGGACCGAGTCGAGACACTCGCGCAGAAAGCCCTGCACCTTGAAGACGGGGACGATGATGCTGAAGCGGGGCACGTCAGTTCCTTACGAGGGTGGACGCGGCGGGGGCCGGGACGCGTTCGGCGAGCGGCAGAACGGGCGGGATCGTCTCGGGGGACTCGCCCAGCAGCACTCTGCGCACGACCCGTTCGGCGGCCCTGCCGTCGTCGAACTCGCAGAAGCGCTCACGGAACCGGGCCCGCAGCGCGGCGGCGGCCGGATCCGCGTAGGAGCCGTCGGTGAACAGCGCGGCCAGCTCGTCCGGGGTGCGCGCCACCTTGCCCGGCGGCTCCTCCAGCACGTCGAAGTAGACGCCCCGGGTCTCCCGGTAGACCTCCCAGTCGTCCGCGTACACGACGACGGGGCGGTCGAGGTTGGCGTAGTCGAACATGATCGACGAGTAGTCGGTGATCAGCGCGTCGGCGGCCAGACAGACGTCCTCGGAGGACCGGTGCCCGGTCACGTCGATGATCCGCGCGCCGCCGCGCCGCCCACGGCCCTCGTCGTAGAAGTAGTGGGCGCGCAGCAGGACGACGAACTGCTCGCCGATCGCCTCGCAGAAGGCGTCCAGGTCGAGCCGGGACTCGAAGCCGGTGCTGTAGTCACGGTGCGTCGGCGCGTACAGCAGCGCGGTTCTGCCCGCGGGCACCCCGAGCCGTTCACGGACGCGGGCCACGTCCTCGGCGCTCGCGGTGCAGTAGACGTCGTTGCGCGGATAGCCGTACTCCAGCGCCTCGTAGCCGCCGGGGAAGGCCCGTTCCCACATCTGGGTGGAGTGCCGGTTGGAGGAGAGGTTGTAGTCCCAGCGGTCCACGCGGGCCAGCAGCTTGGTGAAGCTGCCGGTCGCCGCGGCCACCACCGGGAACGTCGACTGGTCGACGCCCATCTTCTTCAGCGGAGTCCCGTGCTGCGTCTGCAGGTGCACGCTGCCGGGGCGCTTGACCACGCCGTCCGCGAAGTTGGCGTTGTTCACGAGGTACTTGGCCCGGGCCAGCACCTCCCAGCCGCGCCTGCTGCCGATCACGGCGTGCTCGACGTCCTTCGGCAGCGCGTCCACCGCCTCGGGCTCGACGAGGAACACCGAGCGGATGTGCGGGGCGAGTTCGCGGGCTTTGGCATGGATCGCCGCCGGGTTGCAGGCGTAACCCCGGCCCCAGTAGGCGCAGTACACCGCGAGGTTCTCGTCGAGGGGGCGGCGCAGCTGGAGGGCGTAGAGCGCGCGGGCGCGCAGCGTCCTTCCGCGGGGCACCCGGCGCAGCACGCCGGAGACGACCCGGTTCGTTCCGCGCAGCGCGCGGAACGCGCTGTACGCGCCCGTCGCGAGCAGCCGGTGCTGCACACCGAGGCTGCCCGCCGGGGCGCGGAACCCGGCCGGACGGTGCCGCCGGTAGAGCCTGCCCGCCCGGCGGAAGAAGGCCCGGCGGCGGCCCGCGGGCACCCGGACGGGGTGCGCGGCCGTCTTCAGGACCAGGGAGAAGAGCTGGCCGAACAGCGCCTTCGACCGGGCCGCGGGCAGGGTCCGCCCCGAGGCCCGCACGAGGACCCGTTCGACCTGGTCGAGGAGTTCGAAGTGGTGCTCGCCCGGCGCGTTCAGCCGGCTGCCCTGGCGGCGCAGATGATGCCGTACGCACACGGTGCGCAGCACGGCCGACCGCTCGGCCGTCACCGTCACCAGGCCGCCCCAGCCGGCGTCCGTGAAATGCCCCTCGGGAAACGTGAGTTCGTGTTCGGTGAGGAAGCCGCGACGGTACACGGCGCTCCACGCCGGAACGTGCACGCCCAGCACCTCGGGGGCCTTGTCGAGCGGGGGCGTGCTCGATTCGCCCTCCCACCAGTGCACCCGCTGATGCCCGAAGTAGAGGACGTCCGCGTCGGCCGGGAGCCCCGCCTCCAGGGCGTCCAGCGCACCCGGCACCAGATCGTCGTCGCCGTCGAGGAAGAGCAGGTACGCGCCCTTCGCCGCCGCGATCCCGGCGTTGCGCGCCGCGCTCAGTCCGCCCGACGGCGGCGAATGGACCGGGACCACCCGGGAGTCCCGGGCCGCGTACGCGGCGGCCACCGCCGCGGACGGGGAGTCCTCTCCGTCGCAGACCGGGATCAGTTCGAAGTCGCCGAAGGACTGGGCCAGGACCGAGTCCAGCGCGCGGGCCAGGCGCCCGGCGACTTCGAAGGTGGGCACGATGACGCTGAAGCGGGGCATTCTGCTCTTTCTCTCAAGGGGCGCCGGACGGGGGATTCATCGTCCGGGGCGCCCGGTCGGCCGCCAGGTGGAGGGACGGGTGGGCGTGGGCCGCGACGGACTGGAGGGCACGCGGACTCCGGTTCAGAGGGTCTCGGACGGGTTCAGCGGGTCTCGGTGAGGGGAACGGCGGCCCCGGGGGCCGGGACGCCCCCGAGCGGCTGGTCGGAGTCCGGCACGCCCGTGAGCGGCCGGCCGGTGCCCGGGGCGCTCCCGAGCGGTCGGCCGGAGTCGGGGACGTCCGCGAGCGGTCGGTCCGGGTCCGGGACGCCCGTGAGCGGTCGTTCGGTGCCCGGTACGGTGCCGAGCGGCCTGTCGGTGTCCGGCCGGGCCGGCGAGGCCGAGGCGGCCGGGCGGCGTTCGGCGAGGGGGACGAACGGCGGCAGTCCGGCGCTCTCGCCGAGCACCACGTGCCGTACGACCCGTTCGGCGGCCCGCCCGTCGTCGTACGGGCAGAACCGCTCGCGGAACGCGGCCCGCAGGCGCGCGGCGCGTGCGTCGCGCCAGTGCCCGCTCGCGAAGACGCCGATCAGCTCGTCCTCGCTGCGGGCGAGGGCGCCCGGCGGGAAGGCGCGCAGGTCGAAGTAGGTGCCGCGGGCCGCCTCGTACGCCTCCCAGTCGTCCGCGAGGACCACGATCGGCCGGTCCAGGACCGCGTAGTCGAACATCAGTGACGAGTAGTCGGTGACCAGGACGTCCGAGGCGAGGCACAGCGACTCGACGCTCGGATGGCCGGACACGTCGATGATCCGGCCGCCCGCCGTCTCCGTCAGCGGCTCCCCGTAGCTGTGATGGGCGCGGGCCAGCACCACGAAGTCCGGGCCGAGCCGGCGCAGCACACGCTCCAGGTCCAGGGTGCGCGGCTGGGTGTGCCGGTAGTCCCGGTACGTCGGCGCGTACAGCACGGCGACCGTGCCCGTGGGGATGCCGAGCGACGCGCGCAGCCGGTCCACGTCCGCCGGCGTCGCGTGCTGGAACACGTCGTTGCGCGGCAGCCCGTACTCCAGCGTCGTGTACGAGGAGGGGAAGACCCGCTCCCAGACCAGGGTGGAGTGGCGGTTGGCGGACAGGCAGTAGTCCCACGCGTCGGCACCGCGCAGCAGCTCGGCGAAGTCGGTGCCGCGCGCGGCGGCCGGGCGGTCCTGGAGGTCGAGGCCCATCCGCTTCAGCGGTGTCCCGTGCTGCGTCTGGATCATGATCTGGCCGGGCCGCTTGACCAGCCGCCGGTCGAAGTTGACGTTGTTCACCAGGTACTTGGAGCGGGCGAGCGCCGTCCAGTACCCCGCCGTGCCGGGACGCAGCCGCTGCGCCGGGGCCGGGATCGTGTGGTGGTGCTCGGGGTGCGCGATCCACGCCGTGCGGATGTGCGGTGCGAAGCTGCGGAACGCGGACTCCAGGGCCCCCGGATTGCAGCCGTGGCCCCGGCCCCAGTAGCTGGAGAAGACGGCCCGGTCGGCGCGCAGCGGGAGCCGGAGCTGGACGCGGTAGTGGAACTGGAGCGCGGCGCCGCGCACCGCGTGCCGCAGCCGGGCGGCGCGCCGCCCGGCTCTCCTGCGGATCCGCGACGCGAAGGACAGCAGCCGGTACGTGCGATGCGTGCCGAAGCCGACCAGCGCGTGCCGCAGCCGGGTGCGCGGGGTGGCCGGTGCGCCCGGGACGCGGTAGCGGCGGTAGTGCGCACGGGCCCGGCGCAGGAACTCGGCCCGTGCGGAGCGCGGCAGCCGGCCCCGCTTCACGAACACCGTGGCGAAGTGGTCGAGCATGCGCCGGAACAGCACCGGGCGCCATCGGTTCAGCTCCGGGTGCGCGGCGACATGCGCGAAGACGCGGTCGTACTGATCGAAGACATCGAGGTGCCCCCGGCCGCTGGTCCCGAGGATGCTGCCGTGGCGCCGCTGCCGGTAGTGCACACAGACCCGGTCGAGCGTCGCGACGGTCTCGGCGGACATCAGTGCCGGATACGTCCAGGGCGTGTCCTCGTAGTAGCCGGGCGGGAACCGGAAGCCCGCGCGTTCCACGAACTCGCGGCGGTACGCCTTGTTCCACACGACCATCAGCAGCCGCAGCAGTCCGGGCCGGTCCTCCAGCCGGAAGGGCGCCGGGCCCTCCTCGGTGAGCTGCGCCGAGACCTGGTTGCGCACGACCTCGCCCGACCAGAACGTGCGTGCGTAGTCGTACACCAGGACGTCCGGGTCGCCGGTCTCCCCCAGTCGTCCGGCGACGGCCCGCAACGCGCCGGGGGTCAGGGTGTCGTCGCTGTCCAGGAAGATCAGGTAGTCGCCGGTGGCGCGTTCGAGACCGGCGTTGCGGGCGCGCCCGAGCCCCACGTTCTCGGGAAGGTGCACGGCGAGCACGCGGGGGTCGCGGGCGGCGAACTCGTCGATGATCGCCCCGCAGGCGTCGGGCGAACAGTCGTCGACCGCGATGAGTTCGAGGTCCGGGAAGGACTGTCCGAGCACGGATTCGAGGCACTCGTGCAGGTACGCCTGAACCTTGTACACGGGGACGATGACACTGAACCTGGGCACGGGACATCCATGGGTCGGCGCGGGCATACCTGCCCGAAAACGGCCGAAGGGGTGACTTGGTTACGCCAGATGTGGCGTACGGGGGATGCCGGGTGAACGGCGAGGGGCGGGCCGATGGCCGGCCCGCCCCTCGAAACGTGCTCCGTACCTGCCTATTTGACCGCGCCCGCCATCACTCCGGACACGAACTGCCGCTGGAACGCGAAGAACACGGCCAGCGGGATCACCATCGAGATGAAGGCGCCCGGCGCCAGCACGTCGATGTTGTTGCCGAACTGGCGTACCTGTGTCTGGAGCGCGACCGTGATGGGCTGGCTCCCCGAGTCGGAGAACACCAGCGCGACCAGCATGTCGTTCCACACCCACAGGAACTGGAAGATCCCCAGCGAGGCGATCGCCGGTCCGCCGAGCGGCATCACGACCCGGGCGAACAGGCGCAGTTCACCCGCGCCGTCCAGACGGGCCGCCTCCAGCAGCTCCCTCGGGATCTCCGCGAAGAAGTTCCGCAGCAGGAAGACCGCGAAGGGCAGGCCGTATCCGACGTGGAAGAGGACCACGCCGGTGACCGACCCGAAGACGCCTATCTTTCCGAAGAGTTCGGCGATCGGGATCAGGGCCACCTGCACCGGCACGACCAGCAGGCCCACCACGGCGAGGAACCACCAGTCGCGGCCGGGGAACTCCATCCAGGCGAAGGCGTAGCCCGCGAGCGAGCCGATCACGACGACCAGCAGCGTCGCCGGGACCGTGATCAGCACCGTGTTGAGCAGCGAATGCGTGATGTCGCCGTTCTCCAGCAGCTTCCGGTAGTTGTCCACGGTGAGCTGCGAGGGCGCGGTGAACACCTTCCACCAGCCGCTGCCGCCCATGTCCTCGGGACTGCGCAGCGAGGAGAGCAGCAGCCCGATCGTCGGCACCAGCCAGAACAGGCCGACGAGCAGCAGGAAGACGCGTACGACGCCGCCGCCGACCCCGCTCGCGATCCGTGAACCGAGCGAGGGCCGCGCCCTGTTCACGGCCGTCGCGGGCGCGGACTCCGCCAGCCGCCCGGCATGCGTGGTCATCGCCGCACCTCCCGCCTGAGCCGGCGCACATTGAAGAGCATCACCGGGATCACCAGCAGCAGCAGGAACACCGCGATGGCGCTCGCGACGCCCGGACGGCCCTCCGAGAAGCCCTTGCGGTACAGCTCCAGGGCCAGCACGTTCGCGTCGTCCTGGGAGGAGCCGGGCGCGATGATGAACACCAGGTCGAAGACCTTCAGCACATTGATCATCAAGGTCACGGCCACGACCGCGAGCACCGGCGCGAGCAGCGGCACGGTGACCCGGCGGAACACCTGCCACTCGTTCGCCCCGTCGACCCGGGCGGCCTCCAGGAGTTCGCGCGGCACCCCCGCGAGCCCCGCCGCGATCAGCACCATCGCGAAACCCGCCCACATCCAGACGTAACTGCCGATGATGGCCGGGGTGACCAGGGACGGGCCGAGCCAGTCGACCCCGTTGTACGGCTCCTTGAAGTTGCTCGCCGGGAGCCGCAGCCGGGCTCCGTCCGCCGCGGCCGAGAGCGAGAACGTGCCGTCGTCGCCCACCTCGGCCGAGTCGACGACCTTGCCGTCCTTGACCGCCTCGATCCTCATCCCGGAGTAGCCCAGTTCGCTCGGGTCGACCTGGCCGAGCCTGCCGACGCCCTTGCCGCGGGTGAAGTCCTGCCAGGCCGTGCCGGTGACCCGGCCGGGATCCGTGGCCGCCCGCACCGCCTTCTTCGCGCCGTGCGGCATCCGGTCCGGCGCGACGCCGACCAGCGGCAGGGCGACGGACTGCCCGGTGTGCACGGCGTCGCGGGTGATGAAACCGCCCCGCTCGGCCTCAAGCGGCGACCGCCCTCCCGGGTGGGCGTTGGGGAACGCCGACGACGGGGCGAAGGTGTCGTGCACCCCCACCCACACCGCGTTCGCGACGCCCTTGGCCGGGTCCTGGTCGTACACCAGTCGGAAGATGATTCCGGCGGCGAGCATCGAGATCGCCATCGGCATGAAGACGACCAGCTTGAACGCCGTTCCCCAGCGCACCCGTTCGGTGAGCACCGCGAAGATCAGCCCCAGCGCGGTCGCCACCGTCGGGGCGAACACCACCCAGATGATGTTGTTCTTGAGCGCGGTACGGATGCCGTCGTCGGTGAACAGCGCCTTGTAGTTGTCGAACCCGGCGAATCCGTCGCCCTGCTGGTCGTAGAAGCTGCGGACGAGCGAGTACCCGATCGGGTAGACCACGAGCGCGCCGAGCAGCACCAGGGCGGGCAGCAGGAACAGCGCCACCACCGTCCTGCGGGTCCCGGTCACGCTCTTGCGTGTACGGGCCGGGGGCACCGGTGCGGTGTCCCCGGCCGTCGCCGACGTCATGCCGGATCAGCCCTTGTAGGCCGCGGCGGCGTCCGATTCGAGCTTCGCCTGCGCCCCCGCCACGTCCTTCGGGTTCTTCAGGAAGTCCTGCAGGTCCTTCCACTCGCCCTTGCCGGGCGTCCCGCCGAAGGCCTGCGGGGCCTGGTCGGACATGTCGAAGCGGAAGTCGTCGCCGGCCGTGATCAGCGCCTTGGCCATGGCCTGCTGGACGGCGTTCGGATAAGCGGAGTCGGCCACGTTCTTGTTGGGCGAGAGATAGCCGCCGAGCTTCGCCTGGATCGTCGCCGCGTCGGGCGAGGCGAGGAAGGTCAGCAGCGCCTGGGCCGCCTTGGAGTCCTTCAGGACGACGGCCGCGTCACCGCCGCTGACCACCGGGGCCTGGCCGCCGCCGACCGCCGGGAACGGGAACACCTTCGCGTCCCTCCCGATCTTCGCCTTCGTCTCCGCGATGTTGACGCCCACGAAGTCGCCCTCGAAGACCATGCCCGCCTTCGGCTGGTCGCCGCCGGTGAACGTCTGGGTGACCGAGGCCGGGAACTCCGTCTGGAGCGCGCCGTCCGGACCGCCCGCGATGAAGTTCTTGTTGCCCCAGACCCCGGCGAGCGTGGTCAGCGCGTCCTTCACGGACGGATCCGTCCACTTGATCTTGTGCTGGGCGAGCTGGTCGTACTTCTCGGGGCCCGCCTGGGAGAGGTAGACGTTCTCGAACCAGTCGGTGAGCGTCCAGCCGTCGGCGCCGGCGACCGAGAGGGGGGTGACACCGGAGTCGTAGACCCTGTGCACGGTGGCGAAGAATTCCTTCCAGTGCCTGGGCTCCTTGGCCCCCGCGTTCTCGAAGACCTTGGTGTTGTACCAGATCAGCGACTTGTTGGCGGCCTTGTAGTACACGGCGTACTGCTTGCCGCCGACCTTGCCGAGGTCCTGCCAGCCCTGCGCGTAGTTCTTCGTCAACTGCGCCTGCGCGTCCGGGCCGACGGGCTTGGCCCACCCCTTGTCGACGGCCTGCTTCACCGCGCCGACCTGGGGGAGCAGCGCCACGTCCGGGGGCGCGCCGCCCGCGATCTTCGAACCGAGGAAGTTGATGATCGGGTCCTGCGCCGGTACGAAGGTGACCTTCGCGCCCGTGCGCTTCTCGAACTCCGCCAGCACCTTCTTGAAGTTGGCCTGTTCCGCGCCGGTCCACACGGCGGCGACCTCCAGGGTGGCGCCGTCCAGCTTGGGCAGGGTGACGGAGCCGGCACCGCCGCTCGGCGTGTCGTTGCCGTCGTCGCTCGCCTTGCCGCCACCACCGCACGCCGTGAGTGTCAGAGCGCCCGCGACGGCGGCGGCCGCGGCGGCCCGTGCGGCTCTGCGCGAGCGGCGGGTGGAGTGATCGGGCGACCTGCGTATCTGAGGAATGCTGCGCATCACTGCCCCGTTCTTCGTTCTTCGTCGAACGTCAAAGCGGCTGCTGCCCCGATCACTCCGGTCTACGCCTGCTCGTTCGAGGGCGGCAAGACCGCCGGGGCTGTCAAGTACACGATCGTGATTGGGTCGTGACGTCCGGTCACCGCTTCGGGGTGCGTCGGCGGGGCGAACAGAGGCTGCCGGAAAGGCTGTTGGTGTGCGGACGCCAGGGCTGCGCGATTCCCCAGGGGGCGCGGTGCGCCGACGCGGGGGCCGCGCGCGCCGACGCCATGGCGACAGCACCGCCCTGCCGCACCGGGGCGGAAGCGGCGCGGGTGTCCTGCCCCGTTCGGACCGGTGCGGCGCCGGCCCTCAGCCCCGGCCGGGCATCGAACAGGACCGACCTCTGCCGCACCGGGGCAGGACGCCGGTGTCGGCCTTCCGCCCCGCTCGGGCAGGCGCGTCGGCCTTCTGCCGCGCCCGGGTGCCGGGCGGCGCCCGCGCTCCGCCGCGTGCTGGGGCCTGTCGTCACATTCCCGTCCGCCCCGCAACGCCTGGCACGCTCCCCCGAGCTCTTCGAGCAGGGGGACCCCCACTCGCCGCACCGGGCGAAAGCCCGAGTACGTCCAGTACGAGGGCTTCCACCCGGCACGCCGAGAGCACGCACCGGACGCCGCGAGGCCGCCCTCCGGGCGACGACGGGAATGTGACGACAGGCCCTAGAGCAGCGAGGGCATCTCGGCCGCGGAGACCGAACGCGCCGCCCGCTCCAGGGCGCTGGCGAGCAGGGCCAGGTCGGTGGGTCCGTTGCCCAGCTCGCGGACCGGGCGGCGGGCCGGCGGGTCGCCCATGCGGTGCCACTCCAGGGCCACGACCGTGGGGCGCAGTGTCGCCGTACGGGGAATTCGGCCCGTGACCCGCCCGCCCTGGAACGGGGTCTCCCGGCCGTCGGCGGTACGCAGCCGGCCCCGCCCGGGGGCGGGTTCGTCGGGTCCGGGCGACGGCGCGTCGAGGGTGACGCGCAACGCGACGGAACGGGTCAGCTCCGACGGGGCCGTACGGCCGCCGGCGCCGGACGCCGCCACGAGGTGCACCCCGAGCCGGTCCCCTTCCCGGACGACGGCCTCCAGAGCCCGTACGACCGAACCGGCCGCCGGGCGTCCCGGGGAACCCAACGGCGGTGCCAGCAGGGCGTCCAGATCGTCGACCACCACGACCAGACGGGCCAGCGGAGGGCCCGGCTCGGTCTGCCGGTGCCCGGCGCCGGGGCGCAGCCGCAGCGTCGAACTCGGCGGTGTGTCGAGGTCGGCGGCGCCCGGGGACGAGGTCCCGCCCGGCGCGCTTCCGCCCGTGCGCTGGGCCACGATCCGGCCGGGCACCGTGCGCCCGGCATGCCACTCCGCGAAGCCGAGCCGGCCCAGCAGCTCGGACCGCCGCTTCAGCTCGGCACTCAGCGACTGGGCGAACTCCCGCATCCGGACCGGGTCGTTGGCCGTGAGGTGCGTGGTGACGTGCGGCAGGTCGGTGCAGACCTGGAGCCCTTCCCCGCCGCCCGCGGCGCCCTGGGAGGCCGCCGCGTCCCGCCCGTCCATGAGGACGATCCCGAGCCGGTCGGGCCGTTCGGCGGCGGCGAGGGACGCGGCGACCGAGCGCAGCAGTTCCGTACGGCCGCTGCCCGGCGGGCCCTCGATCAGCAGGTGCGGGCCCTCGACGGGCAGGTCGACGGCGACGGGTCCGCGCGGGCCCGCGCCGAGCACCGCCCGCGCCCGTCCGCCGAACGCCTCGCTGTCGTCCGCGGCGTCCGCCCAACGCGCCATCAGGGAAGCGGGGGTGGCCCGCGCCAGCCCCAGCTCGTCGAGCAGACGCGCCGACTGAGGCAGGGGCGCCGACACGCGCGTGTGCCGGTCCCCGGGGGAACCGTCCGTGCGCAGGGGCGCGAGGGACCGGGCGAACCGCTCGGCCCAGGCGAGGGACACGGCGTCCACGGCGGCGACCGTGCCGTGCCCCACGGGACCGCGGGGGAACTGCCCGGCCGTGCCGGCGCGTCCGCCGCTGCCCGCGGGAGCGGCCGTCCGCCCCGGCGCGGGGTGCGGGATGCCGGTGTGGGTGGCTCCGTCGGGCAGGGGAGCGGCGGGAGCGGAGGACTTCCGCCCGGCGCCGTCGGGTCCGCCGTGCCGGGAACCGGCGGGGGAGGAACCGGCCCCCGGGGCCCGCGCCGGGGCACCTTCGCCGGCACCGCCCGGCGCCACCCGCATCAGCCGCAGCGCCGTCGCCACGTCCCCGCTCAGCAGCGCCACCGCCCCGCACTCACGGAACGCGGGAGAGGCCGCGCACGCCGCTTCGTAGGTCTCGGTCACCGGGGACGCGGGGGAGGCCGCGGCGGTCTCGGCCAGGCACACCAGGTGGATGCCGGCCCGCGCGCCCTCCCGTGCGAGGCGCATCACGCCCTCGCGTACGTCGGCGCTCCCGGGGTCCCCGTCCACGATCACCACCGTGTACGGGCCGTCGTACCCGTCCTCCGTGTCGTCGGCCCGCGCCCAGGACGGCCTTCGTGCCGGGCCCCGTGAGCCGGCGTCGCCGGACGGGGCGACGCGATCGCCGCGCACGTCGTCGTGCGTCCCGGACCGGGCGGCCGGAACCGTGGCCCCGGCGCCGGAGCCCGCGGGGAGCGGGCCACGCACGCGTGGCGCGCCCGCCGCCTCCAGGTGGTCCTCCAGGCGGCGCAGCAGCTCGTCCGTGCGCGCCGCCGCCTGTTCACGGTCGTACGCGAGCAGCAGACGGCAGTCCTGGCCGTGGGCGGGACGCAGATGGGGGAGCCAGCCGAGCCAGGACCACTCGGCGGTGCGCTCCTCGACCGGGCGGACCCGGTCGGTGCTGAGGAGGACGATCTCCAGGGTGTCGGGGGAGTGCAGCGCGGCGAGCTGCGCGACGACCGCGCGGGCCAGTCCCGACAGGCGTGCCCGCGGTCCGGCCAGGCCCAGGGAGCCGGCCTCCCGCAGCCCGGCGGTCACCGGCACCACGGGCAGCAGGCCCGAGCCGTCCGGCGCCGCCCGGTCGGCCGTGCCCAGCCGTACCGTCAGTGCCTCGGGATGGCCGGGGCCCCGTTCCCACAGCCTGGGACCGGGTCCCAGCGCGGTGAGCAGCAGGGTCGCCGGGTCGGGCCAGCTCTCGGGCGAGCGCCGTACGGCGGGAAGGAGCTCCTCCACCGCGACGGCTCCGTCCTCGTACGCCTCCCGCGCGGCCTGGGCCGCCCCGCCGCGGCCGCCGGTCAGACGGCGCGCCCACGCGCCGATGCCGCCCCGCCTGCGCACCCCCGGCGGGACGTCCGTGCCCCGTGTCGGGGTGCCCCGGCGCGCGCCGGGGATGCCCGCGGCGGAGGTGCCGGACGTGCCGCCGGCTGCGGGGCCGAAGGTTCCCGCTTCCGCGGCACCCGTCCCGTCCCGGCCGCCGGAGTCCGCGGGCCCGGCGGTGCGGCCGGCCTCCCGCGCGGGCGCGCCGGAGCCGCTGCCGCGGCCCTGCGCCGTCGCTCCCCGCGGCCCGGTCTCGATCCGGGGAGCCCCGCTCTGCTCCGGCACGGCCGGGGGCGCCGCCGCCCGTCCGTGCTCCAGCGCCCCGGGGGCGCCGCCGGCGGAGGCCCCCCATGCCGCGGTCCCGTAGGCGTGATGCGTCTCGTCCGCGGGCGGCAGACCGCTCCCTCGGGCGAGGGAGGCGCTCTCCCCGCGCGCGTGCGGCACGGCACCGCGCGGCTGCGAGGCGCTCCGCGGGGAATCCGGCGGGGTGGCGGGGGCGCCCGGCCCGGTGCCGGAACCGGCCGGCGGGGCCTGCGCCGGGAAGCCGTCCGCGGCGGCCGTGCCCCGGCGGGCGGCGGTCCCGGCGCCGGCCGGACCACCGTGTTCGTCGAAGGCGCCGGCCCGCGGGGTGTCGCCGGCGGACCCGGTCCTCACCCGCACGTGGCCCTCGCCGTCCGGCGCCGTCTCCACGACGCCGGGACCTCCCGGCAGGGCGAGCCGCAGGGCGGACTCGCCGACGCGCAGCAGCGCGCCCGCGGTGAAGGGGACGGGACGGCCGCCGACCCGGGAGCCGTCGAGCGTCGTGCCGTTCGTGGACCCGATGTCGGCGACCGAGACACGGCCCTCCGGGGTGACGGTGACCGCGCAGTGCAGGCGGGACACGTCCGGGTCGTCCAGGGGCACGTCGGCGTCCGCGGAGCGGCCGATGCGGATCTGGCCGCCGTGCAGCAGGTGCACGCCGCCGGCGTCGGGTCCCGCGACCACATGGAGCTGGGCCGAGACGTCGTCCAGGTCGGGACCGGGCTCGGCGGGCGCGCCCAGGGACAGCACGGCGCCGTCGGTCAGCGGCGGCTCGCCGAGGGTGCAGCGCTGGGCGTCGAGCCGCTCCGCGCCCGCGTAGAGCACGATCTGGCCCCCGCCGGGCTCACGGCCCCGCTCGCCCTGGGAGGCGCCCCCGCTTCCCCCGACCGCCGCGGCCAGCCCCGACGCGACCGCGGCCAGCGCCGTCCCGGCGGGCGCGGTGACCAGCACATCGCAGGCCGTGGCTCGCCCCCGCGGCTCCGATGGCGGGCCCAGCGGGTCTACGACGGTCAGCCGGATCTGCATCGCCGTCAGGGGTCCCTTCCGCGCAGGTGTCCGCGACGAGGACGAGGCTGCGCTGCGGTCCCCCACCGCAGTTCCCCCCACCGCACACGGGCACGTCGGCCAGTAACTGGAGGCATCCTCGCACCTGCCGCCGACAACGCGCCCGCCCCCCACCTGTAAGTGATCTTGATTGGTCGGCTCTGCCCGTAAAAGTTCCTGACCAGTGCCCGCCCGATGTCGGCTTGAGATCGCTCACGCCCGGTCCCGGCAACCAACCGACCGAAGTGAGCGTCTTTCCGTCGAACGCACGGGAGCGGCTTTCCGTCGAACATGGACGGGTGCGCCCACGTATGCGCTTATGCGGACCACAGGTGCGCACGGGACCTATGGGAAAGCACACCAGGAGGACCGCCCTGTGCCGGGCGGGGCGGCACTACAGTGGGTCGGAAACTCCTGTACCACGGTGATCACGGTGGACGGACCAGGCAAGCAAGCAACAGGGAGCGCATGACGTGCGGCCGGTAGGGAGCAAGTACCTCCTTGAGGAACCGCTGGGGCGCGGCGCCACGGGCACGGTCTGGCGAGCCCGCCAGCGGGAGACCGCGGGCGCCGAGGCGGCCGTCGCCGGACAGCCCGGCGAGACCGTGGCGATCAAGGTCCTGAAGGAAGAGCTCGCGAGCGACGCCGACATCGTGATGCGGTTCCTCCGGGAGCGGTCGGTGCTGCTGCGCCTGACCCACCCGAACATCGTGCGGGTGCGCGACCTCGTCGTCGAAGGCGATCTCCTCGCCCTCGTCATGGACCTCGTCGACGGCCCCGACCTGCACCGCTACCTGCGCGAGAACGGACCGTTCTCGCCCGTCGCCGCCGCCCTGCTCACCGCTCAGATCGCCGACGCGCTCGCCGCCAGCCACGCCGACGGCGTCGTGCACCGCGACCTGAAGCCCGCGAACGTGCTGCTCAAGCAGGACGCCGGCCAGATGCACCCGATGCTGACCGACTTCGGCATCGCGCGGCTCGCCGATTCCCCCGGCCTGACCCGGACCCACGAATTCGTCGGCACGCCCGCGTACGTCGCCCCGGAGTCCGCCGAGGGACGCCCGCAGACGTCCGCCGTGGACATCTACGGCGCCGGCATCCTGATGTACGAGCTGGTCACCGGGCGCCCGCCGTTCGCGGGCGAGTCCGCCCTCGAAGTGCTGCACCAGCACCTGAGCGCCGAACCGCGCCGCCCCTCGACCGTCCCGGACCCGCTGTGGACCGTCATAGAGCGCTGCCTGCGCAAGAACCCCGACCAGCGGCCCAGCGCCGAGAACCTCGCGCGCGGACTGCGCGCCGTCGCCGCGGGTGTCGGGGTGCACGCGTCACCCGCGCAGATCGCCGCCGCCGACGGCGTGGGCGCGCTGCTCGGGCCCGACCCAGCCCCGGCGTACGTCCCGGACGTCCCCGGCGCGGCCGACGCCACCCAGGTGCTCCCGCAGGGCGCGGCCTCGTACGACCCGTACGGCGCGACCAGCGTGCTGCCGCACACCGCCGGAGCGGCCGACCCGACCGCCGTGCTGCCGCCCGTGCCCCAGAACCAGCCGGGCGGAGCGCCCGGCCAGGGCGAGGACCCGCACCCCTGGCAGAACCAGTTGCGCGCGGCCCGCGACCGCAACGAACAGACGCAGGTCCAGTACCTCGACCCGAACGAGGACCCGCTGCGCCACCGCCCGCAGCGCCAGGTCGCGCGCCCGCAGCGGCAGCAGCCCCAGCCGCAGCAGCAGCGCCCGCAGCGGGGCCAGCAGCCGCCGCCCGGATACGGCTATCCGCAGCAGCAGCAGCAACAGCAGCAGTACGCGCCGCAGCAGCAGCGCTACGCCCCCGCGCCCCAGCAGCAGCCCCAGCCGCAGCGGTACGCGCCCGAGCCGCAGCGGCCCCAGCAGCCCGCCCCGCGTCAGCGCGAACCCCGGCAGGGCAGCGCCAACCCGATGAAGATCCCGGGACTCGGCTGCCTCAAGGGGTGCCTGTTCACGGTCGTCATCCTGTTCGTGGCCGGCTGGCTGATCTGGGAATTCAGCCCCCTCCAGGACTGGATCGGCACGACCAGGAGCTTCTGGGGGGAGCTCACCCACTGGTACCACCAGGTCAGCGGCTGGATCGGGGATCTCGGCTCGAAGGACCCCACGAAGAACTGACCCGAGACACCCCGGAGCGGCCGACTCTGGGGACTTGTCGACATCTGACGGGTGATTTCGGCCTCGGGCGTGAAGGTTGCCTCCTCGGGCGCGTACTTTAAGCGGCAACACGCGTCTGTAGGAGCAGTCTTGGCACGCAAGATCGGCAGCAGGTACACCGCGAACCAGATCCTGGGGCGGGGGAGCGCCGGCACGGTGTGGCTGGGCGAGGGGCCCGAGGGGCCCGTCGCCATCAAGCTGCTGCGCGAGGACCTCGCGTCCGACCAGGAGCTGGTGGGGCGCTTCGTCCAGGAGCGCACCGCGCTGCTCGGCCTCGACCACCCCCACGTGGTGGCGGTGCGCGACCTGGTGGTGGACGGAAACGACCTCGCCCTCGTCATGGACCTCGTCCGGGGCACCGACCTGCGCACCCGGCTCGACCGGGAACGCAGGCTCGCCCCGGAGGCCGCGGTCGCGATCGTCGCCGACGTGGCGGACGGACTCGCCGCCGCGCACGCCGCGGGGGTCGTCCACCGCGACGTGAAGCCCGAGAACGTCCTGCTCGACATGCAGGGCCCGCTCGGCCCCGGCGGCTCCCACCCGGCCCTCCTGACCGACTTCGGAGTGGCCAAGCTCATCGACTCACCGCGCCGCACCAAGGTCACGAAGATCATCGGGACGCCCGACTACCTCGCGCCCGAGATCATCGAGGGCCTGCCGCCGCGCGCCGCCGTCGACATCTACGCGCTGGCGACCGTGCTCTACGAGCTGCTCGCCGGATTCACGCCCTTCGGGGGCGGACACCCCGGCGCGGTCCTGCGCCGCCACGTCACCGAGACGGTGGTGCCGCTCCCGGGCATCCCGGACGAGCTGTGGCAGCTGATCGTGCAGTGCCTGGCCAAGGCGCCCGCGTCCCGGCTGCGGGCCTCCGAGCTGGGCGCACGGCTGCGGGAGCAGCTGCCGCTGCTGGCCGGTATGCCGCCGCTGGACGTGGACTCCCCGGACGCGGACTCCGAGGAGCCGGAGGAGGAGTACGAGGAGAGCGCGGAGCCGTCCGAGCCCGCCGCGGCGCGTGAGCGGCGCGGGGCCGTGCCCCTCGTGCCCGGGGCCGCCACCGACTCGAACCGGGACACGCACACCTCGATGCGGGTGCCGGCGCCCGACGAGCTGGCCGGCGGGGCCCGGGGGACCGCCCGCGCGCCGCGCGCCGCGGGCGCTCCCCGTCCGGGCTCCGCCCGGCACCGTGCCTCCGCCCGCCGGCGGCGCATCACCCTGGGGGTGGCGGCCGTCGTCCTGGTCGCCGCGGCGGGCGTCGGTACCTGGCTCGCCACCTCCGACGACGGTGACGCGGCTCCCCAGGACACGAAGAACTCGGCCCCGGCCTCCCCCTGAACCCGGGCCGGCGCCCCGGACGGACGTTCGTCGCCCCCTCCGCCCCTTCCCTCCCCCAAGGTCTCGGCTTCGCTCGACCAGGGGGACCCCCGTCGTCCCTGGGGGCTGCCGCCCCCGGACCCCGGCTTCGGCCCGACGGCCTCGTCCTCGAGCGCCGGACGGGCCGAAAAGCCAGCCCCTCCGGCGCTCGAGGAGCGAGGGGCCGGGGGCAGCGCCCCCGTCACGGGACGGGAAGGGGCGGACGGGGCGAGACCCGGCGAGGCCCGGTTGCCGCAACCGTTACGCTGGAGGCGTGGCAGTCGTCGATGTTTCCGAAGAGCTCAAGTCCCTCTCCTCGACCATGGAGTCGATCGAGGCCGTCCTGGACCTCGACAAGCTGAGGGCAGATGTCGCCGTGCTCGAGGAGCAGGCGGCCGCGCCGTCCCTGTGGGACGACCCGGACGAGGCGCAGAAGATCACCAGCAAGCTGAGCCACCTCCAGGCGGAGGTCAGGAAGGCCGAGGCGCTCCGCGGGCGCATCGACGATCTGAGCGTGCTCTTCGAGATGGCCGAGGAGGAGGACGACCCGGACACCCGTGCCGAGGCCGACGCCGAGCTCGTCGCCGTCAGGAAGGCGCTGGACGAGATGGAGGTCCGTACCCTCCTGTCCGGCGAGTACGACTCGCGTGAGGCCGTCGTCACCATCCGTGCCGAGGCCGGCGGCGTCGACGCCTCCGACTTCGCCGAGAAGCTCCAGCGCATGTACCTGCGCTGGGCCGAGCGCCACGGCTACAAGACGGAGCTGTACGAGACCTCGTACGCGGAGGAGGCGGGCATCAAGTCCACCACCTTCGCCGTCCACGTGCCGTACGCGTACGGCACGCTCTCCGTGGAGCAGGGCACGCACCGGCTGGTGCGCATCTCGCCGTTCGACAACCAGGGGCGCCGCCAGACCTCCTTCGCCGGTGTCGAGATCCTGCCGGTGGTCGAGCAGACCGACCACATCGAGATCGACGAGTCCGAGCTGCGGATCGACGTGTACCGCTCGTCCGGTCCCGGCGGCCAGGGCGTCAACACCACGGACTCCGCGGTGCGTCTGACCCACCTCCCCACCGGCATCGTCGTCTCCTGCCAGAACGAGCGGTCGCAGATCCAGAACAAGGCCTCGGCCATGAACGTCCTGCAGGCCAAGCTCCTCGAGCGGCGCCGGCAGGAGGAGCAGGCCGCGATGGACGCCCTCAAGGGCGACGGCGGCAACTCCTGGGGAAACCAGATGCGTTCGTACGTCCTGCACCCGTACCAGATGGTCAAGGACCTGCGCACGGAGTTCGAAGTCGGCAACCCCGAGGCCGTGTTCGGCGGCGAGATCGACGGCTTCCTGGAGGCCGGAATTCGCTGGCGCAAGCAGCAGGAGAAGTAAGGACACGACAGAAGCGGTGCGGGCGGACGTTCGCCGCCCCCGCTGAAACAGCTTTGTCGACAAGGCAACTGCCGCCCGTCGGGCGGCAGTTGCCTTCGTTTGTAGGGGCTGTATGGGTTTTCCGTCACAGTCACATGTCCTCAGGCCGGGCAAACGATGGTGTTCCGGACATCGCGTACGCAACGACCTTGACGCTGCTGTGGAATCTGGGAAGGGTGACGTGTGGCATGCGTATCTCCGGGGCGCATGTGAACCGGGGGGTTGAGCGAACGCCTCCTGTGACGCCGTGGCCCCGGGCGCTGCTCCATTGACGATCAGCTACTGGGGGTAGCAGGCAGATGACCAAGAAGACGCGGATTCTCGCGGCTCGCATAGCGGCCGGCGCGGTGATCGCGGCCGGCGCTTCGCTGACCGTGGCCGGTGTCGCCTCGGCGACCGGCGCCGACGGCCCGACTCCGACTCCGACCGCGACCGTCACGGGTATCCCGGAGTCCCCGGCTCCCACCGCTCCCACGCAGGAGCCCCCGACGTCGCAGCCTCCCACGGAGATACCGCCGACCTCGCAGGCTCCCACGCAGGTGCCCCCGACGTCGCAGGCCCCGACCACCACGGCGCCCACCGGCAACCCGACCGAGCCGACCGAGGACCCCTCCTCCGGCAGCACCACGGCCCCCGCCGGGAACGGCACGGGCGGCAACGACGCCGACCCCAACGGCGGGTCCAGCGCCCAGGAGGAGGGCTCCTCGGCCCTCACCGACACCGGCTCGGACACCCAGGCCCAGGGCAAGGACGGCGCGCTCGCCGAGACGGGTGCCGGCCAGACCGCGTTCCTGATCGCCGGCGCCGCCACGATGATCGCCGGCGGCGTCGGCTTCCGTCTGCTGCCGCGCCTCGCGGGCGGCCGCGGCGGTGCCGCCGCCTGACGCTCCGCACGTACGCCGAAGGGCCCGGAGCAGCTCGCTCCGGGCCCTTTCCGGGTCGGGGGTGACGGCGGGCCGTGCCGGGCCGTCCCCGGGCCCCTCACACCGTCTGGTGGGCCACCAGCGCCAGCGCCGCGATCAGTACCGCGAGCAGGGCGATCAGCGCCATGGGGTTGAGTCCCGCGAAGGGGCTCTCCTGCTGGAGCCGCTCGCGGTTCGCACGGCAGACGGGGCAGCGGCCCTCGCTGACGGGTGCCGCGCAGTTAGCGCATACCAATCGGTCGTACGTCATGCGCCGGCCCTCCTTGCGACGTCTCCGCATACGCAGCTCTCTCGCGTACACGTCGCTCTCTTAACGCTGCGGCGAACGCAACCGTTCCCCTACCACTGTGCCAGGTTCCGTGGAATTCGGCGCGGCTCCCCCTTTTCCTGCCCCGCCCGGGGTGCCCCCAGCCCCTCGGACCGGGTGTGAATCTCGCCTCAGATCCGTGACAAATCGTGCAAGCCGCGCGCAACCGCGTACGCCGACTGCGCTCGCACACCGGGTTCGCGTATGGTCACGCACACCTACCCCCGGCGACCCGTGGTGCACCCGTGATCCGATTCGACAATGTCTCCAAGGTCTACCCCAAGCAGACCCGCCCCGCTCTCAGGGATGTCTCCCTGGAGGTCGAGCGCGGAGAATTCGTGTTCCTCGTGGGGTCCTCCGGCTCCGGAAAGTCCACCTTCCTGCGGCTGATCCTCCGCGAGGAGCGGACCAGCCAGGGCCAGGTGCACGTCCTGGGCAAGGACCTCGCGCGCCTCTCCAACTGGAAGGTGCCGCAGATGCGCCGCCAGCTGGGGACCGTGTTCCAGGACTTCCGCCTCCTGCCCAACAAGACGGTCGCCGAGAACGTGGCCTTCGCCCAGGAGGTCATCGGCAAGTCCCGCGGCGAGATCCGCAAGTCCGTGCCCCAGGTGCTCGACCTCGTCGGCCTGGGCGGCAAGGAGGACCGGATGCCCGGCGAGCTCTCCGGTGGTGAGCAGCAGCGTGTGGCCATCGCGAGAGCCTTCGTGAACCGGCCCAAGCTCCTCATCGCCGACGAGCCGACCGGAAACCTCGACCCACAGACCTCCGTGGGCATCATGAAACTGCTCGACCGGATCAACCGGACGGGCACCACGGTCCTGATGGCGACGCACGACCAGAACATCGTGGACCAGATGCGCAAGCGCGTCATCGAGCTGGAGAAGGGCCGTCTCGTCCGCGACCAGGCGCGCGGCGTCTACGGCTACCAGCACTGATCATCGTCCACGGAAAGGTCTGAGGAAGACGCCATGCGCGCGCAGTTCGTTCTGTCGGAGATCGGTGTCGGTCTCCGCCGCAACCTGACCATGACCTTCGCGGTCGTCGTCTCGGTCGCCCTCTCGCTCGCCCTGTTCGGCGGCTCGCTCCTGATGAGCGACCAGGTGAACACCATGAAGGGCTACTGGTACGACAAGGTCAACGTCTCGATCTTCCTCTGCAACAAGAGCGACGCCGAGTCCGACCCGCACTGCGCCAGGGGTGCGGTCACCAGCGACCAGAAGAAGCAGATCGTCGCCGACCTGGACAAGATGTCCTCGGTCGTCCAGAAGGTCACCTACGAGTCCTCCGACCAGGCGTACAAGCACTACAAGGAGCAGTTCGGCGACTCCCCGCTGGCCAGCTCCCTCACGCCGGACCAGATGCAGGAGTCGTACCGGATCAAGCTGAAGGACCCGGAGAAGTACCAGGTCATCGCGACCGCCTTCGACGGCCGTGACGGCGTGCAGTCCGTCCAGGACCAGAAGGGCATCCTGGACAACCTGTTCGGGCTCCTCAACGGCATGAACTGGGCCGCGCGCGCGGTGATGGCGATGATGCTCGTCGTCGCGCTGATGCTGATCGTCAACACCGTGCGCGTCTCGGCGTTCAGCCGACGGCGTGAGACGGGGATCATGCGGCTCGTCGGCGCCTCCGGCTTCTACATCCAGGCGCCGTTCATCGCGGAGGCCTCGGTCGCCGGACTCATCGGCGGCGGCGTCGCCTGCGGATTCCTGCTGATCGCCCGGTACTTCATCATCGACCACGGCCTGGACCTGTCCCACAAGCTGAACCTGATCAACTTCATCGGCTGGGACGCCGTGCTGACCAAGCTCCCGCTCATCCTCGCGACGAGCCTGCTGATGCCCGCGGTGGCCGCGTTCTTCGCTTTGCGCAAGTACCTGAAGGTGTGACGCATCCCAAGAGGGCCGTACCGTCAACCGGCGGTGCGGCCCTTCGCGTTGTCCTAGACTCACCGGCATGTCAGGCCGTGACCTGTTCTGCGAGCCCCGCCGCATCCGCCGCGGGGCGGCCCTGACATTGGTGTTCGCGAGTCTCCTCGTCGCCGGAGCGGCGACCGGATCGTTCTCCGACCCCGCCCGCAAGACCGGTCCCGAGGCGCCCGGTTCGGCGTCGGCACGCCATCACGACGAGGTCACCCGGGCCGCCGCCGAGGCGATGGCCGACGGCAAGTCCCCCATGGAGGCCGCCGAGAGGGCCGTCAGCCGCAGCGGGGACCGCTGGGGCGCCGTCTACTCCCAGGGCGAGTACGAGGAGTTCGAGGAGGCCCTCGACGGTCAGTACACCGGCGTCGGCCTGTGGGCCCGCCGTGAGCGCGACGGACGCATCGAGGTCACCCGCGTCAGCGCCGGCTCGCCCGCCGCCGCCGCGGGCATCCGCAAGGGCGACCGGCTGCGCACCGTCGACGGCGCGGAGGTGGACGGCCGACCGGTCACGGAGGTCGTCTCGTTACTGCGCGGCGACGCGGACGACGCGAGTGCCGGCACGAAGGTCTCCCTCGGTCTGGAGCGCGGCACGCAGTCGTGGAGCCGGACCCTGCGCCGCGCCCGGCTCTCCACGGACTCGGTGACCGTCGGCAGGCTGCCCGGCGGGGTCACCCTGATCAAGGTCGACGCCTTCACCAAGGGGGTCGGCGACGCCGTACGGACCGCGGTCGGCCGGGCGCCGGGCCGGGCCGGGATCGTCCTCGACCTGCGCGGCAATTCCGGCGGCCTGGTCGCCGAGGCCGTCACCACCGCCTCCGTCTTCCTCGACGGCGGCCTCGTCGCCACGTACGACGTGAACGGCTCCCAGCGCGCCCTGCACGCGGAGGCGGGCGGCGACACCACCAGACCCCTGGTCGCGCTCGTCGACGGCGGCACGATGAGCGCGGCCGAGATGCTCACCGGAGCCCTCCAGGACCGGGGGCGCGCGGTCGTCGTGGGGTCCAGGACCTTCGGCAAGGGCTCGGTCCAGATGCCGAGCCGGCTGCCCGACGGCTCCGTCGCCGAGCTGACCGTCGGCCACTACCGCACCCCCGCGGGCCGCTCCGTCGACGGCCGGGGCATCACTCCCGACCTGGAGGCGGACAAGGAGTCGCTGAAGCGGGCCGAGACCGTGCTGAGCGGTCTCGGGGACCTTCCCTGACGCGCCGGCCGCGGACCCGGTAATCGGCTTTCCCCCGAGCCCCCCTGTAGTGCGAAAATGGCCAGCACTATGAGCAAGGGAATGTACGTACCGAAGGAGTCCCAGCCCAAGCAGGGCGGGGCTGCCGCCAAGTCCAGGGACGGCGAGAAGGGCGGCAAGCGCAAGATCGTCGCGCAGAACAAGAAGGCCCGCCACGACTACGCGATCATCGACACCTACGAGGCCGGGCTCGTCCTGACCGGTACCGAGGTCAAGTCGCTGCGCCAGGGCCGGAGCTCGCTGGCCGACGGGTTCGTCCAGATCGACGGGGGCGAGGCGTGGCTGCACAACGCCCACATCCCGGAGTACAACCAGGGCAGCTGGACCAACCACTCCGCGCGCCGCAAGCGCAAGCTGCTGCTGCACCGCGAGGAGATCGACAAGCTGTCCGTGAAGTCCGAGGAGACGGGCCACACGATCGTGCCGCTCGTCCTGTACTTCAAGGACGGCCGGGCGAAGGCGGAGATCGCGCTCGCACGGGGCAAGAAGGAGTACGACAAGCGGCAGACCCTGCGCGAGAAGCAGGACCGGCGCGAGTCGGACCGGGCCATCGCCGCGGCCAAGCGGAAACAGCGCGGCGAGTGACGTGCCGGACGGCGCGGCGGGCGGCCGCGCCGGAATAGGCTGGCACCGTCGTGCGTCGGTCACGTACGATGGCAACGTGCCCCACAGCGGGTATGTGGTTCCTCCTCGGAGGGGCCGGGCTTGTTTTGAAAAATCAACATGGGGATGATCGGTTTCGACAGCGGCTGTTGAAGCAGGGGAAGCGTGTCGAGGAAGCGGCAATGATCTCGTAAACCATATGTCGCAAAAAATAATCGCCAATACCAAGAGCGATTCCCAGTCCTTCGCCCTCGCTGCCTAATAAGCAGTGAGTGAGGGACCCTAAAGGGTGTCAGCCCGGGAGTGTTCCCGGCCCGGATCCTGGCATAATCTAGGGAACTAAACCAGCGAGCCCGGTCACGGGGTTCGATGGGAAATCAAACAGTGACTGAGCCCGTCGGCGACTTGTTCGCGTGATCACCGGGGCTGAGAAAATCGCAGCGAACTGCACACGGAGAAGCCCTGATTTTGCACCGTTGGACGCGGGTTCGATTCCCGCCATCTCCACTCATCCCATGTGGGCACAGGCCCCGCCGCTTTCGAGCGACGGGGCCTGTGTCATGCCGTGTGCCGGGCGTGGTGGCCGATAGGGGGCGACTTCCGTTCCCGGCCGATTCCCTGCCCCGTACGTTTTTCGTCCCGCGAGGAACGCATGCCCGGGCTTCGGGAAGTCCGTTGTCGGAGATTCGGGAGCGTCCGCCGGACACGACCGGTGAGGGGCCGCAGGTCCGTGAGAGGCATCGAGAACCGGAGGGGACGACCGTGACGGGACGGCAGGAGCCGTACTACGTCTGCTACGACGGGGACTTCGGGCTCAGCGGGCTGGCCGAGGCGTTCGCCCTCTCACCCGCTCCCCCCGAGAACGCCCGCGCGGCACTCGGCCTCGTCACGGCGAAGCTCGACGCGTACGACCGTGAGACGCCCGTGGGCAGCGTCGACCATCTCGGCGCGGATCAGCGGAGCATCCTCGGTTACGACACCAGCCACGACGAGTGGGGGTACGCCGACGATCTGCGCGACGACGTGCGCACCCTCGTCGAGTCGCCGCTGTCGGACGAGGCGATCCAGGCCGTGTGGCGAGTGGCAGCCGGGGGCGTGTGGGATCCGGCGGCGCACGGCATGAGCACCCGTGACTGGCTGCGGTGCGTCGAGGAGACCTGTGCCGCGCGCCCGCCCCGGAGGATCCCCGGGCGGCGCCCGGCACCTTCCCTGATGTGGGACGCCCGGCCGCCGTCGGCCGACGAGGTGCGGGACGACGTCGTCGCGGAGATCCGTTCCTGCCGCGAGCGGCCGGCAGGTTCCCTCCCTTCCCCCGGCACTCTGTCGGCCCTCGAGGAGGTGGCCGTCCACGCTCGTCCCGAACTTGCCTTCCGGCTCTTCCTCCGCGCGCTGAAGGCGTGCTCCGTGCGGATCGACAAGGAGCGGTACGACCGGTTCCAGGCGCTGGGTGACAGGTTCGGCCACCACTCTTCTCTGATCGACACCGGTCTCGACGTCGCGTGGCCGCCCGTCGACCCCGCCCGCCGGGACACCGTCTGGGACTTCGGTCTCTCCGGCCTCGCCGGGCAGGCCCACCAGGAGTGGCACGGAAACCGGGAGGACATCCGGAGGGCGGCCGAGGGCGACGACATCGGGCAGACCCCGGGCTCCGCGGCGGCCGTCCTCCTGGAGGACGCGCTCCGCCTGCTGCGCTCCGCGCTGCCCGACGCGGCGGTCTCCGCCCTGTGGTCCGGGGCCTCGGACGAGCCGCGGAGCACCGACGGCCGGGACTGGCTCCGGCTGATCGCGGACGTGTGCCGTGAGCGGCTGAGGGAGGTCGCCCCCGCGTACAGCCCCGTCGTGGCGCCCGCCCGTACCGAACTCACCGACACCGTGCTGCGTGAACTCCGGGAGACGGCACCCACGGTGGCGGACAAGGCCGTCAGCCGCCACTGGCGCCCCGTGCCCGCGACGGAGGTCATGGACGCGCTGGAACACGTGGTCACCCGGATCGACCCCGATCTCGGATTCCGGTTGTTCCTCCGTGTCCTGAGCAGGGTGCAGGCGTCCCTCACGCAGGAGCAGTACGACCGGTACCGGGCGATCGGCGAGCGCTTCGGATACGGCGAGTTCCATGTCTCCGACGTGGACCACCTGATCGAGACCGGCTGACCGGCCCCGGCGCAGGGTGGACGTGGTGGGAGGCGGCCGCCGTCGCGTGGTCGTACGGGGTCGCCGTCCCGCGCGCCTTCGACCGCCCGGCCCCGTGTCATGGCTCCTCAGGAACTCAGTGTGCGGGGTGCCGTGCTGGCCCGCTCCGTCATCCGGGGGGTGAGCAGGGTCGCCTCCGGGCAGGGCGTGCCGTCCAGCTTGTTCATCAGCAGGTCGACCGCTCGCGCGCCCACTTCGGCGGAGGGGATGGCGATCGAGGTGACCGGCACGCGCAGGCCCCCGGCGAGCTCGTCCGGGCAGATCGCGGTGACGGACAGATCGGCCGGAATCCGCAGGCCGAGCTGCTCGAAGGCGTCGATCAGCGGTTCCAGGACCGCCTCGTTGTGGACGACGACACCGGTCAACGCGGGCTGTTCGCGCAGGAGTTGCTCGGCGATCAGGCGGGCCGCGGCGGGCGAGGCCGCACAGGGGTGGACGGACGAGGCCAGCCCGTTGCGGTCGGCGGCGGCCGTGAACCCCTGCACCACCCGCTGCGCGAACGCCGTGCCCCGCAGATACACCTCCGGCGGTGAGCCGACCAGCGCGACCACCCGGTGCCCGAGCCCCGCGAGCCGCTCCACACACAGCTCGCCGGCCGCCTCGAAGTCCAGGTCGATGCAGGTGAGCCCGTCGGGGGCGGCCGGGAAGCCGATGAGCACCGACGGCCTCTCCAGCGCGCGCAGCAGCGGCAGCCGGGGATCGTGGAGCTGGACGTCCATCACGATCAGCGCGTCCACCAGCGCGGTGTCCGCGACCCGGCGCAGTCCCTCCTCGCCCTCCTCCTGGGTGAGCAGCAGGACGTCGTGGTCGTGCCGCCGGGCCGCCGTCACCACCGACACCGCGAACTGCATCACCACCGGCACATGGATGCCCGCCCGCAGCGGTACGACCAGCGCCAGGACGTTGGACCGGCTGCTGGCCAGCGCCCTGGCCCCCGCGTGCGGACGGTAGCCGAGCCGGCGGATGGCCTCCTCGACGCGCAGCCGGGTCGCCTCGGAGATCGGCCGCTTGCCGCTGAGGGCGTAGGAGACGGTGCTCGGGGACACCCCGGCGTGCCGCGCCACATCGGTGATCTTGACCATCGCTACGACTCCAGATCGAGGGAGAGAAAGCCCGTCCCGGCACCGGCCCGGACCTCGCGTCCGCCCGCGGCCAGCCCCCAGGGCCTGGACGGATCGCCGCAGGACGCGCGCAGGGTGTTCCCCTCGCGCACGACGGTGAAGGTGACCTGCCCGACCGGCACCGTCACCCGCGCGCCCCGCTCCAGGCCGTACGCGCGCAGGGTGACCCCGTCGGCGTGGTCGTACTCGGGGCGGTCGTCCACCGCGCCGACCGGGATCACCGCGCCCGGCCGCACGAGCAGCGGCACGCTGGTGAAACCGTGCCGCTCGCGCACCCAGCGCGGTCCGGTCACCGGCGGCCCGCCGAGGTAGGGGGTCCAGGTGCCCTCGGGCACGTAGTACGAGACGTCCCCCTCGTCGCTGAAGACGGGCGCGACCAGCAGGTCCGGGCCGAGCATGTACTGCCGCTCCAGATGCGCGCACCCCGGATCGTCCGGGAACTCCAGGACCATCGCCCGCATCATCGGCACCCCCTCCGCGTGGGCGGTGCGGGCGGCCTCGTACAGATACGGCATGAGGCCGAGCTTGAGGCGGGTGAACAGCCGCAGGACGTCCACGGCCTCCTCGTCGAACAGCCAGGGCACGCGGTACGAGGACGAGCCGTGCAGCCGGCTGTGCGAGGACAGCAGCCCGAAGGCGATCCACCGCTTGAACAGCGCGGGCGACGGTGTCCCCTCGAAGCCGCCGATGTCGTGGCTCCAGAACCCGAACCCCGACATGCCGAGACTGAGTCCGCCGCGCAGCGACTCGGCCATCGACGCGTACGTCGCCTCGCAGTCGCCGCCCCAGTGCACCGGGAACCGCTGGCTGCCCACGGTCGCCGACCGGGCGAAGACGACGGCCTCGTGCTCCCCGCGGTGTTTGCGCAGCACATCGAACACGGTCCGGTTGTAGAGGTACGTGTAGTAGTTGTGCATGCGCTCCGGGTCGGCGCCGTCGGCGTAGGCCACGTCCACCGGGACCCGCTCGCCGAAGTCGGTCTTGAAGCAGTCGACGCCCTGGTCGAGCAGCGCCTCCAGCTTCGAGGCGTACCAGTCCCGGGCGGCCGCGCTGGTGAAGTCGACCAGGGCCATGCCCGGCTGCCACAGGTCCCACTGCCACACGCTGCCGTCGGGCCGCCGCAGCAGATGCCCGAGGGCCCGCCCCTCGGCGAACAGCGGTGAGCGCTGCGCGATGTACGGGTTGATCCAGACGCTGATCCGCAGCCCCTTGTCCTTCAGCCGCGCGAGCATGCCCTCCGGGTCGGGGAACACCCGCGGGTCCCAGCGGAAGTCGCACCAGTTGAACTCGCGCATCCAGAAGCAGTCGAAGTGGAAGACGGACAGCGGCAGTTCACGCTCCCGCATGCCGTCGATGAAGGAGGTGACGGTGTCCTCGTCGTAGGAGGTGGTGAAGGACGTCGACAGCCACAGCCCGAAGGACCACGCGGGCGGCAGGGCCGGACGCCCGGTGAGCGCGGTGTACTTGCGCAGGATGTCCTTCGGGGTCGGGCCGTGGATGACGTAGTACGTCAGCTCCTGTGTCTCGGCGCTGAACTGGACCCGGGAGACGGCCTCCGAACCGACCTCGAAGGAGACCCGCCCGGGGTGGTCGACGAACACGCCGTAGCCCGCGTCCGTCAGATAGAACGGCACGTTCTTGTAGGCCTGTTCGGTGGCGGTGCCGCCGTCCGCGTTCCACATGTCCACCACCTGGCCGTTCTTGACGAGCGGTCCGAACCGCTCGCCGAGACCGAAGACCCGGGTGCCGACGCCGAGGTCCAGCTGCTCGCGCAGATAGTGGGCGCCGGTCGCGTCCCGCATGATGCCCATGCCCTTGGGGCCGCTGCTGGTCAGGGTGCGGCCGTGCGCGAGGAAGTCGATGTGCCAGGGAGCGGTGCGGGCGACCCGGACGGACAGGGCGCCCGAGGTCAGGGTCGCGTGGCCGTCGTCGTACTCGGTGCGCGGGGTGAACCCGGTTCCGTGCAGCTCGAACCGGGGGCCCCGGGGCTCCTCGCCCTGGAAGTGGGTGAACGTGACGCCGATGACGTCGGGCATCGGCGCGTGGGCGCTGATCGTCACGACCGGTCCTTTCAGCAGGTCGCCGCGGTGCCGGATGGGCTGGGTCGGCGCGTGGATCTCCAGGCCGCCGGGGCCCGAGGTCACGTCGAGGACCTCGACCGGATGGGCCGCGGTGACGCCCTCGCGCAGCAGCCAGTAGCCGTCCGTGAACTTCACTGTCGTACCCCCTACTTGACTGCGCCGACGGCGATACCGCGGGTCAGGGTCCGCTGGAAGAGCAGGAAGAAGACGATGGCGGGCAGCACGCCGAGGAGGGCGGCCGCGTTCGTCATCGTGGCGTCCATCAGACGCTGCCCCTGCAGGACGCCGAGGGCCACCGACACCGTCTGGTTGTCGTTGGAGATCAGCATGACCAGCGGCAGCAGGAACTCGTTCCACGTCCAGATGAAGAAGAAGACGAGGAGCACCCCGATCGTGGGGCGGCTGACCGGGACCACGATCCGCCACAGCACCTGCCACCGGTTCGCCCCGTCGATCCGCGCGGCCTCGATGATCTCGCGCGGGAACCGTCCGAGGACGGAGGAGAGGAGATAGGTGCCGAAGGCCGCCTGGATCACCGTGAACACGATGATCACGCTGAGCCGGGTGTCGTAGAGGCCGGCCTGCTTGCTCAGGTAGTACAGCGGATAGACCAGCGACTCCTGCGGCAGGGTGTTCGCGAGGACGAAGAAGGCGAGCACCCAGGTGCGGCCCCTGATCCGGCCGATGCCGATCGCGTACGCGTTCAGGACGGACAGCACCGCGGCCCCGACGGCCACCGAGCCGGAGATCAGCACCGAGTTCAGGAGCTTTCGCCCGAAGTCGACGCGCCGCCAGAAGTCCTCGATCCCGTCCAGGTAGAGGCCGTGCGGAAGACCGAGCGGGCCGTGCGCGGCGTACTCGGCGGGCGACTTGACCGCGTTGAGGGCCACGACGGCGAAGGGCAGCACCATGAACAGCGCGCCGACGACGAGGGCCGCGAGCACCGGGTAACGGCGGAGCGCGGTCATGCGTGGCCCCCTTCCTCGGCGTCCTCGGCGCGGGTCTGGAACCGCAGCCCGATCAGCGCCAGCGCCAGGACGACCACGGTCAGGACGGTGGAGATCGCGGCCCCGTACCCGACCTGGGTCTTCTCGAAGAACGTCGTGAAGGAGAAGTACGACGGCACGTCGGTGGCGCCGCCCGGGCCGCCCTTCGTCAGGACGTAGACCGCCCCGAACACCTTCAGCGCGGCGATCGTGCACCACAGCAGGACGACCGAGATCTCGGGGCGGATCTGCGGCAGCGTGATGTGCCAGAACCGCCGCCACCAGCCCGCGCCGTCCAGCTCTGCGGCCTCGTACAGCTGCGGGTCCACGCGCTGCAGTCCCGCCATGAAGACGACGAGCGGGAAGCCGAGCTGCACCCACACCATCACGCCCATGACGCTGTAGAGCGCGATGTCGGGGTCGCCCAGCCAGTCCTGCTGCCAGGAGCCGAGGCCGACGGCCTTGAGCAGTTCGTTCAGCGATCCGCCGTCGGGCGCGAGGATCCAGCTCCACACGATCCCGGCGACGGCGATCGGCAGCACCTGGGGCAGGTAGAAGCAGGCCCGGAGCACGGCCGCCGTCCGCGTCCCGAAGTGCTTGGCGACGAAGTCGAACAGGGCGGCGGCCAGGACCAGTCCGAGGGCGGTCGGCACGACGGCCATCGCGACGACCATGGACAGGCTGTGCCGGAAGGACGCCCAGAACTCGGAGTCGTCCAGCAGCTCGCGGTAGTTGGCGAGCCCGGTCCACGAAGGGGTCCCGACCCCCTGCCAGTCGGTGAAGCCGATCCCGGTGTTCATCAGGAACGGCACGACGACGACGGCCGTGAAGGCGAGCGCGCCGGGCAGCAGGAACAGCGCGTAGGAGGTGTGCGGGCGGCTCGGGTGACCGGCCCGGGCCTTCAGGCCGGTCACCCGTCCGCCGCGTTCGGCGGTCACCGTCATCGCCGCGGCACGCCCTTGTCGTACGCCTTCTGGAGGTTGTCCAGGTAGGCGTCGGGCTTCTCGCTGCCGGTGATCAGTTTCTGCGTCTCGGAGACGAGGGTGTCGTAGAAGCCCGCCACCGGCCAGTCCGGATAGAAGGCGAGCCCGTCACGCCCCGAGAGGGTGTTGTAGTCGGCTATCAGGGTCTTGGTCCTGGCGTCGGTGATCGCGGAGGTGTCCGCGGCCACCGGGACGCCGCCCTTGTTGCCCAGCAGGTTCTGGATCTTCTTCGACATGGTGATGTCGATGAAGTCGTAGGCCAGTTCCTTGTTCTTGGCGCCCTTGGGGACCACCCACAGGTTGCCGCCGGAGCCCAGGGTGAGGTTCGAGCCCGGGAACAGGCCGGAGTCCCAGTCGAACGTGGCCTCCGACTCGAAGCGGCCGTACCACCAGCTTCCGGAGAAGAGGATCGGCGACTTGCCCTGGAGCCAGGACACGCCCGCGTCCTCGGCCTTCGTGCCGCTGGACTTCTTGGAGATGTACCCCTTCTTCACCCAGTCGGCGAAGGTGTTCGCCGCGTAGCTCCAGGCCGTGTCGTGGAAGTCGGCCTTGCCCTTGTACAGCTCGTAGGTGTCGACCCAGGAGCGGTCGGCCTTGGAGAGGGCGAGCTGGTAGAGGTACTGCTGGGCGATGTACTCGGCGCCCGCGTTGGCGAGCGGGGTCACGCCCTTCGCCACGAACGCGTCCATCGCGGAGACCAGTTCGTCGTACGTGGTCGGCTCCGCGATCCCGTACTTCTTGAAGAGGTCCTTGTTGTAGAACGCCATCGTGTACTCGGCGTAGTCGGGCACGCCGTACCACTTGCCGGAGCCCATGACGCCGTTCGTGTCGTACTGGCTCGTGGTCCTCACCCCGGCGCTGAGCTTCTTGTCCCAGCCGCGCTCGGTGGCCTCGGCCGTGAGGTCGGTCAGCAGCCCCTGCTTGGACAGCAGGCCCGCCGTCGCGTTGCCCTTGTTGTACTCCATGAGGTCGGGGGCGTCGTCCGAGTTGAGGACCATGGGCGCCGTCTTCTGGATCTGCTCGAAGCCCTTCTCCTCGAACTTCACCTGCACACCCGGGTGTTGCGCTTCGAATTCCTTGATGGCCTCCTTCCAGGCCACCCCCATCGCGCTGTTCGGCGCTTCGTAGTGCCACAGTCTCAGGGTCTTGCCGTCGGAGGAGCCACTGTCCGAGCCGCCGCAGGCCGTCGCCAGCAGGGCACTTGCCAAGGTCACCGCCGCCATCGCCGTCAGGCGCCGTCGTTTCGTCGGCATCCACTGCCTCCAGGGGAGTTGGATGGGTATCGGACCGTCCCGCATCGTTCGTCGAATCGTTTCGATGCAGAACGTCGAAGCGCTTCGACGAGGGAAGGTAGGGGTGAGCGGTCAGCAGGTCAATGGGTTGAACCGGAATGGTGGACGGGGTTCGACGGGCCGGACAGCGGGGTGTGCCGGGGCGGGCGGGCCGGGGAGTGGGTCCTCGCGCCCAGCACGGCGATCACCAGCGCGGTCGTCGCCGCCACGACCGGGACCGTGTACCCGGTGGCCGGTGAGAGGTGCTCCACCACCCATCCGCCCACGGCGGAACCGCCGGCTATCCCGCCCAGCAGGCCGGTCACCGCGAGCGTCATGCCCTCGTTCAGCCGGCCTTCGGGCGTGCGCCGCTGGACCAGCGTCATGCCGGTGACCATGGTCGGAGCGGTCGCCATGCCGGCCACGAGCAGCGCACTCGCGAGCACCGGGAGCGAGCCGGTGAGCCGGACCGCGAGAAGGGGCAGCGTCAGCAGAACCGCCATGGCACCGACGCACACCGCGTACCGCCGCGAGGCGAACGCCTCGGCGTCGACCGGGACGTCCCGTTTCACCGCGCCGAACACCAGACCCGCCACGCACGACCCCGCCGCCTGGAGGGCGAGGACCACGCCCGCGGCGGACTTGTGCCCCTGCTCGTCCGCGAACGCGATCGTGGCCACCTCCATCGCGCCGAAGACCGCGCCGGTGGCGAGGAAGGAGAGCAGCAGCGGAGGCATTCCGGGCGCGAGCACGGGCGAGCCCGCCGTCGTGGCCGGCCGGAGCGGCGGCTGCGTCGAACGCTGTGCGGCGAAGAGCAGGACACCCGTCATCAGCAGCGCGGACCCCGTGAGCATGCCCGCCATCGGGGAGAGCGCCGTGCACAGGAAGGCCGCGAGCACCGGGCCCAGCATGAAGCACAGCTCGTCCACGGCCTGCTCGAAGGAGTTCGCGGTGTGCAGCGCTGCCGCGTCCCCCTTCAGGAGGTGGGCCCAGCGGGCGCGGGACATCCCGCCCGTGTTGGGGGTCGTGGCGGTGGCGGCGTACGCGGCGAAGAGGGTCCAGTCGGGCGCGCCGAAGCGCACGCACGCCACCAGTCCCGTCCCGCCGAGCAGCGCGACGGCCGTGGCGGGCACGGCCACCTCGGCCTGCCCGTACCGGTCGACGAGCCGAGCGGTCCACGGGGCGACCACGGCCGTCGTCGCGAGACCCGTCGCGGTGACGGCGCCGGCGAGCGCGTAGGAGCCCCGGGCGCCGGCGATCATGATGACCGCACTCACGCTGAACATGCCCATGGGCAGCCGGGCGACGAGATTTCCGAGGGTGAAGGCACGGGTGCCGGGCAACGCGAAGAGACGGCGGTACGGGGTGAGCGGTGACATGGGTGAACCGTCGCCCGGAATCCGGGGAGCGGTCCAACACTTACTGCGTCGCGATTCACGCACCTTCGTTGTAGGTTCACGTGATGCCTGGTCAACGCCCCTTTCCCGGTCATCTGGACCCGCGTCTGCTGCGCGCCTTCCTCGCGGTCGCCGAGGAGCTGCACTTCACCCGTGCCGCCGCTCGTCTGTACGTCGCCCAGCAGGCCCTGAGCCGTGACATCCGCCGGCTGGAGCGCGAACTCGGGGCGGAGCTGTTCGTGCGGACGACCCGGCAGGTGACGCCGACGGTGGACGCCGAGCGGCTGCTGCCGTACGCGCGGCGCCTGCTGGAGGCGCACGACGCGCTGCTGGACGCCTTCGCGCGGCCCGGCGGCGAGGAGAGGCCGCTGCTCGTCGACGTCAACACGCCCGGTCTGGTCTCCAGCCGCATCCTCGACCGGGCCCGCGCCCTCGCCCCCGGCAGCGAACTGATGGCCCGCTACGAGAGCGGGCTCACGGGCGCGGCGGCCGATCTGCTCGCCGGCCGCCTGGACGTGTCGTTCGGCCGGTTCGCCGGGCTCGACCCCGCCGTCCGGGCCCGGCTGGAGCAGCGGATCGTGCGCTACGAGCCGATGGCCGTCATCCTGCCCGAGGACCATTACCTCGCCGCCCTGGACGCGGTGCCGCTGGCCGCGCTCGCGGGCGAGACCGTGTACGCGGGGGCGGGGAACCCCAGGACGCTGGAGTGGACCGACCTGGCACACCACCTGTTCGAGGGACGGGGTATCCGACTCGCGTCACCCGCGCCGGTGGCGGTCGGAGCCGAGGAGTTCCGGCGGATCATGGCGAAGCACCGGAATCCCGTGCTGGCCGCGGTGGAGTTTCCGGCCATGCCCGGTTCGGTCTCGAGGCCGCTGATCGACCCCGTTCCCCTGTCACCCGTGTCGCTGGTGTGGCGCAAGGGGCTTGTCCACCCGGGGATCGATGCGCTCGTACGAGCCGCCGCCGAACTCGCGAGCGAAGAAGAGTGGCTGCTGAGTCCCCGGAAAGGGTGGATTCCGGCCATGGACGCCCTTGTTTCGATGAGCCGTACATGATCTGAAACACACGACTCCCACACGTGCGCTACGTTTCTCCCCCCCGGGCAGGGTGTGATATTGGGGGCGCTTGGGCTGGGTGGGGGCCCGTCCCGACGACACGGACAGCATGTGCCCGGAGCCGTCGCGCACCCGTCGGCAGTCCCTTGGGGGATATACGTGCGCGTTGAGAACTGGCGGAAAGACACCCGGCCGGCCGAGCGGGACATCGACGGGCGTGGCGGGTGCCGCGTCGATCCGCCGCCGGGGCGAGAAGCCGGGGAGCCGATCGCCCGTCCCACGGCCGGCGACGCGATGCCGTGGCCGGATATGGGAGTTGACATCGGTCCTGAGCGTGGGGAACGCGCCGAGCGAGCAGTCGGCGGACGTCCCGGGCGAATCCCGGAACCGGAGACCGAAGTGCTCGTCGGTCCCGTGGCGGCGACGGACGTGTTCTCCGGCCGGTGGCCCGAGGCGGGACCGCCCGGGCCCGGGCCGGTGGCGTGGCCCGGCGCCGCGGGCAGGACGACGGCCCCGTCGTCCCCGATCCGTACCGCCCCCACCCGTACCGCCCCGGCGCGGGCTTTCGGCGGCGGGCCGCCCCTTCATGACGGTCCGTCGGCCGAGCCGCTCCCCGGAGCGACGCCGGACGCCGGCCGTCCGCTGCCCGCGTCCGCGGAGAACTCCGGCGCACCGGCGAACGGCCACGACCCGAACGAGGTCACCGTCCAGCTCGGCGGCGTGAGCCTGCGGGCGCGCGGCACGGTCCAGCCGGGCAAGAACGTTTCGGCGGCCGGCGAGGCATCCGAGGGCCCCGTCTTCGTCGACGCGTCCGGCCGCCGCAGCCGCCGCTTCCGCCGCCTCGGCATGCTCGTCGCCGTGGCCTGCGCGGTCTACGCCGTCGTGATCGTCGCCACGCTGCTGTCGGGCAACTCGAACGCACCCTGGCTCCCGGTGCCGGGCCAGGAGGAGGACATGCCGGCCGGGCAGGTCAAGACCTCACCGCTGCCCACGCAACCGGTGAAGCGGTCCGGTACGCGCGGCGCCACCGCACCGCGCGCGGTGGCCACCGCCGGCGGCGGCGTGAGACCCTCGGCCGGCTCGACCGCCTCGGCCGGCGCCTCCCCCTCCGCCACGGCCGCGTCCGGCCACCCGAAGCCCAGCGCCTCGGCGACCAAGAAGCCGAAACCCGGTGTCACCACCAAGAGCCCGGCCCCCGACCCCAGGCCGTCCTCCTCGGCGGACGGCCGGCCCACGGCCCCCGTCACGGCGACCACCCCCGCCGGCACGGCCGCCCCCACGGAGACCGCGGGCACCCCCGGATCCACCGGAGCGGGGGCGGCACCGAATGAGTGACCTCGGTCGGCGCGCGCCCACCCGGCAGAAGCACGCTCCCACCACCGAGCCCGGTGCGGTGGACGACGGTCCCGCGCCCGGTGCGGTGGACGACGGCCCCGCGCCCGGTGCGGCGGGTGACGGTCCCGCGTCCGGCACGGTGGACGACGGCCCCGCGCCCGGCACGGCAGGTGACGGTCTTGTCCCCGGTGCGGCGGGTGACGGACCCGCTCCCAGTACGTCGGGTGACGGTCCCGTCCCCGGTCCGGCGGGTGACGGTCCCGCCCCCAGCGCGCCGGGCGGCGGATCCGGAACCGCCCCGCGACGAGGCCACGACGCCCGGCGCCGCCGCCTTCCCCTGCGTTTCGTGCTGCCCCTGCTCGTCATGCTCGCGATGACGGCGATGCTGATGCTGCACGGCTACGTGCACAGCGAGATCCTCGCGGACCACCGCATCAGGCCCGAGGCGGCCACGGACAAGGTGCCGCAGAAGATCCTCGACGGCGGGCCGGTCATCGACACCCGCAGCGGCCGCACGACCAGCCTCGGTATCCCGGACCACCGTCTCGTCCTCACCTTCGACGACGGCCCGGACCCGACCTGGACCCCCAAGGTGCTCGACGTCCTCAAGGCGAACCACGCCCACGCGGTCTTCTTCGTCACCGGCACCATGGCCTCGCGCTACCCGGATCTGGTCCGGCGCATGGTGAAGGAGGGCCACGAGGTAGGCCTGCACACCTTCAGCCACCCCGACCTGTCGTACCAGTCCAAGAGCCGCATCGACTGGGAGCTGTCGCAGAACCAGCTGGCGCTGGAGGGCGCGGCGGGCATCCGCAGCTCCCTGTTCCGTCCCCCGTACTCCTCGTTCGCCGACGCCATGGACGACGCGTCCTGGCCGGTGACGCAGTACGTCGGGACGCGCGGCTACATCACCGTCGTCAACAACACCGACAGCGAGGACTGGCAGAAGCCGGGCGTCGACGAGATCATCCGCCGTGCCACGCCCCAGGGCAGCAAGGGCGCCGTCGTCCTGATGCACGACTCGGGCGGCGACCGCCACCAGACCGTGCAGGCGCTCGCCGAGTTCGTTCCCCGGCTCCAGCGGGAGGGCTACGAGTTCCAGAACCTCACCGAGGCACTCGACGCGCCGAGCGCGAACATCCCGGTCACGGGTCTCGACCTGTGGAAGGGCAGGACCTGGATCTTCCTGGTGCAGGCCTCGGAGAGGACCACCGACATCCTGGTCGTCGGCATCGCGATCACCGGCGTGCTGGTCTTCACCCGCTTCGGGATGATGCTCCTGCTCTCCGCGCTGCACGCCCGCCGGGTCCGCCGAAAGGACTTCCGCCGGGGCACCGCCCCGGTCACCGAACCGGTGTCGGTGCTGGTCCCGGCGTACAACGAGGCCAAGTGCATCGAGAACACCGTGAACTCCCTGACGGCGAGCGAGCATCCCATCGAGGTTGTCGTCATCGACGACGGGTCGAACGACGGCACCGCCCGCATCGTCGAGGACATGCGCCTGCCGAACGTACGCGTGGTGCGCCAGTTCAACGCCGGCAAGCCCGCGGCCCTCAACCGGGGTCTGGCGAACGCCCGCCACGACATCATCGTGATGATGGACGGTGACACGGTCTTCGAACCCGCGACCGTCCGCGAACTCGTCCAGCCCTTCGCCGACCCCGGGGTCGGCGCGGTCGCGGGCAACGCCAAGGTCGGCAACCGGGACTCCCTCATCGGCGCCTGGCAGCACATCGAGTACGTGATGGGCTTCAACCTCGACCGCCGCATGTACGACCTGCTGCGCTGCATGCCCACCATCCCCGGCGCGGTCGGCGCCTTCCGCCGTACGGCACTCGAGCGCGTCGGCGGCATGAGCGAGGACACGCTCGCCGAGGACACCGACATCACGATGGCCCTGCACCGCGACGGCTGGCGCGTCGTCTACGCGGAGAACGCGCGCGCCTGGACCGAGGCCCCGGAGTCCGTCCAGCAGCTGTGGTCCCAGCGCTACCGCTGGTGCTACGGCACCATGCAGGCGATCTGGAAGCACCGCCGTGCCCTGGTCGAACGGGGCCCTTCGGGCCGCTTCGGCCGGGTCGGCCTGCCCCTGGTCTCCCTCTTCATGGTCCTGGCCCCGCTCCTGGCGCCCCTGATCGACCTCTTCCTCCTGTACGGCGTCGTCTTCGGCCCGACCGGGAGGACGATCGTGGCCTGGCTCGGTGTCCTCGGCATCCAGGCGGTGTGCGCGGCGTACGCCTTCCGCCTGGACAAGGAACGCATGACCCATCTGGTCTCGCTGCCCCTGCAGCAGATCCTCTACCGGCAACTGATGTACGTCGTGCTGCTGCAGTCCTGGATCACGGCCCTCACCGGCGGCCGGCTGCGCTGGCAGAAGCTGCGCCGCACGGGCGTCGTGGGGTCGGCGCCGGTGGCGGTCCCGCAGCGGCGGGCGTCACACGGCGGGAACGAACGGAGGCCGGTCGGATGACCACGCACGAGTACCCGGTGGGGGCGACCGCGCCGCTGTCGGCGGAGCCGGAGGACCCGGAGCGCGAGCCGGCCCCGCGCCGCCCCGGCCGCGACCGCTATCTGGACCTGCTCCGCTCCCTGGCGCTGATCCGTGTGGTCGTGTACCACCTGTTCGGCTGGGGCTGGCTGACGGTCGTCTTCCCGTCCATGGGCGTGATGTTCGCACTGGCGGGCTCCCTGATGGCGCGCTCGCTGAACAGGCCGCCGCTGAACGTGATCCGGGGACGGCTCAGGCGTCTGCTGCCCCCGTTCTGGGCGTTCGGCGCGGTGGTGCTGACCATGATGTTCCTGGCCGACTGGAACCCCGCCAAGGACCCCGACCTCGGCGGGACCTGGGGCCTGGTCGACCTGTTCGACTACGTCGTCCCGGTCGGCGCCCCTCCGTTCCCCTGGCACCTCGGCTCCCCGTCGGGCCTGCTGGAGGACAGCTGGGCGGTCGAGGCCGCGGGCGTCCTCTGGTACCTGCGCGCGTACCTGTGGTTCGTGGTCGCGTCCCCGTTCATGCTGTGGGCGTTCCGCCGCGCTCCCCGGGCGACCGTGCTGGCCCCTCTCGCCCTGACGGCGGTGGTCGGTACCGGTCTGGTCACCGTCCCCGGCGAGACGGGCAACGCCGTCACGGACTTCGCCGTCTACGGGGGCTGCTGGATCCTGGGCTTCGCGCACCACGAGGGGATGCTCGCGAAGGTCCCGCGCTACCTCGCCATCTCGTGCTCGGCCCTGATGATGGGCTTCGGCCTGTGGTGGGCCTCGGGTCATCTGGGCCCCGACGGCTGGGACTTGAACGACATCCCGCTGGCCGACGCGATGTGGTCCTTCGGTTTCGTGGTGATCCTGCTCCAGTACAGCCCGTCCTGGCGGGAACTGCCGGGCCGCCTCGCCCGCTGGGACAAGCTGGTGACGCTGTCCAACAACCGCGCGGTCACGATCTACCTGTGGCACAACATGCTCATCATGGCCACGGTCCCGATCCTCGACCAGCTGTACAACCTCCCCTTCATGGAGGACGACCGGGCGACCGCGGTCCTCGACTCGACCTACACCCTGTGGATGTTCGTCCTGGTGTGGCCACTGATCGGCCTGACCGTCCTGGCCTTCGGCTGGATCGAGGACATAGCCGCCCGGCGAAGCCCGCGCCTCTGGCCGAACGGATCCAAGAGCCGCAGGCCCAAGGGGCGTTCGGAGACCAAGCGGCGTTTGGAGAGCAGGGAGCGTTCGGAGACCAGGGGGAGCGGGGCCAAGACCTGAGCGGCAGGGCGTACCCGTCCGGTTCGTCCCGTGTTGTCACTCGATCGAATGCTTCGGACTCCGCACCCCGGTGTCACCGCGGAAGCCCCGCTAGCGTGATCTGTCCAGCAACCGCCGGGTCCGGTTCTCCGGGCTCGGCGAGATCCGTAAGAGACAGAGGGCGTGGCAGAGCGGTTGGCCGTCGACGGCGATGAGCTGTCGCACTTCATGAAGATGCTCCGGAAATCGACGGAGTCGTTACAGGGCCTGCGCAGGGCGCTGGAGGACGCCACGGTCACCGGCCTGGGAACGGACGATCTCGATCGCGCCTGCGGGGACTTCCAGGACGACTGGAAGTACGGGGCCGACCGGATCGGTGAGCAGACCGCGGACCTGGCCCGGATCATCGGGAAGAGCAGGGACGGCTACCGCGAGGTCGACCAGGCCCTGGAACAAGCCCTGCGGAGGTCCGGGGACGGCGGGGGCGGCGGTACGAGGTGACCTATCCCCATCTCGGGTTCGATCCGGTGCCGGGCAGTACGGAGACCGTGAGCGGCCTGCGCAAGAAGCTCACGGGGTGCGCGAAGGTTCTCGAAGAGACGCACGGCCTGGTCACCCGGCTGATGGACGGCAGCTACTGGAAGGGCGACGCCGCCGTCGCCTTCCGCGAACAGCTGGACGGCGGCCCGCTTCCCCTGAACCTGAAGAACGCCGCGCACTCCATCCGCAGGGCGGCCGGCCAACTCGGCCGCTGGGAAGGCGAACTGGACGACCTCCAGCGGCGGGCGAAGCGGCTCGAACAGGACGCGAAGGGCGCGCAGGCCGCCGTGGACCGGGCGAAGGGCCACGCCACGACGGCGGGTGACAGCCCCGACCTGGACGGGAAGGGCGCCGCGCACGAGGCGGCACAGAAGGCGCTGACCAGGGCGAACACGGCGGTGGACGACGCCGAGGACGCGCTGCGCAGGATCCGCGGCAAGGCGCGCGAACTCGCCGACGAACACGAGCACCGGGCTCGGCACCGGGCGGGCAAGATCCGCGACGCCACGAAGAAGCTGACCCCGCACGAACCGGGCTGGTTCGACTCGGCACTCGACTGGGTCACCGAGAACCTGCCGGACATCCTGAGCACGGTGGGGGCCGTGATCGGGCTGGTCGCGCTGTTCGTGGTGTCGGGCGGGACGGTGGCGGCGGCGTTGCTGCTGGTTGCTTCGGCTCTGAGTGCGACGTCGTTGTCGCTCCGGATCACCCAGGATCCGACCGTGTGGGCATCGCTCAAGGACGGGTTCACCAAAGGTGAGATCGACACGGACTTCTGGAGCAACTTCGTCACCGTCGGCGGTGATGCACTTGGCGCGCTGCCCGGCCTTGGTGCCGCCGGGAAGGGTGCGGTAGTCGCGCTGAGGACCACCGGTGAGGCGGGGGAGGCCCTCGCGATCGGTCAACGCATGGCCCGTTTCGGGGGCGAAACGATGGAGCACGCGAAAGCCATCTCAGAGCTGGAGAACTCCTTGCTCGGGTTCACGATCAGAGGAGCCCGAGCGGCACAAATCACCAGAGCCGTCGAGGTCACGTCCGCTTCGGTCGGTGTCACAACCGCAGGCTTCGGTTTGGCCATGACCGCCGCAGACACGGATGACGACGGCATCAAGGACGGCTCAGTGGCAAGTATTGACGGAGTCCGGTTGGGCCTTGATAGCGGAGCCCTTTTCGACCTCGCCCGTCACGTCTTCTAGGTCCGAGCAGGAGGCTCCAGCTCTATGCACCCGACTACGTACCAGACCGCATGGGACCATCCGCCGACCCGACGGGCTTGGGTTCAGCACATGACCATGATCGCTGTGCGACTAGTGGGCTGGGTCGCGGTCTGGATCGGCTCGCTCGGAGTTCTGGTCTCGTTTCTGAGCCCAGGCTATGCATTTCTCTTCATTCCAGTGCTCCTCTACTCGGCATTCCGGGCCGTTCTCCAGCTCGCCTACATCCGTCCCTCCGTCTACATCCAGCGCGTTCTCTGGCAGTACCCCTGGCAGCTCCTTACGGATGTCCCCCGGGGGCGGAACCGGCATCCGCGGGTGCAGGAGGACGAGATGTGGCTGGAGTTGGTCAATCCTGAGGAGCCGGGGGAGCGGATTCCTCTGCTGTTCCTTTCCGGTATGCGCACCTTCTGGTGGATGCGACGGTTCGGTACCGCTCGTACGAAACCGGAGCTCAAGGCGGAGATCGAGCCGCTCTGGTTCGCCGGCGACCCCCGTTTCATCGCCGTCATCGCGGCCTCCAGGCGGAACGGCGAGGCGCCCAAGAGGCTGCACCTGCTCTATCAGCGCACGGCCACGGGCCGCCGGGGCATCGAGCCGACCGACTGGAACGCGAGCCCGGCCGCCCTCGAACGGGCCCGTCGTTCCGGCGCCCATGTTCCCGACGCGGTGCGCCCGCACGCGCGTCCCCACTGACTCGCACCCGGCAGGCTTCGATGACCACGGCCCCTCGTTTCACCGTCGCGGACTCGGCCGAAGACCCCGACGCCGCCATCTGGTTCGCGGAACCCGCAGGTTTCACCGCCGTGCCCCTCGACGCGTTGCTGCCCGCACCCGGCTCCCCGGCATCGGACGGTCTGCGCGCCGCCGTCGAGCCGTTCCTCCGGGCGGCTCCCGACGAGCCGGCACGACGGCAGTTCATCGCCCGGTTCGCCCAAGGGCAGCAACTGCTCGGCGCGTTGAGGGAGGTGGGAACCGTTCACTGTTCGATCGGGTTGCACCGTGACGACGCCGAGGAGGGGGACGCGAGCGGTGGCCGGCCGCTGCTGTCGTTCTTCACCGTCTCCTGGCGCTCCACGGCGGTGTCGCCGCGAGCCGTGACGGCTGCCCGTGCGGTGAGCGGCCTCGACGCGCGGGCGCGTGTCGAGTACGCCGAACTTCCTTGCGGGCCGGTCACGTTCAGCGAGGCCCTTCACACTCCCAGGGCCGTCGGCGGACTTCCTCAGGTGACCTTGGTCCAGTTCCGGGCGTACCTGCCGCATCCGGACTGCAAGCGGCTGGCCGTGTTCACGCTGAGCACCGCGGCTGCCGGGCGCAGTGAGCAGTACCGTGCGATTCTTCGCCGGATCGCGGCGCTGACCAGTTTCGACAACCCGCTGCATCCGGCTTCCGCGGAGAGGTCGTGATCGTGGCCGGGGCTTTGCGGACAGCAACCGGGTGAACCGTCCTGTCGGTCCCGACAGCCCGATCAGGGCTGTGGGGAGGCCAGTTGGTCATGCTTTGGGGCTCTATCGGCAACCACTGTTACGCCCTTGGCACCGTTCGCGCTGGTGTCGTCGCACAGGCCCCCGCTAGCGTGTTGGTTCCCTTCCTCACCCCATGCCGCACAGGAGTCTGCCGTGAACCGCCGTTCCCGCCTGCTTGCCACAGTCGCTGTCGGAGCGTCAGCCACGCTGCTTTTGACCGCGTGCGGCGGAGGCGGTCACGACCCGAAGACCAGCGACAAGATCGCCGGCGCGGACACCGGCAACAAGACCTCGGCCTCCCCGAGCGCGACGGCCTCGGCGGTGGATACCGCGCGCCCTGAGATCACTTTTCCTTCCGGCGTCAAGAACGTCTTCGAGGGTCAGAAGACGGGTGACCCGACGAAGGACGCTGTTCTCGCGGACAGTGCCCTCAGCGTCAACTCCATGGACGATGCGATCTTCCAGGGCAGCGTCGACACCGAAGCACTCGGGTTCTACAACTCGGGCAAGGCGCTCAACGCTGCGATCACCTATGTCCAGGGCTACCTCGACAAGGGGGACACGTGGGTCGGTACCACGCGATATTTCAACCGGCGCGTGACCCTGGCCGGCGTTACGTCGGCGACCGTTGTCTACTGCTCGGACGAGAGCAAGTCGTTCCTCGAGAACCGAAAGACCAAGAAGAGGAAGAACACACCCACGACAGCGGACAGCTACGTGTTCTACAACGCCAAGCTGGTCAAGAACAGTCACGGAGTGTGGCAGACGACGAACATCATCTCGGACCGGGGGGCCAAGGCATGCCAGCCGTGAAGCAAGCGTCCAGGCTGGTGACGGCCGCGACGGTGATGGCCGTAGCGGCCTTGACCCCCGGGGTCGCATACGCGGGCGGACGTGGTGGCGACGGCAACGTCGGACAGACGCAGCAGCACGGCGACTCGGACGGTAAGGGCGGCCTCTCGGCCACCGCCGGTGCCGTCGTCTTCGATCGGTCCAGGAACGGGTCCGGTGACTCCGCCGGGCCGGTGACCTCCTCCTCCGGGAACTGGACCCCGCCCGCCTGCTACTACGCCCCGAAGTACACCCCGGACGAGCTGCAGAAGTACCTGGAGCCGATCTGGAACGTCGACTCCACCGGTCCTCAGTGGGACCAGGAGCAGCGGGACAAGTACGTCAACGGCGGCGTGGCCAAGGACTTCAACAAGGCCAAGACCGGCAAGGGCTACTGGTGGGACTCGTACGTCACCGAAGGCCGTGAGGGCGACCCGCACGCGCTGGACTGCGACGAGCCGATCTTCTGGGTGGACAAGGGCGCGGCCCCGCCGGCGGACGTTCCGCAGGCGATCACTCCGGAGGTGCTGGCGCAACTCGCGTACGCGGAGATACGCGTGCCGTCGACCAAGGTGGACCTCGCTCCCGAGGGCACCACGAAGGTGAACCTGCCGACGTGGGCCTGGCTGGACACGGCGAAGTTCAAGCCGGTGTCGGTGACCGCCTCGGTGCCCCTGCTCGGCGTGACGGCGACGACGACGGCCGAGCCGGTCTCGCTCAGGATCGAGCCCGGCACGGCGGACGCGCAGACGTATCCCGCGTCGGGGGTCTGCGAGATCAAGGGCGACCGCATCGGTGAGGCGTACGCGAAGGGCAAGGCCGGGGAGACGCCGCCCTGCGGGGTGAAGTACCTGCGTTCCTCGGGTGACGGCTCGTACAAGCTGAGGGCCACCGTCACCTGGAAGATCCACTGGACGGGCACGGGCGTTCCCGACGCGCGGAACCTGCCGGACGGCACCTTCGGAGCCGATCAGGACGTCGTCGTGCAGGAGATCCAGTCCGTCAACCGCTGAGCCCGGGACCGTCGGCCGGCCCGGCGACGTCGGGTCAAGCACCGGTAAACCGGGCTGCTCGGCTGTTCTGCGGGGTCTCCGCGCGTGAAAGGGTGGAGCAGGTCGTTGCTGGCGTGAACAGGACAGTTCGACAGGGGATTCGGGGGACGCGATGAGCAAGCGGCAGATCCGGAAGATGTTCCGACTGATGGCTCAGGGGCAGGCGGTGGAGCTCACGAGCCCCATGGCCTCCGTGAAGAAGCTGGCCCGACTCGCCTTCATCGCCCAGCAGTTCGGCTACGAGTACGCGGACGTGCGCCAGGGCTCCGGCCGCAACAACGCGCTCACGATGCTCATCGTGCCCGACCCCGGCCCGCAGGCTCAGGCGCGTGCCGCGCAGAACTGGGCGCAGTACCCGCGGGCCGGCGACGGGGTCTCGTTGCCGCCCGTCGTTCCCGACGCCCTGGAACTCCTCAAGGCCCGCATCAACTTCGACCTCACCGGCAAGAACGCCGAGAAGCGGATGGTGTACGCGGCCCTCGGGCTCACCGTCGGGTGTGCCGTCCTCGCGGTACGGGCGGGCGGGAGTTCCGTCGCCTTCGCCGGGGCCGGCATCCTGTGGGCCGTGCTGATGGTCGTCCTCGGTGTCGGTCTCGTCGTCACGCGCAAGCGCAACGCCAAGTTCGCGGCGTTGCTGGCCGCGGCCGGGTTCGCGCCCGTGACGGAGGAGGGCGGGCGGGTGAGGTATCTGCCGCCGACGGCGGGGTATGCCGGACAGCCCACCGGCCCGTACGGCCCCTACGCCCCGTACGCCGCCCAGGCTCCGCAGGCTCCTCCGCCCCCGTATGCCGCCCAGGCTCCCCAGCCTCCGTACGCGGGTCAGCCTCCGTACGCGGGTCAGGGCCCCCACGCCGGCCAGTCCCCGAAGCCTCCGCAGGCCCCGTACGCGGGTCAGCCCCCTTACGCCTCCCCGGCCCCCGGCCCCTATGCCCAGCAGCCTCCCGCCACCGCCCCGGGCGCGCCCGGCAACCCGTACGCCGCCCAGCCCGGCCCCGTGCCGCCGCAGCCGCCCCGGTGACCCCGTCGGCCCGGCGCGGCTATCCCTCCCAGACTTCCGGCAGTCCGAACGCGGCGAAGACCGTGGGGAGTTGGAAGACCACCGTGTGACTCACCGCGCCCTGGTCCGCCGTGAAGACCTGCAGGGTGTGCAGGCGGTGCTCGTCGTCGCCGGGTGCGCGGACGTAGGCCGCGAGCGCCGGCTGGCTGTTCGCCGAGGCGGGGCGCAGCCGCCAGTCCCTGCCGCGCATCGAGAAGACGCGGGCGATGAAGGCGACGTAGGCGTCGGGGCCGACGTACCAGTTGAGGACCGGGGGCATCTCCAGGACGACGTCCTCGGTGAGCAGGGCGCGCAGCGCGTCGAGGTCGGCGTCCTCGAAGGCGCGCAGATAGCGGTCGATCACCACGCGCTGCCCGTGGTCCGGCGGCTCGGTCACCTCGTCCTCCGTCAGACCCGCCTCGCCCAGTCGTGCGCGGGCCCGCTGGAGCGCGCTGTTCACGGAGGCGGTCGACGCGCCGAGGGCCTCGGCCACCTCGGTCGCCGGCCAGGCCAGTACATCGCGCAGGATGAGGACCGCCCGCTGCCGCGGGGGCAGCAACTGCATCGCGGCGATCAGCGCGAGGCGCAGACTGCCCCGGGCGGCGACCACGCCCGCGGGATCCCCGGCCGCCGCCCCGGCGCCGAAGGCGGTCCCGGCCGTGCCCCGGTCCGGGAACGGTTCGAGCCACGGCACCTCCGCCCCCAGGGTCATCGGCGCCCCCGGATCCTCCAGCGCGCCGACCAGGCCCGAGGGCAGGGGCCTGCGGGTGCGGCCGCGCAGCGAGGTCAGACAGCGGTTGGTGGCGATGCGGTACAGCCAGGTGCGCAGGGACGCGCGGCCGGCGTCGTAGCGGTCGTAGGCGAGCCAGGCCCGCAGCATCGTGTCCTGCACCAGGTCCTCGGCCTCGTGCACCGAACCGACCATCCGGTAGCAGTGGGCCAGCAGCTCGCGGCGGTAGGGCGCCGTCCGTCTCTCGAAGTCGTCCCGCTGCCCGAAGCCGTCGTCGCACTGATCGGAGCGGGCGTCGCGCCGGCCGGAGCGGGCGCCGTGACCGTCGTCCCCGCCGAAGAGCCCGTCACCCCCGTCGAAGCGACTGCCGCCCCCGTCGTCCCCGTCGAAGCGGTCGGCGTCGTGTGTCCCCATGGTCTGCTCCTCGGCTGCGTCCCGTCGCTCACCGGTATCTACCTCCCGGCCCGCCCGGACTCATCGCCGCGCCACCGATGAGTTCGAGGCGGCCCGGAAGTACGTACCGGTGCCGAACCCGATCGAGCGGAAGGAATCATCATGACCACCACCACCGACGACAGCCAGGACATCCGAACCGTCCTCGACCGTCTCTACTCCGCGTGGGCCGACTACGACGCCGACGCCTTCGCCGCGCTCTACACCGAGGACGCGACCGTCGTGATGCCGGGCGTCTTCAACGACGGCCGGGAGGAGATCCGGGCGTACATCGCGGCGGCGTTCGACGGACCGCTGAAGGGGTCCCGGCCGGTCGACGAGCCCCGGCGGATCCGGTTCCCGCGGCCCGGCACCGCCGTCGTCGTCAGCGAGGCCGGGATCGTCCTGGCCGGGGAGAGCGAGGTGCCGGCCGACCGGCAGCACCGGGCGACCTGGGTGCTCGTCCGCGATCCCGGCGACGGGACCTGGGCCATCACCTCGTACCACAACGCGGCCGTCTGACCGCAGGGGCCGAGCACGCCGTACGCCCGCTCCCGGGCCCGTCCTCACCGCCGGGCCCGGGACCGGGTGAGAGCAACGTTCCCTTCAGGTCACTCACAGCCACAGGGCCGAAACGCGCCCTCCCTACCTTCGGGAAACAGCAGGTCGGTAAGCCCGGAGAACCAATGGAGGCGTGAGATGACTGCCCCAGCCACGAGTACGGCCCCCGCGCGGGGCGGTCGCTGGATCGAGGAGTGGGATCCGGAGGACGAGGTCTTCTGGGCACGGAAGGGGGAGAGGATCGCCCGGCGCAATCTGCTCTTCTCCGTGCTGTCCGAGCACATCGGGTTCTCCGTGTGGACCATGTGGTCGGTGCTGGTCCTGTTCATGGGACCGGAGTACGGGCTCACCCCGGCCGACAAGTTCCTGCTCACCTCGATGGTGACCCTGGTCGGCGCGGTGGTGCGGGTGCCCTACACCTTCGCCGTCGCGCTCTTCGGCGGCCGGAACTGGACCATCGTGTCCGCGAGTCTGCTGCTCGTACCGACCGTCGCCGCGTTCGTGGTGATGAAGCCCGGCACCTCGTTCGGCACGTTCCTCGTGGTCGGGCTGCTGGCCGGCGTCGGCGGCGGCAACTTCGCCTCCAGCATGACCAACATCAACGCCTTCTTCCCGCTGCGCAAGAAGGGCTGGGCGCTCGGTCTCAACGCGGGCGGCGGCAACATCGGCGTCCCCGTCATCCAGCTCGTGGCGCTCGCCGTCATCGGGGCGACCGGCGGACCCCGGGTGCTCCTCGGGATCTACATCCCGCTCGTCGTCGTGGCCGCCGTCCTCGCCGCCCTCTTCATGGACAACCTCACCACCGTGAAGAACGACACCGGCGCCGCCCTGGACGCCGCGAGGGACGCGCACACCTGGATCATGGCGTTCCTGTACATCGGGACCTTCGGGTCGTTCATCGGCTACGCCTTCGCCTTCGGGCAGGTGCTCCAGGTCGAGTTCGGACGCACCCCGCTCCAGGCCGCCTACCTCACCTTCATCGGCCCGCTGCTCGGCTCGCTGATCCGGCCCGTCGGCGGATGGCTCGCCGACCGCTACGGCGGCGCGAGGATCACCCTGTGGAACTTCGTCGCCATGGCCGCCGCGACCGGGGTCCTGGTGTTCGCCAGCAGTGAGAAGTCACTGCCGCTGTTCGTCTCGGTCTTCGTGGTCCTCTTCGTGCTCAGCGGACTCGGCAACGGGTCGACGTACAAGATGATCCCCGGCATCTTCCAGAAGAAGGCGCTGGAAGCGGGGCTCGAAGGGGAGGAGGCCGCCCGCCACGGACGGCGGCTCTCCGGCGCCGCCATGGGACTCATCGGCGCGGTGGGCGCGCTCGGCGGTGTCGGCATCAACCTCGCCTTCCGCCAGTCGTTCCTCAGCTCCGGCTCCGGCACCGGTGCCTTCGTCACCTTCCTCGCCTTCTACGCGGTCGCCTTCGTGGTCACCTGGGCCGTATACCTTCGCCGCCCGGCCGCCGCGCCCCGGGCGAGCACCACCGCCGAGGCGAAGGCCCAGCTCAGCTACGCCGAGGTGTGACGTAACACGCCCGACATCACCTTGATCCGAGCCTGTCACGGTCCGTTGACAGGCTCGGATCAGCCACGGACGTACGACACGGCACGGACCCCGTACGACGACTCGACGAGCGCGAGACGAGACCCCCATGCACGATGAACAGCAGCGACCCGAGCACGGGCCACTCTCCGGGTTCACCGTGGGGGTGACCGCCGCGCGCCGCGCCGACGAACTGGGCGTGCTGCTCCAGCGGCGCGGGGCCACCGTCGTGCACGCGCCGGCCCTGCGGATCGTTCCCCTCGCCGACGACGGCGAACTGCTCACCGCGACCAAGGAGTTGGTCGACAACGCGCCGGACGTGGTGGTGGCCACCACCGCCATCGGATTCCGCGGCTGGGTCGAGGCCGCCGACGGCTGGGGTCTGGGCGAGGAACTGCTCGCGCGGCTGCGGGGCGTCGAACTGCTCGCCCGCGGGCCCAAGGTGAAGGGCGCGGTCCGGGCCCAGGGCCTGACCGAGGAGTGGTCGCCGTCCTCCGAGTCGATGGCCGAGGTCCTCGACCGGCTGCTCGAAGAGGGCGTGGACGGCCGCCGTATCGCCGTACAGCTGCACGGGGAACCGCTGCCCGGGTTCGTCGAGTCGCTGCGGGCCGCCGGCGCCGAGGTCGTCCTCGTGCCCGTGTACCGGTGGATGCCGCCGGAGGACATCGGCCCGGTCGACCGGCTGCTCGACGCGGCCCTCACCCGCGGCCTGGACGCGCTCACCTTCACCAGCGCCCCCGCCGCGGCCTCCCTGCTGTCCCGGGCCGAGGAACGGGGCGTGCACGCGGAGTTCCTCGCCGCACTGCACCACGACGTCCTGCCCGCCTGCGTCGGCCCGGTCACCGCCCTGCCGTTGCAGGCCCACGGCATCGACACCGTCCAGCCCGAACGCTTCCGGCTCGGCCCCCTCGTCCAGCTGCTCTGCCAGGAACTGCCCGGCCGGGCACGGGCGTTGCCCATCGCCGGGCACCAGGTGGAGATCCGCGGGCACGCCGTGCTGGTGGACGGGTCGCTGCGGCCCGTACCGCCCGCCGGCATGTCGCTGCTGCGCGCCCTCGCGCGGCGGCCCGGCTGGGTGGTGGCGCGGGCCGAACTGCTGCGCGCGCTGCCGGGATCCGGCCGCGACGAGCACGCCGTGGAGACCGCGATGGCCCGGCTGCGGACGGCGCTCGGCGCACCCAAGCTGATCCAGACGGTCGTCAAGCGCGGCTACCGCCTCGCGCTCGACCCCGCCGCGGACGCCAAGTACGCCGACGCCTGAGGCCACCGTACGAGGCCGCCGCACGAGGCTCGCGGACGGTGGCGTCCCGGACTCCCGTCCGGCCCGCGGACCGGACGCGGCCGGCAGTCGTCCGGTGCGTGTCCGGTGCGTGTCCGGTACGGGACCGGTACCGAGTCTTCCGGCCGGGCGCCGGGGGATGCACTGTAGGGGGTACGACGGCAGGTGACCCCAAGGCGGTGACAGGCGCATGGCATCGGGCACGGCCACAGCCTCGTACGAGCTGCGGTTCGACTCCGGGCGGATCTGCCTGGACCTGACGGCGACCACCCATCCCGAGGAACGCCTCGACTCCGCCGCCCGGTTGGGCGCCTGGGTCCTCGCGTCCGGGCTGGTGCCCGCGGGCACCGTGCTGGCCGCCGTCGACGCCTCGTGGCTGCTCGGCTTCAGGGAACTGCGCGGACATGTCGCCCGGTTGGTGCGCGGCGAGCTGGACGGGCGGCCCGCGGACGGCGCGCTCGCCCGCGTCAACGCCGTCGCCCTCGCGGCTCCGCCCGCCCCGTGCGCCGTCCGCGCCGACGACGGCTCGCTGTACCGGGAGCTGCAGAATCCGCCCCGCTGCGGTGAACTGCTCTCCGTGGTGGCCCGGGACGCCCTCGACCTGCTCACCGACCCTGACGCGCGGGGGAGTCTGAGACAGTGTGAGGGTGACAACTGCCCGATCGTCTACCTCGACACCTCGCGCGGCCGACGCCGGCGCTGGTGTTCCAGCGAGGTGTGCGGAAATCGGGAGCGAGTGGCCCGGCACCGGCGGCGGGTGGCTCTGGCACAGGCCTGATCACACCTTTCCGTGATCCTCCAGTGACGTGAGGTGATCGGTATGCATTCTTTTCGCTGTCTACACATCTTCAACAGAAAAAATCCTGAACACTTTGAACACTCGCGTACCGGCACACGTACCCGGTGATGAGCGACCGACTGGGGGAACCCCCGGACACCGGAGGTAGGCGTGCGCAAGGATTCAGCCGTGGCTGATGAACACAGGCCAAGGGCCCGACATCGCATGTCTCAGCAGTCCTCGTCGACCGAACCCGACGAGGAGCTGATGCGTGCGCTGTACCGGGAACACGCGGGGCCGTTGCTGGCCTACGTGCTGCGCCTGGTGGCCGGAGACCGGCAGCGCGCCGAAGACGTTGTGCAGGAAACACTCATCCGTGCCTGGAAGAACGCCGGCCAGCTCAATCGAGCGACCGGTTCTGTACGCCCCTGGCTGGTGACGGTCGCCCGGCGCATCGTCATCGACGGCCACCGCAGTCGGCAGGCCCGGCCGCAGGAGGTCGACCCGTCGCCGCTGGAGGTCATCCCCGCGGAGGACGAGATCGACAAGGCGTTGTGGCTGATGACACTGTCGGACGCGCTGGACGACCTGACCCCTGCTCACAGGGAAGTATTGGTCGAAACATACTTCAAAGGGCGTACCGTCAATGAGGCGGCCGAAACGCTCGGCATTCCCAGCGGCACTGTGCGCTCACGGGTTTTCTACGCCCTTCGGTCGATGAAGCTGGCTCTTGAGGAGCGGGGGGTGACGGCATGAACACGTACGGGGGTTACGGAACAGGTGGTCCGGGAGCCATGCAAGGTCCACGAGGACAGCAAGGGTCCGGGGACAACGTTCACGAGACTGTCGGCGCCTACGCGCTCGGCATTCTCGACGACATCGAGGCGACCGCCTTCGAGGAGCACCTCGCCTCCTGCGAGTGGTGCGCCCAGCAGCTCGACGAGCTCGCCGGCATGGAACCGATGCTCGCGGCCCTCGCCGACCTGCCCGCCTCGCAGGGCAGCCCGGCCATCGCCGAGTCCCTCTCGGCCCGCCCGAGCCCACGGCTCGCGGAACGGCTGGTCGACGAGGTCTCGACGCGCCGCGCCCAGAAGCGCCGCCGCGGCATGTACCTGGTGGCGGCCGCGGCCGCGCTGATCATCGGCGGCCCGCTGACCGTCATGGCGGTCAACGGCGGCAGCGACACCGGGACGAACACGCCGCAGGCGATGGCCACCAGCCCGGCCAAGGCCGCCTTCCAGGTCATGACCGACAAGTCGTCGGCCACGGATCCGAAGACCAAGGTCAGCGCCGTCGTCGCGATCGAGCCGAAGGACTGGGGCACCCACGCGGTCCTCCAGCTCAAGAACGTCACGGGCCCGGAGAAGTGCTCCCTGATCGCCGTGGGCAAGAACGGCGAGCGCGAGACGGTGACGTCCTGGTCGGTCCCGGAGTGGGGTTACGGCACTCCCAACGCCAAGACCGAGCAGGCCAAGGAGCCCCTCTACGTCCACGGCGGCGCGGCCTTCGAGCCGAACCAGATCGACCACTTCGAGGTCATGACGTTCGGTGGGAAGCGCCTCGTCGAGGTGAAGGCGTGAGCGGACTCCGGGCGCGCACGTAGCCCGGCGGGCCTCCCTTCGCGTACGGTTGACGGCTGCCCAGCACGTCAGAAGGGGGCGCCCGGTGGCCACTCAGGCTCAGCAGGAAACCGCGCTCGACTCGGTCCGCACGTCCGTACCGTACGAATCCGTCAAGGACGACTCCGTACGGGACCGTGAGATCGCCGTCGAACAGGAACATCTGGACCGGGTCTACCGGCGCCTCGAGGAGAAGATCCACGAGGCCGAGTTCCTCATGCACGACGCCGCCCAGCGCGGTCACGTCGGCACACCGGGGGCGCTCGCGGAGCGGGACGCCCAGGTGTTCCGCGCGGGAATCCACCTGAACCGTCTCAACAACGAGTTCGAGGACTTCCTCTTCGGCCGTATCGACCTGCTCCGCGGCAAGGACGGCGTGAAGGGGCCCGACGGCGCCTACACCGCGGTGGAACCCGCCGACGGCGTGGTACGCGAGGACAACACCGCCGACATCGCGGAGACGCTCCACATCGGCCGTATCGGTGTCCTGGACGCCGAGTACGCGCCGCTGGTGATCGACTGGCGGGCACCGGCCGCCGCCCCGTTCTACCGCTCCACCCCGGTCGACCCCGGCCGGGTCGTGCGCCGCCGGGTCATCCGCTCCAAGGGCCGCCGGGTCCTCGGGGTCGAGGACGACCTCATGCGCCCGCAGGTGAAGGCCTCCCTCGACGGCCGTGAGCTGCCCGTCATCGGCGACGGCGCGCTCATGGCCGCGCTCGGGCAGGCCCGCAGCCACACCATGCGCGACATCGTGGCGTCCATCCAGGCCGAGCAGGACATGGTGATCCGCGCGCCCGCCGCGTCCGTGACCTACGTGGAGGGCGGCCCCGGCACCGGCAAGACGGCCGTCGCCCTGCACCGGGCCGCCTATCTCCTCTACCAGGACCGCCGCCGGTACGCGGGCGGCATCCTGATCGTCTCCCCGACCCCGCTGCTCGTCGCCTACACCGAGGGCGTGCTGCCCTCGCTCGGCGAGGAGGGCCAGGTCGCGATCCGCGCGATCGGCTCGCTCGTCGACGGCGTGGCCGCCACGCTCTACGACTCCCCGGCGGTGGCCCGTGCCAAGGGCTCGTCCCGGATGCTGAGGGTGCTGCGGAAGGCGGCGCGCGGGGCGCTGGAGGCCCCGCGCGGCGCGACCGGCGGTAACACCGGCCAGCTCGCCCTCAGTGAGCCGGACCCGGCCCCCGCGGGCGCCCCCACCCGGCTGCGGGTCGTCGCCTTCGGGCGCCGGCTGGAGCTGGAGTCCGCCGAGCTGGACCGCATCAAGCACAACGCGCTCGGCGGGACCGCGCCGGTCAACCTGCTGCGCCCGCGCGCCCGCAGGCTGCTGCTGGACGCGCTGTGGTCGAAGTCGGGTGCCGGGACCCGGCACGCGGACCCGGAGCTGGCCGCCGAGCTGCGGTCCTCCTTCGACGAGGACGTCACCTCCGAGGACAGCTTCGTGGCGTTCCTGGACGCGTGGTGGCCGGAGCTGACCCCGCGCGGGGTGCTGGCCGCCATGGCCGACGAACGGCGCCTCGGCCGCTGGGCGCGCCGGATCCTCAACCCCGGCGAGGTCCGCAGGGTGGCCCGCTCGCTCAAGCGGGACGGCTTCTCCGTGCACGACGTGGCGATGCTCGACGAGCTGGAGGCGATCGTCGGGACGCCCGCCCGGCCCAGGAAGCGCCGCGACCTCGACCCGCTGGACCAGCTCACCGGTCTGGAGGAGCTCATGCCGGTGCGCGAGGAGACACAGCGCGAGCGCGCCGAGCGGCTGGCGCAGGAGCGGACCGAGTACGCGCACGTCATCGTCGACGAGGCGCAGGACCTCACGCCCATGCAGTGGCGGATGGTCGGCCGGCGCGGCCGGCACGCCACCTGGACGGTCGTCGGCGACCCGGCCCAGTCCTCCTGGTCCGACCCCGACGAGGCGGCCGAGGCCCGGGACGAGGCACTCGGCACCCGTCCGAGGCGCCGCTTCACCCTCACCGTCAACTACCGCAACCCGGCGGAGATCGCCGAGCTGGCCGCCAAGGTCCTCGCCCTCGCCATGCCGGGCTCCGCGTCCCCGTCCGCCGTCCGCTCCACGGGCGTCGAGCCCCGGTTCGCGGTCGTACGGGACTCCCTGGCGCAGACCGTGCGCGCCGAGGCCGCCCGGCTCCTCGACCGGGTCGACGGCACCGTGGGCGTCGTCGTCGCCATGAACCGGCGCGAGGAGGCCGCCCGCTGGCTCGCCGGGCTCGGGGACCGCGTGGTGGCCCTCGGGAGCCTGGAGGCCAAGGGCCTGGAGTACGACGCCACGGTGGTCGTCTCGCCCGCGGAGATCGCCGACGAGTCGCCCGCGGGACTGCGGGTGCTGTACGTCGCCCTGACCCGGGCCACGCAGCAGCTGACCGTCGTCTCCAGCGACCGCGACGAACCCGACGCGGACGGAGTGCCCGACCTGCTGCGGGACTGACGCCCCCCGCGTCCCCCGTCCGCCCGCGTCCCGTCCCGGCCGAAAAGATCTCCCGGGACGGGAATTGCTCCACGGGAATCCTTTGTTACCTTTGACGTGGCACCGGCCCGATCCAAGCCCCCGGGCCCAACCTTCGTCGCTACGAGCGACCACTTGCCGCGAGGCGAGCATGGCGGGTCGGTGCCATTTGAACGTCGTCCCTCACCGAGGGACCCGAAGAGGCCCACGTCATCCGTGACGTGGGCCTCTTTCGTCACCCGAGCCACTCTCGTAGAGTGGAATCCGTTTTCCGAAACGGCGAACCTCCGGTGACCAAAACGTTCGCAATCCGGGGCGACTACCGCGTACTCAGGGGTAGGTGCGACGATCGGACGGCACACAGCAGTGACTCGGTGAAAAGCAGAGGAAGTCGGCCATGGCAACGGCGCCCAGCGTCTCCTACTCGATGACGGTCCGGCTGGAGGTGCCCGCGAGCGGAACCGCGGTCTCCCAGCTCACCACGGCCGTGGAGTCCCACGGAGGCTCGGTGACCGGCCTCGACGTGACCGCCTCGGGCCACGAGAAGCTCCGGATCGACGTCACCATCGCGGCGAGCTCCACCGCGCACGCGGACGAGATCGTCGAGCAGCTGCGGCACATCGAGGGCGTGACCCTCGGCAAGGTCTCCGACCGTACGTTCCTCATGCACCTCGGCGGCAAGATCGAGATGCAGTCCAAGCACCCGATCCGCAACCGTGACGACCTCTCCATGATCTACACCCCGGGTGTGGCCCGGGTGTGCATGGCGATCGCCGAGAACCCCGAGGACGCGCGCCGTCTCACGATCAAGCGCAATTCCGTTGCGGTCGTGACGGACGGCTCCGCGGTGCTGGGTCTCGGCAACATCGGCCCGATGGCCGCGCTGCCCGTCATGGAGGGCAAGGCGGCCCTCTTCAAGCGCTTCGCCGGCATCGACGCCTGGCCGCTGTGCCTGGACACCCAGGACACCGACGCGATCGTCGAGATCGTCAAGGCGATCGCCCCCGGCTTCGCGGGGATCAACCTGGAGGACATCTCCGCGCCGCGCTGCTTCGAGATCGAGGCGCGCCTGCGCGAGGCCCTCGACATCCCCGTCTTCCACGACGACCAGCACGGCACCGCGATCGTCGTCCTCGCCGCCCTGACCAACGCACTTCGCGTCGCGGGCAAGGCGATCGGCGACATCAGGGTCGTCATGTCCGGCGCGGGAGCGGCCGGCACGGCCATCCTCAAGCTGCTGATTGCCGCGGGTGTGAAGCACGCTGTCGTCGCCGACATCCACGGCGTCGTGCACGCGGACCGCGCCGATCTCGTCGACGCCGCCGCGGACTCGCCGCTGCGCTGGATCGCCGACAACACCAACCTCGAAGGCCTCACGGGCACGTTGAAAGAGGCGGTGCAGGGCGCCGACGTTTTCATCGGCGTCTCGGCCCCGAACGTGATTGACGGCGACGACGTGGCCTCGATGGCCGAGAACTCCATCGTGTTCGCGCTCGCGAACCCCGACCCCGAGGTCGACCCGGCAATCGCCCGCCAGACGGCGGCAGTTGTCGCCACCGGCCGCTCCGACTTCCCCAACCAGATCAACAACGTCCTGGTGTTCCCGGGAGTCTTCCGTGGCCTCCTGGACGCCCAGTCGCGTACCGTCAACACGGACATGATGCTCGCCGCCGCGGCCGCGCTCGCGAACGTGGTGACCGAGGACGAGCTCAACCCGAACTACATCATCCCCAGCGTCTTCAACGACAAGGTCGCGGGCGCGGTCGCCGGAGCGGTGCGCGACGCGGCGAAGGCCGCGGGGGCGGGTGACGCGGCCAACACGACCGTGTAGCACGGGTCGAGCCGGGCCGCGAGACGGTGCCCCACAGGCCGTCGCGGCGCCTGTGACGGCCGCCACGACCGCCCGTAACCCGGCGCGTCGCGGAACGCGGGGCCAGTGGCCGCCTCTAGGGTGGCGGCCAGGTTCAGGCCTCGCAGGGGCCTCTTCGTGTGACCCCCAAGGGTGTTCGTGTGACTCCCAGGGGTGCCGGATTGGCTTTCCCGCCGCAGGTGGGGGCAGGATGCGTCTTCGGGCGCGACGGTCTGGCTACGGACCCGGGTCCGGGAGCCGACCGAGGTCCCTGGCAGCATCGGCTTCACTGTGCCCGATATGCGGCTCCGCCGCGTGGCACGCCTCAACAGCAAGAAGAACACGGGAGTAACAACATGAACCGCAGTGAGCTGGTGGCCGCGCTGGCCGACCGCGCCGAGGTGACCCGCAAGGACGCCGACGCCGTTCTGGCCGCTTTCGCCGAGACCGTCGGCGAGATCGTCGCCAAGGGCGACGAGAAGGTGACCATCCCCGGCTTCCTGACCTTCGAGCGCACCCACCGTGCCGCTCGCACCGCGCGCAACCCGCAGACCGGCGACCCGATCCAGATCCCGGCCGGCTTCAGCGTGAAGGTCTCCGCGGGCAGCAAGCTCAAGGAAGCCGCCAAGGGCAAGTAAGCCCGGCGCCGGTACGTTCCCCGCGGACGCGGGACGCGGGAGCCGTACCAGGCCCAGCAAACGCCGATGGGGCGGCCCCTTTCAGGGGGGCCGCCCCATCGTCGTGGGCGGATCGGTCCGCCGTGCTGCCAGCCGAGCGCTTTGCCCGGCAGTTCGGCCTTCGCGCCCAGCGCGATGGGCTTGTCCGTGCTGTGTCTGTCCGGGGGGGGGGTGACCCCCGGGCCCCCAGCCGGAAGAGCGGCCGGCTGGGGCGGAGTCGTGAGGCTGGGGTCAGCCGAGTGCCTTGCCCGGCAGTTCGGCCTTCGCGCCCAGCGCGATGGGCTTGTCCGTGCTGTGTCTGTCCGGGGGGGTGACCCCCGGGCCCCCAGCCGGAAGAGCGGCCGGCTGGGGCGGAGTCGTGAGGCTGGGGTCAGCCGAGTGCCTTGCCCGGCAGTTCGACCTTCGCGCCCAGCGCGATGAGCTTGTCCATGAAGTTCTCGTAACCGCGGTTGATCAGGTCGATGCCGTGGACGCGGGACGTGCCCTGCGCCGCCAGCGCCGCGATCAGGTACGAGAAGCCGCCGCGCAGGTCGGGGATGACCAGGTCGGCGCCCTGCAGCTTCGTCGGACCCGAAACGACCGCGGAGTGCAGGAAGTTGCGCTGGCCGAAGCGGCAGACCGAGCCGCCGAGGCACTCGCGGTAGAGCTGGATGTGCGCGCCCATCTGGTTCAGCGCGGACGTGAAGCCCAGCCGGGACTCGTACACCGTCTCGTGGATGATCGACAGGCCGGTGGCCTGCGTCAGGGCCACGACCAGCGGCTGCTGCCAGTCCGTCTGGAAGCCGGGGTGGACGTCCGTCTCCAGCGCGATGGACTTGAGCTGCGAGCCCGGGTGCCAGAAGCGGATGCCCTCGTCGTCGATCTCGAACGCGCCGCCCACCTTGCGGTAGGTGTTCAGGAACGTCATCATCGACCGCTGCTGGGCGCCGCGGACGTAGATGTTTCCCTCGGTCGCCAGCGCCGCGGAAGCCCACGAGGCGGCCTCCAGGCGGTCCGGGAGGGCCGCGTGCGTGTAACCGCCGAGCGAGTCCACACCGGTGATGCGGATCGTCCGGTCGGTGTCCATCGCGATGATGGCACCCATCTTCTGCAGGACGCAGATCAGGTCCTCGATCTCCGGCTCCACGGCCGCGTTCGAGAGCTCCGTGACGCCCTCCGCGAGGACGGCGGTCAGCAGCACCTGCTCGGTCGCGCCGACCGACGGGTACGGGAGCTGGATCTTGGTGCCGCGCAGCCGCTGCGGGGCCTCCAGGTACTGGCCGTCCTCCCGCTTCTCGATCTTCGCGCCGAACTGCCGCAGCACCTCGAAGTGGAAGTCGATCGGCCGGCCGCCGATGTCGCAGCCGCCGAGGCCCGGGATGAAGGCGTGGCCCAGACGGTGCAGCAGCGGGCCGCAGAAGAGGATCGGGATGCGCGACGAGCCCGCGTGGGCATCGATGTCGGCGACGTTCGCGCTCTCGACGTGCGAGGGGTCGAGGATCAGCTCACCGGGCTCCTCGCCCGGACGGACGGTCACACCGTGCAACTGCAGCAGCCCGCGTACGACACGTACGTCGCGGATGTCGGGGACATTGCGCAGCCGGCTCGGCCCGCTGCCCAGCAGGGCGGCGACCATGGCCTTCGGTACGAGGTTCTTCGCACCGCGGACACGGATCTCGCCCTCAAGCGGGGTTCCGCCATGGACAAGCAGGACATCGTCGTTGACGGTCATGTATCTCGCGTTCCGATGAGTTGGGCAGGCGTGGGTCGTCGGCAGGCCGGTCGTACGGGAGCCGAACAGCAAGGGTAATGGCCCCCCACCCCGGTGCAGTAAGCCCGAGCAGGACTCAGCTGGGTCATAGCTTGGACACAACACGAACCGTTCCGAATCGGGCACACGGGGTCACTGTCGGCGGTGTGCGCGGGCAACGCTTCGTTGCGCCCTGAGCTGCATTCACTCCCGTACGTGCATTGGCTCCCCACATGGAGGGAATGTGCGGGATCATGTCTGGCATGACCGAGGTGTCCTCGCTCACAGGGCGGCTGCTCGTGGCCACGCCCGCCCTGGCGGACCCGAACTTCGACCGTGCGGTGGTGCTGCTCCTCGACCACGACGAGGAGGGCTCCCTCGGTGTCGTCCTCAACCGTCCGACCCCGGTGGGTGTCGGCGACATCCTGGAGAACTGGGCCGGCCTGGCCGGGGAGCCGGGCGTCGTCTTCCAGGGCGGCCCCGTCTCGCTGGACTCCGCGCTGGGGGTGGCGGTCATCCCGGGCGGCACGGCGGGGGAGCGCGCGCCGCTCGGCTGGCGGCGGGTGCACGGCGCGATCGGTCTGGTGGACCTGGAGGCCCCGCCCGAGCTTCTCGCCTCCGCCCTCGGCTCCCTGCGCATCTTCGCCGGATACGCGGGCTGGGGGCCGGGCCAGCTGGAGAGCGAACTGGTCGACGGCGCCTGGTACGTCGTCGAGTCCGAGCCCGGTGACGTCTCCTCCCCGGCGCCGGAACGCCTGTGGCGCGAGGTCCTGCGCCGCCAGCGCAGCGAACTGGCGATGGTGGCGACGTACCCCGACGACCCCTCCCTCAACTGACCGGCGCACCCGCCCCCGAGGCTCGTGCCGAAGGCGCGCGCCCCTTCCCTCAACTGATGGGTCCGAGCCCCAGTACCCTTGGGTTCATGAGCACTCTTGAGCCTGAGACCCAGCCCCAGCGAGGCACGGGGACGGGGACCCTCGTGGAGCCGACGCCGCAGGTGTCGCACGGCGACGGGGACCACGAGCGCTTCGCCCATTACGTCCAGAAGGACAAGATCATGGCGAGCGCGCTGGACGGCACGCCCGTGGTGGCGCTGTGCGGCAAGGTGTGGGTGCCGGGCCGTGACCCGAAGAAGTACCCCGTGTGTCCCATGTGCAAGGAGATCTTCGAGTCCATGGGCGCCGGTGGCGGCGACCAGGGCAAGGGCGGCGACAAGAAGTAGCGCCGGGACACCGTCCCCGGCGCGGTACGCCGCGCAGACCGAACACGGCCGTGACGCCCCTGGTGGGGGGTGCCGCGGCCGTGTCGTGCGCGGGGCCGGGCCGTTCTCCGCGGAGTTCCGTGATCACAGAGTGGTGTAGACCTCTTGTGGCCGGGTTCGCGTATTCCATAGCCTCCGGAGTGTTGTGCGCCGCGAAACCGGCATTGCGCATACCGCAACACCCTGCCCGGAGGCCCCGATGAAGCCCAGCGCCCACCCCGGCCCGCCGTGATCCCGGGGGTGACCGGGTCCGTGCCGGGCCCCGCCCCGTACCCGCCCCGGCCCGCCGCGGCCCGGACGGGGACCACTGCTGCGCCGCTCGGCGTCGAGTGCCCGCGGACCGCCACGGTCGGGTCGGTGGCCACCGCCGGGCCGACGCCGGACCGGTGGGCGCCCGGTGCCCGGCCGGCCGGGCGGAGGCCGTCGTGTCCCCGTTCCGGAGGGTGCCGTCTTCCCGCGGGGGTTTTCCGTGCTCCGTGACACGGCGGGAATTGTCCGCCCGTCGCCCGGAGGTATCGGAGGTATGCGCGCGGCAAGCCCTGCCGAGATCGTCTCCGCGTCCACCGGAATTCTCCCGGCGGCGGCGCCGGAACGATTCCGCTTCCGATTCCGGGACGCCGCGCCGATCATGTTCCCGGCCTCCGGGGCATGCCCGCCGAAGCCCCGCAGAACCTCTCTTCCTCTTCCCGCGGGACTTCGTCCGGCCGCACGCGGCCCGTTCACCGATCGTGCCGCCCGCGGCCTTCTCGCGGCCCTTCGCGACCGTGCTGTCCCGCGGTTTCCCCCGGGCCGTCGCGGACGCGCGCGAGGCGGCCGGAGCGCGTCGTGCGCGTTTTCTCCGGCGGATCGCTTTCCCGCCCCCTTCTCCCCGGATCGCGGCCGCCGGGACGTTTTCCGGCGCCCGCAGGGAGGGAAGGGTTTCCCCTTCCCGGCCCCCTTCCCGGCCCCCTTCTCCCCGGCGCCGTCGTGGCCGGTCCGCGCGGATGTCCCCGGCCGTCACGCGCGGGCCGGAGAACCCGACCGGACGGTACGGCGGTCCTCTCCGTGGTGACGGCGATTCGGGTGCCGGTCTTCCTCGTACGCGAACCCCCAGCGACTCGTCTCCGGACCCGGCGGCGGTAAAGGACTGAAGGACGGATGGACATGATGGATACGGGTCTGATTCCCGCTCCCCTCGTCGTCGAAGGCGCCCCGCACGGACGGTTCACGCTGGACGCGGACACCGTCCTGTGGGCCGCGCCGGGCACGGACGCCACCGGACGCTGGCTCTCCTCGGCTCTCGGCGCCGCACTCGGACTACCGCTGCGACCTGGGACCGAGGACGCTCCGGGGGCCGTACGCCTGCTCCTCGACGACACCCTGGGGCCGGAGGCGTACCGGCTGGGCGTCGGCGACGACGGCGTCGAGATCCGCGGCGGCGACGCGGCCGGGGTCTTCTGGGGCGCCCAGACGCTGCGCCAACTGCTCGGCCCCGACGCATTCCGCCGCGCCCCGGTCCGTCCCGGGACGGTGTACGAAATCGAGTACGGAACCATCGAGGACGCACCCCGATTCCGCTGGCGCGGTCTGATGCTCGACGTCTCCCGGCACTTCATGCCCAAGGAAGGCGTCCTGCGCTACCTCGATCTGCTGGCCGCGCACAAACTCAACGTCTTCCACTTTCATCTCACCGACGACCAGGGGTGGCGTGTTCAGATCAAGCGCTACCCGAGGCTGACGGAGATCGGTTCCTGGCGGGCACGCACCAAATTCGGCCACCGTGCCTCACCGCTGTGGGAGGAGAAGCCGCACGGAGGCTTCTACACCCAGGACGACATCCGGGAGATCGTCGCCTACGCGGCCGAGCGGCATATCGCCGTCGTCCCCGAAATCGACATCCCCGGCCACTCGCAGGCGGCCATCGCCGCGTATCCGGAACTGGGCAACACCGACGTCATCGACACGACCTCCCTGACCGTCTGGGACAACTGGGGCGTCTCCAAAAACGTACTCGCCCCCACTGACAACACCCTGCGCTTCTACGAGGGGGTCTTCGAGGAACTCCTCGACCTGTTCCCGGCGGACCCCGGCCGCTTCCCGGAGTTCTCCGGTTTCTTCCACATCGGGGGCGACGAGTGCGCCAAGGACCAATGGCGGGAGTCGGCCGTCGCGCAGGCGCGCATCAGGGAACTCGGGCTCGCCGACGAGGACGAGCTGCAGTCCTGGTTCATCCGGCACTTCGACACCTGGCTGTCCGCGCGCGGACGCCGGCTGATCGGTTGGGACGAGATCCTGGAGGGCGGTCTCGCGCCGGGCGCCGCGGTGTCGTCGTGGCGCGGCTACCAGGGCGGCGTCACGGCCGCGCGCGCGGGCCACGACGTCGTCATGTGCCCCGAGCAGCACGTGTACCTGGACTACCGCCAGGCCGCGGGCGAGGACGAACCGGTGCCGATCGCCTATGTGCGCACCCTGGAGGACGTCTACCGCTTCGAGCCGGTTCCACCGCAGCTCACCGAGGCGGAGGCGCGGCACGTGCTGGGCACGCAGGCCAACGTGTGGACCGAGGTGATGGAGGACCCCGCGCGCGTGGACTACCAGGCGTTCCCGCGGCTCGCCGCCTTCGCCGAGGTCGCCTGGAGCCGTCTGCCGGCCCCCGGGGAACGGGACTTCGCCGGCTTCGAACGGCGGATGGACGCCCACTACGGGCGGCTCGACGCCCTCGGCGTGGCCTACCGGGCGCCCGCGGGTCCGAGGCCCTGGCAGCGGCGGCCCGGGGTGCTCGGACGCCCGCTCGAGGGAGCGCCCCCGAACGTGTGAGACCGCTCACGGCGCCCGGCTCCGGCGCCAGTGCCCCGGAGCCGTTGCGCCGCAAGGAAAAAGGCCCCAGGGGTCACCGAAGGGTGACAATCGGTTTCCATCGGTGATGCCGTGCGAAAACCGGCCATCTGCCTGGTGAGGCGGGCGAATGCCTCCTAGCGGACCCCTGCGTCGAGGGCCCGGGAAGATGTGCCAGAGTTGCCACGTCCGCCCTGTCAGCACGTACCGTACGGCAGCACAGGTGGGACCAGGTGGGGCAGCGGGAAGGGGCAACCGGTTTGACCACGCACGCACCGCAGACGGCGCAGGCCGTGACGCTGCCCGTCTCGCTGGACGAGGCGGTGGCGGCGCTGTCCGCCATGCCCACGGCCGTTCCGGTCGCGGGTGGCACGGACCTGATGGCCGCGGTGAACTCCGGACAGCTCAGGCCGGCCGCGCTCGTCGGCCTCGGCCGGATCACCGAGATCCGCGGCTGGCAGTACCAGGACGGCCACGCGCTGCTCGGCGCGGGCCTCACGCACGCCCGCATGGGCCGACCCGACTTCGCCGCCCTCATCCCGGCGCTCGCGGCCGCCGCGCGGGCGGCCGGACCGCCCCAGATCCGCAACGCCGGCACCCTCGGCGGCAACATCGCCTCGGCCGCTCCCACGGGCGACGCGCTGCCCGTACTGGCCGCCCTGGAAGCCACGCTGATCATCGCGGGGCCGGGCGGAGCCCGCCGCGAGATCCCCGTGTCGCACCTGCTCGCCGGCGTGGACATGCTCCGCGGCGGAGAACTCATCGGCTACGTGCGCGTGCCGCTGCTGCACGCCCCGCAGGTCTTCCTGAAGGCCACCGGCCGCACCGGACCCGGGCGCGCCATCGCCTCCGTGGCGGTCGTCCTCGACCCGGCCCGGCGCGGTGTGCGCTGCGCCGTCGGCGCCATAGCGCCGATGCCGCTGCGGCCGCTGGACGCCGAGGCCTGGGTGGCCCAGCTGATCGACTGGGACAACAACCGCGCCATCGTCCCGGAGGCGCTGACCGCCTTCGGCGAGTACGTGGCCGCGGCCTGCATCCCGGACCCCGTCCCCGCCGAGGACGGAACCCTGGCACCGCTTCCGCCCGCCGTACTGCATCTGCGGCGTACCGTCGCCGCGCTGGCCCGACGAGCACTTGGAAGGGCACTGTCGTGACCGACGACCAGCACGAAGAGGGCGCTTCGCGCGGTGGGAGCCGCTGGGACCCGCTGCCCCAGGGTGACTACGACGACGGGGCCACCGCCTTCGTCAAGCTCCCCGAGGGCGGCATAGAAGCACTCCTCGCCAGCCGCGAGCCGCTCGCCGCGCCCGGACACGGCTACGTGCCCCCGCAGATCACCGTGACGCCGGCCCCGCACGAGGCGGCGGACCCGGCCGCCGGCGGAACCTGGGCCGGTCAGGACGGCACCGGCCAGTGGCCGGCTTCCGGCACCGCACAGCCGGGAGCGGGCACCCACGACGACCGGTTCGCGTACCACCCCGGGTCCACCGGACAGTGGCAGTTCGACGACGGCACGGGCCGCGGCCAGGGACAGGACCCCGGACACGACGTGACCGGGCAGTGGTCGATCCCGGTGGCCGGAGGCGACCTCCCGGACGAGTCGGGCGAGTTCACCACCTCGGCGCTCGTCGAGCAGTGGGGCGGCACACCGCCCGCCACCCTCCCCGGCGGGGCGTCCGCGCCCTGGGCCGGCGAGATCGGACAGCCGTGGACCGCCGACGTCCACGAGGCGGTCACCGAGGCCCCCGCAGGGCCCGAGGGGCATCCCGGAGCCGGACCGGCCGCGCAGGCCGTCCAGGAGTCCGTACAGCCCGCTCAGGAGGCCCCTGAGACAGCCGCCGACCCCGAGCCCGTGGCCGCGGGGACGCACGAGGTGTCCGAGCCGGATCCGGCGCACGAGGCCGCCGTGGCGGGCGACGGGACGCCGGACACCGGCCTGCCGGCCCCGTCCGGACACGACGACCACCCCCTCGCCTCCTACGTCCTGCGCGTCAACGGCACCGACCGGCCCGTCACCGACGCCTGGATCGGCGAGTCGCTGCTCTACGTGCTGCGCGAGCGGCTCGGCCTCGCGGGCGCCAAGGACGGCTGCTCGCAGGGCGAGTGCGGCGCCTGCAACGTCCAGGTGGACGGCCGGCTCGTGGCGTCCTGCCTGGTGCCCGGCGTCACCGCCGCCGGCAGCGAGGTGCGCACCGTCGAGGGCCTGGCCGCCGACGGACAGCCCTCCGACGTCCAGCGGGCGCTGGCCAAGTGCGGTGCCGTGCAGTGCGGTTTCTGCGTACCCGGCATGGCCATGACCCTGCACGACCTGCTGGAGGGCAACCCCGCGCCGACCGAGCTGGAGACCCGCCAGGCCCTGTGCGGCAACCTGTGCCGCTGCTCCGGCTACCGCGGCGTCCTGGACGCCGTGCGCGAGGTCGTCGCCGAACGCGAGGCGCACTCCGCCGCCGCGGCCGAAACCGCCCCCGAGGCGGACGAGGCCCGCATCCCGCACCAGGCCGGTCCCGGCGCCGGCGGTGTCCACCCGTCCGCCTACCAGGACGGCGTCGCCTACGGTTCACCGGCACAGCACGACCAGCCGTACGGCCAGGACGGAGGCCAGGCGTGACCAACCAAGCCGCGACCGCGACACCGGTGGCGCCCGAGGCGGGCCCCGAGCCCCTGCCGCACGGGCTCGGCGTCTCGCTGCCCGCCGCCGAGGACCGTGCCAAGACCGAGGGCACCTTCCCGTACGCCGCCGACCTGTGGGCCGAGGGCCTGCTGTGGGCCGCCGTGCTCCGCTCGCCCCACCCGCACGCCCGCATCGTGTCCATCGACACCAGCCACGCGCGCGAGATGCCCGGCGTACGCGCCGTCATCACCCACGAGGACGTGCCCGGCACCCCGCTGCACGGCCGCGGCAGAGCCGACCGTCCGGTGTTCGCCTCCGACGTCGTACGCCACCACGGCGAGCCCATCGCGGCCGTCGCCGCCGACCACCCGGACACCGCGCGGATGGCCGCCGCCGCCGTCATCGTCGAGTACGAGGTGCTCGAACCGGTCACCGACCCGGAGCACGCCTTCGAGGCCGAACCGCTGCACCCCGACGGCAACCTGATCCGGCACATCCCGCTGCGCCACGGCGACCCGGACGCGGTCGGCGAGGTCGTCGTCGAGGGCCTGTACCGCATCGGCCGCCAGGACCCCGCACCCATCGGCGCCGAGGCCGGACTCGCCGTGCCCCGCCCCGACGGCGGCGTCGAGCTCTACATCGCCTCCACCGACCCGCACAGCGACCGCGACGCGGCCGCCGCCTGCTACGGCCTCGAACCCGCGCGCGTGAAGGTCGTCGTCACCGGTGTCCCCGGAGCCACCGCCGACCGCGAGGACCAGGGCTTCCAGCTGGCGCTCGGCCTGCTCGCCCTGGCGACCGGCTGCCCGGTGAAACTCACCGCCACGCGCGAGGAGTCCTTCCTCGGCCACGCCCACCGGCACCCGACCCTGCTGCGCTACCGGCACCACGCCGACGCCGAGGGCAATCTGGTCAAGGTCGAGGCACAGATCCTGCTCGACGCGGGCGCCTACGCCGACACCTCCGGCGAGTCGCTGGCCGCCGCGGTCTCCTTCGCCTGCGGCCCCTACGTCGTCCCGAACGCCTTCATCGAGGGCTGGGCCGTCCGCACCAACAACCCCCCCTCGGGGCACGTGCGCGGCGAGGGCGCCCTCCAGGTCTGCGCCGCCTACGAGGCCCAGATGGACAAGCTGGCCAAGAAACTCGGCGTCGACCCCGCGGAACTGCGCCTGCGCAACGTCATGGCCACGGGCGACGTCCTGCCGACCGGCCAGACGGTGACCTGCCCGGCGCCCGTCGCCGAGCTGCTCCAGGCCGTACGCGACTACCCGCTGCCCGCCCTGCCCAAGGACACGCCCGAGGACGAGTGGCTGCTGCCCGGCGGACCCGAGGGCGCGGGCGAACCCGGCGCCGTGCGCCGAGGTGTCGGCTACGGACTGGGCATGGTGCACATGCTCGGCGCCGAGGGCACGGACGAGGTCTCGACGGCCACCGTGAAGGTCCACGACGGCGTCGCCACCGTGCTCTGCGCGGCCGTGGAGACCGGCCAGGGCTTCACCACGCTGGCCCGGCAGATCGTCCAGGAGACCCTCGGCATCGACGAGGTGCACGTGGCCCCGGTCGACACGGACCAGCCCCCGGCCGGTCCGAGCTGCCGCGGACGGCACACCTGGGTGTCCGGCGGAGCGGTGGAGCGCGCGGCCAAGATGGTCCGTACGCAGCTGCTGCAGCCCCTGGCGCACAAGTTCGGGATGTCCACCGAGCTGCTCCAGATCACCGACGGCAAGATCACCTCGTACGACGGAATGCTGTCGACCACGGTCAGCGAGGCGATGGACGGCAAGGAGCTGTGGGCGACCGCACAGTGCCGCCCGCACCCGACCGAACCGCTGGACGAGGCCGGCCAGGGCGACGCCTTCGTGGGCCTCGCCTTCTGCGCCATCCGCGCGGTGGTGGACGTCGACATCGAACTCGGCTCGGTCCGGGTCGTGGAGCTCGCGCTCGCCCAGGACGTCGGCCGCATCCTCAACCCGGCCCAGCTGACGGCCCGTATCGAGGCGGGCGTCACCCAGGGCGTGGGCGCGGCGCTGACCGAGAACCTGCGGACCAACCGCGGCCTCGTCCGCCACCCCGACCTCACCGGCTACGCCCTGCCGACCGCCCTGGACGTGCCCGACATCCGCATCGTCAAGCTGGTCGAGGAGCGCGACGTGGTCGCCCCCTTCGGCGCCAAGGCGGCCAGTGCGGTACCGGTCGTGACCTCGCCCGCGGCCATCGCGTCCGCCGTACGGGCGGCCACCGGCCGTCCGGTCAACCGGCTGCCGATCCGCCCGCAGGCGGCCGTGGTGACGGCCTCGTGAGCGCGCCGGAGCCGGTGTCCGGCGACCCCTCGCCGGACGGCCCCGCCCCGGCCGTCCCCGGCGCCGGGGACGGGCAGCCGCGCTACGAACCCCCGCCCAGCATGGGGAAGCTGCTGGCCTGGGTGCTGCTGTTCGTGCTGGCGGCCGTCGTCGTCGTCCTGGGCGGCGTGTACTTCACCTGACACCCGCCGCGGCACCACCCGCCGGCGGCACCGCCCGCCCCGGCGTCGGGCCCGCCCCCGACGGTTTCCGTTCCGTGGATGGCTTGTTCGCGCGCCCCCTGGCGTTGTCAGTGGGGCGGCGTATCGTTCTGGCTCGATGGGGAACCGCCGTGGAACGACCGGCTGTTCCCCTCCGGGGGAAGCACGGAGCGTTCACATGCGCGGGGGAGCCATGAGCACGACTGACACCGATGTCGGCGGCGCGATCACACTGACCGACGACGAGCTGGATCCGTTCGTCACCCACACGGGCACCCGAGACCGGCTCACCGGACCCGGACTGCCCCGCGACGGCGCGCTGCTCGCGTTCGGCGCCCTGCGGGAGCACGGCCTGCGCACCGTCGCCGACCTGGCGGGCGACGCCGACAAACTCGCCGGGGAACTGCGCGACCGGCTCGTCGTCGGGGCGCTGCGCAGCCTCGACCGGGACCTGGAGTCGATCCTGCTGGACGGGACGACGGGCGAGGTCTCCTCGGCGTACGTCCGGCAGAATCCCGTCCATCTGGACCTCTCCCCGCTGGCGCCCTCCCTGGACGCCCTGCTGAGCTTCGCCGCGGCCACCGAGGAACTGACGCTGTCCCGGGGCCGTACCGGCCCGTTCGGCCCGAAGGCGGTCGCGCAGGTCTCGGACCGGCTGAGCGCCGTCTTCGAGGACGCCGCAGGCGAGGACGTGCCGCCGTACTGGCGGATGGCCGCCCTGATCCGCCCGCTCGCCCGGATCGCCGGACCCGGTGAGGGGCTCGTCCTCGGCCTGCCGAAGCGGCTGCTGGACGAGGAGTTCGGCGCGGGCGAGATCATGCGCTTCGAGGACGTCGACTTCCCGCCCGCCCTGACGCACGAGCCGACCCGCCGCTTCCTGCGGGAGTCGGGCCTGCCCGAGGACGGCTTCCTCTTCCAGCTGGACACCGAGATGCCCCTGCCGGCCCTCACCGAGTACTACGCGGACGAGCGTCCCGACGCGTTCTCCGCCGGCCTGCTCCCGGCCGCCGCCGACCGCCTGATACGCCTCGGCCCCCTCATGGAGGACACGAGCCTGGTGATGGACGGCACCACGGGCGCCGTCCTCGCCTGGAGCGAGCCGGACCTCACCCTGCGCCCGCTCAACGCGGACATCTCCACCCTGGCGTTCACCCTCTGGCTCCTGCACCGGGAGAAGACCGTCGACGCGGCCCACCACCTCAGCGACTCCTACGAACAGCTCGCCGCCACCCTGACCCAGACCCTCGCCACCGTCGACCCCGCCTCCTGCGACCGGACCCCGGCACTCCCGGGCGACGACGGCCGGCGCCACTGGCCGGAGCTGTTCGAGGACCGCTCCGTCGGCATGCTGTACGCGTAACGGCCCCGGCCGCCTCGCCCGACCGACGGAAACGGCCGCCCCGAAACGGGACGGCCGGCTTCCGCATGGAGACCGTGGCGGGATTCGAACCCACGTAACTCGAGTTGCAGTCGAGCCCCTGAACCACTCGGGCACACGGTCGTTCTCAGGTGCGGCACGGCTCACTCGTTCCGGACCTGATGGAACGACCGTAGGCGGGGTGCGGGAGCGGGCTCAAGGGTTCCGGGGCGGCCGCAACGCGACTGCCACACGCCGTTCACGAAAGGCGGGGCGGACCGCCGGAACAGGGCCGCGCGACGGCCGGGGGAGTGGTCCTAGGACCAAAGGACTGCTTGATCACCGTCTCCCGACAGCAGTCAACGAAAGGTGCGCACCTTACGCTGGCCGGCATGACAGCAGTGGAAGCGGGCGAGGCCGCGACGGTTTTCTCCGCGGGCCGGAGCCAGGGCGAGGACGAGGACGGGGTGCTGGGCCGGGCCTACCGGGCGCTCACCATCGGGATCGTCTCCGTGGTCCTGGTCATCGCGTTCGAGGCGACGGCCGTGGGGACGGCGATGCCCGTCGCCGCGCGGGAACTCGACGGGGTCGCCCTGTACGCGTTCGCGTTCTCCGGCTACTTCACGACGAGCCTGTTCGGGATGGTGCTCGCCGGGCAGTGGTCCGACCGCGACGGGCCACTGGTCTCGCTGGCCTCGGGCATCGGCGCGTTCGCCGCGGGACTCCTGCTGTCCGGGACGGCCGGCGGCATGTGGGTGTTCATCCTCGGGCGGGCCGTCCAGGGACTCGGCGGCGGGCTCGTCATCGTCGCGCTCTACGTCGTCGTCGGGCGGGCCTATCCGCAGCGGCTGCGCCCCGCGATCATGGCGGCGTTCGCGGCGGCCTGGGTGGTGCCGTCCGTGGTCGGACCGCTCGCCGCGGGCACGGTCACCGAGCACCTCGGCTGGCGCTGGGTGTTCATCGGGATCCCGGCGCTGGTCGGCGTGCCGCTCGCGCTCGCGCTGCCGCAGATACGCAGGCGGGCGTCCGGGCCCGCCGGGGCGGGCGACCGCGCGCCGCTGGACCGGCGGCGCATCCGGCTGGCGTTCGCGATCGCGCTGGGCGCGGGGCTGCTCCAGTACGCCGCACAGGACCTGCGCCCGCTCTCCCTCCTGCCCGCCGCGGCCGGCGCCGCGCTGCTCGTTCCGGCCGTGCGCGGGCTGCTGCCCCACGGCACCTGGCGGGCGGCCCGCGGGCTGCCGTCCGTGGTACTGCTGCGCGGGGTCTCCGCCGGCTCCTTCATCGCCGCCGAGTCCTTCGTACCGCTGATGCTGGTCACCCAGCGGGGGCTGTCGCCGACACTCGCCGGGCTCTCGCTCGCGGCCGGCGGCGGGACCTGGGCGCTGGGTTCCTGGGTGCAGGCGCGGCCCCGCGTGGAGCCGTACCGGGAGCGCCTGATGTTCCTCGGGATGCTGCTGGTCGCGGCTGCCGTCGCCGCCGCGCCGAGTGTGCTGATCCCCGCCGTGCCGGTGTGGACCGTCGCCGTCGCCTGGGCGTTCGGCTGCTTCGGGATGGGCCTGGTGCTCGCCTCGACCAGCGTGCTGCTGCTCCAGCTCTCGCCCCCCGAGGAGGCCGGCGCCAACTCGGCCGCCCTGCAGATCTCCGACGCCCTGTCCAACGTGCTGCTGCTCGCCGTCGGCGGAGCGGCCTTCGCCGCTCTGGGCGGCGGCGCGGTGGCCGACGCGGCGACGGCGTCCGCCGCCCACAGCTCCCACCCGGCCGCCTTCGCCGCCGTGTTCCTGCCGATGGCCGGGACGGCGCTGGTGGGGGCGTGGGTGACCACGCGGCTGCGGGAGCGGTAGGCGCCCCGGCAGGGGGGATCCGCCGGCCGGCCCGGCCCCGGTCACCGGGGTTCCGGGCACGCGCCGTCATCGCCGGAGGCGGCCCGTGCGGGGCGCGGACCGGGGTGCCGGTGGTGCGGCCGGGTGATCTGTGACCTCAGTCCCATCCACCGCCGCCCCGGCCCGGTACGCACATCGTCGTCAGCCGGGCGCCGGTAAGGTGGCCCGGTTGTCATACGTAGCCGAGCCGCCCGCGCGCCTCCCGTCACGCACGACCGACGCGCCGCGCACGGGACCGGACGCTCCCAATCGACACCCAGACCGGAGACCGTGACTACCACCGCCGCCAGCGCCTCCCCGCACACCCACCACCTCTCGCCCGCCTTCCCCGGGCGGGCCCCCTGGGGCACCGCCAACAAGCTGCGTGCCTGGCAGCAGGGGGCGATGGAGAGGTACATCCAGGAGCAGCCGCGCGACTTCCTCGCCGTAGCCACCCCCGGCGCCGGAAAGACGACGTTCGCCCTGACCCTCGCGTCCTGGCTGCTGCACCACCACGTCGTGCAGCAGGTGACCGTCGTCGCGCCGACCGAGCACCTGAAGAAGCAGTGGGCCGAGGCCGCCGCGCGGGTGGGGATCAAGCTCGATCCCGAGTACAGCGCCGGGCCCCTCAGCAAGGAGTACCAGGGCGTCGCGGTGACGTACGCCGGTGTCGGGGTGCGGCCGATGCTGCACCGCAACCGCTCCGAGCAGCGCAAGACCCTCGTCATCCTCGACGAGATCCACCACGCCGGTGACAGCAAGTCGTGGGGCGAGGCCTGCCTGGAGGCGTTCGAGCCCGCCACCCGCCGGCTCGCGCTCACCGGTACGCCCTTCCGGTCCGACACCAACCCCATCCCCTTCGTCACGTACGAGGAGGGCAACGACGGCATCCGGCGGTCCTCGGCCGACTACACGTACGGCTACGGCAACGCGCTGGCCGACCACGTCGTGCGGCCGGTCATCTTCCTCTCCTACAGCGGCAACATGCGCTGGCGCACCAAGGCGGGCGACGAGATCGCGGCCCGGCTCGGCGAGCCGATGACCAAGGACGCCATCAGCCAGGCCTGGCGCACCGCGCTCGACCCGCGCGGCGAGTGGATGCCGAGCGTGCTGCGCGCCGCCGACCAGCGCCTGACCGAGGTGCGCAAGGGCATCCCGGACGCCGGGGCGCTCGTCATCGCCTCGGACCAGGACTCCGCGCGCGCGTACGCCAAGCTGATCCGCGAGATCACCGGCACCAAGGCCACCCTCGTGCTGTCCGACGACACCGGCGCCTCGAAGCGGATCGACGACTTCTCGGCGAGCAACGACCGGTGGATGGTCGCCGTCCGCATGGTGTCCGAGGGCGTCGACGTGCCGCGCCTGGCCGTCGGCGTGTACGCCACCACCATCTCGACCCCCCTCTTCTTCGCCCAGGCCGTCGGCCGCTTCGTGCGGTCCCGCAGGCGCGGCGAGACGGCGTCCGTGTTCCTGCCGACGGTCCCCGACCTCCTGACCTTCGCCAACGAGATGGAGGTCGAGCGCGACCACGCCCTCGACAAGCCGAAGAAGGAGGGCGAGGAGGACCCGTACGCCGAGTCCGAGAAGGAGATGGAGGAGGCGAACAAGGAGCAGGACGAGGACACCGGCGAGCAGGAGCAGTTCTCCTTCGAGGCGCTGGAGTCCGAGGCCGTCTTCGACCGGGTCCTCTACGACGGCGCCGAGTTCGGCATGCAGGCCCACCCGGGCAGCGCGGAGGAGCAGGACTACCTCGGCATCCCCGGGCTCCTCGAACCCGACCAGGTGCAGCTGCTGCTCCAGAAGCGGCAGGCCCGGCAGATCGCGCACAGCCGCAAGAAGCCGGACGAGGAGGCGGACCTCCTCGAACTGCCCGCCGAGCGGCGCCCCGTGGTCTCCCACAAGGAGATGCTGGAACTGCGCAAGCAGCTCAACACCATGGTCGGCGCGTACGTCCACCAGAGCGGCAAGCCGCACGGAGTGATCCACACCGAGCTGCGCCGCGTCTGCGGCGGCCCGCCGAGCGCGGAGGCCACGGCCGGACAGCTCCGGCAGCGGATCGCCAAGGTCCAGGAGTGGGCCACCCGGATGCGGTGACGCACCGGCGACGGAGCGTGCGGACCCGGTGGCGTCCGCGGGGAACCGGGACACGGGCCCGAGGCGTCCCTGCCTCGGGGTGACATGGTGAACCGGTTACCTCCGCGGCCGGTGGTATGCGGAACCCGGGGCGCGGGCCGCGGACGCCGTACCGAGGGGGCGTGCCGTGTTCCGGTGGGCGTCCGCCGCGGCTCGTGCGCTGTGTATACGAGCGGTGTGCGCCGAGTCGTGCACGCCCCGCGTTCTGGGACAAACGGAATCACTTCACACCCGCGGATGCCCGGATTCTGGACGGAGACTTCCGCTGAGCGGACCGGCTCGCTACTGTCCGGCTACGCACACGCCCCGTGGCAGCGCCGCCGCGGAGCGCAGCCGTGAAGCCCTTTCGGCCCGGGAAGAACCCGGGGCGTCGGCCGACCGGCGGCCTCTGAAGCGCGTCGCCGACGGGACTCGGTGCCGCATCCGCCGTGAAGGGGCCGTCGACCTCACCACTAAGGAGTGGGCGTCGTGACCGCGGAGACCTCTCAGACGCTCGACCGGGGACTGCGTGTCCTCAAGCTGCTCGCCGACACCGATCACGGGCTGACCGTCACCGAGCTCTCGAACAAGCTGGGCGTCAACCGGACCGTGGTGTACCGGTTGCTCGCCACACTGGAGCAGCACGCTCTCGTACGCCGTGATCTGGGCGGCCGTGCCCGGGTCGGGCTCGGCGTGCTGCGCCTGGGCCGCCAGGTGCATCCGCTGGTCCGCGAGGCCGCGCTGCCCGCACTGCGGGCGCTGGCCGAGGACATAGGCGCGACGGCCCATCTGACGCTGGTCGACGGGACGGAGGCGCTCGCCGTCGCCGTCGTCGAGCCGACCTGGACGGACTATCACGTGGCCTACCGCGCCGGTTTCCGGCACGCCCTGGACCGGGGAGCCGCGGGCCGCGCGATCCTCGCCGCCCGCCGGACGCCGGTGGAGGAGCCCGGATACACGCTCACCCACGGCGAGTTGGAGGCGGGCGCGTGCGGGGCCGCGGCACCGCTGATCGGGGTGACGGGGGTCGAGGGCAGCGTGGGAGTGGTCATGCTGGCGGACGCTGTACCGGAGCGGGTCGGCCCGCGTGTGGTCGACGCGGCCCGAGAGGTGGCGGACGCCCTGCGCTGAGGCGGCGGACGTCCTGCGCCGGACCGGGCCGTCCGGTCCGTACGGGGCCGCGTGCGATCCGTAGAGGCCGCGTCCGGTCCGTACGAGGCCGCGTGCGGTCCGTGCGGCAGCCGGGGTGGGGACCGAGGACGGAGGCCGAGGGACCTGTACGGAGGCTCCGCCGGGCGGTGACGTTAGATTGACCCCGTGCTCTCTCGCCTCACGCGCCCCAAAGCCGTCGCCGTCTGCGCCCTCCCCGTCGTGGCTCTGCTCGCCACGGCGGTGTTCGCGCCGCTGCCGTTCTCCCTGGCGCAGCCCGGCCTGACGGCGAACGTCCTCGGCGAGAACAAGGGCGAGCCGGTGATCACCATCAGCGGGGCGCCCACCCGCAACACCAGCGGCCAGCTGCGGATGACGACGATCGAGGCCACCGGCCCGGACGCGAACGTCTCCCTCGGCGACGTGCTCAGCGCCTGGTTCGCCACGGACAAGGCCGTGATGCCCCGCGACTCGGTCTATCCGAGCGGCGGCAGCGTCAAGGAGATCGAGCAGCACAACGCGAACGAGATGAAGCAGTCCCAGGACGCCGCCACCGAGGCGGCCCTCGGGTATCTGCACGAGAAGGGCGACGTGAAGGTCACGCTCAAGCTCGCCGACGTCGGCGGACCGAGCGCCGGACTCCTCTTCTCGCTCGGGATCGTCGACAAGCTGGACGGAGACGGCAGCGGGGGCGACCTGACGGGCGGCCGTGTCATCGCGGGTACGGGGACGATCGACGCCGACGGCAAGGTCGGAGCGGTCGGCGGGGTGAGCCTCAAGACCCAGGCGGCCCACCGTGACGGTGCGACCGTGTTCCTGGTGCCGAAGGCGGAGTGCTCGGACGCCAAGGCGGAGCTGCCGAAGAACCTCCGGCTGATCCCCGTGACCAGCCTCGAAGGAGCGGTGAACGCGCTCGTGGCCCTGGAGAGGAACAAGGGCTCGGTTCCGAGCTGCTAGCGGGCGGACCTGTCGGTCGTCGGTTGCCGGCCGGACCTGTCGACCGCCGGTGGCGCGGCCTGTCAGCAGGCGGCGACGGCCGCCCTCGGCGCGGACGCCAGCCGCAGACCGACCTCCACCAGGGTCCAGCCGACGCGGGCGCGCAGCCGGCCCGGGCTCTTCGTCTCGGCGGCGATCCGGTACGCGTCCGCCTCCGCACGCAGGTCGGCGGCGCGGACGTGCTGGAGCTGGAGACGGGTTTCGGGATGCATCGGAGTGACCTCTCTTCGGTGTGATCGAGCCGGGGTGGTCGTGCCGGGGTGGTCGTGCGGGCCGAGCGGTGCGAACGGTCCGTGCGAGCCGGGCGGGCGGTGCGAGCCGTCCGGTCCGGCCGATCCGGGCCGGTTCGGGCCGGCCCGAACCGGCCCGGATCAGTCCGAGGATTGCGGGAACACGTGCGTGTGGAAGCGAACTTGTTCCGCCTCGGGGTCGTCCTCGGGGCGTTCGAGAGCGCAGTAGCTGTCGAGCAGGTCGTGCATCTTCTTGATGAGTTCCTTGGCCTGCGCCGATGTCAGCCGGATCGTGAAGTCGCTCATGTCGCTGGCGAGGGTCCACTGGTCCGACCAGTCGTCCCGGGTGCCCAGCCAGGTCGACAGCTCGCGGGCGTGGGTGGTGGCCACCTCGTGCAGGAACACGTCGGCCGCCCCGCGCACCGCCGGATCGGGGTTGCTGAGCAGGTCCTCGCCGAAGTCCAGGCCCTGGTGCACGGCCTGCCACCAGCGCTCGCGCCCCTTGCCCCGCTCGGGGGCGTCCTCCACGAAGCCGTGCGCGGCGAGCTGGCGCAGGTGGTAGCTGGTCGCTCCGCTGGACTCGCCCAGCCGCTCGGCGAGCATCGAGGCGGTGGCCGGTCCCTTCTGGCGCAGGCTGCTCAGCAGCTCCATGCGCAGAGGGTGGGCGATCCCGCGCAGCGAGCGGGCGTCGAGACGGCGGTGCTGCGGGGGCTCGGGTGGCGGGGGAGGCGGCGGTGGCTGCGGCGGGAGGGGTGCTTCCGGGGGAAGCGGTGGCTGCTCCGTCATGCGTACAAAGATAGTGTTGCAAAGAATCCGTTGCAAGGGTTTCTTTGTAACTCGCCGCCGGGTCCGCCGGTCCGGCCGCGGCGGTGAAGTCGCCGCCCCTGTACGCCCGTTCGCCCCGCCGTGCGAACCGCTCCTCGGTTCAGCGCTCGGCCGCCGCCTGTTCCACGAGCGGGATGATCCGCAAGGGGACCGGGTTCTCCATGACGATCGCCGTGGAGGCCCGGACGATGCCGTCGAAACCGACGACCCGGTCGATCACGCGCTGGAGATCGGCGTTGGAGCGGGCCACGAGCCGGCACAGCATGTCCCCGCTGCCGGTCGTCGTGTGCAGTTCCAGCACCTCCGGCACGGTCGTCAGGTGGGCGCGTACGTCCGCGCCCTGTCCCTGCCGGATCTGGAGCGTGGCGAACGCCGTGACCGGATAGCCGAGCGCGGCCGGGTCGACCTGCGGACCGAAGCCCCGGATGACTCCGTTCGACTGGAGGCGGTCCAGCCGGGCCTGCACCGTCCCCCGGGCCACCCCGAGCCGCCGTGACATCTCCAGGACCCCGATGCGCGGCTCCTTCGCCAGCAGCACGAGCAGCCGCCCGTCCAGATGATCGATCGCCATGGGAGCCTCCGAGATGGTCATCATGTACAGAAAGCCCGGCCGTTCGGGCCTCTCGCTGCACACATTGTTCAGCTGACAGGCGAACTATTGCGCACCTTGCGGAACGGAGGGAGCCTGCGGCCATGACGCAGACCACACACGACACTCCCGACACCGCCCGGCAGGCCGATCCCTTCCCGGTCAAGGGAATGGACGCGGTCGTCTTCGCCGTCGGCAACGCCAAGCAGGCCGCCCACTACTACTCCACGGCCTTCGGCATGCGGCTCGTCGCGTACTCCGGACCGGAGAACGGCAGCCGCGAGACGGCGTCGTACGTCCTCGAGAACGGCTCGGCGCGCTTCGTGTTCACCTCGGTGATCAAGCCCGCCACCACCTGGGGCCACTTCCTGGCCGAGCACGTGGCGGAGCACGGCGACGGCGTCGTCGACCTCGCCATCGAGGTCCCGGACGCCCGCGCCGCCCACGCGTACGCCGTCGAGCACGGCGCCCGCTCGATCGCCGAGCCGTACGAGCTGAAGGACGAGAACGGCACGGTCGTCCTCGCCGCGATCGCCACGTACGGCAAGACCCGCCACACGCTCGTCGAGCGGCGCGGCTACGAGGGCCCCTACCTGCCCGGTTACGTGGCCGCCGCCCCGATCGTCGAGCCGCCCGCCCAGCGCACCTTCCAGGCCATCGACCACTGTGTGGGCAACGTCGAGCTCGGCCGGATGAACGAGTGGGTCGGCTTCTACAACAAGGTCATGGGCTTCACGAACATGAAGGAGTTCGTGGGCGACGACATCGCGACCGAGTACAGCGCGCTGATGTCGAAGGTCGTGGCCGACGGCACGCTCAAGGTCAAGTTCCCGATCAACGAGCCCGCCATCGCCAAGAAGAAGTCCCAGATCGACGAGTACCTGGAGTTCTACGGCGGCGCGGGCGTCCAGCACATCGCGCTGAACACGAACGACATCGTCGCGACCGTACGCACCATGCGCGCGGCCGGCGTCCAGTTCCTCGACACCCCGGACTCGTACTACGACACGCTCGGCGAGTGGGTCGGCGACACCCGGGTCCCCGTCGAGACCCTGCGCGAGCAGAAGATCCTCGCCGACCGCGACGAGGACGGCTACCTGCTCCAGATCTTCACCAAGCCGGTCCAGGACCGTCCGACCGTCTTCTTCGAGATCATCGAGCGGCACGGCTCGATGGGCTTCGGCAAGGGCAACTTCAAGGCCCTGTTCGAGGCGATCGAGCGCGAGCAGGAGAAGCGCGGCAACCTCTGAGACCGTGGAACGGGCCGTCCCTGACGGCGGCCCGACGGTCCCGGTGAGTCCGGTGGACGCCCGCACGGTGTCCACCGGACTCGTCCGTCGAGGAGCTCGCCGGACTTGCCCGCTCGGGAGTTCACCGCGCCGCGGGCTGTTCCGGCGGGACCGCCGGGCCGGGGGAGCCGGGTGACGGGGCCTGCCCCGATGTCCCCGCCGCCCCCGAAGGCCCGGCCGCGCCCGTCGCCCCCGCCGCGTCGCCGGAGCCCTCGGACGGACCGGACTCCCCGGGCCGACCGGCCGGATCGGGCCGACCGGGTTGGGCGGGCCGACCGGGCTGACCGGGCTGGGTGGAGTGCTCGGAGCGGGCGGACCCCTCCGGCCCCGTCGAACCCTCCGACCTCTGCGAGTCCCCGGAGTCCCCGGAGTTCCCGGAGTTCCCGGAGTTCCCGGAGTTCCCGGAGTTCCCGGAGTTCCCGGAGTTCCCGGAGTTCCCGGAGTTCCCGAAGTCCCCGGAGTTCCCGAAGTCCCCGGAGTTCCCGAAGTCCCCGGAGTCCCCCGACTCCTGCGGCGGGCCCCCGGCCGGCGGCTCGCCCAGCGCCGCCAGAGCCTCCTGAGCCGCGGGCACCAGCAGCGGCGAGAAGTACGGGTTGATCCGCAGCGCCTCGGAGAGATGCCGGCGGGCCGGACCGGACAGCCCCAGATCACGCTCGATCTGCCCCCGGTGGTAGGCGTACAGCGCACTGCGCACACCGCCCCCGTGCTCCTTGTCCGTGGCCCGCACCGCGAAGCCGAGCGCCTCCTCGTCACTCCCGGCGCGGTGCAGCGCCCAGCCCAGCGCGTCCGCCACCGCGATGCCGGGCTGCCGCCGCCATTCCGCGCGCAGCGCCCGTACCGCGGCCTGCGGGTCGCCGTGATCCGCCTCGAAGAGCCCGGCGACCGGTTCGTCGTCCACGCCCGCGGCGCCGTCCCGCCGCACCAGATCCCGCAGCAGGTCGTACTGCGCCCGCGCGTCCGCGCCGAGCCGGAGCTTGTCGTACAGCTCGCCCAGCTCCAGCGCGTAACGCGGTTCGGGCCGCTTCGCGAGCGCCGCCCGGTACGCGCGCAGCGCCTCCGCCGTGCGCCCCAGCGCCGCCAGCGCGCGCCCCTGCCCGGCCTGCGCGTCGTACGCGTCGGCGTCCGCGTCCGCCGCCGCCCGGTAGTGCTCCAGGGACTCCTGGACGTCGCCGCGTTCCCACGCGAGATCCCCGGCCTGCACGAGGAAGGCCGCCTGTCCGGACGGAGTGGCAGCACCCGCCGCGGCGTCCGAGAGCACCGCCGCCGCGTCCTCGCGCCGGCCGCGGTCCCGGTACACGCGCGCCGTGACGGCCTGCGCCGCCGGGCCGGAACGCAGGGCCGACAGTCGGGCGAGGGTCTTGTCCACGGCCTTGTGGTCACCGAGCCCGGTGTACGCGTCGATGAGCGCCGGATACGTCGTCCACCGCTTCGGCGCCAGCCTCGACGCGGCCTCGCCCCACCGCTTCGCGGCCCGGAAGTCGCCCCGCGCGTCGGCGAGGGAGGCGAGCCCCTCCAGCGCCGCCGCATTGCCCTCGGGCCGCACCCGCAGCGAGGTGCGCAGCGCCTTCTCCGCCTTCGGGTAGTACGCGACCGCCGCCGTCCGCCGCGCCCGCTCCGTGTACGCGAGGCCGAGCTCCGCCCACGACACGTCGTCCCGCGGACGGGCCCGCACCCGGGCCTCCCGGTCGTCGATGAGCGCGGCGAGATCGGGCAGCGCCGCGGGCACTCCGGCTTCCACCGCGCTCACCGCCCGCGCCACCGGACCCGGCGCGGGCCGCGGCGCCCCGCTCCGGTCCGGCGAGGACAGCACCAGCACACCGCCGAGCACGGCACAGCCGGCCGCCGCCGCGATCAGCGAGCGACGACGCGTGAGCGGGGAGCGGCGTGGACCGGAGGGCGCCGGGGACCGCTCGCCGGCGGGCTCCTCGGGCCGTCGGCCGGGCGGCGCCGCGCGCCCGGAGCCGACGGGCGCCGGCTGTCGCTCTTCGATCTCCATGCGGCTCACTGTGCGTCAATACGAAGACCGGGCCGCGGCACGCGAAGCGTCGCGCGGATGGGGTTCACACCGATGGCCCCGGGTGCGAACCTGTGATCATGAGCCGTATCGAAGCCCCGCACGACGAGGACACGGCAGCGACCGGCAGCCTCCTCGACCGTCTGCTGAGCGGCCTGCCGGCCGAGGCCGTCCTCACCGACCCGGACGTCACGGCCTCCTACGCCAACGACATGGCGAGCTTCTGCGAGGCGGGCACACCCGCCGTGGTCGTCCTGCCGCGCACGGTCGAGCAGGTCCAGCACGTCATGCGCGTCGCGACCGAACTGCGCGTCCCCGTCGTCCCGCAGGGCGCCCGCACCGGCCTGTCCGGAGCGGCCAACGCCAGCGACGGCTGTGTGGTGCTGTCCCTGGTGAGGATGGACCGCATCCTGGAGATCAACCCGGTCGACCGCATCGCCGTCGTCGAACCCGGCGTCGTCAACGCGGTGCTCTCCCGCGCCGTGGGCGAACACGGCCTGTACTACCCGCCGGACCCCTCCAGCTGGGAGACGTGCACCATCGGCGGCAACATCGGCACGGCCTCCGGCGGCCTGTGCTGCGTGAAGTACGGGGTGACGGCCGAGTACGTCCTCGGCCTCGACGTCGTCCTCGCCGACGGACGCCTGATGTCCACCGGGCGCAGGACCGCCAAGGGCGTCGCCGGCTACGACCTCACCCGCCTGTTCGTGGGCTCCGAGGGATCGCTCGGCATCGTCGTGCGGGCGGTCCTGGCGCTGAAGCCGCAGCCGCCCCGACAGCTCGTGCTGGCGGCCGAGTTCGGCTCGGCGCGGGCCGCCTGCGACGCCGTCTGCAAGATCATGGAGGGCGGTCATGTCCCGTCCCTGCTCGAACTGATGGACCGTACGACCGTCAAGGCCGTCAACGACCTCGCGCACATGGGTCTCCCGGAGACCACGGAGGCGCTGCTGCTCGCCGCCTTCGACAGCCACGACCCGGCGGCCGACCTCGCCCTCGTGGGCGCACTCTGCGAGGCCGCCGGCGCGACCCAGGTCGTCCCCGCCGAGGACGCCGCCGAGTCCGAACTCCTGCTCCAGGCAAGGCGGTTGTCGCTCACCGCACTGGAGGCGGTCAAGGGCACCACGATGATCGACGACGTGTGTGTGCCGCGCTCGCGGCTCGGCGACATGCTCGACGGCATCGAGCGCGTCGCCGAGAAGTACGCCCTCACCATCGGTGTGTGCGCCCACGCGGGCGACGGCAACACGCACCCCACCGTCTGCTTCGACGCAACCGATCCCGACGAGTCCCGGCGCGCCCGCGAGTCCTTCGACGAGATCATGGCCCTCGGACTGGAACTCGGCGGCACGATCACCGGTGAGCACGGTGTGGGCGTGCTGAAGAAGGAGTGGCTGGCCCGCGAGATCGGTCCGGTGGGCGTGGAGATGCAGCGGGCGGTCAAGGCGGCCTTCGACCCGCTGGGCCTGCTGAACCCGGGCAAGCTGTTCTGAGGTCCGGGGCCGGTCGTCCACCGGCCCGTCAGGACCGCTCGCCGTCGACAAGCCCGTCAGGACTGCTCGCTGTCCGTCGACTCGTCCGACGGCCACGGGTCGCGCAGCCACAGATCGTCGGGCGACGGGGCTCCTCCCGGGTCGAGCGAGGCCGAGAGCCTCGGGGACGGCGCGAGCAGCTCGGCCAGGCCGGCGTCGATGCCGAGCCGCCCGGCCTCGGTACCCGGGGGGACCGCCCTCAGGGTGCGCTCCAGCCAGGCGGTGACCTGCGTGGCGGGCGCTTCGAGCAGCGCGTCCCCGTCCGGCGAGTTCAGCGCCATCAGGACGACGCTCCGGCCGCCGACCTTCGTCGGCCACACCCGCACGTCGCCGTGGCCGCACGGCCGGAACACCCCCTCGACGAGCAGCTCACGGGCGAAGGTCCAGCTGACGGGATGGTCGGATCCGATGTGGAAGACGATGCGGACGGCGTACGGGTCGTCGGTGCGGTAGCTCAGGCGCGCCGGTACCGGGATGCTGTGTTCGGGCGACAGGACGAGATGAAGCTCCAGTTCGCGTTCCACCACGGTGTACATGTCGATGCGCTCCCTTTCGTCGTACGGGCACCCGAGGACGGGCTCGTACGAGTGGAGAGCGCCTCGCGCCGCGGCCATTACGCGGGTTCGGAGAATTCTTTCCCGCCCGCCGCGGGCCCATGGTGTACAGCCTCGGACGTCCGGTCGCGCGCGGGAGGAGGAACCTTGCCCGAAAGGAGTGAGTACGGCGGGACCGGCCGTGACGCGTGCGCCGTTCTGATAGATGTGGACCTCGCACACGATCCCCGAGCAGATACGGGACGACGGACATGAGCGCCCCAACCCCGGCCCCTGGTGACGACACGCCCCGCGAAGGGTATTACCCGGACCCCTCCATTCCCGGATACGTCCGGTACTGGAACGGCGCCGCCTGGGTGCCGGGCACGAGCCGACCCGCGCCGTCGGCAGGCGAGGCGCTCGCCCCGCCTGCCGGCGTGCGCCCCGCGCAGCAGGTGCCCGCTCCGGCGTCGTCCCCCGAGTCCCCGGCTTCCCGCGGCCGGACGGGCATCCCCACCGCGGAGGAGACGGGCCCGCACTTCTTCGACGAGGACCCGCAGCCCCCTCGGCCCGAACCCACCCCCGCCCCGGCCGAGTCCCAGCACGGCAGCCGGCCCGAACCCGCCGCCTCGTGGGGCGCGGACCGCTCCCGGCAATCGGGCTTCGGCGGTGACCAGGACCGCCGGGTGTCCTGGGGCGCGCCCCAGGGGTCCGGCCCGCGTGACCCGCGTGCCGCGGGACCCGCCGACCCGGTGAGCCGGCCCGACGGGGCGTCGGCGCGCACGGACGGCACGACGACGATCCCGCCCGCCGACTTCGGCACCACCGTCCGGCCCCCGGCGTCCGCGGGGTCCGTGGTCTTCCGCCGACCCTCGGGTCCGGTGCCCTCCACGGGACCCGAGGGCCCGGAAGGCACCGGCGGTACGAGCCTGACGAGTGACGGGAGTTCGGGCGGAGCGGACGCCTGGGGCGGACCCGGGGCCGGAGCCTCGGCGGGCGCCGGGCCGTCCGGAGCCGGACATCCGGCCGTCACCGCCGGCGGATCGGACCCCGTTCCCGGCGGAGGCGACACGGCGTTCCGTGCGCCCTCCCCGCGTACGGAGCGGCAGGGCGGGGGCACGGGTCCGGCGAGTGCGCCGGGCGTGTCCGCCGCGTCGGGCCCGACGGCCGCACCCGGTCCGTCCGCCGCGTCCGCCGCTCGAGGGGGAACCGGGTCGGCCGCGCCGAGCCCGGCGCCTCCACTCCGCCCGGCCGTCCCGTTCACCGAGTCCACCGCGTCGCCCGGAGGCGGCCCCGGCGCCGGGCCGGACGGCTTCGAAGCGGGACCGGCAGCACAGAGCCCCGCTCCTGGTGCCGCACAGAGCCCTGTCCCGGGTGTCGCACAGAGCCCCGCTCAGGACTCCTTCCCGGGCGCTGCCGCCCGGGCGTCCGCTCCCGCCCCCACCGTCCCCCAACAGCCCGGCGGCTCCGCCCCCGTGGCTTCCGGAGCCGGCGGCGGTCAGCCCTCCTGGGCCCAGCAGGTGCACCAGCTCGCGGGCGATCCGGCCGAGGACGGAACGCGGATCCCTCCGTGGAAGCCGCCGGTCGACGACCCGTTCCAGGCGGCCGCACGCCGGCAGGCGGCGGCCCGACCGTCCGGCCTCGGCCGACGGCTGGCCGCCCGGCTGGTGGACACCCTCGTCATCGGCGGCGTCACCGCGGCGGCCGCCGTGCCGCTGGGCACCAGAGCGGTCGACCACATCAACGAGAAGATCGACACGGCCGAGCTGTCGGGGGAGAAGGTCACCGTCTGGCTCCTCGACGGCACGACCGCCTCCTGCCTCGGCGCCGTCCTCGCCGTCCTGCTCGTCTTCGGCGTCCTCTACGAAGTCCTGCCCACCGCCAAGTGGGGCCGCACCGCGGGCAAGAAGCTGTGCGGCATCGAGGTCCACGACATCGAGGGTCACGAACCACCGGCCTTCGGACGGGCCCTGCTCCGCTGGCTGGTCCTCACCGTGCCGTGCCTGCTGCTCGTCGGTTTCGTCGGTGTCCTGTGGTGCCTGTTCGACAGGCCCTGGAACCAGTGCTGGCACGACAAGGCGGCACACACGTTCGTGGCGGGGCCGGCCCGGTAATCCCGTCCCCCGGACGGCCCTTCGCCGGATGCGGAGCCAGGGGGTTCGCGGTCGACTCGGGCCATGAGCAGCGAACCGCCGCCTTCGGGCCCCGACCGGCCACCGGACGACGACCCGTTCAGGAAACAGCCCCCGCCGGGTGAGGGCGCGGGCTCCCCGTACGACCCGCCGCCTCCGTCCGGGGGCGGTTCCCCCTACGGACCGCCGCCCTCGTCCGGGGACCGGACCCCGCCCTACGGCAGCGAGCCGCCCCCGTTCGGCGGCGGTCCCTACGGCGAAGGCGGAGGTCCGTACCCGGGAGGCGGCGACCCCTACGGCGGTGGCGGCCCGTACGGCGGCGATCCGCTCGCCGGCATGCCGCCGCTCGCGGACAGCGGGAAACGGGTGCTGGCCAGGATCCTGGACATGATCCTCGTGGGCATCGTGGTGTGGCTGCTGTCCTGGGCGTTCGGGGTCACCGAGTACAACATGGACTCGAACAAGATCGAGTTCAGCAAGTCGCTCGGGCAGTCCCTGGTGGCCGCCGTGCTCTACGTCTCCTACGACACCGTGATGATCAGCAAGACGGGCCAGACCCTCGGCAAGCGGCTGTTCAACCACCGGGTCGCCAACCTCGACAACGGTTCGACCCCCTCCGTGCAGACCTCCCTGGTCCGCGCCCTGGTCCTGTGGATCCCGTTCGCGTTCTGCTGCGCCTGCGTCTGGACGGCCATCGCGGGCGGCTGGAGCTTCTTCGACAAGCCCTACAAGCAGGGCCTGCACGACAAGGCGGCCAAGACGGTGGTGGTCGACACCGGCTGACGGCTGCGGGACTACGGCGGGTCCCGGCGGTGGCCCGGACGGGGCCGGCGGCCGGCTCGTACGACTGGAGCGCACACCACGACGGCGGGTCCGTGGTTCACGGGCCCGCCGTTCAGACACGAGGTCGTGGCGTCCGGGGTGCCGGCGGTCCACCGGTCCGCTGGGGAACCGGGGCGCGCAGGCTCGGGTACGCGACTTCAGGGCCCCGCGGGTTCGCGCACCGGCTCGGGCGCGGAGGAGGCGGAGGCGGACACGGAAGCGGTCTCGCGCTGCGCCGGTACTCGCTCGTGGACGACGGCGGTGGCGGCGGCCGGTGCGGACTTCGGCAGCGGGACCGTCATGGCCACCAGCAGTCCGAGAGCGAGTGCCGAGAGGGCGATCAGCACGATCCCCAGACTCGAACTCGTCTGTGACAGCAGCAGCATGGCGAGTGTGGAGAAGATCACGGTGCAGGAACCGTAGGCGAGCTGTGCGGCGGTCGGACGAGGCATGGCAATCGTGTCCTCGGATGGGGGTTCTCCCCCCGGGGCCTCTCGCGATGGGGGAGGGTGCGGATAGATGTCGGGGGTGAGACAACGGTGTCGACGTGGCTGTCCGCCGGCTTCCGACGCTTCGCCAATCGACTCTATTCGCCTGCATGCCCGAGTGGAACGTCCGGTAAGCGTGACCTTACCCACGGTGCCGGTGCACAGGGGGCGCACGGAGTCATCGCGTCCCTCAAGTGGGCGTGACGGCGCGCCGGTCGAGGGGTTTCGGGGGCGTCCGGATTCCGAACGCACGCTCCGCATAATGCACTTGCCAGGTTCAAGTCAAGATCTGTTTTTTCTTTGGTAACTCCGGTCCAATGTCGTCACTTGAATCGCGTAGACGCGCGCGGACCTCCATGACCCGGAACCCCCTCCGCGTGAACGTGCGCGGGGGAGGACATCAAGTGACCAACAGACCATGGACGTTCAGAGCAGCCGCGGTGGGCGTCGCCCTCGCGGCGGCCACCGCCACGTTCTCGACGTACGCCGTGGCGCAGGCCGACTCGGCCGCAGCGTCACCCGTCGTGGACCGCCACGACCCGCAGCCGGTCAGGAACACGGTCGACCACGACCTCGACGGCCCGCTGAGCAAGACCCAGAACGCCCAGCGCCAGGAGGCGCTGAACCAGGTCATCTCCGGCGGCGCCAAGGTGCAGAACCGTCACGGTTCGCACGTCGTCCAGCTGAAGAGCAAGAAGGGCGACTCCAAGTACGTCGAGCTCGGCCGCGAGAAGACCGACAAGATCTTCACGATCCTGGTGGAGTTCGGCGACAAGACGGACCCCAAGTTCGGTGGCACCGCCGGGCCTTCGCACAACCAGATAGCCGCGCCGGACCGTGCGAAGGACAACAGCACGGCCTGGCAGGCGGATTACAACCAGAAGCATTTCCAGGACCTCTACTTCGGCACCGGCAAGAACACCGAGTCGATGAAGAAGTTCTACGAGGCGCAGTCCTCGGGCCGCTACTCGGTGGACGGCGAGGTCGCCGACTGGGTCAAGGTTCCTTACAACGAAGCCCGTTACGGCAACAACGCCTGCGGCAGCAAGAACTGCCCGAGCGTGTGGAACGTCGTCAGCGACGGCGTCACCGCCTGGGTCGCCCAGCAGAAGGCGGCCGGCAAGACCGACGCGGCCATCAAGGCGGACCTGGCCCAGTTCGACCAGTGGGACCGCTACGACTACGACGGCGACGGCAACTTCAACGAGCCCGACGGTTACATCGACCACTTCCAGATCGTGCACGCCGGTGAGGACGAGTCCGCGGGCGGCGGCGCCCAGGGCACCGACGCGATCTGGGCCCACCGCTGGTACGCCTTCGGCACCGACGCCGGCGCCACGGGCCCCGCGGGCAACAAGCTCGGCGGCGCGCAGATCGGCGACACCGGCATCTGGGTCGGCGACTACACCATCCAGCCGGAGAACGGCGGACTCGGCGTCTTCGCCCACGAGTACGGCCACGACCTCGGTCTGCCGGACCACTACGACACCGCCGGCGGCGACAACTCCACCGGTTTCTGGACCCTGATGTCCTCCGGTTCGTGGCTCGGCACCGGCAAGCAGTCCATCGGCGACCTCCCGGGCGACTTCAACGCCTGGGACAAGCTGCAGCTGGGCTGGCTGAACTACGACACCGCCAAGGCCGGCAAGCAGTCCACGCACAAGCTGGGCGTCGCCGAGTACAACACCTGGAACAAGCAGGCGCTCGTCGTCAACCTGCCGGACAAGGCCGTCACGACCACGGTCGTCAACCCCGCGCAGGGCTCGTCCCAGTGGTGGAGCGGCAGCGGTGACAACCTGAAGAACACGCTGACCCGGTCCGTGGACCTCACGGGCAAGACGTCGGCGAAGCTGACCCTCGACGGCTGGTACGACATCGAGGCGAACTACGACTACCTCTACACCGAGGTCTCGACCGACGGCGGCGCCAACTGGACCGCCCTGGACGGCACGGTGGACGGCGCCGCCATCCCGCGCGACGGCAGCGACAAGCCGGTCCTCACCGGCACGGTCGACGCGTACAAGAAGCTGGTGTACCCGCTCGACGCCTACGCGGGCAAGAAGATCGACATCCGCTTCCGCTACCAGAGCGACGGCGGTGTGGCGCTCAAGGGCTTCGCGGCCGACGAGATCAGCGTGATCGCCGACGGCGCCGCGCTCTTCTCGGACAACGCCGAGACGGCCGACGCCGACTGGACCGCCACCGGCTTCTCCCGCATCGGCGCCTCGTTCACCAAGAACTACGCGCAGTACTACCTCGCGGAGAACCGCCAGTACGTCTCGTACGACAAGACCCTCAAGGTCGGCCCGTACAACTTCGGCTTCTCGACGACCCGTCCGGACTGGGTGGAGCACTACCCGTACCAGACCGGCCTGTTGATCTGGAAGTGGGACACCTCGCAGGCGGACAACAACACCAGCGAGCACCCCGGCGTCGGCCTCGCGCTTCCGGTCGACTCGCACCCGAAGGCCCTGTGGTGGGACAACGGCACGCTGATGCGCAACCGCATCCAGGCCTACGACTCCCCGTTCAGCCTGTACCGCACGAGCGGTATCACGCTGCACAGCGCGGACGTCGCCACGAAGATCCCGTCGTCGAAGGGCGTGTCGGTCTTCAACGACCACACCAGCGACTACTACGACAACCGGAACCCGACCGGCGGCGTCAAGGTCACTGACACCAACACCAAGATCGAGATCGTCAAGCAGGCCAAGGATGGCTCCACGATCTCCCTCAAGGTCGGCCCCGCGGTGAAGTAACAGCATTTCCGCAGGTCAGAAGCGTATCGGCGGCAACCCCTGGCGGGTTGCCGCCGATCGTGTTTAGGTGCGTCCTGTGCCCGGCTTATTGACACCGGCATCGACACCGACTCACACGGGGGTGTGACCGCATGGCCGCAGGAGGTTTCTGCAGACTGCCCAACGGCAGCGTCGTCGTGGCGCTGAACCTGCCCAGCCCGGCAGGTCCGGCGGGCGGCTGCGTGCGGTTCCTGGTCGTCGCCCCGAACCGTGCCCGCGCCCTGACACGGCTGCGGAACCTCGGCCTGCGGGCGGTCTACCTGCGGGGCAACGGGTCCCCGCCGACCCCCGACGAGATCACGGCCGTCCTGCACCATCCCGACGGGCTCATATGGCGCACGGCCCCCGAGAACGGCGTCCACGAGCTGCCCCAGGAGCTGTGGCACCCGGTCAGGACCCTGCTCAGACGCCCGGCACCTCAGCCGTGACCGCAGTCGGCACTCCGGCCGTGACCGCAGTCGGCACTCCGGCCGTGACCGTGGCCGGCACTCCAGCCGTGACCGCGCGGGCGGGCCGGGCGGGCGGGCCCGGGCACGGCCCGGCGTCGCTCGACGCGACGGGCCGTGGCTCGGTGTGACCGGCCGCGGCCTCCCTAGACCACGGGCTTGCCCGTGAGCTCGACCCCGGCGGCTCGCAGTTCCTCCAGCGCCCGCTGCGTCGTCTCCTCCGCCACTCCGGCCGTCAGGTCCAGCAGGACGGTCGTGCGGAAGCCCTGCCGCGCCGCGTCCAGGGCGGTGGCCTTCACGCAGTGGTCGGTCGCGATGCCGACCACGTCCACCTCGCCGATCTCGCGGGCGCGCAGCCAGTCGCCCAGCGCCAGCCCGTTCTCGTCGGCGCCCTCGAAGCCGCTGTACGCCGCCGCGTAGGCGCCCTTGTCGAAGACCGCGTCGACCGCGCCGGAGGCGACGGCCGGGGCGAAGTTCGGGTGGAAGCCCACCCCCTCGGTGCCGGCCACGCAGTGCGCGGGCCAGGAGTGCACGAAGTCGGGGTTGTCGGCGAAGTGGCCCCCGGGGGCGATATGAAGATCGCGGGTGGCCACGACGTGCCGGTAGCCGGCGGGGGCCTGTCCGATCAGTTCCGTGACGGCGGCGGCCACATCGGCGCCCCCGGCCACCGCGAGGCTGCCCCCCTCGCAGAAGTCGTTCTGCACGTCTACGACGATCAAGGCGCGGCGCATGGGCTGTGTCCTTCGGCTATGGGTGCGGCAGACAAGGGTGCGGGCCCGGCCGTTGAACTTCCGAGCCTAGAGAATTCCGGGGTGGTGCGGGAGGGGGTATTCGGCTTCGGTGGCCCGCGTGGGCACGCTGCCGTTGCATTCCCGCTCACCGAGGGTTCATGCGCGGTGCCACCCCGGTAACGCCCGCACCACCCGTCCCGGGCATCTCAGACGTATTCGGTGGGGATCACCGGCTCGCCGCGCGAGAGCTGGGTCGCCGAGAGCGGCAGCCGGGCGAGGGCCTCCACGTGCCGGTCGCGTACGGCGTCGAGGGGCTCGCGGGACAGGACCTGTCCGCCCTTGACCAGCTGGACCAGGAGCTGCCGATCGGCCAGCCCGTCGGGCACCGGCCCGACGCCGATGACCTCGGCCTCCGCGACCCCCTGTCCGTCCAGGCGGCGCGCGGCCCACTTGCGGCCGCCGATGGACGTCTTGCCGCCCGTGGACTTCTTGGCCACCGGCTCCAGCGGCGCCTTCGGGTCGGCGGACTCCGCGCGGGCGACCAGTTTGTAGACCATGGAGCACGTCGGATGGCCGGATCCCGTCACCAGCTGGGTGCCGACGCCGTACGCGTCCACGGGCGCCGCCGCGAGCGAGGCGATGGCGTACTCGTCGAGGTCGGAGGTCACGACGATCTTCGTCTCGGTCGCGCCCAGCTCGTCCAGCTGCCGGCGCACCCGGTGCGCGACGAGCAGCAGGTCGCCGGAGTCGACGCGCACCGCGCCGAGTCCGGGCCCGGCGACCTCGACGGCCGTGCGGACCGCCTCGGCGACGTCGTAGGTGTCCACGAGCAGCGTGGTGCCCCGGCCCAGCGAGTCCACCTGGGCCCGGAAGGCGTCCCGCTCGTGGTCGTGCAGGAGGGTGAAGGCGTGCGCCGAGGTGCCCACGGTCGGGATGCCGTAGCGGAAACCGGCGGCCAGGTCGGAGGTGCTGGTGAACCCGCCGACGTACGCGGCCCGCGACGCGGCCACCGCCGCCAGCTCGTGGGTGCGCCGGGCGCCCATCTCGATCAGCGGCCGGCCGCCCGCGGCGGAGGACATCCGGGAGGCGGCCGCCGCGATGGCGGAGTCGTGGTTGAGGATCGAGAGGATCACCGTCTCCAGGAGCACGCACTCCGCGAAGCTGCCCTCGACCCGCAGCAGCGGCGAGCCCGGGAAGTACACCTCGCCCTCGGGGTAGCCCCAGATGTCCCCGCCGAAGCGGTAGGAGGCGAGCCACCGGAGGGTCGGCTCGTCCACGATCCCGCGCTCGCGCAGGAAGCCGAGGACGTCCGCGTCGAACCGGAAGTTCTCGACGGCGTCCAGGACGCGCCCGGTGCCCGCGACGACTCCGTAGCGCCGCCCCTCGGGCAGCCTGCGGGTGAAGACCTCGAAGACCGAGCGCCGCTCGGCCGTCCCGGCCGCGAGCGCGGCCTGCAGCATCGTCAGTTCGTACTGATCAGTGAAGAGCGCCGTCGAGGGCACATCGACCGGCAGCCCAAGGTCCGCTGTGTTCATGGCAGGGATCGTACCCCCATTTCGTCAGTTTGACGATTTCTCGCGCGACCGGCGATTCCCGGGCCCTGGAGCCCCTGTTCGGGGGTCCGTTTATGCGGGTGACCCCCTCTGGTGGGAGCATGGGCGATGTGACGGCTCCCGCACCTCTAGAGATCGAGAAGACCGAGTCGGCGGAGGAGGTCTTCGCCGTACCCGAGCCGGACGTCCCCTGGGTCACGATCGTCCACAACGACCCGGTCAATCTCATGAGCTACGTGACGTATGTCTTCCAGACGTACTTCGGCTACTCCAAGGACAAGGCCACCAAGCTGATGATGGACGTCCATCACAAGGGCCGGGCCGTCGTCTCCAGCGGCACGCGCGAGGAGATGGAGCGCGACGTGCAGGCCATGCACGGCTACGGTCTGTGGGCCACCCTTCAGCAGGACCGGAAGTAGCCGGCCCCCTGTCAACCGACCGCCCGCAGGACCGGAAGTAGCGAACTCACTCCATGCCCGGACACTTCGAACCGCTCCCCGGCGGCGGCGCGGCCGTCGCGCTCGACGAGGTCGAGATCTCCATCATCCGCTCCCTCGCCGTCCAGCTCCTGGAGCTCATCGGTCCCGGCCCCGCGGAGAACGCCTCCGCCGACCCGCTCGCCGAGCTGTTCGCCGAGGGCCCCAGCGAGCCGCCGAGCGACCCGGTGCTCAGGCGCCTGTTCCCCGACGCCTACAGCGGCCCCGGCGTCGAGGCCGACACGCCCGAACAGGCCGAGGAGCAGCAGGCCCATTCCGCCGAGTTCCGCCGCTTCACCGAGAACGACCTGCGCGCCGGCAAGCGCGAGAACGCCCTCACGGTGATCCGCTCGCTGGACGCGCTGACGCCCGGCGGTGACGGCGGAGCGGTCCTGGAGCTGACCGCCGCGCAGTCCGAGCAGTGGCTGCGCGCCCTGAACGACCTGCGCCTCGCCATCGGTTCACGGCTCGACGTCGTCGACGAGGAGGACACCGACCTCCTCTACCGCCTCCCCGACGAGGACCCGCGCAAGCCGATGGTGATGGCGTACCTCTGGCTGGGCGGCCTCCAGGAGACCCTGGTCGCCACCCTCATGCCCTGATCCGTACGGATCCGTCACCGCGCACGCCGACCCGAGTGTTCGCTCAGAGGACGCTCAAATCCGAATAACGATCACGTCACCGTAACCGCGTCCTTTGGGGCGCGGTTCGACGTTATGTCCGGTTCTTCCTGTGGTCTGCGCAACATCACCCTCAACCGATCGACGCCGCCGCCGTGATAAATCTTCACGACCGCCCGGCAGGACACCACCCATGTCCGCCGGGTGCGCCACCGAGCCGGCGGACCGCCGGCCAGGCACAGGCTCCACCTGTCCGGGGGGATCGGAAGCCGGTTCGAAGCCGAGGCACTGGCTCGGACCGGTATGGAGAAAGGCGCACCAGACATGACCTCATCGCAGGTCGGCCGACAGCACGACGGCAGTGAGGCCGTGCGCGGCGACGCCCCCGAAGAGGGGTACGAGCGCGGGCTCGGCAGCCGCCAGGTCCAGATGATCGCGATCGGCGGCGCCATCGGCGTCGGCCTCTTCCTGGGAGCCGGGGCGAACATCGCCAAGGCCGGTCCCAGCCTGATCATGATGTACGCCCTCGCGGGCGTGATCATCTTCTTCATCATGCGGGCGCTCGGCGAGCTCCTGCTCTACCGTCCGGTCTCGGGCTCCTTCGCGGAGTACTCCCGCGAGTTCCTCGGCCCGTTCTTCGGCTACTTCACCGGCTGGACGTACTGGCTGATGTGGGTGGTCACCGGCATGGCCGAGCTCACGGCCGCCGCGATCTACGTCCACTACTGGTTCCCGGCGATCCACCAATGGGTGACCGCGCTGGTCTTCCTGGTCGTCCTGTTCGTGGCGAACCTGATCTCGGTGAAGCTCTTCGGGGAGATCGAGTTCTGGTTCTCGATGGTCAAGGTCACCGCCCTGCTCGGCATGATCATCATCGGTGTCGGCGTCCTGACCTTCGGCTTCAGCTCCGCCGGTGACACCGCCTCGGTCGGCAACCTCTGGCAGTTCGACGGCTTCTTCCCCAACGGCATCGGCTCGTCCCTGATGACCCTCCAGGGCGTCATGTTCGCCTACCTCGCCGTCGAACTCGTCGGCGTCACCGCGGGCGAGTCCGAGGACCCCGAGAAGACCCTCCCGAAGGCCATCAACACCCTCCCGTGGCGCATCGCCCTCTTCTACGTCGGCGCCCTCACGGTCATCCTCTGCGTCGTGAAGTGGACGGAGTTCGCGCCGAACGTGAGCCCCTTCGTCGCGGCCTTCGCGAAGATCGGCATCCCGGCCGGCGCCGGCATCGTCAACTTCGTGGTCCTCACCGCAGCCCTGTCCTCCTGCAACTCGGGCATGTACTCCACGGGCCGCATGCTGCGGAACCTGGCCGAGAGCGGCGAGGCCCCGAAGGTCTTCGGCAAGCTGTCCTCCACCAAGACGCCCGCGCTCGGCGTCACGGTCTCCGTGCTCTTCATGGGCATCGGCGTGATCCTCAACTACGTCGCTCCCGGGAAGGCCTTCGGCTACGTCACCTCGGTGGCCACCGCGGCCGGCATCTGGACCTGGCTGATGATCCTGGTCAGCCACATCCTCTACCGCCGCGCGGTCGACGCCGGCCGGCTGCCCGCCTCGTCCTTCCCCGCCCCGGGCGGCGCGAAGTGCAGCTACGTCGCGGTCGCGTTCCTCCTCTTCGTCACCGGCCTGATCGCGTACGACTCCGAATCCCGTATCTGCCTGTACGTGATGGCCGTCTGGGCCGCCGTCCTGGCCGTCGGCTGGGCGGTCCTCAAGGCGCGCAACCCCCAGGTCACCGAACGCCGCGAGCCGGAGCTCGAGAAGGCCGTCTGACCGCCACCGGAGGTCCGGCCGACAAGGCCACCGCTCAGGACGTCCGGCATACGGGCCGTCCCGTACCACGCCTCGGTACGGGACGGCCCTTCTGTCTATCCTGACCAGCATGCTGACCATCACCGAGGCCCTGTTCGACCAGATCGTCGCCCACGCGCGCCAGGACCACCCCGACGAGGCGTGCGGCGTCGTCGCGGGCCCCGCCGGCACGGGCCGCCCCGAGCGCTTCATCCCGATGCTCAACGCGGCCCGCTCGCCCACGTTCTACGAGTTCGACTCCGGCGATCTGCTCAAGCTCTACCGCGAGATGGACGACCGCGACGAGGAGCCCGTCGTCATCTACCACTCGCACACCGCGACCGAGGCGTACCCCTCCCGCACCGACCTCGCCTACGCGAACGAGCCCGGCGCGCACTACGTGCTGGTCTCCACGGCGGACACCGACGACGCCGGCCCCTTCCAGTTCCGCTCCTACCGGATCGTGGACGGCGAGGTCACGGAGGAGGAGGTCAAGGTGGTGGAGAGCTACTGATCTCACCCATCGACCAAAAAGCGTCCGGAATGCGAGATCACACCCCGGAGCCCGTACCGGGAATCGATACGATGAGCTCATGGTTCTGAACGACGTGAGCGACAAGACGCCGGGCATGCTGCTCGTGGCGCGGCTGCACGTCGACCTCTGCAGGCTGCAGAGCGCCATCTGTACGCACTGACCTGCCGCCGTCGTACGGCCGGAGAGCCGCGACTCCGCAACCGGCGTACCCCTGCCCCGCCCGCGCTGCCGCGCGTCTTCCGACCTGACTTCCCTTCCGACAGGAGCCCGCAACCATGGCCATCGAGGTCCGCATCCCCACCATCCTCCGCACCTACACCGACGGCGAGAAGGCCGTCGAGGGCGGCGGGGCGACCCTTGCCGAGCTGTTCACCGACCTCGACACCCGTCACGCGGGCATCCGGGCCCGGATCGTGGACGGCGGCGAGCTGCGCCGCTTCGTCAACGTCTACCTCAACGACGAGGACGTCCGCTTCCTCGACGGCATCAACACCAAGCTGACCGACGGCGACAACGTCACCATCCTGCCGGCCGTCGCCGGCGGCATGGCCTGATCGGGCCCTGGTCTCCGATGCGCTACGACTCCCCGCTCGCCGCGGTGGGCAACACCCCTCTGGTGCGCCTGCCGCGGCTGTCGCCGTCCGCGGACGTCCGTATCTGGGCGAAACTGGAGGACCGCAACCCGACCGGATCCGTCAAGGACCGGCCGGCCCTCCACATGATCGAGCAGGCGGAGAAGGACGGCCGTCTGACGCCGGGCTGCACGATCCTGGAGCCGACCAGCGGCAACACCGGCATCTCCCTGGCCATGGCGGCGAAGCTCAAGGGCTACCGCATGGTCTGCGTGATGCCCGAGAACACCTCGCAGGAACGCCGTGACCTCCTCGGCATGTGGGGCGCCGAGATCATCCCCAGCCCGGCCGCCGGCGGCTCCAACACCGCCGTGCGCGTCGCCAAGGAACTCTCGGCCGAGCACCCCGACTGGGTGATGCTCTACCAGTACGGCAACCCGGACAACGCCGGCGCCCACTACGCCACGACGGGCCCGGAGATCCTCGCCGACCTCCCGTCCATCACCCACTTCGTGGCGGGCCTCGGCACCACCGGCACCCTCATGGGCGTCGGCCGCTACCTGCGCGAGCACAAGCCGGACGTGAAGATCGTCGCCGCGGAGCCGCGCTACGACGACCTGGTGTACGGCCTGCGCAACCTCGACGAGGGCTTCGTACCGGAGCTGTACGACGCCTCGGTCCTCACCACCCGCTTCTCCGTCGGCTCGGCGGACGCGGTCACCCGCACCCGGGAACTCCTCCAGCAGGAGGGCATCTTCGCGGGCGTCTCCACGGGAGCCGCGCTGCACGCCGCGATCGGTGTCGGCAACAAGGCCGTCAAGGCCGGAGAGCCGGCCGACATCGCCTTCGTGGTCGCGGACGGCGGCTGGAAGTACCTGTCGACGGGCGTCTACACGGCGGCGACGACGGAAGAGGCCATCGAGACACTGCAGGGCCAGCTCTGGGCGTAGCCCGGCCCCGGCGGGCGAAGACCGTTCCCGACCGCACTGCCCGTACCGGCGGTCCGAGACCGTCCGTACCGGCTGTACCGCGGCTGTCCGTACCGGCTGCACCGAGGGGCGCGAGGACCGACCGACGGTCCTCGCGCCCCTCGGCGTTCCACCGGACCGAGGAGACCTCTCAGCGGGCCAGGTAGCGGACCTGGTCCCACAGGACCGGGTCCACCACGCCGACCCGCCGCCGGAAGTCGCCGACCGGCACCTCGCGCAGTTCGTCCGTCTCCAGGAAGCTCGGCCGCCCCTGGGCGTCCCCCACGGCCCCCGGGGGCAGCGGGATCACCCCGGGCCGCTCGTCGTGGTACTTGCTGGTGATCTTCGCGACGGTCACCCGCTTCCCGCGCACCACCAGCACCAGACACGGCCGGTCCTTGGCCCCCGGCCCGTCCTCGTAGGGGACGTTCGCCCACCAGATCTCCGCCGCCCGCGGAAGCGGCCCGCCCCGGCGGGGCCCCCGGGCCCGGCCCGGCGGACGCGTCCGCCCGGCCGGCCGGCGCCCGCGGCGCCCCCAGCCGTCCACCAGCGTCGCGACCAGCGCGAGCAGCACCACCGCCGCCAGCGCGAGCCACCAGGACGTGTCCACAGCAAAGAAGGTACCGGCGCGCGTGTACCCGCGCCCGCCCTGCGCCACCTCCCGGTTCCGGGGAGGCCGTCCGAACTGATCCAAACGCCACCTCCCACGTCCATCCGAACCGGTGACAGCACAGGTGAGTTCGCCCACAACAGCCCCTGGCGGAGGAGCGACCGGACCTTTTGCGCCTTACGCTCGACGGACCGCACGACCCCCGTCCTCCCCGTTTCCAGCTGCTACCCGCCAGCGGAGGTTTCTGCTTTATGAAGCTCACCGTCGTCGGCTGCTCGGGGTCGTTCCCGTCCGCGGAATCGGCCTGCTCGAGCTACCTCGTAGAGGCCGACGGCTTCCGGCTGCTTCTCGACATGGGCAACGGTGCCCTCGGCGAGCTGCAGCGTCACTGCGGTCTCTACGACCTCGACGCGATCTTCCTGAGCCATCTGCACGCCGACCACTGCATCGACATGTGCGCCTACTTCGTGGCGCGCTACTACCGGCACGACGGCGGCCGCTGCGCCCCGCTCCCCGTCTACGGACCCGAGGGAACCGAGCACCGCCTGACCACGGCCTACGCCGACACGCCGTCCGCGTCCTCGATGAGCGAGGTCTTCGACTTCCACACGGTCAAGCCGTCCACCTTCGAGGTCGGCCCCTTCACCGTGCACACCGAGCGGGTGGCGCACCCGGTGGAGGCGTACGGCATCCGGGTGGAGCACGGCGGACGGTCGCTCACGTACTCGGGTGACACCGGGGTGACCGAGGCCCTGGACGAACTCGCCCGCGACACGGACCTGTTCCTGTGCGAGGCCGCGTTCACCCACGGCAAGGAGAACATCCCCGGCCTCCACCTCAACGGCCTGGAGGCCGGCGAGACCGCGGCCCGGGCGGGCGCCCGCCGCCTCGTCCTGACCCACATCCCCCCGTGGACGGACGCCGACACCAACCTGACGGACGCCCGCTCGGCGTACCGGGGCCCGGTGGATCTGGCGATACCGGGGGCGACGTACGAGATCTGACGCCCTGGCGTGCACGAAGGCCCCCGGAACCAGACGGTTCCGGGGGCCTTCGGCCATGGGGAGGGACGGCTCACGCCGCCGTGAGGTCCTCGATCTCCTCCTCGGGCTCACGGCCCGGGGTGGGGAGGTTGAACTTGGTGATCGCGAAGCGGAAGACCACGTAGTAGATCGCGGCGAACACCAGGCCGATGGGGATGATCATCCAGGGCTTGGTGGCCAGGTTCCAGTTGAGCGCGTAGTCGATGAAGCCCGCGGAGAACGTGAAGCCCGCGTGGACACCGAGCGCCCAGGTGACCGCCAGGGACAGGGCGGTGAGCACCGCGTGGATCGCGTACAGGAGTGGGGCGATGAACATGAACGAGAACTCGATCGGCTCGGTCACACCCGTCACGAACGAGGTCAGCGCCAGCGAGATCATCATGCCCATCACGGCCTTGCGGCGCTCGGGGCGGGCGGAGTGCGCGATGGCGATCGCGGCGGCCGGCAGACCGAACATCATGATGGGGAAGAAGCCCGACATGAACATTCCGGCGCTCGGGTCGCCGGCGAAGAACCGGTTGAGGTCACCGTGGACCACGGTGCCCGCGGAGTTCTTGAAGTCGCCGATCTGGAACCAGGACACGGCGTTCACGAACTGGTGCATGCCGACCGGGATGAGCGCGCGGTTGATGAGACCGAACAGACCCGCTCCGACGGTGCCGAGACCGGTGATCCACTCGCCGAAGTTGGAGATGCCGTGACCGATCGGCTCCCACACCAGGCCGAAGAAGACGCCCATGGCCGTGCCGACGAACGCCATGATGATCGGCACCAGGCGGCGGCCGTTGAAGAAGCCGAGCCAGTCCACCAGCTTCTTGCGGTGGTAGCGCTGCCACAGCACGGCGGACAGCAGACCCATGATGATGCCGCCGAGGACACCGGGGTTGTTGTAGGTCGCGGCTATGTCCGCGCCCTTCTGGATCTTCGCCTCGGTGACCGGGAAGGCCTCGAGCACCTTGTTGTAGACCAGGAAGCCGACCAGGGCCGCGAGCGCGGTGGAACCGTCCGCCTTCTTGGCGAAGCCGATCGCGACACCGATGCAGAACAGCATGGCCAGGTTGTCGAAGATCGCGTGACCGGCGGTGGCGAACACCTCCGTGACCTTGTCGGGCAGGTGCAGCTTCTGGGCGATGTCCGGCACTCCCAGACGCAGCAGGATGCCCGCCGCCGGAAGCACGGCGATCGGCAGCTGCAGGCTGCGGCCGACCTTCTGCAGGCCCTGGAACAGGCCGGATCCCCGCTTCTTCGCGGGTGCCGCCGAGACGGTGGCGGTGCTCATAGTTCCTCCATGCGCTGGGCGCTGCCGGGGGACGGGAAGGTACGACAGAGGTCGGCAGCGACCATGTGGTCTACACCACCAGTGGTGTAGACCTGTTTCTAGCACGGTGAAGGCCGGATAAGGAAGGTGCGAATTTTGTGGCCCCGGCCATAACCGGAGTCAGCTATTCCGTTCATGTCGAAGGCCCCGGACCGACAGGTCCGGGGCCTTCGCCTCGAGCGGGGAACGCGCAGGAGCGGTCCGCGCGGTCACCGGCGCGGAGGGCTACGCCTTCGTGGTGTCCTCCACGTCCTCCTCCGGCTCCCGCCCCGGAGTCTTCAGGTCGAACTTCGTGATCGCGAACCGGAAGATCGCGTAGTACACCGCGGCGAAGCACAGACCGATCGGAATGATCAGCCACGGTTTCGTCGCCAGGTTCCAGTTGATGATGTAGTCGATCAGTCCGGCCGAGAAGCTGAAGCCGTCGTGCACCCCGAGTCCCCAGCTCACCGCCATCGACACACCCGTGAGCACCGCGTGCACCGCGTACAACAGCGGCGCGATGAACAGGAACGAGTACTCGATCGGCTCGGTGATGCCCGTGACGAACGACGTCAGCGCCACCGAGAGCATCAGACCGCCGATCTCCTTGCGCCGGTGCGGCTTCGCCGTGTGCGTCATCGCCAGCGCCGCCGCCGGCAGCGCGAACATCATGATCGGGAAGAAGCCCGTGAGGAACTGCCCCGCGTTCGGGTCGCCCGCCAGGAACATGTTGATGTCGCCGTGCACCACCTGACCGTCCGGCTTGGTGTAACTGCCGAACTGGAACCAGATGGGCACGTTCAGGAACTGGTGCAGACCGATCACCAGCAGGGCCCGGTTCGCCAGACCGAACACCCCCGAACCCCAGGCCCCCAGCCCGACCAGCCAGTCACTGAAGTTCTCCAGCGCCGTACCGATCGGCGGCCAGACCCACAGGCACAGCGAGGCGAACGCGATCGAGACGAACGCCATGATGATCGGCACCAGACGCCGCCCGTTGAAGAAGCCGAGCCAGTCCACCAGCTTCGTCCGGTGATAGTGCTGCCAGAAGTACGCCGACAGCAGCCCGATGACGATGCCGCCGAACACCCCGGGATTCTGGTACGTGAACTCGACGACCGAGTTGTCCTCCAACTGGCAGCCCAGTGCGATCTTGACGCTCCCGCCCGGACAGGTCTTCGGAAACGCGCGCAGGATGTTGTAGTAGACGAGGAAACCGACGACCGCCGCCAGCGCCGTGGAACCGTCCGCCTTCTTCGCCATGCCGATGGCCACGCCGACGCAGAACAGCATCGGCAGCCCGAGGGAGCCGTCCAGCAGCGCACCACCCGCCGCGCCGATCACCTTGGACAGGTTGTCCCAGCCGAGCCCGTCCGCGCCGAACACGTCCGGCTGGCCCAGCCGGTTGAGGATGCCCGCGGCGGGCAGGACCGCGATGGGCAGTTGAAGACTTCGCCCCATTTTCTGGAGCCCTTGGAAAGCCTTGTGCCAGCGAGCGCGCGCCGGCGATACGTCACTTACGGCACTCATGGGCGTCCTCCGGGCGGGCCGGTTTGGCGACTGCCCGCCAACTGGTGTAGACCAGTCGCGACGGGTCGCTCTGTCGTGATCGCCATCCTTCGGCACCGACGACATGACCGCTCGCGAAGTTGGGCCAACTGTGGGTTACTGCGACAAAGCGGTTCGGATCAGGGAGTAGGACATGGCCACCAAGGCTGAGAAGATCGTCGCCGGGCTCGGCGGCATCGACAACATCGAAGAGGTCGAAGGCTGCATCACCCGCCTGCGCACCGAGGTCAAAGACCCCTCACTGGTCGACGAGGCCGCCCTGAAGGCCGCCGGCGCCCACGGAGTCGTCAAGATGGGCACCGCCATCCAGGTCGTCATCGGCACCGACGCCGACCCGATCGCCGCCGACATCGAAGACCTGATGTGAGCGACGGAACCGACTGAAGCCACCCCGGCCGACCGCGAGCCGCACACCGCTTCAGGAGCTCCGGCTCACCCGTGAGGGGCTGATTCCGCCACCGGCGGACAGCCCCTCACGCCTGTGCGGATAGGCTCGACACCATGTCTCGAATCGACGGCCGCACCCCCGAACAGCTGCGCCCCATCACCATCCAGCGTGGCTGGAGCAAGCATGCCGAGGGCTCCGTCCTCGTCTCCTTCGGCGACACCAAGGTCTTCTGCACGGCCTCCGTCACCGAAGGCGTCCCGCGCTGGCGCAAGGGCAGCGGCGAAGGCTGGGTCACCGCCGAATACTCCATGCTCCCCCGCGCCACCAACACCCGCGGCGACCGCGAATCCGTCCGCGGCAAGATCGGCGGCCGCACCCACGAGATCAGCCGCCTCATCGGCCGCTCGCTGCGCGCCGTCATCGACTACAAGGCACTCGGCGAGAACACCATCGTCCTCGACTGCGACGTCCTCCAGGCCGACGGCGGCACCCGCACCGCGGCCATCACCGGCGCCTACGTCGCCCTCGCCGACGCCGTCACCTGGGCCCAGGGCAAGAAGCTCATCAAGGCCGGCCGCAAGCCGCTCACCGGCACGGTCTCCGCCGTCTCCGTCGGCATCGTCGGCGGCGTCCCCCTCCTCGACCTCTGCTACGAGGAGGACGTCAAGGCCGACACCGACATGAACGTCGTCTGCACCGGCGACGGCCGATTCGTCGAGGTCCAGGGCACCGCCGAGGCCGAGCCCTTCGACCGCAAGGAACTCAACGCCCTGCTCGACCTCGCCGTCGCGGGCTGCGACGAACTCGCCGCCATCCAGCGCGCGGTACTCGAAGAAGCCTCACAGGCAACCACGGGTTAACCCTTAGCGTTCTTATGGGTACGGGCGTACGGTCCTGCCGTGCGCCCGCCGGCCCCCTCGGGCGGATCGGGCCGACCGCGCAGCGGACCGGCGCGATGCGGTCGGTGTGGCCGCACCACACCATGCCCACGGGGAGGGACCGTTCCATGGCCGCGCGCCACCGCAATCGCCGCCGCACCGCCGTACTCGCCGCCGTCGCCGCACTCGTCGTCCTGCCCGCGGCCGTCGGCTGCGACGCGGTCGGCAAGGCGCTCGACTGCGTGCAGACCGCCGACTCGATAGCCGACAGCGTCACCGCGCTCCAACAGGCCGTCGAGAACGCCGCGAACGACCCGACGCAGACGGACGCGTCCCTCAACGCCATCGAGAACAACCTCGACAAGATCGGCGACAAGACCGACAACGCCGACGTCAACAAGGCGGTCGACGACCTGAACAAGGCCGTCGCGAACGTCCGTACAGCCGTCAAGAACGGCGACACCACCCCCGACATCAGCCCCGTCACCGCGGCGGCGGGCGAACTGACGAAGGTGTGCACGCCGTAAGGCCCCGGCGGGGCAGGGCCGGACTCCTGACCCGCGGCGGACCGCGGGCCTGACCCGCGGCGGACCGCGGGGCCGTCAGGAACCGGTCCCGGACCGGGCTCGGTGCCCGGCTCGGCGATACTGGCGACCATGACCCGCCTGATCCTCGCCACCCGCAACGCCGGAAAGCTCACCGAGTTGAAGGCGATCCTCGCCGACGCAGGACTCACCCACGACCTCGTCGGCGCGGACGCCTACCCCGACATCCCCGACGTCAAGGAAACCGGCGTCACCTTCGCCGAGAACGCCCTGCTGAAGGCCCACGCCCTCGCCCGGGCCACCGGCCTGCCCGCCGTCGCCGACGACTCGGGCCTGTGCGTCGACGTCCTGAACGGCGCGCCCGGCATCTTCTCCGCCCGCTGGGCCGGCCGCCACGGCGACGACCGGGCCAACCTGGACCTGCTCCTCGCCCAGCTCTCCGACATCGACGCCCCCCACCGGGGCGCCCACTTCGCCTGCGCGGCGGCCCTCGCCCTGCCGGACGGCACGGAACGCGTCGTGGAGGGCCGCCTCCTCGGCACCCTCCGCCACACCCCCGCCGGCACGAACGGCTTCGGCTACGACCCGATTCTCCAGCCGGAGAACGAGTCCCGCACCTGCGCGGAACTGACGGCGGAGGAGAAGAACGCAATCAGCCACCGAGGCAAGGCGTTCAGGGCACTGGCACCGGTGGTACGGGAGCTGTTGGGCTGAGGGGTGCGCACCACGTACAGACAAGGTCCGGCTTGCGGAAGCCGCAAGCCGGACCTTGTAAGTGAAACTGAGTGCGGCCTGAGGGATTCGAACCCTCACGGGATTACTCCCATCGCGCCCTAAACGCGAGGCGTCTGCCGTTCCGCCAAGGCCGCTAGCCTGCCCGTCGTCGAGCGTGGCGGGCGGCTGCAAGTGTACGGCGATCCGCGGCTATCCGGCGAGCGGCAGTCTTTCCTTCTGTCGGCACCATGTATCTGTCAGCGCGTGGCAGTTCGGGCACAAATACCGCAAGTTTTCCAGGCGGTTGTCGTGCCAGTCTCCGTTGATGTGGTCGATCTGCAGGGTGATGCGGCGCCCCAACCATTTGCCAGGGTTGCCGCAACTTGCGCATACGTACGGAACCCCGACTTCTGTCAGGGCTCTGTGCAGTTGGGTCCTGTTGGTTCGACCGGCGTGCTCGGGTAGGACGACGAGCACGCGGTGAGCGGTCGGCGCGGGGGCGGAGCTCTCTGACTTGCCCCAGGCCCGGCGCTTGAAGTGGCTGGTGTCGAGACCGAGGCGGGAAGCCGCGCGTCGGACACGCCGGTGATTGGTGTCGTTGACGTCCATGCCGAGACCGCGCATCACGTCGGCATAGCTGGTGGAGCTTTGCACGAGATCACGCAACGCGTCATCGGAGATCCGTGTGCGCCGGTGAGAAAAGTGCCCGATGTCGACGCGATGGGTCGCCAGCATGCGGCCCAGTGTCGCGCGCGAGCGGCTGTCGTCCGGAACGCTCAGTGCGCGGGCCACGCCGCGCACGCTCGTGGCTGTGGCCGCGGCTGCCCTCAGCTCCTCCGGGGTGAAGGGCAGGTCGAACTCGGGCCGATCCATGCCCGGGAAGTGGCTGATGTCGATTCCTGCTGCGCTGATGCGGCGACGGATGTGAGACAGCGTTCCCGTGGCCGGGGTGGCACCCAGTTTCAGCGCCACTTCGCGCAGCGAGGACGACGAGGCTGCGGCCTCGGCGATGGCGGAGTCCGGGTACTTGCGCCATGGGCTGCGCTTGACGAAGTGGTGTGTGTCGAGTCCGTACTGCGCCACCTTCTCCTGGAGTACGCGGCGTTGGCCTCCGCTGGTCCTGAGGCCGAGCCGCCGCATCAGATCGGTCCAGTTGTGCGCCTCGGCCACGACCGGTGCGAGGTGTTCCCTGCGGTACGGGTCCGAGTCCGGCACCACCTGACTCGGGGTGGCTGGCGCCACCGATTCGGCTGCACTCTGCACGCTCATGTACCCCCTCCGTCTGCGATCGCGTGTTCGCGACCCCGTACGGGCTAACGAACCGTTTATCGGACGGTTATGTCCTGTGAGGGGTGTTTCGGGGTGGGGTCAGTGGCCCGATGTGGCCTTCAGGCCCACCACCGAGGCCAGGAGCAGGCAGATGAAGAAGATGCGGGCGGCTGTGGCCGGTTCGCCCAGGAGGGTCATGCCGAGGATCGCCGCGCCGGCCGCGCCGATGCCGACCCAGACGCCGTAGGCGGTGCCGATGGGGAGGGAGCGGGCCGCGTACGAGAGGAGCAGCATGCTGGCCACGATGCCCGCGCCGGTCAGGATGCTGGGGACCGGGCGGGTGAAGCCGTCGGTGTACTTCATTCCGATCGACCAGCCGACTTCGAGCAGACCGGCGACGATCAGCAGGACCCAGGCCATGGGACGTACCTCCGGGGGCGAGACGACGGCATCAGGGCTGCGTCGTCTTTGCTGAGCCCGGTACGGCGCGTCTCGTCGGGGTTCCTCCACCGTAGCAAACGAATGGCGAAGGGGCCGGTGACCATGGTCACCGGCCCCTTCGGGGTGCGTATGCCCTACAAATACAGGCCGGTCGAGTCCTCGGACCCCTCGAAGCGGTCCGCGGCCACGGCGTGCAGATCCCGTTCGCGCATCAGCACGTAGGCGATCCCGCGGACCTCGACCTCGGCCCGGTCCTCGGGGTCGTACAGGACCCGGTCGCCCGGCTCCACCGTACGGACGTTCTGCCCGACCGCGACGACGTCGGCCCAGGCGAGGCGTCGGCCCACGGCCGCCGTCGCGGGGATCAGGATGCCGCCGCCGGAGCGCCGCTCGCCCTCGGCGGCGTCCTGCCGTACCAGCACCCGGTCGTGCAGCATCCGGATGGGCAGCTTGTCGTCATGGGGGCTGTGCGTTTCACGGTTGGCGCTCACGCTCTGAACCTACCTGTCCCGGCCCGTTCCGTACGTGGGCGGGTCAGCCCTTGCGCCGCCGCGTCCCCACCACGAGCAGCCCGACGAGCCCCACCGCGACGAGGGCCACCGGCACGATGCGCTCCAGCCGGGGCGCGCCGTCCTCCGTGACGAACTGGCCCTTCACATCGCCGACGACACGGTTGACGCCGACATAGGCGCGTCCCAGGGTGTGGTCGATGTTCGAGGCGACCTTCGCCTTGGCGTCTCCGACGATCGTCTTCGGGTGCACCCGTACGCCGATCTCGTCGAGCGTGTCGGCGAGCGTTGTGCGGCGGTGCTTGATGTCCGCCTCGATCTGCGCCGGAGTCCTGGTATCCGGCGTTCTCGACGTATCCGACACCGCGCTGCCTCCGTGGTCGTGTAGTGACTCCCTGATTCGGACAGTCTGTCAGTTCGTACCGGACCGCACCCCCCGGCACCCCCCACTACGCTCGTTCCGTATCCACATCCACACCCCATTCCATCCCCCGGCCACGTGAGGTTCCGATGAGCGAGCGACTTCAGCCCGGCGACACCGCCCCCGCCTTCACCCTGCCCGACGCCGACGGCAACGAGGTCTCCCTCGCCGATCACAAGGGCCGCAAGGTCATCGTCTACTTCTACCCGGCCGCCCTCACCCCGGGCTGCACGAAGCAGGCCTGCGACTTCACGGACAACCTCGACCTGCTGGCGGGTGCCGGTTACGACGTGATCGGTGTCTCGCCGGACAAGCCCGAGAAGCTCGCCAAGTTCCGTGAGAAGGAGTCCCTGAAGGTGACCTTGGTCGGCGACCCCGACAAGACGGTCCTGGAGGCGTACGGGGCCTTCGGTGAGAAGAAGCTGTACGGCAAGACGGTCGTCGGTGTCATCCGTTCCACGGTGGTCGTGGACGAGGAGGGCAAGGTCGAGCGGGCGCTGTACAACGTGAAGGCGACCGGACACGTGGCGAAGATCATCAAGGACTTGGGGATCTGACCGCCGCCGACCCCGCGCCGCTGTCCCGGGGCGCTGTCCCGGTGGTGCCGCCGCCCGTGGTGGCACCACCGGTGTGGGTGTCGGTGCGGGCGTCGGTGTGGGGACCGCCGGTGTGCGTGCCGCTCGTGCCGCCGGAGGTGCCGGTGCCGCCGGTCCCGCCGTGGGCCGGTCCCTGGCTCCGGCCCCGGTCCGGTCCCTGGCTCCGGCCCCGGTCCGGTGTCCTGCCGTGCGTCGGCGCCGGCCTGCTGCCGTTCGCTCCGCCCTGGGTTCCGTAGACGTCCTGGCCGCCGTTCGTGCCGCCGCCATTCGCGCCGCCGCTGTTCTGCCCGCCGCCGCTGTCCTGGCTGCCGGTGGGGTCGGGCGTACCGGTGTCGTCGGCGGGTTCCTCCGGTTCCTCCGCGCCCGGCTGGAGCTGGAGGTCGAAGTCCGACACCTCGGTTCCCTCCAGGGCGTCCTGGGTGAACTGGGCCCAGATCTGCGCGGGGTAGCCGCCGCCGTTGATGCGGGCCCGGCCGAGGGCGCCGTACAGGGACTTGTGGGCGCCGGTGTCGGGGTCCTGGCCCATGACGGCGACGACGGTGGCGAGGTCGGGGGTGTAGCCCGCGAACCACGCGGCCGTGTCCTCCTCCGCGGTGCCGGTCTTGCCCGCGGCGGGCCGGCCGGCGTTCTGCGCGGCCTGTCCGGTGCCGCCGTCGACGACGCCCTGGAGCATGTCGGTCGTCGTGTCGGCGGCCTCGCGGCTCACGGCCTGCCGGTCGGTCGGCGCGCTGTCCGGGGCGGGCAGCGGTACGTTCTCCGATCCGTCCTTGGTGATCTTCTCGACGAGGGTGTACGCGCCGTGCCTGCCGTGGTTGGCGAGGGTGGCGTACGCCTCCGCCATGTCGAGGACGCTGGCGGTGGCGGGGCCGAGCGCGATGGAGGGGGAGGCGGTCAGGTCGGGGGTGTCGGCGGGCAGGCCGAGGGCGACGGCGGTCCTCTCCACGTTCGCGGGCCCGACGTCGACGGCCATCTGCGCGTACACCGAGTTGACCGACCTGTCGGTGGCGGTGCGCACGGAGATGTCGCCGTACGACTTGCCGTCCTCGTTCTCCGGTGCGTAGCCGCTGCTGCTGCCGCTGCCGTTCCAGCCCTGCACGGGGCGCTGGTCGGTGCCGTCGTAGACGGTGTTCGGGGTGATGGCGCGGCCGTCCTGGGTCAGCGAGCCGTTCTGGACGGCCGAGGCGAAGACGAACGGCTTGAAGGTGGAGCCGACCTGGTAGTCGCGGCGGGTGGCGTTGTTGACGTACTGCCGGGTGTAGTCGATGCCGCCGTACATCGCGAGGACCTTGCCGCTGGCGGGGTCGATGGCGACGCCGCCGGCGCGGACGTAGGTGTCCGCCTTGCGGTTCTTCCTGTCGAGCTGGTCCATCATCTGGTCGTTCACGGCCTTCACGAAGGCGTCCTGCTTGGGTTTCTGCAGGGTGGTGGTGATGCGGTAGCCGCCGCGGGTGAGCGTGTCCTCGTCGAGGATCCGGTTGGAGGTCAGATAGGCGGTCACGGCCTGGACGAGGTAGCCGCGCTGGCCCGACAGGCCCGCTGTTCCCTTGGCCTGTCGGGGTTTCGGGAAGGAGACCCGGGCGCGCGCGGCCCGGGTCAGCCACTTCTGCTTGACCATGCCGTCGAGGACGTAGTTCCAGCGGGCGAGGGCCCCGGCCCTGTTCTCGGGGTGGGCGATCACGTCGTACTCGCTGGGCGCGTTGAGCAGGGCGGCGAGGTAGGCGCCCTGGCCGACGGTCAGGTCCCGGGCGTTCACGCCGTAGTAGGCCTGGGCCGCGGCCTGGATGCCGTAGGCGTTGCGGCCGTAGTAGCTGGTGTTGAGGTAGCCCTCGAGGATCTCGTCCTTGCTCTTCTCCCGGTCGAGCTTGATGGAGATGAAGAACTCCTTCACCTTGCGGGTGACGGTCTGTTCCTGGCCGAGGTAGTAGTTCTTGACGTACTGCTGGGTGATGGTCGAGCCGGACTGGCGGCCCTTGCCGGTGACGGTGTTCCAGCCGGCGCGGATCATCGCCTTGGGGTCGATGGCGGACTCGCTGTAGAAGTCGCGGTCCTCGGCGGCGAGGGTGGCGTGCTGGGCGTTCTTGGCGATGTGTTCCAGTGCGACGTTCTCGCGGTTGACGTCGCCGTCGCGGGCGAGCTGGCTGCCGTCGGCGTACAGGAAGACGTTGCTCTGTTTGACCGCGGCGGCGTTCGCGGAGGGGATCTTGACGAGGAAGTAGCCGAGCGCGAAGAGGCCGGCCAGGAACAGGGCCGTGCCGAGGACGGTGCCGAGCAGCATGCGCCAGGTCGGGACGAGTCTGCGCAGGCCGGTCCGCTTCGGCCGGGGCTTGCGCTTCGGCTTGGCCGTCTGCTTCGCCTTCGGCTTCTGCTTCGTGCCGGGCCCGCCCGGCCCTGCTCCCGGTCCTGTTTCCGGCCCCGGACGCGGGCCTGGCTGCGGTCCTGCCGCGGGGTCCGGATCCGGGCGGGGGCCCGCTCCCGGTTCCCTGGATGCCCAGCCCTGGCTGCGCTGCTGCGGCTCGTCGCTCATCTGTTCGCCGGACTCCTGTTTCGCGTCGTACGGTGCCGTACGCCCTTATATGTCTGGTTCACCCAGTATTGAGGACTCTTGCGTCATGTGTTCCGTTCCCCGATCCCGGCACGTGTCGCGCCGGAAAATGCCTGGCGGGCCACGGCGGGCCGGGGCTAGGCTCCTGCGCTTTGGCTCAACGTGGAGGAAAGGGACGGGTTGTGGGCACGGCGCGGTTGTACGCGGCTGTCGCGGGCAGCGGGTTCCGGCGGTACGCCACCTATCGGGTCGCCACTGCCGCCGGTGTCTTCACCAACACCGTCTTCGGGCTGATCCTGGCGTACCTGTTCATCGCCCTGTGGGACAGCAAGCCGCACCTCGGCGGCTATGACCAGGCGCAGGCGCTGACGTACGTGTGGGTCAGCCAGGGGCTGCTGATGGTGGTCGCGATGATGGGCGGCGGCTTCGAGGACGAACTGATCGAACGCATCCGTACGGGTGACATCGCGATCGACCTGTACCGGCCGGCCGATCTCCAGATGTGGTGGCTCGCCCAGGACATGGGCCGGGCGCTGTTCCATCTGCTGGGCCGCGGGGTGGTCCCGCTCCTGTTCGGCGCGTTCGTCTTCGACCTGGCGCTGCCCTCGGATCCGCTGACCTGGCTGGCCTTCCTGGTCGCGGTCGCGCTCGGGGTGGTCGTCGGGTTCGCGATCCGTTTCCTGGTGGCGCTGTCGGCGTTCTGGCTGCTCGACGGCGCGGGGGTGGCCCAGCTGACCTCGATCGCGGGGATCTTCTGCTCGGGGATGCTGCTGCCGCTGAACGTCTTTCCGGGCGCGCTCGGCGAGGTCGTACGGGCGCTGCCGTGGTCGTCGCTGATCCAGGCGCCGGTGGACGTCCTGCTCGGCACGGCGGATCCGCTGGGCACGTACGCGATGCAGGCGGCCTGGGCGGTCGGGCTGCTGGCGGCCGGGCGGCTGGTCCAGTCGGTGGCGACGCGAAGGGTGGTGGTGCAGGGTGGCTGACCCGGTGGAGTCAGGTGGGACGGCGGTCCGTGAGACGGCCGTCCGTGTGGTGGACGTCCACCCCTTCGAGCGGCAGGGGACGTACGAACGGCTGCGGGACGGGCTGCGCGCCTACCGGCTGATCACCGCGATGTGGATCCGTTCCACGATGGCCTACCGGGCCTCGTTCGCGATGACCGCCTTCGGCAACTTCGCGGCGACCGCCCTCGACTTCGTGGCGATCCTGCTGATGTTCTCGCGGGTCGACCGGCTCGGCGGCTACAGCCTGCCCGAGGTCGCCCTGCTCTACGGGGTGTCCGGGGTCGCGTTCGGGTTCGCGGACCTCGCGCTCGGCTCGATGGACCGGCTGGGGCGCCGGGTGCGCGACGGCACGCTGGACACGCTGCTGGTGCGTCCCGCGCCCGTGCTCGCGCAGGTGGCCGCGGACCGGTTCGCGCTGCGCCGCCTCGGCCGGATCACCCAGGGGCTCCTCGTCCTCGGCTACGCCCTCGCCGTCCTCGACATCCACTGGACACCGCTCAAGGTGCTGATGATGCCGATGATGCTGCTGAGCGGCGCGGGGATCTTCTCGGCGGTGTTCGTGGCGGGCGGGGCGTTCCAGTTCGTCGCCCAGGACGCCTCCGAGGTGCAGAACTCCTTCACGTACGGCGGCAACACGCTCCTGCAGTACCCGCCGACCGTCTTCGCCAAGGACATGCTGCGCGGGGTGACCTTCGTCCTCCCGCTCGCCTTCGTCAACTGGCTGCCCGCGCTGTACGTGCTGGGGCGGCCCTATCCGCTCGACCTGCCGGCGTGGGTCGCGTTCGCACCACCGGTCGTGGCGGCGCTGTGCTGCGCGCTGGCCGGGATCGCCTGGCGCGCGGGGCTGCGCGCCTACCGGAGCACGGGAAGTTAGGGGAAACGGTCGTGGCCATCGCCGCAGACAGGGAATCGGCGGTTCCGGGCGGGGAAGCGGGGCCGGGGAACCGCCTCATCGAGCTCGACGGGGTCGAGAAGGTCTTCGACGTGCGCAGGAGGACGGGGTTCCTGCGCGGCGAGCGGCGGCAGGTCCGGGCCGTCGACTCGATCTCGTTCACCGTCGAGCGCGGTGAGATGGTCGGTTACATCGGCCCGAACGGCGCCGGCAAGTCGACCACGATCAAGATGCTCACCGGCATCCTCACCCCGTCCGCCGGCCGGCTGCGGGTCGCCGGTCTCGACCCGTCCCGCGAGCGCACGCGGGTCGCGCGCCGCATCGGTGTCGTGTTCGGGCAGCGTACGACGCTGTGGTGGGACCTCCCGCTGATCGACTCCTACCGGCTCATGCACCGGATGTACCGGGTGCCGGACGCGCGGTTCCGGGAGAACCTCGACCGCTGTGTCGAACTCCTGGAGCTGGGCGCCCTGTTGGACGTGCCCGTGCGCCAGTTGTCGCTGGGGCAGCGGATGCGCGGCGACATCGCGGCGGCCCTGCTGCACGACCCCGAGGTGCTCTACCTCGACGAGCCGACGATCGGGCTCGACGTGGTCAGCAAGGTGCGGGTCCGCGCGTTCCTGCGGGACCTGAACGCCGAACGCGGCACGACCGTCCTGCTCACCACGCACGATCTCACCGACATCGAGCAGCTGTGCCGGCGGGTGATGGTCATCGACCACGGGCGGCTGATGTACGACGGCGCGCTGAGCGGGCTGCACGCGGTGGGGGAGAGCGAGCGGACCCTGGTGGTGGACCTGGAGCGGGAACTGCCGCCGATCGAGACGGAGTCGGCGCGGGTGGTGAAGGTGGAGGGGCCGCGCCAGTGGCTGGCCTTCCCGGCCGCGATGTCGGCCGCCCCGCTGGTGGCGCGGATCGCGGCGGACTATCCGCTGGTGGACCTCTCGGTGCGGGAGCCGGACATCGAGGCGGTCATCAGCCGTATGTACGCCGGGAAAACGGTTTCGTAGGACGGCAGTTGCGGGGGCGGGCCGGATGGCCCGCGGGCGGGGGACCTCGTAGGCTGCTGTCCATGACCGACGAACTCCCGGAGCTGCGTGCCTCCGACGCCGATCGTGAACGAGTCGCCGAACAGCTGCGGGACGCCCTCGCGGAGGGCCGTCTCGACATGGAGGAGTTCGAGGAGCGGCTGGAGGCGACGTACGCGGCCCGCACCTACGGCGAGTTGACGCCGATCACCCGCGATCTGCCGGGAGCGGCGACGGCCCCTCGGATCTCCATGGTCAAGCAGCCCGTGGACGAAGGAAGTTGGGGCTCCCGGATCGTCGGCGGCGAGGGCTCGTCCTCGTGGGGCGTGGCGGTTCTGGGCGGCTTCGAGCGCAAGGGCCGCTGGACGGTGCCGAAACGCTTCAACTCCTTCGCCTTCATGGGCGGTGGCGAGATCGACCTGCGCGAGGCGAACTTCGCGGACCGCGAGGTCGTCATCAACTGTGTCGCGTTCATGGGCGGGTTGAACGTCGTCGTGCCTCCCGGGGTCGAGGTCGTCGTCCGCGGTATCGGCATCATGGGCGGCTTCGACCACCGTGAGGAGGGCCGGCCGGGCGACCCCGGCGCGCCCCGGGTGGTCGTCACGGGCTTCGCGTTCTGGGGCGGTGTCGGTGTCGAGCGCAAGCTCACCCGCGCCGAGCGGCAGCGCCTCAAGGAGGAGCGGCGCCAGGAGAGGCTGGAGCGCCGGGAGGCCCGCAAGGAACTGCAGGGCTCGCGGGGCGGCGACCTCGACGACGTGCTCGACGCGGTCGACGAGGCCCGCGACCTGTGGCGCGAGCGGCACGAGGAGCGCCGTGAGCGTCATGAGGAGCGGCGCCTGCGCCACGAGGAGCGCAGGGAGCGGCACCGCGAACGCCGGGAGGGCCGGCGGCGCGGCGACTACTGAACAGCGGGCCGTCCGCGGCGGCTCCTGAACAGCGGGCCGCCGGCGGCGCGGTGACCACGGGACAGCGTCTGCCGCCGACGGCGCGGCGGCTCCTGAACGGTGTCGGCCGTCGGCCTCCGCCGGATCACAGTTCCGCCGGAGCCGACCCCTTCAGGTCGTTCAGGTCGAACACCTCGGCCATCCGCCGGAACCCCGCGTCGCTGGGGTGCAGATGGTCGCCCGAGTCGTAGTCGGGCCGCAGCCGGCGCGGGTCGTACGGGTCCCGCAGCGCGGCGTCGAAGTCCACGTAGGCGTCGTACACCTTCCCGGCCCGGATCTCCGCGTTCACGGCCTGGCGCACGGCCTCCCGCGCGTCCGTGGATCCGCGGTGCCCCTGGAAGGGCATCAGGGTGGCGCCGACGACCCGCAGTCCACGGGCGTGCGCCTGCCGTACGAGGGTCCGCAGGCCGTCGGTCACGGTGCTCGGGTCGACCTGGTCCGGGTTGCGCAGGATGTCGTTGACGCCGAGGTCGATGACGACGGCCTTGACGTTCGTCCGGGCGAGCACGTCCCGTCCGAACCGGCTGAGCCCGCTGGGGTTGTCGGCGGGCCGTCCGGACCCCGCGGCGAGGATCTGGTTCCCGCTGATGCCCTGGTTGACGACGCTGTAGCGGGGCGTGTCACCGGATCCGGCCGAGGCGCGCAGCCGCTCCGCGAGGACGTCCGTCCAGCGGCGGTCGGCCCCCACGGTGGAGGTGATGCCGTCGGTGAGCGAGTCGCCGAGGACGACGACGGTGCCCGTGGCCTCGTCGCTGAGGACGTCGAGCGCGGTCAGGTAGCGCCAGTAGGGGCTCTGTTCGGTGTACGGGGCGGCGCTGACGTCCTCGGTGCGGTCGCCGTCGGCGACGTACGAGATCTGCTGGGCGCGCGGGTGGTAGGTGACGGGGCCGGACGGGGTCGGCGAGTACGTCGTGACGAGGACGTCCACGCCGTGCGGGATGCGCATGCGTACGGCGTCGCTCATCACCTGTCCGCCGGCCGGGACCGTGACCGTCGTGGCGCCGTCGAACGTGAGGCGGCGCATGGTGTCGGCCGCGGCGGCGGCGTTGTTCGCGGTCGCGGCGACGGCGATCGTGGCGTGCGTGATGACCAGCGGCGACTGCCCGTAGAGATTGGACAGCGTGATACGGGCACTCGTGCCCCCGGCGGCCGTGTGCACGACGTTGCGCACGGAGCGGCCCGCCAGTCCGTCCGGCTCCGTGCCGGGCTCGGCCCCGGCCGGGGAGGTGGACCAGGCGCCGACCCAGGTGCCGGTGGAGGCGGGGGCGGCGTCGTGCGACGTGTGGCCACTGGCGACGGTGGTCTTGGCGCCGCCGCTGCCGTCGTCGGCCGCGGCGCCGATGTATATGGCCGCGGAAAGGACCACGACCACGGCAAGGATCGCGGCGAGCAGGGCATAACCATGACGCTTGGTCATGCGGTGCGTTTCTCCTCGGACGAGGGAGCCCGAGGCTCCGATGTGATCACTCCATGATGCGTCATGGGGTGCGAGGACTCCGACGCGCCCCCCGAAGCGTCCCTTGGGGACCTCCTGGTCGATTCCCCGTCCGGAAGGACGCCGGGAACTCCCGCGCCGTTCCAGGAGTCGGTGAGGAGGAGAGGAAGAGGAGGGGAAGAGGAGGGGGAGAAAGGGACAATGCGTACGGGGCGTGATCGGGCCTGCGAACGGGTGGAGTGAATGGGACGCACGAATTCGGATGGAGCGGACGGCATGGAAGAGCATGCCCGTCCCGGCACGGCCGGGGACGCCGGTGACACCGGGGACGCTTCGGACACCGGGGGTGCCGGGAGCACCGGGGGTGCCCGGACCCCTGGGAACACCGGGAACCCCCGGGGCGCTTCGGACCCCGGGAACATCGGGGGCGCCGGGAACCCACGGGGTGCTTCGGACCCCGGCATCGACACCGACACCGACATCGACATCGACATCGCGAAGGGCCGGACGGCCCCCGCCCCGCCGGGCCGGGCGATGAACACCTTCAGCCCCGCCGACGAGGAGAAGCGCCGGGGAGTGCGCCGGATGAAGGCGACCGCCACCGGCCTGCTGCTCTTCGTCGCCCTCGTCTACGTCCTGGCCAAGTGGGCCTCGGACGCGGGCGCGGGCGCCTGGGCCGGCTATGTCGCGGCGGCCGCCGAGGCGGGCATGGTCGGCGCGCTGGCCGACTGGTTCGCGGTCACGGCCCTCTTCCGGCACCCGCTCGGCCTGCCCATCCCGCACACCGCGATCATCCCCACGAAGAAGGACCAGCTGGGCGTCTCGCTGGGCGAGTTCGTCGGCGAGAACTTCCTCTCCGAGGAGGTCGTCCGCCAGCGGCTGCGCGCGGTCGGCATCGGCAGCAGACTGGGCGCCTGGCTCGCCGACCCCGATCACGCGGACCGGGTCACCGCCGAACTGGCCGCCGCGCTCCGGGGCGCGCTGACCGTGCTGCGCGACTCCGACGTCCAGGCCGTCGTCGGCGAGGCGATCACCCGCCGCGCGGACGCCCAGGAGATCGCGCCCGGCATAGGGAAGATGCTGGAGAAGATCGTCGTGGACGGCGGCCACAAACGGTTCGTCGACCTGGTGGTCGCCCGGGCCCACGACTGGCTGGTGTTCCACGACGCCCAGGTGATGGACGCCGTCCAGGGCGGCGCGCCCGGCTGGACCCCCCGTTTCGTCGACAAGAAGGTCGGCGAGCGGGTCTACAAGGAACTGCTCCGCTTCGTCACCGAGATGCGTGACTCCCCGTCGCACCCGGCCCGCGGTGCCCTCGACCGGTTCCTCACCGACTTCGCCGCCGATCTGCAGTCCGACACCGACACGCGGGCGCGCGTGGAGCGCCTCAAGGGCGAGGTGCTGGGCCGTGGCGAGGTCCAGGACCTGATCGCCTCCGCCTGGACGGCCGTACGGTCGATGATCGTGTCCGCGGCCGAGGACGAACGCAGCGAGCTGCGGCTGCGCGTGCGCGCCTCCCTGCTGTCCCTCGGCGCCCGGATGGCCACCGAACCCAAGCTCCAGGCCAAGGTGGACAGCTGGGTGGAGGGCGCCGCCGTGTACGTCGTGACGACGTACCGCAAGGAGATCACCTCGCTCATCACGGACACCGTCGCGGGCTGGGACGCCGAGCACACCACCCGGAAGATCGAGGCGAACATCGGCCGCGACCTGCAGTTCATCCGGATCAACGGCACGGTGGTCGGCTCGCTGGCCGGACTGCTGATCTACGTGGTGTCACGGGCGCTGGGGGCCTAGCCGGCCCAAGGACGAGAACCCGGAGAGGCCGTACGAGATGCCCGTACGAGAAACCCGTAGGAGAAGCCCGTGCGAGAAGCCCGTACGGGCAGTCCTTCCTTTCCGAGGCGGCGCTTCTGAGTACGCGTACTCTGTCGCGGCATCGCCGGGCGCGGAATCCTCGTACGCATGACCGAGAAACTGCTCCGCCCCTTGCGAACGCGCCCCTGGCCGGAACGCTGGCTGACGCGTGTGCTCGGCGCCGCCCTCTCCTGCGCGGCGTACCTCGTCTGTCTTCCCTGGGACCTGCGCAACCGCCTCGAGTCACCGGGCTCCGATGTGGAGACCACCCCGGTGACGGGCATGGGCGTCCTCGCCCTCGCCGCGGTCCTGCTGCTCCTGGCCGTCCACTTCGGACTCCGGGACGCGCTGGCCTGGCCGCTGCTCCTGGTGGCGGCACCTCCGGCGATCCTGCTCTACGTGTCGCTGCGGACCCATCCCGACCCCGCGGACGGCTTCGCCGGGGTGTGGCCGCTGACCTGGGCGGCCGTCACGCTGCTCGGGGCCACCGCGGTGCTGACCGTGAGCGCGGTGGCACGGCAGTTCAGGCCGGACCTGGTGGACGCCATGGAAGAGGAACGGGCCCTGGCCGGCCTGCGGTGAGGCACCGGGGCCGACCGGACGGCACAGGCCCTCTCATTGTCCGTAGAAGTACCGTGAGCTCTTCTCGTTGAAGTACGAGGCGTAGACGCGCCCGAGAACCGGCTTGCCGCGGTACATCCCCACGTACTGGCGCGAACTGTCGACCACGACGGGCCGTGTCATACAGGCGAACTTGACCCGCTGCTGCGCCTCGGCCCACTGCACGGCCGCGGGATCGACCCGGTCGCTGACCAGCAACGGGAAGGCGCCGATGCCGTTCTGGAAACCGACGGGCAGACCGCCCTTGGTGTCCTTGGCGTACTTCATCACCTGGTCGGTGAACCCGGAGACGGCCTGCACGGTTATCTCCGGGACGGCCGCGGCCACCGTGAACAGGTGCAGTTTCGTCCCCATCCAACGCATCCGGAACTCGCCCCGCCGCCCCACGAGTACGGGCATCCCGGCCCAGTCCTCCCACCGCGTGGCACACCCGTCGGCAGTCAGCTGCCGCTCCACAAAGGCCAGATAGGTGCTCGCGGCGGATTGCTGCTGGTTTGCTTCCATGGCGGGGATCCTAGGGTCCCGGAACGCCTGCCGGAACGGGTGCGGCGGGTTCCGGTCGGGGCGGCTGCCGGACACCTGTCGTCCGTACCGGTCGGGGTGACTGTCGGACGCCTGCCGTCCGTACCGGTCGGGGGAGTCGGCTAGGCGCCCGTCGTGGACCCGGGCCGGATGATCATCAGGACGGTGACGGCGGCCCACAGCAGGTTGAAGATCCCGGTGAACATCGCGAGCCGGACGGTCGCCGCACGGTCCACGGCCACATCGCGGAGCGTCCCCTGCTGGACCAGGACGCCGGGGACGGCCGCCTCTTGGTCCCCTTTCCGGTCCCCTTCCTGAATACCCGCCTTCTCGGCGCCCTCCAGGATCGCGCTCTGCCGGGGCAGGACCAGCACGGCGAGGACCACGGCGGCCAGCGCGGTCAGCGCGATCGAGACGATCAGCCAGGTGTCGCCGAGTACGCCCATGTCGCTCGCCGTGGCGAACCCGAAGACGGGGACGACGACGCCCGCCACGGCGTACACCTGGCAGATGCGGTGCAGCAGTCGGGCGGTGGCGAGGGCGCCCGGGTCGTCCGGCGCGTCGAGAACCTTGCGCGCGGCCGGCGGGAACATGCTCGCGGCGACGGTGACGGGCCCGATGGCGACGATCGCGGCGATGACGTGGACGGCGAGGAGGAACTTGGTCACGGGGTGACGTTAGGCGGTCGGGCCGATCACGGAGAAGCGGCACTTTTGCCAGGAGCCAACGGATTCCGGCCAGGGCTTCCGCTCAAGGCTTCTCGGCCGAGTCCGTCCTGGTGAGGGCCTGGTGGGGCCTGATGAGGGGTAAGGGCATCAGCGCCCCGGCACGCCCGCTCGTACGGGTCGGCACGACGGGGGACCCATTGTGCGGGCATGGCGAGAACCTGGCGTACGCCTAGGCTCTGGTCATGCACACCGTGGCCGTACTGGCTCTCGACCAGGTCATCCCGTTCGATCTCGCAGCACCGATCGACACCTTCGGCTGGGCCCGGCTGCCCGACGGCCGCCCGGCGTACCGGACCCGGGTGTGCTCGGTCACGGCGGGCGCGGAGGTGAGCGCGGGCGCGTTCACCCTGCGTGCCCCGTACGGCCTGGAGGCGCTGGCCGACGCGGACACGATCATCGTGCCGGGCGTCGCCGACCCGTCCGCCCCGCTCCCGCCGGGCGTCGCGGAGGCGCTGCGCGCGGCGGCCGCGAACGGCACCCGGATCGCCTCGATCTGCGTCGGGGCCTTCGTCCTCGCCGCCACCGGCCTGCTGGACGGACTGCGCGCGACCACGCACTGGGTCGCGGCCGCGGAGCTGACGGCCAGGCACCCGGCGGTGACCGTGGACCCGAACGTGCTCTACGTCGACAACGGTCAGTTCCTGACCTCGGCGGGCGCGGCGGCGGCGCTGGACATGTGCCTGCACATGATCCGCAAGGACCACGGCTCCGCCGTCGCCGCGCACGCCGCCCGGCTGTCCGTGATGCCCCTCGAACGGGAGGGAGGCCAGGCCCAGTTCATCGTCCACACCCAGCCGCCGGCACCGGCGGGCACGACCATGGAGCCGCTCCTGGACTGGCTGGAGGAGAACGCGGAGCGGGAGCTGACCCTGGAGGACATCGCGGTCCACGCCGGCATGAGCACCCGCACCCTCAACCGCCGCTTCCGCGAACAGACCGGCACGACCCCGCTCCAGTGGCTGCACCGGGCCCGGGTGCGCCGCGCCCAGTACCTCCTGGAGACGACCACCTACCCGGTCGAACGCATCGCCACCCAGGCGGGCTTCGGCTCCCCCACGTCATTCCGGGACCGCTTCAAACGGGTGGTGGGGACGAGCCCGCACGCGTACCGGAGGGCGTTCCGGGGGGCGGAGGAGTCGGCCTCCTGAAGCGTTGCCGTGGCGTACGAGCGGGCGTGCACGTGACCCCGGCCGGGGCTGAGGCGGCGCCGACCGTGCCGTGCGCCCCTGGGGCCGGACTCAGGCCCGTCGGTCGGCCACGGCCCAGGAGGCGAGGGCCATGGCACCGGCGACGCCGAAGACGGCGGGCCAGGCGCCCACCTTCTTGGCCAGCGGATGGGACCCGGCGAACGCGGCGACGTAACCGGCGGTCAGCGCCCCGGCGGCCACGCCTCCGGCCTCCTGCTTCCACTGCCGCGCGGCGGCGACCCCGGCGACGGCGAGCACGACCCCGCCGAGCTGCCGCTTCCGCGTCCACCGGGCGACGCCGTACCCACCGACAAGCCCCCCGGCGGCCACCATCGCGGCCGGTACCTTCGCCATTGCTGCCTCCTTGTTCGTCACCCGAGGCTAACCCGATGCCGGAGCCCGGCGGGGCGCGGGTGGCCGTAGGCCGAGCGAGTCCCGGCCACTGCTCGGACCCACCCCGGACCCACTGTCGGTGGCACCCGTTTGGATGGCCCGCATGACAGCCCGAGACATCGCCGCCGCCCTGCCCGGCATCGACACCCTGAAGGACCTCTGCCGATCGATGGCCATGGCCGAGGCGATACTGAATCCCGACGGCGAGTGCGTCTACTCGTACAGCCCCCAGTGGTCGGAAACCGAGGAAGCGGCCTTGATGAGGAACGGCTCCGGCGACGAGTACGACATGGTCTTCGCCCCCGACGGCGCGTACATCCGAGGCTTCGACCACGAGTCCCCCTTGAGCCCGTACCACCATGAGGACGTGCCGCGGCCCTGGCCCGGAGTGCTGGACTCGGTGCCCGAGGCCTTCCGGCGCCACGTCGAGGAGCCCGCCTTCACGGACGAGGACGGGTGCCCCGTGGTGACGGTGTGCCTGTGGCGCGCGGCGGACACCCCGTCCTGGGAGACGGGCCGGATCACCTTCCCCGAGGGCCACCCGGACCCCGACGGCTCGAACCGGCTCTTCGAGCTGCTGCTCGACCCGACCCCCGAGGCGTTCCAGACGTTCGCCGAGGACTACTACGAGGTGCCGGCGGACATCGAGGCACTCCGCCACATCTACGACCTGCGCCCGCTCGGGCGACGGGACGTTGCTGCCCTGAACCCGTCGGTTGATGCCGAGACGGTCATCGAGGCGGCCAAAGTGATCGGCTACCCCCTCGCTGTCGACTTGAGGCCGACTGCGGGGTGACGTCCTGCGCCGTCGGCGATCACTTCGTTGGTTCCGCCGCTCATCGTTCGGGCAGGTGGCGTATGAAGGTTCGCCATACGGCGGTTGATACCGCGACGATGGGGCCACCCGTGTATTTGGAGTCCCGTACGAGGACACCGCTCGGTGTGAAAGACGCTTCCACACACTCGGTCGTGTTACCGCCGCTGTACGACGACTTGAACCAGGCAGGCTCGGAAGCGGGCTGGAGGCCGACGGGCATTCACAACTCCTTGCGGGCGCGATGGATCATGACGGAGGACGCCTCCATGTCCAACGCTTGCGCGCGCAGGTACTCGAACGCAAGTCTGTACCGCTCCAGTTCCTCGTCCTTTTCCAGGAAGAGGGAGCCTGTGTGGAAGTCCACGTACGCGACGTCGAGCGCCGGTTCGGTGCCACCGATCATCACGAAACTCCCGAGCGCGGCGGCATGGGCTCCCTTCGAGAAGGGCAGCACTTGAAGCGTTATGTGCCGTGACTCGCTCGCTTCGAGCAGGCGGTCGAGCTGTTCCCTCATGGCCTGCGGCGACCCGACTACCCGGCGGATGACGGACTCGTCGAGGATTGCCCACAGCTGCAACGGCTTCGGGCGGGCGAGAATCTCCTGCCGCCTCATGCGGATATCGACCAGCCGCTCGATCTCGGCTGGCTCCAGGGGTACTTCGTTCGCCTTCTGCAACGCGGTGCTGTACGCACGCGTCTGCAGGAGGCCGGGAACGTAGACGCAGGAAAAGTGACTCTCTCGTACGGCCTCGTCCTCAAGCGTGAGCAGCAGATTCATGCTCTCGGGGATCGAGTCGGCGAAGGAACTCCACCAGCCTTGCTGCTTGGCGTCCTTGGCCAGTCCGACAACAGCCGTACGTTCAGCGTCAGTTGCTCCATACTCGCGGCACAGCGCGTCGACAACGATCCATTTGACCGGCCCGGACTGAGTCTCGTAACGGCTGACCGTTGCCTTGGATACGCCGACGGCCTGCCCGGCCTCCTCAAGGGTCAGGCCCTTACGTGTGCGCAACTTGCGCATCATCGCGCCTAGTTGGCGTCGCCGGGTGGTGGTTCGTTCGGCCATGCGGCTCCCTCGCCAGGTGCCGGGCGGAGGCCCGGACTGCCTCACAGGCTAGGGCAGTGCGAACGCGGCCCCGCCATCAGATTCACCCTATGGATCCTCGTGAGAAGTTACATGGTGAGAGTTCTCTGTGCGATGCTCGCTTGTAGATCGCTACGCAGCGCATCCGTACAGACGCGTTCGGTGCTGCGTATGTGTGGTGCAAGAGAGGAGTGGCCGTATGTCTGACTGCGAAGTCACCGAACCCCGGTTCCGTTCCGTACGGGTCTGCTGCACGATTGGGTGACATCTGAACTGGCTTGCCCTGTGGGGCGGGTGGGAAGGATGTCGCTGTGCCCAAGCCTTATCCGGAAGAGTT
>NZ_JBIRQM010000020.1:0-155672 GCF_044333225.1 Streptomyces sp. NPDC021080 | reverse complement strand
CCCGTCGAGGCCCGCCGCGCCGCCTTCCGCCGCCACAACCGCCGCCACACCTCCGAGACGGCCGCCAGCACCGAGGGCTGACAGCCCCTCGCGGGCCGCCGGGAACCCCTCGCCCGGCGGCCCGCCCCACCGGCTAGACAGCGCACTTTAAAGTGCGTAAGGTTGGCACCGCACCACCACCCGCCAAGACTTTGGAGAACGCTATGACGCGCACCACCGTCCCCACCTTCCGCCGCGAGTACGTTTTCGTCGGTACCACCGCCGCCGGTGAGCGCGTGCTCATGACGGGCGAGATCCGCCACGCGGACCAGACGAGCACGACCGTCACGCACGAGGACATCGAGGCCCCCGCGACGCTCTCCCTCACCTCCGACGTGTTCACCGGGAAGAAGAACATCGGCCGGAACCACGTGGTCTCCGGCGCGACCCTGGAGCACCTCGGCCGCATCACCCGGCCCGCCCCGGGCTTCACGCTGGAGGAGGCCCGCGAACTGCACGACCTCGGTAAGTGGCACCTGAACGACATGCGGCCCGCCTGCGCCCACATGGAGGTCCCCGAGGGCAAGACCGGAACCGAGCTGCTCGACATGGGCATCGTGTGCCTGGAGACCGGCTACAAGTGGGGGCACTCCTGGCTCGTCGAGCCCCTGCCCGCCGACGTCGAGGCCCGGTTCATCGAGCTGATGAGCAAGGGCGCCACCGAGATCGCCGACTTCTGAGCCCCACCGCCCCGGCCCCCGGCAGCCAGCCGGGGGCGCTGGTCCGAGCCGGGTTCGATGCCCGGCCGGGGCACTTACCACCACCCGCCACCACGACGAGGGGACACCCATGGCACGCCGCATGGAGATCGAGACCGCCGAGAGCATCCACGGCCGCATCACCGCCGCGCTCACCGAACTGACGGGCTGGCAGAACGACCGCCCGGACGTGGCCGACTACCGCGTCACCGAGGCGCTGCAGGCCCTGTGCCGCGCGCAGACCCTCCTCGGCCACCTGCGCGACGACCGTAACCCCGAGTGGGACACGGCCCGCGCGGCACTGGACAAGCGCAACGCGGAAGGGATGGCCGACGCCGTATGGGCCGACCTGCGCGACTGCGCGCGCGTGGCCGACGTCTCGCCGACCCGGGACAGCGACACCTACACCGAGCCGACCGAGTACGCATTCCACTACGCCAGCCGCGACGTGCGCCTGAGCCAGGACGAGTCCGGCGCCGTGCACGCGACGATCACCGCCGGGCCGGACACCGGCCGCGACTGGAGGTCGACCGACGGAGCCGAGGAAGCCGTCAAGGCCATGATCCGGGACCTGTACGGCAAGCCCTGCGCCGACGGCTACGGCACCGGCCGCGACTCCTGCCCCGGCTGCGACGCGAGCGCCGAGCAGTTCGAGGACCGCTACGCCGGACGCCTGGGCACCATGCCCGTCCACCCGCTTGCCTGAGCACCACCGCCCCGGCGCCCGCAGCCAGCGGGCGCACCGGTCCGAGGACGGGTTCGAGGCCCGCCCGGGGCACCCATCACCACCCACTACCACCGCCCACCAGGGGGAGACCGTGAACGTCCCGAAAACCGTCCGCACCTACGCCAAGGACGCCCACAAGCGCTACGCCACCGAGCTGCAGCAGATGCGCGAGCGGATCAACGAGCGCCCCGGCGACTTCACCGCCGACCGGTTCGTCGAGTACCAGGCCGCCCGGACGCTGCACTTCCTGTACGCCGAACCGCTCTCCCTGGACGACAACGGAGAGACGTCCTTCGACGATGAGAAGCTGATGGACCGCATCAACGACGCCCGCGCGACCGCGTGGCGCGCGCTGCGGACCCGGCAGCACTCCATGAGCGGTGTCGAGATCGTCATGCAGGACATCAGGCGAGAGGCCGTCAAGAAGTTCTTGAGCGACCTGGAGTTCATCGACCTGGAGGCGGAGCTGCAGGAGGCCGAGCCGCTCACCGGGCGCGCGCTCCTCGACACCCTGCGCGCCGCCGACCACTACCAGATCGTCAGGAGCGACGCGGACCCGGCCGCCCTCGGGCGAGAGCGCAGCATGTCGGCGAGCAGCGTCGTCCACCTCTTCAGCGTGGCCCTGGAACACACCGAGGGCGCCACCGTGACGGGCACCGCCGACCGCATCGAGTGCGGCGAGCTGGTCGCCCTGCGCGAGGGATCCGAGGCGACGCTGTGACCGTCCTGCCCCTGCCGTTCAAGCAGCTCCGCGACGCGGACCCCGGGTTCCGCCTGGACCCCGACGGCCGCGCTTCGTTCCTCGTCGACGACTACCGCGTCGATGTCCACGTGCGCTACACCACCGAGGACGACCGCGCCGACTACAGCGCGACGGGCGAGCACCCCGAGGTGCTCGTGTCGGCAAGCGTCGCCGTCGCCTACGTGGTCGTGGGACGCGCCTGGATGCTGTCCGAGTGGATCAACCCCTACAGCCTGCGGGACGCCGTCGCCTTCGTGATCCGCGAGGCCGTCGAGGGCGCCGAACGCAAGGTCGACGACATGGCGGCCGAGGTCGCCGAGAACCGCGCGAAGCGCAAGAAGGAGGCCCGCAAATGACCAACGAGGAGCCCGCCGCCGAGGATGGCACAGGGGAGCGCTGGACGCTCGCCTACGAGGCCGCCGGGAGCGACGACGCGGCGTGGGCGCTGCGCTACGGCACCGGCGCCGACACGGTCGTCTACGACGTGAACGCCACGCTCCCCGAGGACGACACGCACGCCGCCCGCGCCTGGGGCACGGCGACGCTGGCCCGGGCGCACGGCGTGACCGTGGCCCGCTGGGCACCGTACCTCCCCGGCCCGGGCACGGCGCCGGAGCACTGGACCGCCGAGGAGGCACGCAAGTGAGCACGGTCTACGTCGTCACCCACGGGAAGTGCGTCGAATCCGTCCGGCACGACGAGGACGCGGCGAAGCGTGACGCGCTCCGCGTCCTCGACCACGTCGAGATCGTCGAGCACGAGTGGCGAGAGACGATGCTGGCTGACGCCGAGCTGTACTACCGGCCCGCCCGGTCGGGCCGGTGGAACGCCAGCAACGTACGGATCACCGCCAAGACCCTCGCCGAGGAGGTGAGCGAGTGAGCGCGCACCCGAGACGGCCGAGGCGGCCGAAGAAGCCCCGCCGGTAGGGGTCTGATCATGGTGTCGGTCATGGAGTCTTGCAGCGCACTACGGAGTGCGCTAGGTTGGCACCCTGCCCGCCAAGGAGGACGCCATGACCGACACCAAGCTGATCATTAACTTCGAGACCACCGAGTGCAGCCGCTGCGGCGGCACGGGCCACCACCAGTACAACCAGATCACCGGAACCGTGTGCTTCCAGTGCCTGGGAACAAAGACGGTCCTGACCCGCCGGGGCCGCCTCGCCCGCGAGCGCTACGACGAGGCGATGGCGGCGCGCCTGGCGGTGCCGGTGGTCGACCTGCAGCCGGGCGACCTCGTGTGGGCGCACTACTCGACCTACTCCGGATACACCCCCGTCGACTCCCGTAAGGCGTGGCGCAGGGTCAAGGCCGTGGAGATCCAGGAGAACGGCGGCATCGGCCGTCACGTCCTGGACGCCGACGGCAACAAGACCGGTGAGATCATCTGGCACCCGAGCGTCCGCCTTGAGTTCGAGAGCACCCAGGGCGAGCGAGCGGTGAGCCGCAGCATGCCCGTCGAGGAACTGCGCGAGTGGACGGTGAACCGCCACGACGGCCCCGCGATCCGGGAGATCATGATCGCGACCGCGAAGCGCTACACCGGCGCGTGGCTGAACACCGAGGAGCCCCCGGCCCGCCCGGCCCCGCGCCTGCGCAAGAGCGCCGACGTCGAGACCCAGGAGCCCAAGGCGCTGCCCGCCAACAAGTTCGCCGGTGACTGCCGCCACTGCGGACAGCGCGTCGAGGAGCAGCAGGGCGAGCGCCTGCGCGTTGACGGCCGCTGGGCCGTTCAGCACAAGACGGGCGAGTGCCCCGAGCCCGCCCGGGCCGAGGAGCCCAAGGAGGCCCCCGTGCCCGCCAAGGACGGCGCCGTGCGCGTCGTGCTCACCCGGGCCAAGCTCTACCCCGAGGTGTCCCGGCCCGGCCCGGCGTGGACGTGGAGCTACTCGTACGCCATCGGCGGCGCCCCCGCCGTCGGCTACGGCCCGGGCCTGTCGTCCCTGCGGGACATGCTGCGCACGAAGTTCCGCGCCACGGGCGTGGAGATCGTGGAGGCGTGGAACACCCCCGCCCCCGCGCCCGCCGTGGAGGCGAAGCCCGCCCGGCCCGCCATGGTCAACAAGTTCGGCGGCTCGTGCCGTCTGTGCTCCGTGTGGGTCGAGGAGGGCAAGGGCGAGCGGCTGAACGTCGACGGCAAGTGGGTCACGCAGCACACCGGCGGCACGTGCCCCGAGAAGCCCGCGCCGCGCCCGGCCGTCGAGGAGCCGGGACTCTACCGCGCCCCGGGCGGCAGGCTGTACCGCGTCCGCGAGGGCGACGAGGGGCGCCTGTACTCCCGGGAGATCACGCGCACCGAGGCGGGCAACGTGCGCTTCGTGCGGGACCCCGGCTCGATCTCCCGCCTGTCCTCCGAGGACCGGCTGAGCGTCGAGGAGGCGGAGCGCATCAGCCAGGACTGGGACGTGTGCATGAACTGCGGCCGTGAGCTGACGGTGTCCCGGGGCATGGGGCCGGTCTGCCGCAAGCGCGTCTGACAGCAGGTCACCAGCGGGCCCGGGGATGTACCCCGGGCCCGCTTTCGTGTGCCCAAAAGATCTTGAGCGAACGGCTACCAACGCACTGTGCAGTGCGCTAGGGTGGGCCACCTACCCGCCAAGTAGACCGAGCCCAAGGAGCGCAGCGTGACGAACGCGAAGCTGTCCAAGACCATGATCGCCCTCATGACGCAGGCCCTCGACCGCCGCCTGCGCACCGCCGACGGCAACGCCTACCAGATCGACGTGGAGGGGCGCTGGAACACCGTTCAGGCCCTCGTCCGCCGGGGCATGGCCGTGATCGAGCCCCGGGAGATCATCGGCGCGTCCGGCGAGACCTTCCAGGCCACCGGCGCATGGCTCACCGCCGACGCCCTCACCTGCCTCACCCTCGCCGGGCTCATGCCCGCCGAGGCGCCCAAGACCTGCCCGTGCTGCGGCGTGCCGGAGGACGAGCCGTGCCGCGACGCGCTCCTCGACCTGATCGCCGAGGAGCCGTTCGCGGTCGAGGACGTCGAGCACCGCATGTACGTCGGCATCCTGCGCGACGACGCGAAGGACATGGGCCTCGTGGGCGCCGACAACGTCCGTGAGTCCATCAGGAACAACGCCCCGCGCGGCCAGCGCCCCACGCGCCTGGAGGACGGCACGGTGCGCGTCGACTACTCGTGGTTCGTCCCGCAGCGCCCCGCCGCCGAGGAGGCGCCCACGGGCAGCATGGCGGGCCTGCCGAGCGCCGGGGCCCAGCGGGCCACGAACGCGGCCCTCACGGCCGACTACCGCACCGAGGCGGCCGGGCTGCTCGGCACGGGCGAGCGCTGGGTGAAGCACATGCAGGTGTTCTCGAACCCCGAGACGGTCGAGGACATCGACCGCGAGAGCGCGCTCGACATGATCGTCATGGCGCTGCGCGCCCCCGTGGCGTGGTCCATCACCCCCTCCGTCACGGGCGGCCTGAACCTGGTCTCCCCGATCGGCGACACGGTGTACTGGATGGAGCCGGTCGCCGAGGAGCCCGTCGTGACCCGCGTGCCGGAGCACGAGGGGTACGACACCCTCGGCGACGGTGACCAGTGGGGCGAGGACTTCCACCTGCTGGTCAACGGCGAGCGTGTCGGCGGCTCGTACTTCTGCAGCGCCGACACGGTCCAGGACGGCGAGCGCTGGGCATCCTGGGGCCCGGCGGGCCTGAGCATGCGCCACGCCACCCGCGAGGCGGCCGAGGCGGTACAGGTGGCCGCGTGGAAGAACGGCGCCCCGGTCGCGGCCGACAAGCCCGCCCCGGCCGCCGAGGCGGTCGAGGAGGACGTGAAGCCGACCCGCGACACGGTCTACCTGTGCGCGCTGGCCGAGCAGGTGTCCGGCTACACCATGGAGGGCACGCACGTGCGCGCCGACTACGTCGGTGAGGCGATCCGCATGGCACGCCGGACGGACGCCGACTCGCTCGTCGCGTACGTCGGCACCCAGGGGATCATCCGCGTCCGCTCGATGCTGTTCATCCCCCTGGCCCTCGTGCCGACCGCCAAGGCGCCCGAGGCCAGCCTGAACGAGGGCAGCATCCTGGCCGCGTCGGAGGCGGCGGCCGTGGCCCTCGCAAAGACGCTGGTACCCCAGGGTGAGCGCGTCACGTCGCAGTACACCGACGGGAAGCGCTCGGAGACGTTCCCCGTGACGCGCGCCGACGCGGTGGGGGAGGCCGCAAGCCTGCTGCGGGGAGGCGCCCGCTACAGCTACGGCGACGGGGTCCTCGTGGTGCGCGTCACCGGCGGGCCCACGCTGCGCCTGACGCGCGCCGCCTAGTCGCCGGTCGCAAGGGGGCCCAGGAGCCCCCGCACGGCCCCCGGGGGCGCTGTCAGTGCCGAGAGGTACAACGGTGCCCCCGGGCGGTCGCAGCACATCGCACAGAGCCACACACGGACGCACGGACGAGAGAGAGCACATCATGGGCAACGGGTACTGGACGAGCACGGGTTACGGCTCGTGGTGCAACCACGGCGACTCGCACAACGTGAGCGTGGGCGCGACCGTCGCGGACGCGGTGACGAACGCTGACAGCGACTGGATCGAGCGCATGACGGCCACGGGCGGGTTCGCCAGGATCGAGGACGACTACCGCGCGGCGATCAATGAGAAGCTGCCGGACCGGGTGAGCCTGGCGGGCAACGACTTCTACGGGCCCGCGTACGAGGACGACTACACGTGGGCGCCGGGGACGCTGAACATGCGGGAGATCATCCAGGGCATCGACCTGGGGAAGATCATCGAGCGCCACGACGTCGACCTCGTGGTGACGTCGTGACGTCATAGGGCAGCAGCAGGACAGGGGGCGGGGCGGTCAGGGAGAGACTGCCCCGCCCTTTCCTGTGGGTCTGCACAGGAATGACCGGGAGACCTACCCCATAACTCGGGTAGGCGAAGGGATACCCAACGCACTGCGAAGTGCGCTACGTTGGACCTCTACCCGTCAAGCTAGGCACCACCCCAGGAGGACACCATGAGCGTCATCTACCGCGAGGCCGACGGCAGCACCACCGAGCACTACACGAGCGCAGTCCTCGTCTCGCGCGGTGAGCACAACCTGGCCCACGACTCGTACTTCTACGCGGTCGTCTGGAACGCCGAGACGCGGCAGGTCCAGGAAGTGGAGTACGGCTCGACGGCGTACCACTCGACGGGGCGCGCCGAGACGGACGCGACCCGCGAGGTGATCGCGCTGGCCGTGGAGCAGCGCGCGGCGGCGTACCTCGACTCCTGGGAGACCAAGCACAAGGCGACGGTGCGCAAGGGCATGGCGGCGACGGTGACGGTGCGCGGCGAGGGTGAGCTGGCGGGCACCGTGGAGTGGATCGGCGAGGCCCGGGCGCGCACGGCGTGGGAGGCCCGCTACGGCACGCCCACGGCCCGCTACGGCATCAAGGTGCCGGGGCGGGCGAAGTTCGTGTTCCGGGACCACGGCGCCAAGAGCCTGGAGGTAACGGTGCCCGGGTGGACCGAGGAGGAGCGGGCCGCGATGACGGTGCGTGCCGAGGACCGGGCGCGGCACGACTTCCGCGAGGCGCTGGCCGCTGCCGACAAGCGGGACCCGCTGCCCGCTGCCCCGGCGCCGGGGACGATCGTCAACGCGGCGCAGGCGGACGAGGACGGCATGCGGCTGTACGCGGTGGGCGAGTCGTTCTGCGAGGACAAGTGGGCGCAGAAGGTGGCGCGGGCGGTCGTCGACGAGTCGGTCGTGGAGTACGCGGTGACGGGGTCGCGGGCGGACGGCAGCCGGATGGCGCGGCGGACGGCGACGGTGTGGCAGGCGCTGGGGCACGTGGCGCGGTGGGCGGAGAACGACGGGACGCGGATCCTGCACGACGGTGCGGGCGCGGTGCGCATGGTGCGTGAGGACGGGGCGGTGCTGGTGCTGGTGCCCGTGGCGGTCGTGGGGGCGCTCGCCGGTGTCGACACGCGTGGCATGGCGGACAACGGCAGCCACGGGCGTATCTGGCGGTACGAGGGCACCCAGGTGCGGGTGTGGGCGGCCGAGGTGGACGGTGTGACGCGCTGGCACGTGGACGGCGCCGCCGGGGCCGAGGTGCTCGACACGCCGCACCCGCAGGACGCGTTCGATGAAGCTGCGGCGCAGCGCCCCGTGGAGGCCGTGAGCGTCCCGGAGAGCGCCCGGGGCACCGAGGCCGACCCGGAGTGGGTGGCGCGCCGTGACGGGGCGCTGGAGACGCTCCTGGGGCTCCTGGACGGGGGTGCGGGGCGGTACCGGCGGACGGTGCTGATCGAGGGGACGGAGGCGCGGGGGATGAGCGACACCATGCCGACGAGCGTGGCGTGGGAGTACCTGGCCGAGGAGGTGGCCGACGGGGGGACCGTGGAGCGGCTGGGCGGTGCGGGTGGTGTGGTGCTGACCAGGGCGAACGGGGCGCGGTTGGAGCTGCGGCCGGAGCGGGGGGTGCCGTTGGGTGGCTGACTTCATTGGGTAGGGCGTGCGGCTGCGGATTTCGTTGTTTTCCCCTAGGGGGCGAGCGACGGATTTCGTGGCCGTTCGTCGTTGTGGCTGCGGTTTTCGTTGTCTGGTGGGTTTTCTTGCCCCAAACGGCTGCCAACGCACTTGACAGTGCGCTAGGGTGGGGCACCTACCCGCCAAGATGAACACCGACCCGAGGAGCACCACATGAGCCACGAACTCCGCGCCTACAACGCCCAGGGCGAGCAGCTGTTCATCACCCCCGACGCCGACGGCCCCCAGTTCGAGAGCTTCGAGACGCTGGGCGAAGCGTTCGACCGCATGGAAGCGCTCAAGAGCGCGTACCGCTGGGACAGCGAGCGCGCTGGCTACGTCGCGGCCGACGGGTTCGTCCGCAACCGCATCGCGCGCTTCCGCTTCGACGACGAGGAGTGGACCCGGGCCCAGGTCGCCGCGTACGCCGTGAAGCGCGCCGCCCGCAAGGCCGCTCTCGCGGAGCGCCCGGCGGCCGAGGAGGAGCCCCAGCAGGCCCCGGCCGAGGAGGAGCGCAGCGAGGAGGCGGCGGCGCAGCGCGTGGCGGCCGTGGAGGACTGCGAGGCGCGCGCCGACTCCTACGAGCTGGCCGTGTCGGCGGTGCGCGGGTTCGTGCGTGAGCTGCCGGTGGGCGGGGCGCTGCTGGTGCGGACGGTGGACGGCACGCAGGCGCCGGTGAGCCGCGAGGACCTGCACGCCCTGGTGTACGACAACGCGGGCCCCCAGGCGCGGGCGGCGGCCGTGGTGCGGGTGCGGGAAGCGGTGCGGGTGCACGCGGTGCACGGTGCGCTCCCCGCGTACATGCTGTTCCCGTCGCGGGGGATGCGCCCGGTCCTGTACCTGCGGGCCCTGATGGCGGTCGTCAAGCGCTGCGAGGCCGTGAGCGCCCCCGTGGCGGCCGTGGAGCGCCCGGCGGCCCCCGTGGCCCCGGTCGCCGCTCCCAAGGCCGTGGAGGCGCCGCTGGAGCCCGTGACGGCCGAGTTCGCGACCATGGCCGACGCGGTGGCGTTCCTGGCGGGTCTCAAGATCGGCGAGCGCGTCCGGATCACCAAGGAAGGGCGGACCAACGACTACAGCGTGACCCGGACGGCGCGCCGCTCCGGTTCGCAGGGCACGGTGAACGTGACCGTGTCCGTGCGCCCGGGCGGCTACGCCTTCGAGGTCGCGGCCGACCACCTCGTCGCCAACCCCACGGGCGGCAAGGCGACGTGGTCCATGGGCGGCACCAAGATGATGCGCACCCCCGTGGAGGAGCCCGCCGTGGAGGCGCCCGTGGAGGAGCAGCGGTTCGACTGCTGCGGGTGCGTGTCGTGCTCGCAGGGGCGCGGCACGTGCCGCAAGGTGCCGTCCGGCCCGGCGTGGGGCGTGAAGCGCCCCGACAGCCGCGTGGTGGGGCCGTTCGCCCGGCACGCCGAGGCGCTGCGGTACGGGCGCAACGTGGCGGGCGGGGGTACGCCGGTGCCCCTGGAGCCCGTGAACGCCTGACAGCCTCACAGAGCGCCGGGGCCGCCCCCACCGGCCCCGGCGCCAGCAAGACCCCGCTACGCCCCGCACAAGCCCGTACAGCCCCCTTGGAGGACATCGTGAGCATCACCGGAACCGCCGCCTACGTGCTGACCATCCGCCCCGCCGACGGTGAGCCCGTGGTGCACGCCCCGGCGCCCGTGGCCGAGCTGCTCGACCTGATCACCGCGTACATGACGGAGCACTTCGGCGCGCTGCCCCCGGTGAACCTGCCGGGCTCCCTGGCGCACTCCCTGGCGGACGCGGTGCCGGGCACGGAGATCTACGACGCGGCGACCGGGGCCACCTTCCGGCTGGAGGCGTTCACCCACGACCCGTACGCGCCGACCCCGGGCCTGGACGCCGAGGGCCGGGTGTACGCGGTGGGGGACACCGTGGAGTCCGTGGGGCGTGCCCGGACCGGGGCGCGGCGGGGCATGGCGGCTGCGGTGGGCACGGTGACGGCCGTGGAGGACGGGCGGCCCGTGGTGCTGTTCAGCGCCGGGGACGAGGGGGAGTTCGACGTGCGGCCCGACCTGTTCAGGATCACGGCGCGCGCAGTCTGACAACAATTTCCCCGGGGCCACCCCAACGCACTGCGAAGTGCGCTAGGGTGGCCCCGATACGTTGATTCATAGCCTGGAGGACACCATGACGAACCCCACCGCCGCCGACCGGATCACCCTCCGGGTCCCCGCCACCGTCGCCCGCCTGTGGGACAACAACCACGCCGACCTGGGAGCCGCCCGCGACGCCCTGTCCCGCGACCTCGCCGCCGCCTGGGACAGCGGCACCGAGGGCGCCCGGGGCGCCTGGGTCTTCACCACCACCCGCGTCGTCGCCGAAGGGTTCCTCGCCATCCTCGCCGTCAACGCCGAGTCGGAGTTCGACGCCGACGGCGCCGACACCCAGGGCGCCCGCAACGCCCTGCGCTACGTCGCCAGCATGGAGCGCCAGGGCCTGGAGGCCCTCGCTGACACCACCTACCGCATGGCCGACCCCGCCGCCCAGGCCGCCCTCGAAGCCGACATCGCCCGCGACCGCACCGAGCGCGCCGCCGCCGCCGAGCGCGCCGCCGAGGAGGCCCCCCGCCGCGCCGCCTGGAACGCCCTCACCCGCGACGAGCGCCGCGAGCGCACCGCCACCGTCCTCGACGCCGCCGGAACCGTCCTCGGCTACCAGCGCCCCGCAGGCGCCCAGCACGTGGAGGCGGGCCGCATCCTGATCACCGTCCCCGACGGCCGACTGCACATGGGCGCCCAGCGCATGCGCGACAAGGAGGCCGCCCAGCCCGCCCTCGACGCCTCCCGCGACGCGCTCGCCGCCGCCGGATGGAAGATCACCGACCACGGCACCCATTTCTACGCCCAGGCCCCCCAGGCGCCCGCCGAGGGCCCCGTGTCCGTGTGGGCCACCACCGCCGACGGCGAGCGCATCGAGTTCGCCCACATCCCCAACGGGGACCCCGCCCGCGTCGCCGCGTTCCTCGCCGACGCCCGCAGCGCGGGCACGTTCACCGACGTCTCCACCCAGGAGCACGCCGAGGGCCCCAAGCTCACCGAGTGGGAGCGCGACCTGGTCGCCGCCCCCGAGCTGACCGTGGAGTGGACCCGCACCGTGCGCGGCCACCACAACGGCACCGTCACCGTCCCCGACGGCACCGCCTACAAGATCGCCCACGTCCCCGGCGGCACCTCCGCCGACCACATCGCCTACGCCCACACCGACGAGCACGGCATCCGCGAGCGCGTCGCCCGCACCTGGGGCCTGACCGCCCTCGTCGCCGCCGTCGCCGAGCACGCCGGGATCACCGGCACCGTCACCTACACCGAGACCGGCCGCGAGCGCCTGCGCCCCGTGGCCGCCCGCCGCAGCCGCTGACAGCCCCTCACAGCGCCGGGCACGCCCGAACCGTGCCCGGCGCCCACCCAGCCCCTCACAAGCCCTCACAGCGCCCGCCACGCCCCCTCGAAGGAGCCCCGCCCATGAGCAGCAAGCAGAGCCGCGCCGGTGAGATCGTCGCCGTCCGCCGCACCACCGAGCCCATCTACCAGGGCCACGCCCTCACCGGCCAGTACGTCTGGACCACCGCCACCGTCCGCATCATCGACGAGGGCCCCGAACACGGCCGTCTCGTGCAGGTGCACATGGACCCCGAGGAGGCCCTCACATGGGCGCAGCGCCTGATCGACGCCGCCGGGCAGACCCAGGACACGCGCGCCGACGTCGGCCACACCGAGGCCTAGCAGCCCCCAGGAGCGCCCCGCCCCTGCCCGGGGCGCCCCGCTTCCCCCCCCCGGCCCACCGCAGCCCGCCAGACACCCCCTGGAGCCCGCCATGACCGCCACCCGCGCCACCGCCCACGCCGCCACCGTCTCCCGCCTCCTCGGCCAGGCCCTCGACCACGGCCGCTACCGCCGCAGCCATGTCGCCGGGTTCACCGTCACCCAGCACGCCCCCGACGTCGTCGAGATCGAGTGGCACGGCAACACCGACGACCTCGACGGCGCGTTCCGCGCGATCACCGCCCGCCTCGACGGCCCCTACGACGTCACCCCCACCCAGGTCCGCCGGGGCAGCTACGCCGCGTTCCCCGTCACCGTCCTGCACATCACCCCCGGCACGCCCCTGGCCGCCGCCGACGGCACCGACGTCCCCGACGGCCACACCTACGCCCCCAGCTACGCCTACAGCGCCCCCTGGGACAGCCACACCCGCCACACCACCGCCGCCCAGGCCGCCGACGCCGTCCAGCGCACCCGCGACGGCCACGGCGCCGCCACCCTCGACCCCGCCACCGGCGTGATCACGCTCCACGTCGGCAAGACCCGCGAGGACCGCCACACCCTCACCCCCTCGACGCCCGCCCAGCTCGCCGCACACCGCGCAGAGCTGCAGCGCACTGCCGAGTGGCGCGCCGAGCAGGCCCGCACCACCGCCGCCGAGGCCGCCCGGCTGCGCGCCGCCCTCGACGACTGCCCGGCCGACGACCGCCACAGCCTCACCACCCGCCTGTACACCGCCGACAAGCGCGCCACCGGCGAGCACCAGGCCGCCACCGAGGCCGCCGCCGCCCTCGCCACCCTCGACCCGAAGGAGCCCGCCATGAACACCACGCCCGAGCCCGCCCGCCGACACATGAACATCGGCCCCCGCAGCGCACTGCGCGTCACCCGCAGCCGGGGCGGCAACGGCCTCCCCTCCGACGTCCACACCGAATGGACCCGCACCATCAACGGCCGCCGCATCACCTTCATCCACACCGCATGGCGCCACGGCAACGGGGTCACCCTCGCCGCCTACACCTTCGACGGCAGCGAGCGCCACCGCATCACCCTCCCGCGCCAGACCGAGCACGACCAGCACGGCCGCCCCACCACCCCCGACGGCGGTCACGACGAGTACCGGCGCAGCATGACCCGCCGCCCCTGACAGCCCCTCACAGCGCCCCGCAGCCCCCACCCGGCTGCGGGGCACCCCGAGCCCATGACAGACCCTCACAAGCCCGAGGAGCGCCACCCATGACCACCCCCGCAGAGGCCCTCGCCCACGTGCTGCAGGCGTACGCCGACGCACCCGACGACCGCCTGATGATCGAGGCCACGACCGGCATCCACGGCCCGGGAGTGCGCACCGGCCTGACCATGGGCGACCTGCGCGCCCTCGCCGACCAGCAGACCCCCGACCCCTGCGCCAACAGCGGACGCACCGTCAGCCGCTGGTACGCCCCGCACGGCTGGGACACGCCCGCCGCCGACATCCCCGACCCCGGCCCCTACGCCGACGGCGAGCACGTCACCTGCCCGCTGTGCCGCCGCGACGTCCCCGTCACCCCGCACGCCACCACCGAGCGCGAGACCGGCACGCAGTACGTCGCCCGCTACACCGACCACTGACCCAGGAGCCCGACCCATGCACACCGCCCGCACCACCGCCGAGAGCCCCGCCCACGACGTCTACGGAGGCGAGCCCGGCCACCCGCACGAGTGGACATGGACGCTCGCCGACGAGCACGGCCACATGGGCTTCACCTGCCCCTGCGGCGCCTTCCGCCCCTGACCGACCCACCGACAGGAGACCGACCCATGAACACCACCACCACGCCCGCCATCCTCACGCCGCTCGCCCCCGTCCCCGAGGGCTACCACCTCGTCGCCCTGGTCACCGTCCACGACGACGGCGAGATGAGCACCGACCTCGACGACAGCAAGGTCTCCAGCAGCATCACCGCCGCCGTCGACCGCATGGCCTGCGGACTGCGCGGCTCCGAGGTGTTCGCCGTCTGGGACTTCCCGCAGCGCCCCAACCCCGCCCAGGCCGCCGAGGAGGCCCGCGAGACCCGCCCCGCCCGCATCCTCGCCCACATCGGCAACGGCATCCTCGCCCAGCTCGCCGACGCCTACCGGCTCGACCTCGAAGTCACCGACTGACCCTGACCGCCCGGCTGCGCCCCGCCCCCGACCCGGACGGGGCGCAGCCGCCCACCACCCGCCGCACACCCCAGGAGCGCCCCTCATGACCAGCCGCAAGCCCACCGCCCAGGAGCACGTCTGGGACGGCAACGGCGTGTGCCAGACCCACGGCACGCACTGCTCGATGGCGCCCACCGAGCCACTCGTCCCCGACCCCGCCGCGCTGGCCCGTCAGGTCGCCCGCGCGATCTTCGCCCTGAAGTCCCCGGCACCAGCCGGGTCGGAGCACTACCGCTCCGGCTGGGACAACGGCCTTGAGGCCGCGATGGACGCCGCCCGCGACGCGGTGCTGAGCGCCCTCGACGGCGCCGCCTGCTGGCACACCGAGCCCGGCACCCCCTGCGACTGGAACGTCTGCCGCCAGCCCGAGCGCCGCACCCTCGACGCCTAGGAACGCCCCATGCCCTACGTCCTGCCCGCCGCGTTCGTCGACCACGTCGCCCTGTACGGCGAACCCGACCTCGCCGCCGCCTGCCACGCCGCACCCCTCGCCTACCTCACCAGCGACAGCTACCGCCGCGTGCAGCTCACCGTCGGGCAGGCCGCCCGCCTCCACGCCGTCGCCGAGACCCTCGTGGGCATCCCCGGCGACCCCCTCGACGCCGAGGCGCGCCAGACCCTGCGTACCCTCGCCCCCGCCGCCGCCCAGTGCGCCGACCACAAGCCCCAGGAGCCCACCTCATGACCGCCGCCCTCCCCGCCGACCCCGACGCGCCCGTCGCCGCCGTCTACCTCCGCCACCTCGCCCCCATCCTCACCAGCGACGACCTCTCCCGCCTCTTCCGCCTCCGCGCCTACGCCCAGGAGTGCGGCTACGCCGTGGACGCCGCCGTCACCGCCCACGACCCCGAGGGCTCCGTCTTCCCGCCCGTCACCTACCAGCTGCTGCGCCGCGCCCTCCAGGACGAGGACATCGACGCGATCGTCCTGTGGCACGACGACCTCGACGTGCCCGACATCCTCGCCCGGGCCGACATCACCGCCGCCGACCACGGGCACGTGTGGGTGACTGCCCTCGACGGCGACGACCGGCCCGCCCTCGACGCCGACGGCAGGACCTGGGAGCTGTGCGGCATCTGCGGCGACCCCCGCGACGGCGTGGTGCGCCCCTCGACCGCCGCCGTCAAGGAGACCCGATGACGAGCCGTGAGGACATCGCCGCCATGCGCGCCCTCGCCGACAGCCGCGAGGACACCTACCGCGCCCACTTCGACGGCTGCCGGAACTGCCCGGCCAGCCCCACCGGTGAGTGCGCCCGGGCCCAGGAGCTGTACGCGGCCTGGATCACCGCCCGGGAGCTGCCCGCCTTCCGCTGCCTGCCCGACTAGTCTCGCCCCGGGGGCGCGCCCGCCAGCGTCCCCGGTTCAGCTGACCCGCCACAGCGATGAAGGAGAACCCACCCATGAGCAACCCCCAGCCGCCCGAGCCCGCCGGGATCCGGCGCACGCCGCTGCGCACCACGGTCCGGTACGGGATCGCGGGCGCGCCGCTGCTGACCGCGGAGCAGCTCCGCGACGGCAGTTACGGCCCGGGCACCGGGATCGAGCCCTCCGTGATCGAGATCCGCTACAGCAGCGCCCGCGAGGGTGTCGAGGCGTCCGTGAGCGTGACGGTCACCGGGTCGTGGACGTCCGAGGGTGAGCCGGAACGCCCGGCGCGGGAGGTGGAGACGCGGTTCGAGGGCGACAGGGACCAGTGGCCCCGCTGGGTGCGCCTGGAGGTGCGCCTGAGCGACCCGGCGTGCCAGCACCTGTACGTGCCAGCCGACGACTTCCGGCCCGGCGACCTGATCCACGTCGGCTCCGAGGAGTGGCCGGTCGTCGAGGCCCGCACGGTCACGCGTGACCAGTACAGCTCGGTCACGGTGAACGCCGGTGCGAGCGACCAGCTCGACGGCAGGGTGTGGCAGCACGCGTACGTCACCCGCAAGACCGTCCAGGCGCGCCGGTGAACGAGCCCTGCATGGAGAGCCTGTTCGCGCACGGCAGGACCGTCCTGTGCGAGAAGCGCGCCGACCACGTGGGCGTGAAGATGCCCGATGCCCGCTGGCACGAGGGTCCGGGCGGTGTCCGCTGGCCCGCCGCGCCGCGCTTCTCGTTCCTGCCGAACGACGGCCCTCGCTGGACCGGGCCCGACTCCGGGTTCGACATGATCGGCTCCCTCGACGAGGAGCCCGTCCCGTGCGGGCCGACCGTGCGGGCCATGCTCCTGGCCTGCGCGCTGGTCTCGGCCGAGGCGGACCCCGACGGCACCCCCGAGTCGTGGGGCACGGCCGCCGTCATGCGTGAGCGGTTCGCGTCCGGCACACCCCGCCTGTCGCCCGACGAGACCCGCGCGTTCGCCGACCTCGTGTACCTGCACGCCATCTCCGACTACCGGGAGATCGCGCTGCGGGCGCTCGGGTACCTGTCGGCCGTCAGCGGTATCCCGGGCCGACAGTGCGACCGGTGCGTCCGGCGCCTGCACCACCGTGGCGCCTGCCGCGCCTGACATTCCCGAAAGCCACCCCAACGCACTCCGCAGTGCGCTAGGGTGGCTTTCGTTACCCGCCACACAGCATGGAGCCCGCCACCATGAACGAACCCGTGCGCACCGCCAGCGCATCCTCCCCGTCGAGCACCAGGAAGCGATGGCCCGATGCCTGACGACATGAGCATCATGTTCGCCGCGCTGTCCGCCGTGTTCGACGAGGTCGCCGCAGCGAAGGCAGAGGCCAAGGCGGCGCACTTCAACAGCCCCGCCGCGAGGGCCGCGCGCTCCGCGCGTTCACAAAAGGCTGCGGCCACCATGCGCGCCCGCCGCGAGGCCCAGCGGGCGCAGGAGGAGCTGGAGAACGAGCTGGAAGCCCGGCGCGCTGTCGGCCCCGTCTGCGACGCTTTCGGCATCATCCCGCTGCCCAGCGGACCGCACGAGACCAACTGCGCCCGGTCACCCCACCTGCACGGCGATCACGAGGACATCGACGGCAACGCCTGGCCGTCCTACGAAGGAGAGTTCGACGAGATGCTGACCCTGACAACCGACGACCTGCGCCAGCTGCTGGCGAGCCAGGCCCTGGAGCCGGTGCTGTACATCGTCCGCGACGAGGACACCGGCGAGGCGATCCGGGTGGAGGTCGGGCCGCAGGCCTACGCGCCCCACGACGACATCGTCGGCCACCGGCACGAGCTGGTCGATGACCTCGGCGGCCCCGACCACCCCGACGGCGTGACCAAGGACGCGCTGGAGCACCTGGTGGAGGGCTGGCAGAACGCCCTCGAAGACGTCCTGCAGGCCGAGGGCGACGGCCCGGACGGCGTGTACAACGGCGAGGTCCGGTGACGGTCTACGACCGGCTCGTCCTGCCGTACGCGGAGCAGAAGGCCCAGGGGCTCAAGCCCAGGGGTGTGTGCTCCGGGTGCGGGCGGGACGCGGCCCTGCTCGCCGACAACACCATCCGCCCGCACAGCGAGCCGAAGTACGGCCCGTACACGGGCCGTACGACCACCGGCAAGCCTTGCTCCGGCAACAGGAAGCGCACCAGGAACCTGGCCACTCTCCGGGTCGCGGCGCCGCTGACCGAGCCGGAGGCCAGGCTCGTCCGCGAGGCCCTCGGCAAGGCGCTGAACGACCCGGCGCTGAACTTCATGTACGACCGCGACGGACTCGACCTGCTGGCCAGCGCGCTGGCCAAGCTCGCCGACCCCGCCAACGAGACAGAGACCTCCTGACTTTCCGATGCCCCTACCCAACGCACTTAAAAGTGCGCTAGGGTGGGGGCATCGCCCGCCAAGAGCAACTGGGAGAACACCACCATGGCCATCGGCCGCATCACCGAAGAGTACGAGCCCCGCGAGGACAAGCTGCCGGAGTGGGCGCAGCGCAAGCTCGGCCTGCTGCGCCAGCTGCTCGCCGACGAGCGCAAGGCCAGCGCCGCGCTGCGCGGGGACATCGAGCACACCGACACCCTCATCCGGCACCACGAGATCCGCCCGGACCACCTGCTCCCGGCGGGCTCGGAGATCACCTTCGTGCCCGACCTCTCCTTCCCGCACAGGGCGATCGACTGCAAGCTGCGCGACGGCTGGCTGGAGATCTACGGCGAGAGGGCCATCGTCGTCCGGCCCCGCCAGAACAACGGCCTCTCCGTCGGTCTGGAAGGCTGATCATGACCGACGAGCCGATCTACTACCGCGTCCACGGCGACACCGACCTCTCCGACTACCTGAACGGGTTCAACGACGACGAGGTGGTCTACGCCATCACGGACAAGGCCGTCGACCCGATGGACACCGGGGATGACTGGTACGCCGAGGAGGCTGCCCGCGCCAGCAAGGACGAGCACACCGTCTGGGCCAAGGCGTACGAGACGTTCACCAGCGAGGTGAACCGCGCCACCAGCAACCTGGAGGCGGCCCGCGCCGCGTGGGAGAAGGCCCAGGCCGTTCACAGCGCCGCCCTGGAGGACGCCTGGAACGACTACGCCCCCACGGACACGGCCGTCACGGCGCGCCGCGACGAGGTCCGGGAGATGCGCAGGGAGGCCGAGAAGGAAAAGGTCCAGGTCGAGATCCGCGCCGCCCAGGAGGCGCAGGACCGCGAGGACGCCGAACTCGGGCCGCGTACCTGGGTGGCCTTCCACCCCAACTTGCGCTCCCACAAGGTCTCCCCGGACATGATGGTGCCGGTCATCCACGTGGCTGGCTGCAAGGTCACCAAGGGGGGCGAACACCTCCCCTACGGCAACGAGTACCGGTACGAGCGCAAGCCCGAGGTCGAGGGGACACTGCTGGCCGGGGCTCCCCGGTACGAGCGCGGGCGGGCGACTTCCGACCGGCTGCCGACGAAGCTGTGCGGCCGGTGCAAGCCTCACTCGTCCCTGCACGCGGCGCTCGGCGAGGTCTACGAGGGGTGGCTGGCCGGAGTGGAGTCCATCCAGGAGCCGATGCCCACGACGGCGGGCGTCCCCGCCGCGCTGAAGCTCTCGGACGAGTGGTGCAGCCGCACCTCGCCCGGCTTCACCGTCCAGAGCGCCAAGTACTACCTCGAAGAGAAGCTGGTCGAGCCGTACGAGGTGATGATCAGTTGGATCCTGCCGGACGCCAAGACCGTGACGGCCAACCCCGAGAAGCTGGCCTACCTGGAGCAGGTGCTGCCGGGGCGCGGGTTCGCCGTCCGCCGGGTGCAGGAGCCCAAGATCTACCGCAACCCCGACGGCACCATGTGCGAGACGGCCGTGGTGGTGCGCCGCATGACGAAGGCCGAGATCCGTCAGCGCAAGCAGGACGCCGCCGAGACCGCCCGCTTCCAGACCGCTCCGCAGGCCCCGCAGAACCTGGAGAACTGACGTGGCGAACGAGTTGTACCGCGCGCTCGTCAACGAGGTCGCCGAGGACCGGAGCTACAGCCTCGACGACCTGGTGGCCCTGCCGGAGGACGGTCTCGGTGACCGGCTGCCGACCGGCGACCGGGCGCTGCGAGGCCAGACCCGCCTGCTCATCAAGTCCATGGTCGACATCGCGCGCACCGAGCGCAGAAACCACGAGTACGCCGTCCTCCTGCGCGCCGTGCCGTGGTGCAACAGCCGGGCAAAGGCCAGGCGGGCCACGGACCGCCTCCTGGCAATCGCCGAGTGGGCGTCCGAGGCGGACGGCGAGGAGGCCGGTTCCTGCTGGAGTTCGGCCGCCGAGGTCGCCTCGTGGCTGACGGAGGACTACAACGGCTACCCGCACCGCGCCTCGTACGCGGACCTGGCCGGTTGGTACGTCGACGCGCTGCGCTGTGTCGGCTGGGACGAGCGGCTCTTCCGTGAGCTGCTGGCGGCCCTCGAACCGAAGGCCGACGAGTGAGGGTGCTGCCGCCCGAGGAGTACCGGGTCTATGTTCGCGGGCTGGCGGAGGACTACTTCGCCGCCCTCGGGCAGGGCCCGGCCCGGGAGAAGGAAGAGGCCGGTCCCCCGCCGACCGGCCAGGTCGTCCAGCAGGTCGAGCGCGAGCCCAACAGCGCCTGAACCAGGGCAAGTTGATCAAATAGACAGCGCACTGTGCAGTGCGCTAGCTTGGGGTCGCCCGCCAGCCCCCACACTCCCCCCACACGCCTGTCCCCGCCTGTTCGTGAGGCCTCGGGGTCATTCCAGGGACAGTGCGCCATGCGCGCCACCACCACGGCGTCGCAGCAGTGAATACCCGCCAAGGAGAACAACGATGGTGACCCGCCACACCGATGACCAGTCCGACGGCCAGAGCGCCGCGAGGACGCCGCTCTACAGGCGCAGGGCGTTCTGGGGCGGCATGGCTGTCCTCTTCGCCTTCGGCATGATCGCCAACGGGCTGCAGGAGAAGCCGAGCGCGGAGCAGGCCAGCCCGTCGGGCCGCGTCACGCTGACGCCGCCCCCGTCGGGCACGCCCTCCGACCGGCAGAGCGAGAAGGTCGCCGAGGTGTCCCAGTCGGCGAAGGCCTCCGCGAAGGCGAAGGCCGAGGAGGAGCTGAGCGTCTCGGTGGTGCCGAGCGTCGTCGGCATGACCAACGCCGAGGCGATCCGCGCCCTGCACAGGGCGGGCTTCATGGCCAACGAGGAGGACGCCTCCGGCCGGGGCCGCTGGAGCCTCGACAACGACAACTGGACGGTGTGCAGCCAGGACCCCGGCCCGGGCAAGTCGGACGCGGTGCGCGTCGCGATCTACTCCGTCAAGGGCGACGAGTTCTGCTGACCGGCAACACCCGCCACCACATCCCAGGGGGGATCCCGCACGTGAAGAAGAACACCCGCCTCGCCGTCCTGCTCCCGGCCGCTGCGCTGGCCGCGCTGCTGTTCACCGGCTGCGACGACGGCAGCAGCGACCCGAGCAGCACGATGAACCAGCAGGGCGCGGCCGTGGCGTGCCAGCAGTTCGTCGAGAAGCAGCTGGACCAGCCGAAGATGGACTTCTCGGGCGTGACGGCGACGCACATCAGTGTCGTCAGCACGAAGAAGCCGTGGACGTACACGGTCAGGGCCTTCGTGGACACCCAGAACCTCCTCGGCGGCCCGCTGCGCGAGCGCTACCACTGCACGGTGTCCACGAGGGACGCCGACACCTGGACGCTCCAGGACCTGACGTTCGACGACTGACGTCACGACGTCACCTCGCGGATTTCACGAACCCCACCCCAACGCACTACATAGTGCGCTAGGGTGGGGTTCGTTGCTTTGGCCTCTTGACCCGCCACGAGAGGAATTCCACCCATGTCCGAGCAGTCCGAGATCACCGTCGTCCGCCTCGGCGGCACGATCCGCCTCGTCCACGAGCGCCGCGACGGCGGCCGTCTGGAGATGAGCCTGACCCAGGGCGAGACGCGCTCCAGCAGTATCTACGCCGTCACGGATCCGGCTGGCCGCCTGCACGCCGTGTCCGCCCGCTCCTGGGCGAACCAGGGGCCCGAACCGGAGCTGGCCCGCCGTATGCGGACCGCGCTCCAGGCCTGACTACTCTGCGCACGCCACAGTGCGCGAGATTGGACCTGCATCAGGTCCTGGACGTATTCTTCCTGTCCGTCAGGAGACCGCCACCCCGACCCGCACCAGGAGACCACCCGATGAGGAAGTCACAGATCGAGTCCGGCATGATCTACGCCGTCAATGGCGCCGACCGCGTCGTCGTCCCCTCGCTGGTGATCAGCAGCACCCTGTGGGACCGGGCGTTCGAGAACGGCAGGGCGACCTTCCAGCCCTCCCCGCCGGGGGCGCGCTGGGCGGCCTCCATCGACTGGGACGCAGGGTCGCGCCGGGGCATCCTGGTGGTGCTGCCGCGACCGGGCAGGAGGCGCGCCCCGGATGAGGTCATCCCCGAGCTGGAGGCCCTGGCCAAGTCGACTCCGGTCCTGGACGTGCCCCACTACGAGTCCGTCGTCGCGGAGCTGCAGGCCAAGGTCCTGGCCCCCTTCGTCCTCGACGTCATCCGCGACTCGCGGATCATCATGCCCTGGGGGGACTACGTGACCGGCGAAGGCCTCCACCCCTGCCCGGGCGAGAACTGCAGCGCGCGCGTCGCCCTGAACGCCACCGATAAGCTCCGGGCCCACGCGAACGACAGCGGAGCGCCCTGCATCCGCTCCAACACCCTCCTGACCGAAGAGGAGCGCACCAGTGAGTGACGACAGCTACACGGACTTCACCTCCGCCGACCACATCGAGGAGGGGCAGCGGCTCCTGGGAAGGGCCCTCGGCAAGAGCGTCACGCCGGAGGGCCAGGCCCTGCTCATCGCGGAGGCGCACGCTCACTTCGCCGCTGCTCAGGCCATCAACGGCCTGCCCGCCTTGGAGGCCAGATCGTACGACGTCCTGAGCGCCGGGGTGGAGAAGGGGTGACATTGCCCACCGGGCTGTCCGGGGGCCCTCGCGGTCCCCGGCGCCTACAATCCCCTTGAGATTCACCGAAGTTGTTCCGCCTACCCCAATTATGGGGTAGGTTCTTTTTTTGACGGAGGCCGCGCCAACGGCCGCCGCCCGCCAGTCACTTCGACCCGCCACGAAGGATGATCATGACTTCTGCAGTTGCCTCCCGCCCCGCGCTGGCCGTCGCACTGAGTGCCGTCACTGCGTCCGTGCTGCTGGGCGCCGCGTCCCCCGCCGAAGCCGCGACGAGCAAACAGACGGCGGCCCTGAACGCCGCCAAGACCCGCATCGGCAAGCCGTACGTCTACGGCGCGACCGGCCCGGACCGCTTCGACTGCTCCGGGCTGACCCAGTGGTCGTACAAGCAGGCAGGGAAGGACATCCCGCGCACCGCCCAGCAGCAGTACAACAGCACCCGGCACGTCAGCGCCGGTGCCCGGCGGCCGGGCGACCTGGTCTTCATCGGGACGCCCGGCAGGATCACCCACGCCGGGATATACGCGGGCTTCTGGTCGGGCCGCAGCTGGATGGTCAACGCCAACACCGGCGCGTACCGGGGGCGGAAGGTCGTCGTCGCGCCGATCAGCGAGTACACCGCCGGTAGCCCGAAGGCCTACTACGGGCAGGTCCGGTAGTGGCCGGGCGCCGGGCGCTCGCGCAGGCCCCCGCCTACCTGGTGCTCAACCGCCGGACCCACACTGTGCAGGTCCTGGGCGGCCCGCAGGTCGACTACCTCCTCACCGAGGTCTATGAGGACGGCATGGTCACCCAGGCCCCGGGCGGAGCGTTCGCGGTGGTGCGGCCCTACGAGGTCGAGGTCGGTGACGCGCACGAGGTCGTGCAGTACCTGCCGCTGCACCGCGACCAGCGCCTGCTCCAGCACATCAGCGCCGGGGCCCTGTACCGGCCCAGGCGGTCGCGGGACGGGCGCACGCACTACGAGGAGCCGGTGATGGACGGCAAGGCGCTGCTGAAGTTCATGCCGTCGCAGAAGGGCACCTTCTACCGCACGCGCGACGACCACATCGTGCTGGTGCAGCCGGTGACCCGGAACGGGCAGCCGCGCATCGTGGGGATCTGGAAGCCGCTGTCGGCCGCCGACTTCGCGAAGTCCGCGTAGGCCGGACGGTCTTGAAGGCCCCATGACACTCCGTCATGGGGCCTTTGCCGTATGGGCAGGTGGCAGGGTAGCGTTTCTTCCGCAAGACACCGAGTGTCACTTTTTTTGCATATGCCTGGCGCTGTCGGAGGCCCGGTGTACAGTGACCCTCACGCAGACACCGCCAAGTCTGTTCATCAGCCCGCCACATGCTTTTCTCCACCCGCCAGGAGATCCTTCATGCCTTCAGCCTCGATTCCTCGTCCGGTGTCCGGCCGTGTCCTTGGTGAGCTGATCGACGACTCCCGCACCCTCTCGGTGTGCGCGGTGGCCTCCCCGTCCGTCTGACAGGAAAGGGGGCAGCCGCCATGCCCCGGACCGAACTCTTCGCCGTCCGTTCTGCTCTGGACTTGACCGACAAGCAGTCGCACCGCCTGTTCGCGTTCGCCGCGCTCGACGAGATCGTCGGCCGGAAGCGTCCCCGCGCCGTGTGGAGCCACCCGGCGCTGGCCCGTCAGCTCGGGCTGAGTCTGCACTTCGTGGCGCTGATGCAGAACTACCTGCTGTACCGGGCTGCCCGGGGTCTGAACAACGACGAGTGCCTGTCGCTGGTCGGGGACAACAAGGTGCAGATCACCCGGGTCGAGGACGGCAGGCCCCTGGATCAGATCCGCATGGTGGCCAGTGCCCGTCGCGAGGCCCAGATGGGCGCGCTGCTCGGGCTGGCCCTGGGTCTGAAGACCCGTGTCGACGGCGAGTTCGTCGTCGAGATCGAACGATTCCTGGGCCGCGCGTGCGGGCTGGCCTGGGAGAACCTCACCGCCGTCTACCAGCGTCAGTGCACTGCCCAGAAGGAGCTGATCGGAGCATGAACATCGAGAACACCCCGGTAGGGGTCACGGTCACGTGGAAGCCGGTCGACTCGTTCCTGCCGGTGGACCGGGAGTTCCCGTGGGCGACGCCGGACGACATCGCGTTCCTCCTGTCGGCACTGAATTTCCGCAACCAGAAGTCCGGCGGGTTCGGCCCGCTGGTCACCCCGGAGCTGAAGGAGGCCCGGGACAACCAGGCACGGTGGCATGGCGACATGATGCGGCTGCGGCTGATCGACGGGCTGGGGTGGTGGGCCAGGGTGCTGCCGTCCCGGGTCGTCGACCGGATCGCCGACAGGCTGGCGAACTACGCCTTCGAGACGGAGTCGCAGGCGATGCTGGAGAGGTCGGCGCTGTACGAGCAGACGCACCGCCTGAACGCCCGGATGGGCGGCGTCGCCCGGATCCAGGACCACCAGGGGCGGATCCGCCGGGCGGCGGCCGGGCCGTCGTACGGGCCGATGATCCACTGCGGTGCGGGGTGCGACAAGGCGATCCTGCTGGAGCACCTGGTGAGTCCGCCCGAGGGCTGGACGGTCTCCGAGGAGAAGGTGCCGTTCTGCCCCGAGCACTCCGAGGCCCCGGCTTCTGACGTCACGACGTCGCCGAAGGTGGTTGTCGTCCGATGAACCGCTTCCTCCTCGGCCTGGCCCTGGCGCTGGGCACCTTCGCCGGAGTCCGGTACGGGACCGGCAACCCGGGCCTGGCGATATTCGTGATGTCCATGGTGGCGCTGACGGTGTGGTTCCTGCCGCTGCGGTGCCTGTGCGAGCGCTGCGTCAACGCCCGCTACTTCGAGGACTGACCCTGTCTGGCGGTCGGCCAGGGGCCCCAGGGGGTGGAGAGAAGGAGCCCACCACCATGCTGCTGGCCGACCACCAGATCACCTCCCGCATCGATGCCGGAGACCTGAAAATCTCGCCGTTCGACCCCGCCCGGGTGCAGCCCGCCTCAGTGGACCTGCTGCTCGATCAGTTCGTGCGCGTGCCCGCCAGCCCCGGCGCCGAGATCGACGTGGCGCAAGTCTGGGCCGGGCACACCCGGATCGCGGAGATCGACGAAGAGGGCTGGGCGATGAAGCCCGGCGACTTCCTCCTCGCCAGCACCGTCGAACGGATCGCGCTGCCGCCGGACCTGGCGGCGCGCGTCGAAGGAAAGTCCTCCCTGGGCCGGTTGGGCCTGACGATCCATGTGACGGCAGGCTTCGTCGACCCGGGGTTCTCGGGGCAGATCACGCTGGAGATCGCGAACCTGTCGCCGTGGCCGATCCGGCTGCGGCGGCTGATGCCGATCGCGCAGCTGTGCCTGACCCCGATGGCGGCCGTCCCACAGCGGCCGTACGGGGACGCGGGCAACCACTACCAGGACCAGTGCGGGCCGACGGAATCCCGTTACCAGATGCGCTGATTCCTGGGCCTTCGGGGGTGGTTGTCGGCGGTCCTCGACACAATGACACCACCGCCGAGGCAAGGGAGAGCCCGATGGCGAAACGCAAGCAAGCTCTGATTCCGTGGCAGGAGAACGTCTGGTTCACCCAGGGGCAGTCCAACACGGCCGGGCTCGTGTGGGAGATCGCGAATCACCTGGAGCAGATGCGCAGGGTGGGCCAGATCCAGCAGAGCGGCCTGTCTCACGGCCGTGACGTGGAGGGCGGGGTCTGGTGGGCGTTCGACGCGGCCTGGCACACCTTCGACGGGGCCCGAGTCAAGGCCCGTCTGATCCTGTCCCTGAACCACCTGCAGACGGCTCTGATGGGCGGCGACCCGGACCAGATCGTCCGCGACCGCCGGACCCCCTTGCCGATGGTGTGGACGCTGACCTCCGTCGCCGACAAGCCCTGGGATCCGCAGTGGACGTCGCCCGTCGCGATGTTCCTGCCTTCGCGGCCGGGCCTGGACTGGGCGAAGGACTGGGCCTCGGGGAAGGTGTCGCTGGACGACTACACGACGCTCGGGGACATCCAGTTCGATCTCACGGCCAGCCTGCTGGACGAGCTGTCGCATACGACCTGGTACACCACGGTCATCACGCACGACCTGCGGCCGGACGACGCCGAGCCCTACCCGGCGCTGTGCAGGCTCCTGCCGCCGAGCACGAACGGCCAGATCCTGGAGATCCGCGCGCGCGGCTGGCAGGACATGCTCTACAACGAGCTGCTGGCCCGGCACCGGGTCTCGCTGCCCCGGGGCGGCATGGTCATCCTGCCGACGTCGCCGCGCAAGGATCTGTGGTCCTCCGCCGACTACAGCTTCAGCGTCCCGGGAGGGGACTTCCGCGAGCTGCTCGCGCGCGGGGCGGAGCACGTGAAGACGTACCTCGCGGCGCCCGCGCACTACGAGGGGCGGGTCGACGACGTGGTGCAGTCGCTGCTGTCCTCCTGGAATTTCCCGGAGATCGAGCTGAGTCCGGCCACGCGGGAGGTCATCGCGCTGCGCTCGAAGCTGGCCGCTGCCGACTCGCAGACCGAGGAACTGCGCCTCAAGCGTGCGGAGGCGGAGGCCATCGCGGAGCAGTCCCAGGCCGAGGTCCTGGAGATGATGAGGGCCTACCGGGAGCACCCGCTGGAGGTGCGGGAGGCCGAGGCGCGGGAGCAGGCCGAGCAGGCGTTCGAGGCCGAAGAGGCAACGCAGTCGCTGGCAGAGGACCTGGCGGCCGAGGTGGCGTGGCTGCGGCGCCGTCTCGCTCTGGCCGGAGGGTCGTACGCGGAGGCGGCGCCGGAGCGGCCCAAGGGGCCGGAGAGCTGGCCGGAGCTGCTGGCCATGGCCGGTGAACTGTTCGAGTACGTGCGCATAGGAGACGTACGGGGGGCGCTGAAGAAGCTGGAGGGTCACCAGAACACGCTGGTGTGGCTGCGCCGGGCCTGGGAGACCCTGGAGTGCCTGGAGGCGTACGCGTCGGCAAGGAAGGAACATGGTCCGGACGTGCTGCCGCACTTCAACGCCTACCTGGACTGGCCGGGGGCAACCGTGCTGGTGCCGTCGACCTGGTACTGCGCAGCAGAGGTGTCCCTGGAGCGCGCCGGTTCCGACCACCGGGGCCGCAAGACGCGGATCTTCAGGGTGGAGGGGCTGGGCGAGGTGTTCATGGGGGCGCACGTGCGGGTGGGCGGGGTCCGGCCGGGTGCGCCGCGCATGCACCTGTACGACGACCTGTCCGGGCCGACCGAGCTGATCCACGTCGGCTACATCGGCCCGCACCTGCCGAACGTCAACGGACGCTGACCCTCTTCTCCTTCTGATTGCTGTCTCACCCCTCTCCACCCCCTGACAAGGGGCGAGGAGAGGGGTGATTTGCATGCACGCCGCCGGACGGTCCGACAAGGACCTGTGGGACGAGGACGAGCCCGTCCGCGAGCCGATGCGCCCGCAGGCCACCAGTGCACGCCGTAACCCCTCCCGCGACGACATGCGGATACGCCGCCGGATGCGCCGGTCGGGCGCGCAGGAGGAGAACGAGATGTCCATCCCTGACCGCTCCCAGCTGATCCAGCAGATCGCGAGCGCGAGGAGTCTGGCGGAGGCGACGCAGCTCGTCGGCCAGCTCGATGAACTGGACCGGCGCAGCCAGCGCGAGGCGGCGCTGGAGCGTGAGGTCGACCTGGCCCAGACGTCGATCGACCACGCGATGACGCCGATGGTGTCGAGGACCGCGCACGGCACGATGGCCAGTGACTGGCTGAACGAGGTGCCGGACGAGCCGCTGGACCAGTCCCGGCTGGTCGCGCAGGCGGCCCACTGGTACGGGCAGGTCCCGGAGTACGTGATCGTCGACGAGGTCGAGTTCAGCGAGCAGGCGCGCGGTATGGCCCGCAGGCTGGCCTCGGGCATGGGCGGTCACGCGCAGGCGGCCGAGCAGATCTTCGTCAGCTACGCGGCGTTCCTGCGTGCGCAGGCGGCCTCGGGCGTGGACCAGATCCAGCAGACCACGGCGCCGGACGGGGTCACGCAGAAGGCGACGCCGCTGCCGCCGGACGTGTTCGACAACTTCGCGCCGCCGGTCGCCGACATCAACACGGCCGTGTCCGGCACGGAGACCTCCAGCGCGGCCCCGGCGATCCAGATGGCTGTCGGCGGCGGCGGGAACTCCAGCCCGGAGGTGCCCGGCGGGCACTCCGAGACCAACGAGCTGACCGGCCCCGCGCCGGAGCCGTCCCTGGGCGGCGGTGGCGGCGGGTCCGCGCCGGAGCGCTCCGGCGGGCACTCCGAGGCCCCGGCGGCGTCCGAGCCGGTCCAGGAGCCCGCGCCTGCGGTCGACCCCGGGCAGGGCCCGGCGGCCGGTTCCGGCGGCGCGCAGCCCTACGGGGCCGGTGAGGACCAGCGCAAGCAGGGCGCATCCGGTCTGCAGCAGATCCAACAGTCCGTCGACGTCCACGACTCCAACCACTCGACGCCGCTGCCGACCACCGTCGCGTTCCCGTGGACCCTCGACGAGAGCGGCGAGCCGGACGGCCTGGCGGGCGAGGCCGAGTACGACCAGGGCGGCCAGGTCTCCTCCGGCCACCAGTCGCACGCCAGCCTGCAGACCCGGGCCGACCAGTGGACGCAGCCGCACCAGCTGATCCAGCCGAACGTCGCGAACTCCCCGGCGAGCACGCCGCCGCGCACGGTCGCGGACGCGGGCTCCGGCGCGGCCGACGCGGCCCCGGGCAACCAGCCCTCGTTCGGGGATGCGCACGCGGCTCCGGCCTACACGCAGTCGTACACCTCGGCCGCCCCGGGCGCGGGCGCGCAGGACGTGCCGGTGTCGATCGGCGGGGACAACGGGACCGGGCACATGCACCCGGCGTACGCGTCGCGGAAGGTCGCGACGAAGCAGGAGATGCAGCACCCGGACTTCCAGCGCGGCTACAAGTACGCGGCGAAGTGGCAGCCGGGCACTCCGGTGGTCCGGCCCGGCTCGGCCGAGCTGGAGGCCGGTATCTACGCCGGGTTCACCGACCGGCCGGAGCACCGGACGGCGTGGCTGTCGGTGCACGCCGAGCTGGCTGCGGTCGAGCCGAGGCTGGCCCGCCGGATCGCGGCGCACCGCCAGTTCACGCACAAGGTCGCGGCCGAGCAGGGCCTGCCGACCGACGGGACGTACCTGTCGGTGCAGGCGGCCACCGGTATCGACCCGGACACCACGGGCCCGGCGACGTCGCCGTCGCCGTCCGGTGACACCCCGATCAACGGCCCCGGCCGCCCGGCGCCGCTGGACGGCCAGACGGGTGCGGCCGACCCGGCCGGTGCCGCTCCCTACAACGGCGCCCCGCCGTACGGCAGCCCGGTCGTCCCGCAGCAGGCGACCGTGCCGCAGGGCACACCGGTGCACATCCCCGACTCCGGCATGGCCTCGGCCTCACCGGCCGGTGGCGGTCTCGCCCCTCAGCTCGCCGCGTTCCGGCGCCGCGTCCAGGCGGGCCTCCTCGCACAGAAGAAGGGCTGACCCCTGATGGACTTCACCGCAGACCTGATGTGGGACGGGGCGACCCGGGACCACGACGCGGAGAGCCTCGAACTCGCCCGCACGGCGGCCCTGGCCGACGCCACCCAGATCGTCGGCCCGCTGGTCTTCCAGGCGGGCAACGCCAACGACCTCGAACACCGTCTCGCGCTGGTCGAGCCGCACCTGAACGCCATCGCCGAGCGGCGCGGCTACCCGGCCGAGGCGCTGGCGCAGGACCTGACGCGCCGCTGGTCCCTGCTGGATGGCGCCCGGGCTTCTCGGGCCCAGCAGACGGCAGCGGTCCGGCAGGTGACGGCCGCCCAGGAGGCGGCCATGGACCAGGCGGTCTCGCGCCTGGCCGCGATGGCCGCGCGGGAGAACCCGCTGGTGCCGATGGGTGAGTGCCTGCGGCTGGCCAGCGAGGCCGTGCAGAAACACGCGGACGCCTTCCCTCTCGCCTACGAGTCCTGGGGCGGAGCTGGTGACGGCCCTTTCACGGATAGGGCGAAGAACTTCAAGCCCCCGGGGACGAAGAACCCGGCGGCGGCCGTGAACCCGGGCTCGAACGGCGGCGACAGCACCTTCGACGAGGTCCACCAGCGGCTGAACGACCTGGACAACCGGCTGAACAACGGCGCGGGTTCGCCTGCGTCGGGGCCGCCCGGCCCGCCGTCTCCGACGACCGCGTCCCTGGACGCGATGGCGGCCGGATTCATGGACCGGGTCAAGAACTGGTGGAAGGGCCCGCAGGAGGGGGCGGCCACGGACCACGAGGAGACCCACGAGCCCGTCCTGCCGCCCGGGCCGCCTCCGTCCCTGACCTTCAACTCGCCCGCGCCTGCGTCTACGCCTGCGCCCGCAGCGAGCCACGAGCGGGCCCCGTACATCACCCCGAACAACAGCGCGGCGTCCGACCACGTCGACGACGCCGTCGAGCGTCACCACGACGAGCAGGGGCGCCGGGAGTTCAACGACATCATGAACCGGCTGAACGGCGACCGGGCCGAGATGAGCCACAAGTGGGACACCCCGAGCCGGGACCGGTTCGACCACCCGGAGCAGGTCTCCCACTACCTGCAGGGCGAGAACGACCGCCAGGCCGACGACATGGGCCGCCGCCTGGACGAGCTGGGGCGCACCCCTTCCAGTCTTCCGTTCTCCCACGCGGAGCCTGGCGGGCGTGGGACGGGTGAGCCGCCGGTGCGGTCGGCGGTGACCGACTTCTCCCACCCCGGCACCGGTGGCACCGGCGGCCAGCAGGTCCTGCCGACCGACCCGGCCGCGCACGCCTTCTCCCACCAGGCCAGCTTCCAGCACAGCCTGTTCGAGTAGGAGCCGTGATGGACCCGAACGTCGCCTGGGGAGTGATCCTGGGCACTGCATTCCTCTACGAGATGTACGGAGTGTTGTTCCGCCCGGACCGGGGTCTGACCCTGTCCGAGCGGACCCGGGCCTGGTTCCACGTCAGCACGAAGCCGGGCAAGGCCGCCTTCGTGATCGCGTGGCTGGGCCTGACGTCCTGGTTCATCCCGCACATCATCTTCGGAGGCAGCTGACCTATGACCACTTTCCGTCCCGACTCGAAGTACTACGGCTGGGCCCACCAGCCCGCCGTCGGTGAGAATGAGCAGCCCACCGTGTCGCTGTCCTTCAGCGCGCTGACGGAGGTGTACGGCGGGTCTCTGCCGACCGGCGTCACCGCCATCACCCCGGCGATGGTCGCGGACGCGCTCAACGACCTCCTCGACGCCAACGGCTGGCCGCCCATCACCTTCCTGGGCACGCCGGTCGACGAGACGCTCAGCTGATGTTCATCTACCAGGCCACCGTCCTGAGGGTGGTCGACGGCGACACCCTGGACCTGCAGCTCGACCTGGGATTCGGGGTGTTCACCTGCCAGCGGGTGCGCCTGCTCGGCGTCAACGCGGCCGAGCACGGCACCGAGCTGGGCGACAAGGCGACCGCGTTCGTGAAGGCCTGGGTCGCCGAGCACGGGCCCACGTTCACCGTGCGGACCCAGAAGGACAAGCGGGAGAAGTACGGCCGTTACCTGGCCACGGTGCTCTCCAGCGCCGAGGACCTGGGTCAGGCCCTGATCGACGCAGGCCTCGCCGTCGCCTACGACGGAACGGGCCCCCGGCCGGTCCCGGAGCCGGTACGGTAGGGGCTCAACGCCCGCGAAGCACACAGCGCCCCTCCTGTCGTTGGCTCAGGAGGGGCGCTGTGCTGTCTGCTCGCCTGCACCCGGCCGTAGGGGGTGGAGGTGAGGACCATGTCTACGCTGCCCCAGGTCCTGGCGCACCAGTCCGGTGATGGAGTGACCATCGCCCATTGCCCTTTCTGCGGATCCGGGCAGGTCCTCGGCCGGTCGGACGGCAACACGGAGTGCATGTTCTGCAACCAGTCCTTCATGGTCCGGGTGCAGCCGATGTACTCCGCGTTCCCGCAGACGATCGACGGGATGCCCGTCGACATCCCCGGCATGCCTCCGGGCGCCCCTGCGGGGATGCCCCCGGGCGGAATGCCCCCGGGAGGCGATCCTGGGGCCGCTGGAGCGCCTCCGGGCGCCCCGGGGGAAGACGGGAGCGGTGCGCCTCCGTTCGGCGGTGACAGCGACTCAAGCGACTCTGGCTCCGACGACGGTCCGCCGGACTCCGGCGGCTCGGACGACGACTCCGGCGGCGGGGGCAACCCGTTCGGGAAGAAGTCGAGCTACCGCACCGGGGCCGGGCAGCCGCTGGCGCGCACCGCCTACGTCGACTACCTGGCGAGCCGTCTGGAGGGGCACCGGTGAGCGTCTCCGTGAAGGCCCTGGTGCATCTGACCGTCGACGGCACGGCGTACGAGGCGGGTGAGTGGGTGACGCTCCCGGACGCGCAGGCTGCGCGTGCGCAGGAGCTGGTGTCCTACGGGCTGGCCGAGGAGGCCCCGGCCGCTCCGGTCAAGGGGCGCCGCCGCCGGTCGTAGGTCCTGGTGTTGCTGTTCCTCCCTGTTCTGCGGCCCCAAGGGGTGAGCCACCACAGGGAGGAACCGCCCCATGCCCGAGGACAAGACCGAGGCCGCGCTCGCGCGGATGTCTCGCATGTTCCGCCGCGTCTCGCACAACGCCAACGAGTCGCCGGAGGCGCGCGAGATGCGGGCGAACCGGCGCCTGCGCAAGCAGGCCTCGGACATCGGCCGGTCGGGTCCTTCGGTCAACTTCGCGACGCAGCGCCCGCGCGACCCGCTGTTCTACTGGCGGCAGAACAACATGCCGTTCCAGTTCGACGACCCGGCGCAGATGGCGAAGATGCGGGCGTACTGCCGCCTCGTATATGCCTCGCACCCGGTCGTCGGGTCGTGCGTGGACATCTACTCGAAGTACCCGCTGCTCGGGATGAAGATGTCCTGCAAGGACGAGCGGCTCACAGATTTTTACACCCAGCATTTCCTCGAAGAAGACGGCCTGAATTACAACAAGTTCATGGTCGACATCGGCCGGGAGTACTGGACGGTCGGCGAGGCGTGGCCGCTGGGGACGTTCAACGAGCCGCTCGGCGTGTGGGACGACGAGGAGCTGCTGAACCCGGACGACGTCGAGGTCCAGGCCTCGCCGTTCCTGCGGGACCCCCGGTTCCTGATCCGGCTGCCCACCGAGATGCGGGAGCTGATCCGCACCCGTCAGCCCGCCTGGGAATTCCAGAAGCTGATGGAGGCGTACCCGGAGCTGACGTATTACGCCGACGACAACGCTCTGATGCCAGTTTCAAATATCTTGCTGCGTCAGATGAAGTTCGAGGCCGACACGTTCAACCGGCGCGGCGTGCCTCTCCTGTACAGGGCGATGCGTGCGCTCATGCAGGAAGAAATGCTGAATGCGGCCGTCGACTCGGTGGCCGACCGGCTCTACACGCCGCTGATTCTGGCGAAGCTCGGCGCTTCCGCTTCGGACCTGGGCACGAGCGTTCCGTGGATCCCGACGCAGGACGACCTCGCGGACTTCGAGGAGGCCGTCGACCTCGCGCTGGCCGGTGACTTCCGCATCATCATGACCCACTTCGGCGTCGACATGGAGCCGGTGCTGGGCAAGGAGGACGTCCCCGACCTGTCCCCGGACTTCGAGCGGATCGAGGGCCGGATCCTGCAGACGTTCGGCCTGTCGAAGACGATGCTGGCCGGTGCCTCCTCCGGTGAGACGTACGCGGCCGACGCCCTGAACAGGGACCTGGTCACGCAGATGCTGACGAACTACCAGCAGATGCTGAACCGGCACTACCGCCAGCGGGCGCTCGTCGTCGCCGAGGCCCAGGAGCACTTCGACTACGAGGAGCGCGGCGGCAAGCGGTACGTGCGGATGGAGGAGATCCTCGAAATCGACGAGGAGTCGGGCGAGGAGCGCATCGTCGAGCAGCCCAAGCTGCTCATCCCCGACCTCCAGTTCCGGACCATGTCGCTGCAGGACGAGTCCGCGCAGACGGAGTTCTTCGAGGCGTTGCGCGAGGCCGGTGTCCCGGTCTCCATGCGCACCCGGCTGCACAACGTCCAGATCGACTTCGACGAGGAGATCGAGAAGTCGCGGGACGAGGCCGTGGAGATGGCGGTCGCCGAGCAGGAGACCCGCAAGGCCATCTACATCGCGCTCAAGGACAAGGGCCTGCCGATCCCGCAGGACCTGCGGGCCGACTTCGAGCCGCGCGCGCTGCCGGAGGACCAGGACCCGATGCAGATGCCGACCGCGCCGCTGCGGATCCCGCTGCTGGGCATGGACCCGGTCGGTGCTCAGCCGACGCTGGCGCCGACGATGCAGGACCTGCAGGGCACCCCGGCCGACGGCGGCGTGACCGAGCCCGGCGGTGTGCCGGAGCCGGTGGACGCGGACGGCGGGGAGGGCGCCCGGCCGGACGAGTCCGACGAGGCGCGCGGCGACATGCCCAAGCAGTCCTCCGCGTCGCCGTACACGCCGATCGGTGACGTGACCGGCCTGTTCCTGAACGCGGAGCGGATGCGGTCCTTGGCCAACCGGCACAAGCCGAAGGTCAAGGTCGCGGCCAAGCCGGAGCCCAGGGCGAGCGAGGAGGGCGAGGAGCCCGAGGAGGTCGCGATCCCCGAGGCAGTGCAGCGCAAGGAGCCCATCGGGCTGTACGGCGGTCCCCGCCATGTGGGCCTGCGCCGCCACGTGAGCGCGGATGAGATCAACAAGGAGCTGCAGGGCTGATGACGTACACCCTGATTCCGGTCACCCGGACGTATCTCAACGGCGGCACGCCGCGCACCGGTACCGTCCGGCTGCAGCTGGTCGGCGCGCTCTACAACAACGGCGAGACCGCCGACCGGCAGCCGCAGATCGCGACGCTGGACTCGGGCGGCTCGATCGCCCTGTCCGTGCGGGCCACGAACGACCCGGGCACGCTGCCGCCGGGCGGTGGCGCCTACCAGGTCACCGAGACCCTGTCGGGGCTGACCACCTCGGTCTACTACATTGAGGTCCCCTACGACGGCGGGCCGGTGAACCTGGCGACCGTCCCGCACCTGACGCTGGCCGATGTCAGCGCTCCGGCCGTGTTGTTCCAGCCGGTCAACGAGCGCGGCCTGCCGGGCGGGTACGCGGTCCTGGACGACTCCGGCCGGGTGCCCCACGACCAGCTCCCCACCGACCTGGGCAGCGGCGGGGGCGGCGGCTCCGGTGTGACGATCAGCGGGGCGGCCACGGACATCCAGCCGCTGGGGACCCGGGCGGCCGGTTCGACCGGCAAGGCGGCCGACGCGAGCCACGTCCACCAGATCCCCACGCTCAGCCAGGTGGGCGCGCCGACGGCGAACCTGGACCTGAACGGCAAGCGGATCGTGAACGGCGCGGCCGGTGTCGCCTCGACCGACTTCGCCACGGTCGGCCAGCTCGGGCAGTCGCTGCTGGGCTGGGTGAACGTCAAGGACGCCACGTACGGCGCCACGGGCAACGGTACAACGGACGACACGACCGCGCTGCAGGCGGCCATCAACGCGGCCCCGGACGGCGGCGTGGTCTACCTGCCGCAGGGCGTCTACCGGACCTCGGCGCCGCTGGTCGCGCGCCCGGGCGTCACGGTGCGCGGTGCGCACTCGAACCTGGCGACGGGCCTGAACCTCACGGACCCGGCCTGCTACATCCAGCCGCTGTCGTCGTTCACCGGCACGGCGCTGTTCCTGCTGAAGGACCAGGCGGGCGGCGGGTACCCCAAGCTCCCGGCGGAGCACCGGTTCGAGAACCTGATGCTGGACGGCTCGACGCTGGATGCCACCAAGCCGGTCGACGGCTTCCAGGCGGCCGGGGACATCCAGAACGTGCGGATGGCCCAGGTCACCATCCGGCGCATGTCGAACAACGGCATCGTCACCAGCGGTGTCTCCAGCGTCTTCCCGCGCTCCTGGCAGCTGACCGACGTGGTGATCGACACCTGCCGGGGCAACGGCGTCTCGTTCGCGAGCATGACCGGCCTGACGATGCGCGGCTGCGCGGCCGTCGGCAACCTGGGGCAGGGCATGGTCCTGTCGAACGTCGCCAACGGCAGGCTGACCGACTGCCGGTGGGAGCGCAACCTCAGCCACGGCCTGCGGGTCACCGGGTCCTGGGGCAACGGCACCGGGTCCGGCGGCATGCAGATGGACGCCTGCACGACCGACCGCAACGGCGGTCACGGCGTCCTGGTCGACGCCACCGGCAACGGCCCCATCAGCATCACCAACCTGACGACCCGTCGCGACGGCCGCAACGGCGGCTCCGGCGGCGGCGGCTTCGCCGGGCTGGCCGTGGTCGGTGCGACCATGCCGGTCGTGGCCGACGTCGTCACCTGCTACCCGGGTGTGGACGACGACGGCACGGGCACCAGCTCGCCGCAGTACGGCATGCTCGTCTCCGGCTCGACGAGCCTGCAGTTCGACGGGCTGTACCTGCACGCCGCCTCCGAGGGCCTGCACGACGACGGCACCAACGTCTCCGTCTCCCTCGGCTCGAACGTCACCCTGGCGACCGGCCCGACTACCACGCCGGTGCGCACCGTCGTGCGGTCCGGGTATGCGGTCGACTGGGTCAGCGTCAAGCAGTACGGGGCGAAGGGCGACGGCACGACCGACGACGCCCCGCAGATCCAGGCCGCGATCAACGCGCTCGGCGCGGCCGGTGGAGGCACGCTCTACATCCCGCCGGGCCGCTACATCCTGAACGCCGTCCTGACCTGGGCCAAGGGCGTCAACGCGATCGGCGCCGGGGACCGGGTGTCGATCCTCCAGTCGACGAACCCGAACCTGGACTGCATCACGGGCACCGACATCAGCGGAGTCACCCTGACGGGGCTTCAGCTGTCCGGGCCCGGGCGCGGTGCGGGATCCGGCGTCCGGTTCACCCGGTTCAGCGCGCCGTCGACGACGAACATCACCCTGCGGGACATCCTGATCCAGAGCTTCGGCGGGGACGGCGTCTTCTGCCACGAGTTCGCCTCCAGCTCCCTGGAGCGCGTCCGGGTGCGCACATGCGGCGGTGTCGGCTTCCACCTGCAGGCCCCGCAGGACACCGTGACGGGCGGCGCCTCGACGTCGCTGACGGCCTGCTTCGCCGAGGGCAACGTGACGGGCGGCTTCTGGCTGGACGGCATGGCCTACACCGCCCTGAACTCCTGCGCGGCCCAGGGCTCTCCGGCCGGGTACCGGCTGGACAACTGCACGGCCGTCAGCCTCACCAGCTGCGGCGCCGAGCAGTGCACCACCGGCCTGATCGTGTACGGCGGCAAGGGCACGGCGGTCAACGGCTTCGTCACGAAGGCCTCGGACGGCGCGAGCGTCTGGGTCACGAACTCGGCCTCCGGCGTGGTCCTCCACGGTGTCGTCGAGGTGTCCCCGCTCTCGGCCGCCACGGCCTGCCTGCGGACCGACTCCGGCACCGTCGCGACCGTGCTGGGGCTGACCGCCGTCAAGCCGAACTCCCTGTCCGGCACCGTGAACCTGATCGACCCGGGCGACGGCTCCATCGTCCAGGCGGGTCGCACCGTCGTCCCGAGCGGCGGCACGGCCGCACGCATGGGAACCGCCGTCCTGGTGGGCGGCACGGTCGTCGTGAACACCACGGCGGTCCTGACCACCAGCGTGATCCAGCTGACGATCCAGGTCCCGGGCGGCACGGTCGGCTCGGTCTATATCTCGGCACGGACGTCGGGGACCTCGTTCACGATCACCTCGACCTCGTCCAGCGACACATCGACGGTCGGCTGGCGCATCCTCGACCCGTCCTGACCCTGGAGATCTCGTGGTAGCCGCAATCACACCCAGCACCCTGATCGAACTGGGGACGCAGGAAGCCAACATCAAGTACCAGGAGGACTTCGTCTCCTCCACCTGGACGAACCTGAACAAGTACGCCAAGCAGACGCCGGGCATGGCCGGGTACGACGGCCAGTCGTGGTGCGTGATCTTCCTGCTGTGGCTCGCGCACCGGGCGGGTGACGTCAGCATCATCCCGCAGACGCCGGACTGCCTGACGGCCATCACGACCTACCAGTCGTGGAGCCGCTGGAGCTGGTACCCGGCTGTGGGCAGTCAAGTCATGCTGGGCGCCAGCGGCGGGGACCACACTGGCCTGGTATGGAAGTACAACTCCACCCAGATCTGGACAATAGAAGGTAATACGAACACAACCGGGTCGCCAGAGGGAGATGGGGTGTACCTGAAGGTCCGCAACCGCGCTGACGCCAACGTCTACGGCTACGGCTATCCCAAGTACTGCAGCCCGATGGTCACGGCCGACCCGGGCTGGGTGGACGACGGTGCCCTGCTCAAGACGTCCTCGGGGACGGCGGCGGCCTACGCCCCCTACCCGGGCGCCGACTGGTTCACCGTCGGCCGGACCTCCCCGCTCGTCCTGTCGGCCGCCAACCGGCTCATCGCCGTCGGCGCGGGCTCCTACACGCCGACGGCCGACATCGGTTCCGGCGACCTCACCGCCTGGGGCAACTGGCACGTGACCTGCGGGTCTCCCGGCGGCTCCTACAGCGGCGTTCCGAACGAGGCGATCTGGCGGCTCCTCCAGGTACCGCACGGCCACTGAGTTGCTGTCTCGGACACGGGTTCGGGCCGAAGGGGTGAGATCTCACCACCCTCCGGGAGGAACCCGTGTCCGAGACAGTCCCCGACTGGCGTCGCCTCGTCGACCACGTCCAGTCCATACCCGAGAAGATCTACGAGACCTGGAACTCCCGCGACGGCTGGGACAACCACACCCCCTTCGGCCAGGAGTACGGCTGGGACGGGGTGGCCTGGTGCTGCATCTTCGACTGGGACATGTACCACGACACCGGCCTCGACGCGGTCGTCCCCAAGACGGCGTCCGTCGCGGGCATGACCGCCTGGGCCAAGCAGCACGGCCAGTTCTCGGAGTACCCCTCGGTGGGAGCCTGGGTCAACTTCTCCAACGGCGGCCACACCGAGATCGTCGTCGGCTTCGACGAGACCTGGGTGTACACCAAGGGCGGCAACAGCATCCAGACCGGGTCCGAGGACAACGGCCAGGGCAACGGGGTCTGGTCCCACGTCACCGCCCGCCGCGCCGTCAAGGTCGTCGGCTACTTCGCCCCGCACTTCCCCGACGGAGTCTGCCCTCCCACGGCCGACCCCGCCGACCCGCGCGGCGGTAAGGCGGTCGCCTCCTGGCGCTGGTCGGAGCCGGTCGTCCCCAAGCCTCCGGCCCCGCCCGCGCCGAGCAAGCCGACCCCGGCCGCCCCGACGTGCCCGGCCTTCCCGGGCCGCGAGTACTTCAGGCTCGGCGCAAAGAACAAGCACGCCCTGCAGCTGCAGAAGTGGCTGCAGAAGGGCAACTGGGGCCCGAAGTACCTCATCGGTCCGTCGGACACGATGACCCAGAAGGACCTCGACAAGGTCAAGGCCCTGCAGGAGCACTACCTCTCCGCGCTCGGCCCGGCCGACGGCCTGTGCGGCCCCAAGACCTGGCAGTACGCGTTCGAGGTCGCGAACGGCCTGCGCAAGAAGTAACGCTCCGTAGCGCGAAGTCCCCGGACTGTAAACCCGGGGACTTCGCGCTGTCCGGCCCCATTCTTCGGGCCGCCAAGGGGTGACGGGGACGACGATTTCTAGGAGCGCCATGACCCAGACCGAGCCCACCAACTTGGGCGATCTGTGGACGCTGATCCAGGGCGACTCTCTCGCCACTCGCGAGGCAGTCAAGCGAGAGCTGGACGACGTAAAGAGGCGCTTGGACACATTCGTGACGCGCGATCACTTCGAGGCGGAGAAGCGCCTGTTGGAGACGCGCATCCAGCATGTCGAAGAGGCGCTGGAGGAGATGGAGCGCCAGGCAGAACAGCGCGCCCAGACCCGGCGCGAGTTCATTTTCAAGGGCGTGATCCCAGTGCTCGCCCTGGTGATCGCGGGACTGTCCATCTACTTCGCGAAGTAGCTCATCACTGTCTGTCCGGGCCCCCGGGGGCCCAAGGGACGACGAGAGACCCTGGGAGGGCAGCGTGGGCATCCAGCCTGACATTCCGCAGCGCCTGACGCACCAGACGCTGGGCATGCAGCGTCTGGCCGTGCACGCCGAGGACTACTGGGAGTACAAGCCCGACCAGCGAGTCCAGACCACCGACGGCCTGCCGGGCACCGTCAAGGCCGTCCTCGACGGCCCGTACCCAGGCTCCGAGGAGTACCAGGTCGAGTTGGACCGGGGCATGGGCGGCGGCGCGTACACCGCGAGCCAGCTGCGTCCGGCGGCTGCCACCACGGCGGCCATGGAGCAGACGGCGGCGGCCGACTACCCGGAGCTGTCGCAGATCCTGGTCGAGCGGCCGGACCCGGCCGGGATGATGGTCTACGCGGGCAAGAACCCCTTCGCTGACACCGACGGGGACGACGACTCCGACGACGGGGACGACGGTTCCAACTCGGACGACGGCTCGGACGAGAAGGACGACGACAAGGACTCCGACTCGGACGACGGCGACGACTCCGAGGACGACGACAGCGACGGCGACGACAGCACCCCTCCGTGGGTGAAGAAGGACGCCTCCGCCCTGTTCGCCTCGATGGTCGTCACGGCGGCGGCCGACAAGGACTTCCGCTTCCAGATCACGGCCGCCTGGAAGGACGTCGTCGCCAAGGCCAAGCGGATCCGTGCCGAGGGCGGTGTCCGCGTCACCATGGCCTCCGACGGCCTCGTGTTCGCCGAGGTCAAGGGCGACAGTGAGGTCTACGAGGCAGGCCTGCAGCGGCTGCCGAACAAGCAGGCCATCCACTCGTGGTCCTGCGGCTGCAAGTGGGGCGCCTATCACTGGGGCGCCGATGACGACTTCAGCAAGTTCGCCGGGCGCATGTGCTCCCACGCGCTGGCGCTGCAGTACGAGGCGCAGTCGCGGGGGATGTTCGGCCGCAACGTCGGCGTGGACGAGACCCGGCCGCACTGGGTGCCGCGCAAGGTCGTCGTGAAGTACGACATCGACTCCGGCCAGAACCGGCTCGCGCCGTCCACGGCTGCGCACGCCGGGCCCGCGCTCGCCTTCGTGGCCCGCGCGGCCGTGGCGGCCGGTGAGAACGCCCAGGAGATGCTCTTCGCGCTGGGCTCGGCGGGCATCCGGCCGCTGGCCGATGCGGCGGCCCCGTTCGGTTCGCCGTCGGGCACCTCGTACCAGCTGCCGAAGGCGCCGGGGGCGACGTCGCCGAAGCTGCCGTGGGAGAACCCGGTGTCGGCCGGACCGCTGGCGGGCGCTGACCCGGTCGGCTGGAACCGGCAGCTGCCGCTGGAGTCCTACGCCTCGTTGGACGCCCAGCACTCGCTGTTCGAGCCGGGCGGTGCCGAGGCCGAGCTGCACGACCAGCCGGAGGGTGCGCTGCCCGCGACGGACGGCGTGCAGATCCCGTCCAACGACGAGGCGCTGTCGCCGTCCATCACGGGCAGCCTGCGGCGTCAGGCGCTCAAGGACTTCACCCTCGCCGAGCGGCAGGCGCTGATCGACGAGGGAGAGGGGGTCCGGGCCGCCAACCTGGACCTGCTGAAGATCGAGGGGACCCACTACGCCGACCTGGAGAGCATCCTGGCGGCACAGGAGGACGACACCACATGGCTGGCCTGATCGAGGACGACGAGCAGCCGCAGCAGATCGCCGAGTCCACGGACTCCTCCGACCCGTTCGGAGGCGACTCCCAGCGCTTCACCTGGGACCGCGACGTCCAGATCGGCCAGCTGCAGGTCGAGCTGGACGAGAGCGCCGCGCAGGGCGCTCACGTCGCGATGATCTTCCCGCGTGACGCCGACGGGCAGACGGTCCAGGTCGACGCGCAGAACCCGATCACGGTGTACGTGACACCGTCGTCGGCCAGCCTCACGGACGTGCGCCAGGTGCTGGCGGCCCATCAGCCGGACCCCTACTTCGGGCTGTCGGACGAGGACCGCGAGAACGTGCAGCTGCGCGAGAAGATCGCCTCGGGTGCGGAGCTGTCGATGGCGGAGATCCAGCGGGCGCTGCAGCTGCTGGTCTGAAAGACGCAGAAGGGCCCTCCCCGGTCTCGGGGAGGGCCCTTTGTGCTGCCGTCAGGCGGCGACGCGGCGCCGGTTGAAGCAGCCCATGGTGACGGGGCTGGCCAGGGCCTTGCCGATCGGCAGGAGGGCTGCTGTGGTTTCCAGCGGGCTGTCGGCGGGCTCCAGGATCGGCCGGTCCAGGCGGTCCAGGCGGGCCTCGGCTCCGGTCTTCATGCGGTGCATGGCCTCGTGGAGCAGGTAGGCCGGGACGGTGTGGGCGGGGAGCCCCAGCTCCTGGGCCGTCTCGGCGGTCTGGTCGTGCAGGTCGCCGGGGAGGTAACCCTGCAGCCGGATCGCGGCGTCGCAGATCTCGGTGACCCGGCGGTGCAGGCGGCGCTCCAGGCCGGTCCACGTCCAGAAGTCGATGAGGGCGCGCATGGACTTGCAGAACGACTTCGCCACCCGGGGAGAGCGAGGCGCTACGACCCTGATGAACCACCGCTCCCTGCGGCTGCGGTAGACGACGGAGGGCACCGCGTAGGTGATGGTGCACCACATCGGCCGCAGGTCGTTGACGGCGGCGTGCAGCCTCACGCGCTGGCCCATGCGCTCCCACATGGGGGCACTGCTCCCGGCGAGTATGAGCAGGGCACAGGCGGTGATGGCGAAGTACGAGAAGGTCTGGACGAAGCCGTCTCCGCCGAGGAACGGCTTGTCGAACAGCCGGGTCACCAGGTAGCCCATCCGCATCGCCGCGTACATCACGCCGCAGACGCAGCCCAGGGCCATGCCCTGGAGGCCGAGCTTGAAGGCGCCGGGAGACTTCTGGTCGTAGCTGGCGGCGGAGAGCATCATCGTGGCGCACCAGCCGCCGAAGATCATGTAGGCGTAGAAGAGGATCAGGCTCATGGATCCCCCGAAGTGCCCGGCCTGGAGGAAGAGGTAGCCGTCGCTCTGGCTCGGGTAGCTGGCGTTCTTCATGGCCAGAGGGAGCGTGAGGCTGCTGGTGATCACAGCGATCCAGGTCACGGCGCGCCGGGGGCGGTTGGTGATGACCCTGCGGTAGGCGGGCTCGGGCCTGCCGTCCATGCGGCCGGGGACGACGACGGTGACGAGCTGGATGAGCGCGCCGACGGCCAGGAAGCTGAGGAGGTGCCGGGCCAGGAGGACCACGATGTCCAGGTCCGGTGACAGGCCGTGGACGAAGGCCAGGACGCTGGTCATGCGCAGGATCAGGGTGAGGTCCAGGACGGCCAGGAAGACCCAGAGGGACCGGCTTTTCTCGTTGCGCAGGGCCGACGGCAGCCGCCGGATGGTCTCGAAGGTCAGGGGCGCGACGGCCGCGAGGGAGAAGAGGGTGGATCCTGTCATCGAGACTCACTTCTCGTATCGAGGCAGGCCCTCATGCTGTCCGCCAGCCCGGATCCGAGCGGGGCGATACGCGTCAACCAGTCCTCGGCCCAGTAGCTGAACTCCTCGGCGCGCTGCTCGCGGGGGTCGTCGAAGTCGGTCCGCTCGCACAACATGCTTTCGGCCCACGACGAAGGTGTGTGTGTAGCTGTGCTCTGCAGGAGCCGCATCACTTCCCGCAGTTCGACCGGATCGGGCTGGTCTCCGTTGACCATGTGGCCCCACTCGTGCGCGACTATGCGCCGCTTGAGGACGCCGGTCGCGAGAGGGTGGACCCAGACGACGTCCACTCCGACAGGGTCGCCCTTGACCCCTTTGGCCGTGACCCACATGCCGCTCGGTCCATTGGGAGAGGCCACCAGTGGATCCCGCTTCAGGATGAGGCGATTTCCGCGCTTCTGCGTGACGTACGCCTCCAGCACCAGCTCCAGCGTCAGGGGCCTGTTGGGGAGGACGAGGTCTTGGAGCGCCTTGCTCCACTTTCTCTCGGTACTCCACCCCAGGTCGAGTTTCACCGCGCCCCCTCATGTCCGAATCTGACCTTGTGCATGCAGCAGCCAGACTAGGTCACAGTACTGACAGGACGGTCAGGAGGGGAGAGATTCTCCGTCCCCTTCTCTGGCTCTCTCGATGGCTGCCAGATGCATATGCAGCATGCCGGTGGCCGTACGGGCGTCCAGTTGGCCCATGCCGCGCATCAGGGCGACGACAAGCTGCCCCGCGTCCCTCTGCCCTCCGGCCCTCATCTTCGAGGTCAGCTCGCGGGCCGCGACCCACATGTCGACCTCGTTCTCGACGGCGATGGTCTCCGGGGTGCGCTCGTCGCCCTCGAAGAAGTAGGCCGGGGAGACCTCGAAGAAGATCGCCAGGTACTGGAGGACATCCTTGGTTGGGTTGCGACGCTTGCCCTTGAGCAGCTCCCCCATGTACTGGCGGGTCAGCAGACCTGGCCTCCTGCCAGCGGTGGGCAATTCCTGTCGTGTGGCCGAAATGTTGTCCTTGGCGTACAACCTTGAGACGGCCTCGGCGATCTCACCAATGTCGTAGGGCTGTTTGTCCGGTCGCCGCTTGAGGTATCGCAGGTTGCGGAGCTTGTTGGCGAGCGGTCCTAGCTCCGGATCGGTCTTGGGCGTCTCCACGAGTCGCCTTCCCCTCAAAAGTTAAAAATGCGTGCCCGGTGGTTCGCAGAGTCTACTCACGAGGAAGCTCAAGTCGACACGGAGTCCACTACTTGAACTTTCTCGCGGCTGAAGTTGACACCAGTGGAGGTACGGGACGTACCATTCCGTTCACTGAAGGCAACATCTGAGCGGGGGTGGGGGCGGAGTGACCGTTGCGACGGGCGTGACCTCGCTTCCCGGGCTCCTGTCCGGCACCGCCTCCACAGAGGCAAGGGACGAGAAGACCTCTCGCCCGGCCCTAGGAGCCCCCGTGCCCTCTCCCGCTATCGTCCGCACGATCTCCCCGATGATCGCGGGCGTCGTGCTCGCGTTCCTCGCCAAGCACAACATCCACGTGAGCGCCGAGTACCAGGGCTACCTGGACGGCGCTCTTCCTGTGGTCCTCGGCGGTGCCTACTACCTCGTGGCCGCCGCCCTACAGTCTCGCTGGCCCCTTGCGGGCGCGCTTCTCGGTTCAACCGCCAGGCCGACATACGAAGGACGCCATCGCAAGGGTCAGCCCGGTCCGGCGACCGCCACGTCGGACATCACTCCGGAAGACCAGTCGTAGACCGCCAACTGCGGCGACGTGCACCGGAGGCAGGACCCCGGCCGACCACACTCCCTACCCAGGAAGGTCGACCGGGGTCCTCTCATTTTTCGGCGCACGGAGCATCCCTGTCAGAGAACGGCTCCGGTGGCAAAAGGTAGCGGCTCCGTCACAGTCAGTCTATTCGTCGACAAATGAATAGACGACTTCCGGATGAGCTTACGGATTACGGTAACACCAACCTTTAAAAAGGTTTGGCCAAGGGTTACCACCCTCCATCAGCCCTTCACAATCGTCTCCTGCCCGTAGTACGCAGCGGCACGCCTTCCTGTTCAACGACCCCCGGGACTCCTTCAAGGAGCGAGGGCGCTCACGCGCCACCGCCCGCCCAGGAGGACCCCGGTGCTGAAGTTCGCCACGGCCCAGATCATCGCCGCCAGCCTCGGCGACCAGCAGCACTTCACGAAGGCCGCCCACCGCGCCGTCTTCACCTACGACGCCCGGCCCGGATTCCTCTACGTCCGCTCGCGGGCCATCTCCTCGCGCTGCAACGACAACTGGGACGAGTTCCCCGCCGACGAGATCGCCAAGGGCTACCAGACCTTCATCGGCAAGCCGGTCTTCGTCAACCACAAGAATGACAACCATCGGCGGGCACGCGGAGTCATCATCGACGCCGCCCTTCACGAAGACAAGAACCCGGACGGCAGCCGGGACACATGGGCCGAAGTCCTCATGGAGATCGACGCCAAGCAGTTCCCGAAGCTGGCCAGGGCGATCCTCGCCGGACACATCGACCGGACGTCCATGGGCTGCGACGTCGAGCGCTCCGTGTGCTCCGCCTGCGGCAACGAGGCGACCACTCCGGCCGAATACTGCGCCCACATCCCCGGCCTCAAGGGCAAGAGGATCTTCCGGCACACCGCGTCCGGCCAGCGCGTCGGCGAGCTGGTCCGCGAGACCTGCTACGGCCTCTCCTTCTTCGAGAACAGCGTGCTCGTCGAGCCCCCGGCCGACCCGACCGCGCACTTCCTCGGCGTGGACGCCTCCGGCCTCGGCAAGGCCGCCTCGAAGAACGCGGCGATCGACTTCTCCGAGTTCGACCACGACGGCCTGGAGGACGAGGACGACGAGGAGGACAAGCCGTACACCCCGTCGGTGAACGCCCCTCACCCGCCGCCCGCAGCACCCCAGTCGCACGTCCCCGGCGAGGGCACCGCCCGCGACCCCCAGCGACGTCGTGACGTCATCACGCAGACGAGGCCGTACATCCCGCTGAAGCCGAGCCTCAACGGCCTCCAGGCGGCGGCCCGGCCCGCGAAGCCCCCGGCCCAGGAGCTGGACGAGTACGGCACGCCGAAGCCCAAGCGCGGCCAGCCGTACGAGCCCGCCGGTGAGCACCCCTGGTACAAGCAGGTCCCGCTGCACCACGACAACGTCGTGGCCCACTGGGACAAGGCGACGCCGGAGGAGAAGGACTCGGGCATGCGCTGGTACGGCGACGCGCACCACGTCGCCAAGGCCATCGCGAAGCTGCACCCGGGCATCACGTCCGACGAGGAGGCCGCGCACAAGGGCGCCGGTGTCCTGTCCGCGTACTCCCCCAGGACGAACTGGCCGCAGAACATGTTCAACGCGGCGCACAGCTTCGCCCGGGGGGCGGCCGTCCGGCCGCTCAAGGACGACCCGGACAAGCCCGAGCACGTCATCACCATGGGCATGCACGCCGACAAGGCGCAGCGGATCATGGACGGCGAGCACCACCAGCCGGTCCTCAACTCGCCCAAAACGCAGGACTTCGCGCACCTCATCGAGCACGGCGGCTACGAGCCGCAGACCGACGAGGAGAAGGCCTCCGGGGCCCCGCGCCGGATGAGCGGCCGGGTCGTCGTCGACCGGCACGCCCTGTCGGTGGCGGCCGGGCGCCGGATCACGGACGTCGAGAACGACGCCCACCAGGGCTTCCCGGGCGCACAGAGCGGCAAGCACGCGCGGCACTACTACGAGCACGCCGCCAACACCTACCGCAATGCCGCCGCCGCCATCTCCGAGAAGGAGGGCAAGCCGGTCGGCGCGCACCAGGTGCAGGCCGTGACGTGGCTGGTGCGCCAGCGGCTCAACGGCGAGGAGGACCGCGCGAACGCCAACGCCAAAGCGCGCAACCTCGGCAAGGGCCGCAGCAGCGGCGAGGAGAAGATCAAGGGCTACTGGAAGGACTTCGCGGGCGAGCACACGCCGCAGCTCAAGGACGACGGCAACTCGCACCTCGCCCGGCTGGTGGGCGCCGACGAGATCCTGGAGGACGGGACCATCCGCACCCTGGCGTACGGAGAGATCAAGGCGCCGCAGGACGTGGACACGCTCCGCGAGGAGAACTGCCCGGTCTGCGGCGACAAGGACACCTACGACGGCCAGGCCTGCCAGATCTGCGGGTTCATCAGCCCGCCGAACCAGTTCCGAGACCCGGACCTCGACATGGCCAAGCGCCTGGACCTGCGCAAGCAGGTCGTCGACCCGACGCTCGTGGACGACAACGGCGAGCTGCAGCGGGTCGACCAGGACGGCAACGCCATACCGAAGGACCCGAACGCCGACCCCGACGACCCTGACGCGCAGGGCGACCCGGACGACCCGAACGCGCAGATGATCGACCCCGACCAGGTCGACGAGAACGGTCTTCCCCAGTCCCCCTACGGCGACCAGGCCCTCGACGGCACCCAGCAGGGGCCCGCCGTCTCGGACCGTGACGGCGACGGCATGATCCAGCCCGACGAGATCGACATGGACGGCAACGCCAACCTCCAGCAGGACCAGGTCGAGCCCGGGATGGGCGGCCAGGCCGCACCGCGTGAACTCCCCTACTGGGGCCAGGACCACACCGGCGACTTCTTCACCCCGGGCCCCGACATGCCGATGCGCCCCAACGAGCCCGACAAGCCCCTGGGCCCCGAAGGACTCTCCGACGAGGACAAGAGCGGCATGCCCGTCCCCGGCAGCCCGGGAGTCCCCGGAACCCCCGGAGACGGCGTCCCGGACCTGATGTGCGGCAACTGCGGCTTCGCGGCCGACGCCACCCCGCCCCAGACCCAGAACATGGCCAACCCCATGGAGGCCACCGACGGCGTCGTCGACGGCGACGTCTGCCCGAGCTGCCAGCGAGGCCAGCTCCTCACCCCGGGCGAGATCAACTCGAACTACTCCAAGGCCCCGGCCGTGGAGCGCCCCGCCTACAGCTAGGAGAGCACGTGAGCGGCACCGACATCTCCGAAGACGTCATCGAAGTCATGATCGAAGACCCCAGCGTCGAGACGACGGACCTGACCTTCGGCGGGTGCCCGGTCATCCGCGTCGCGGGCTTCTTCTTCATCGGCGACATCGACATCCGGACCTCCGACCCGGAGCTGACCGGCTGGTCGTCGGAGCAGAAGATCATGTTCATCCACAAGGGCCGCTTCTACACCCGCATGGACCGGACCCGCGCCTTCATCGACTACTTCGAGCTGACACGACATGTCTGCGACGAGGTGCTGTCCAAGACCTGCTCCGCAACAGACAAGGGCTGAGAAGCCACTTCAGCCCACGGCGCCCGCCGTGAGCACCGTCTCAGAAGGAGTCCCAGTATGAGCCGACCGCTCATGGCCGCGCTGCAGGCGCAGCAGGCCGTCGTGGACGACCAGCGCCGCCAGCTCGCCATCCAGGGCCAGCAGATCGCGTTCATCGCCCGCATGGCCGGAGTCAGCGCCGAGGTCAACGCGATCGGCAGCAAGACCGCCGACATCGCCAACCCGGCCCAGCCGGTCCCGGACCCGGGCGAGCAGTCTGCGTCCGAGACCACGGAGCAGGCCGCGACCCCGGAGACGAACGACGACGTCCGCAGCCCGGGCCAGACCGGGAACTCCACCCAGGGCGTCCCGGCCGCGTCCACGGACACCGCCCTCACCCCCGGCGGCACACTCCCGGCCGAGCCCTACGGCAACCTCGTCGACGTCACCGCACCGGTCTCCGGCACGATGACCGGTGAGGTCGGCGGCGACCAGACCCGCATCGAGTCCGACGTGCGCGGCATGGACCCGATGCAGCCCGAGGTCGCGTTCCCGTGGACCATCAGCGACAACCAGTCCAACAGCGCGCCGCCGTCCTCGGGCGAGATGGCCGGAGGCTCCCCGAGCCGCACCCACGCCTGCCTGCGCCTGGCACGCCTGCAGATCCAGGCCGGTCTCGCCAAGGGTGACGACATCACCCTGGCTGCGGCCCTGGAGGCCGACGGCCGCCGCACCGACGAGCTGATCAACCACGAGATCGGCATCCTGTCCGGCATCGCCCGGGCGGCCACGGCCAAGGCACCGGCCGAGGGCACCGCGCCGCGCACCGTGCGCTCCGCCGCCCGCGTCGCACCGTCGCTGGCGTCCCAGTCGACCGCGACCAGCACCGCCCGGGAAGACCTGGTCGACAGCGACCTCTTCCTCTGATCGACCGGCAGTACGCAAGGGCCCGGCCTCACCGCCGGGCCCTTTGCCATACCCAGCGCAGAAATTCCTTGCCAACTCTCCCTGTCTCGTGGTGGTTGGCCGCCGCTAGGGGGTGAAGACGGCCTGCCGGTCCCCCTCGGCGGCCAGCCGAGAAACCTGGGAGGGCGGCACATGATCCGCGTTCGGGCAGCCAACGCCCACATCAAGAGGACCTTCCGACCGACGTACGCCTGGACTCAGGCCACTCCGAAGTCGGTCTTCCTCGACCCGGCCTGGGACCGCAGCTACCTGATCTACCCGGGCATGGTCCTCATGCGCACCACCGGCGAGCTGGTCACCCTCATCGGCGGCTCCGGTGTCCCCTACGGCTTCGCGGCCGACTACGTCGGCGGCGACGGCTTCGACCCGCTGCTCGACGTCGGCATGAACGCGACCGCCGTCTGGGTCCTGGGCGCCGACGGCGAGGCCGAGATCCTCGCGCCCGCCTTCGACAACACCCAGACCTGGACCGACCCCGGCGACGGCACCGAGAAGCTCGTCTACGCGATCACCGCTGGTACGGGCCGGGGCAAGCTCGCGCTCGCCACGAACGGAGCCGTGGCCACCGCCATCTCCACTCAGCCGGTCGGCCGCCTGCTCAAGGTCAACAGCACCAGCAAGATCACCATCGGCGGCCTGCGCTAAGCGCCCTTAGCCGAGCGAGAGGAACAGGACAAACACCATGACCGCAGCGCTCCACGCTGGGCACAAGGGCGGCGTCACCGCCAAGAAGTCCGACGACTACGTCAACGACATCCTCGCCCGCCGAGAGAGCCAGGGCCACGCCCCGCTCTCCACGCAGGCGAAGATGCAGCGCCTCCAGTCCGTCGTCTCGGACCAGACCAACGGCATCAAGCGCCTCGGCGTGGGCATGATCGGTCCGATCCAGCTCAAGCTCCGCTACCAGGGCATCACGCGCAACGTCCTCGTCGAAGACCCGTGCACCCCCGGCACGCCGGTCGAGTACGACGTCTGGGACGACCTCGGACAGGCGTACATGATGTCCGGCACCGAAGGCGAAGTCCGGATCACACCCTTCGAGGGCAAGCGCATCCAGGTCCGGTTCTTCCGCATCGCGAGCCGCCCGGCGATCCGCAAGGAAGACCTCCTCTACCTGCGCATCAACGCCGTCGAACAGGCCCAGGACGAGACGAAGCAGGCCATCCTCAAGCAGGAGGACAGCCGCCTCATCACCATCCTCCAGGCCGCCATCACGGACTACACCGGCCGCTCCGACCACACGGTCACCCCCAACCACGTCGTCACCGAGGCCTCGGGCTACCTGACCCCGGGCTCGCTGTACAGCGCGGTCTCCCTGACCGACATGCACGAACTGCAGTCCAGCCGGATCCTGATCAACCCCATGGACTACCGGGACATGTACCGGTGGGACATCAACCAGACCGGCTGGGCCTTCAAGGACCGCGTCGTCGCAGGTGAGACCATCACCAGCTTCGGCGAGTTCCAGCTCCAGCGCTCGATCGTCGTTCCGCAGGGCGAGACCTACCTGACCCCGGAGCCCCAGTTCCTGGGCGTCTTCCCGGTCCTGTACTCGCTCGACGTCGAGGAAAACCACCGCGTCGAGTCCTTCTGGAAGGGCTGGGTCTTCGACGAGATGATCAGCATGCTGATTTTGAACCCTCGTGGGCTCGCCAAGATCGTCAAGTCCTAGGTGGCTGGGTCGCTGTATAGCGACTAAAGCACCAGGCCAGAGGCCCGTCACTGAAAAGTGGCGGGCCTCTCCTGTGTTGAAGTCAAGTTCATCAAGACCATCTCGTCAAATACCCAACTCTTCCGGAACGGTTTGACTGCGCAGGTATCCTCATGCTTGACTCTCGCTACCCGCCAAGAAAGCAGGAGACGAGAGTGTCCGAGGACATCAAGAAGAGGGCCATCGAGCTGTACGTGAGCGGCGAGTCTGTCGCCCAAGTGGCTCGCGAGCTGGAGCTGAAGGATCACCTGGTCTGGAACTGGGTCGATCGCGCCGGAGTGCGCCGCCCCTCCAAGCGCTCCCAGCACATGGAGAAGGCCGTCCAGGCCTACCTCGACGGCACGCCCATCACGAAGGTCGCCGACGACGCCAAGGTCTCTGTCAGCACGGTCCAGGCGTGGATCTCCGCCCGAGGACTGACCGGCAAGGGTGGACGCGCCGCCAAGACGTCCTCCAATAAGCAGAGCGCGCTCCTCCTCTACAAGGAGGGCAAGCTGTACTCCGAGATCGCGAAGACGCTCAAGGTCGCTCCGAAGACCGTGTCGAAGTGGGTGGAGGACGCGGGGATCGTTGAGGAGGGCGGAGCGCACCTTCAGGCCCGCCGTGATGCCGAGACCGCCGTCCGTCTCTACACGGAGAAGGGCGCGACGGTCGAGGACATCGCTGCGCACCTGGGTCGTGGCGTGAACACCGTCTCCGGCTGGCTGCGCGAGGCTGAGGTCGAGGTGAAGTCGTCGATCGAGCGGCGCACGTCGGCCGAGCAGGCGATGTACTCCAAGCTGGGGGTCGCGGCCAACATCGCGAAGGCCCAGGCGAAGCCCGTACCGACCAGGCTCTGCGCGTACTGCGAAGAGACGTTCGAGCTGCCGCAGGGCCGCAGGCAGTCGCGTCAGCAGTACTGCTCGCTGAAGTGCTCGCAGCTCGGCCGCCGTAACCCGGACAAGCGCACCCAGCACGTCTGCGAGGTCTGCGAGAAGCCCTTCGAGCGGTTCGCCAGCACGCAGGGTCCAAACCGTTTCTGCTCCAACGCCTGCCGGATCAAGTCGTCGGGGAAGATCCAGTGGAAGTACGAGGACAACGTCCTCGACTCGGGCTACGAGGCGATGTTCGCTGGACTGTGCTCCGTCTATGGCGTGCCGTGCGAGCGCTTCGACCGCACCCAGGGGGTGAACTGGGAGGGTGAGCGCTGGTACGCACCTGACTTCCTGGTGAAGGTCGGCCCCCGGTCGGTCGCCGTGGAGATCAAGGGGCTGGTGCGGGAGGTCGACGAGCCGAAGTGGGCGGCGTTCCGTGAGAAGGCGGGTGTGCCGCTGGTCGTCTTGACTCAGGGGGAGCTGGTGCCGCCTCCCGCCACGCGTGATGACCTGCTGGGTCTTCTGGGTCTCGCGAAGATCGTCAAGTCGTAGTACTGGCAGTACTCTTCAAAGCGAAAGCCCCCTCGGGGTTCGGGCCCGAGGGGGCTTTCGCGTGCCTACCGCTATCAGGAGTGGGCGCCATTCCCCGGTTCCGGGTCTCTGACCGCCGCAGGCAGACGGTCAGACCTCGTGAACCCCTCACTCCCGAGAGAGTCAGGGGTCACTCGATGGCGCGTGATGTGCTGGTCATCTCGGCGGGTGACATGTTCTCACTCTGACACATTCGCAGCACGATGTGTAGTCGATCAGTCCGATCTCGTGCTGGGCGAAGGTTTTTGGCCACGTCTCCTGTCTCTCTGCCGGTCGCCCGCTATAGGGGGTGAGGGTTTGTGGTGGGCCCTCCCTGCGGCTCCGTTCTCCGGCCGCCATTCAGCCCCTGGACTCCCTTCCGGGGGCTGAGTGCTGTCTGGGGCGCTGTGGCCCCACCAAGGGGTGACGGATAGCTCTTCGCCCGTCCCCTATGCCAGGAGGCAGCCATGCAGGTGCAGCGAGTCCAGGTCAGCAACCCCTCTGCGGAGGTGGTCGTCCTCACGCCGGATGCGGACAAGCCCAAGACGTACCTGCGCTTCGAGGGTGCGGGCGACATCGAGGGCGGCGACGTCCAGTTCCTCCCGCGTGACACCGTGCTGCAGACCCCGTTCATCAAGGCGGTCAAGCGCGGCGTGCTGGTGGTCGACACCGACATCAGCGAGGACGACGAGCTGTCAACTCTGCTGCGCGTGCTGCCCGGTACGAAGACCGTGAGGGAGCCGGAGCCGCTCACGGCCACGCGGGTCGTCTACGTCTACGACGACGAGGCCGAGGTCTACAACCGCGTGGAGAAGGCCATCCCCGTCATCGTCGAACCTCTCGTGAAGGTGTGACCCATGTCCATGTCTGATGCTGAGCGGCGCCTGCTGCTCTCGGGAACCCTCGACACCTCGGGCATCCACCCCGGTGACCATGCGTTCCTGCCGGAGGTCGCTTCGGCCTGGCAGGACGTGACGGTCGCCGAGGAGGCGGAGGACCTGGTCTCGGCGCCGGAATCCGCCTCCGGTGATGTCGAGCTTCCCAACGGCCGTGTCGTTCCTGCCTCCGAGGTGCAGGAGGTGACGTTCACGAACCCGGACGGCAGCACTGTGCAGGGGCTGAGCATCACTCCCACGGAGGAGGAGCTGGCCGCAGCCAAGGCTGTCGAGACCGCCCCTGAGGTGCCGGTGGCCGCTCCGCCGAAGGCCCCTGTGAGGCGGACCGCCGTGAAGAAGACCCCCGCGCCCAAGAAGTAGGCGTCGGCCTGCTGAGATTCAAGAAGGAGGGCTGCCATGGCTGCGAGTGACCAGAGCAGCACGTACGAGACTGACGGTGCCATCGGCACCAAGGGTGCTCCGGTCCCGGCTCCGGTCCCGGTATCGCAGCCTGACACGTCCAATGTCGGCCTGGTGAACTCCAACGGCTGGGCCCCGGTGAACACGGGTATCTCGGCGACGCGGGAGACCACGGTCGGCACGGTGGTTCTGGTGGACCCGGGCTACAAGGCGGCGCCCGCTCCGGTGCCGGGGGCCATCAAGGACACGACCTGGACGGACAGCCCGGTCGGCAACGGTACGGCTCCGACCACGCTGAACGCGGCCCTGGCGATCTCGGGGACCTTGGAGACGGGATCGATCGGTGCTGTGGCGGCTGGCTCTTCGGCGATGCCGGTGGCTCCTGTTGCGCCGACGGCGGCTGCGGGCGACCGGTACGTGCTGGTCACCTTCACGCCGGTGGCCGACCCGCACGCGACGGCGCCGGTGACGCAGTACGTCATCGAGTCGGACACCGGGGGCCACGTCTACGCGCCCCGGGGGGCGACGACCGTCCGGTTCGAGAACCTGAAGGGCGGCCAGGCGTACAAGTTCCGTGTGGCGGCCGTGAACAAGAACGGTGACGGTCCGTTCGGTCCGTTCTCCTCGGTCGCCGTGGCGCCCGGGAACGAGGACGAGGTCCGGCCGGGCGGGCTCTCTGTGCGCAACACCGTGAACCCGATCTACCGGGCCGACGGCACGATCAAGCAGGGCTCGTACGGTGCGCCGACGCCGCCCGGCAAGCCGACCGTGGCGGCCGGTGCGACGACCACGGCCAACGTGACCTGGGCGGCGCCGTCGACCGGGCAGCCGTCCGGCGGCTACGACGTCAAGTCGTCGACGGGCCAGACGGTGCACGCCGCGCCGTCGGCGACCACGATCAACGTCCCCGGCCTGACGCTGACGAACGTCGTGACCTTCACGGTGACGGCGATCGGCCAGCTGCAGAACGCGGTGTCCCCGGCGTCGAACAACTACACCGTCGTCTGATCATCGGCCGGGCCCGGATGGCCCTGCCCGGCCCGGCGCGCCTGCGTGAAGCCGGATACAAGAGCGCTGGCAGCGAGAGCGGTCCCGTCCCGAGTCAGGGGCGGGGCCGCTTGCTGTTCACAGCCCTTCCGCTGGCTCAAGAGGTGGAAGGCGACCGCGAGGAGAGGGCATGTCGAATACGACACCCAGGCTCGGCCTGAAGACCTATGACACGTCCGACCCGTTCCTGCGGCAGGACTTCAACGACCAGTCGGCGAAGCTCGACGCCTACCCGGGGGCGTTCATCTGCACGTCCGCGTCTCGTCCGGCCTGGGGGCCGAGCCAGGCGGGCATGCGGATCTACGAGACCGACACCCGGCGCGAGCTGGTGTGGACGGGTACGGCGTGGCGCGCAAAGCTCGATGCGCCGCCGGTGTGGACGGGGTATGTGCAGCCCGTTGCCGCGATGGGCAAGGACACGCACGTCTACTACAAGCTGGGTACGTTCCAGGTGAACCGGCCGGGTGCGCTTCTGGTGCATCTGGAGGTCGAGTTCTCCTGCCAGTCGATCTACACGGCGAACGTCGCGGCCCGTGCGCAGGTGGACGGCAGTGACTCCCACATCGGCAGCACCGCGTCGTACATGCGCGTGGGGCAGACGAACACCTCGGGTGCGGGGTGGTCGCGGCACTTCATGATGGGCGCGGTGGGCCTGCGTGCGGTGGGGGTGGGCAGCCACAACTTCGGCATCCACTTCTACACGAGCCCGACGGCGACGACGTCGGCGGTGTCGGTGAGCCTGGAGTCGGTGCGCGGGTACGCGATGCTCGTGAACTCGCAGGACACCTGACATGGCCGTCGAGGAGTACACCGACCGCGCGTACGTGTCCCGGTACGGCGCTGCGGAGTTCGGGCTGCAGGTGATGCGCGGCGGCGTGCCCGGCGACGCCGACGGCGCGGTGACGGTGTCGCTGGAGTACGACACTCCTGCGGCCACGGTGGTCTTCTCGCGGGCTGCGGAGCACCCGGGGGTCGGCCAGTACACGGTGCGGCTGGGGTCCACGGAGACGGCCACTCCGGGCCCGTACGTGCTGGTGTGGCAGTACGAGGTCGACGCGGTGGCGCAGGAGTGGCGGGTCTGGCTGGAGGTCGGCAAGGCCGCGCCCGCGTACGACGTCCTGGCCGACCCGATGAAGATGCTCATCGAGACGACGTGGAACCGGTTCAGCGACCTGTTCGACTTCGCCAGCGAGGGCCCTCACCTGCAGACGTACGTCCAGTCGAACTTCGGCCGGAACCGGCTCGCGCAGATCCTCAAGATTGCTGTCGGCCGCCTGAACACGGTGGCCCAGCCGTTCCAGTCGTACACGATCGACGGGGACGGCGGGGCGTCGTTCCCCGTCGACCAGTGGGGCTCGCTGCTGGAGTCGGCGCTGTATGTGGAGTGCCTGCGGCATCTGATGCGCTCGTACGTCGAGCAGCCTGAGGTGCAGTCCGGGTCGGGGGTCTCGCGGCTGGACCGGCGGGACTACATGGACCGCTGGGGCACCGTGCTGCAGGGCGAGGAGGAGGTCCTCACCAAGCAGCTGGAGCACTTCAAGATCTCGAACATGGGGCTCGGCCGCGCCCGGGTCCTCGTGTCCGGCGGCGCCTGGGGGCGCTGGGGTCCGAACCGTCTGCCGCTGTCGCAGGCCGCGAGGCCCAACTGGATCACCCGGATGTACTGAGCGGCTGGAGTGGCCATGCCTGGTGGCGCAGCGAATGAGGGACCGGCGACCTCGGACGAGTTCGACCTCGGTCACATCGAGGTCCACCAGGTGGTCTGCACCCACCGGGTGTGCGGCTGCAGGGCGACGGTCGAGTCGCTCTACGACGCCGAGAAGTTCCGCATTCTGCACATCTGTCCTGGCAAGGACACTTGATCTGAAGGGAGTTCGCCATGTCCTACACCGTGGCGCTCAAGGCCGGGCTGGTGGACGTCGTTCTGCCCAACGGCAACCGGTACCAGGGCGGCGACGTGGTGGTCCTGACCGACGAGCAGTACGGACTGATCCCGGCGGCCACGCGCACGGCCGTCTTCTCGGTCGTGCCGCAGCCCACCTTCGCGGCCACGCAGGAGCTGTTCCGGGCGAGCGGGCTGACCCTCAGCTCCAGCTCGGACATCGTGACGGCGAACACCGTCAACCAGGTGACGGGCAAGACCGGCGTGATCGACGTGTCGAGCGTCCAGAACGGCCTCCTGGTCGTCGGCGTGGCCTCCGTGTCCGGCACCGGTCCGGGCCTGGCGGTGTTCTTCGAGTGCCAGGACGCCGCCGGGAACTGGGTGCAGACCTCCGCGCCCACGTCGATCGGAGGCGTCGTCCTCAGCTCCTCCGGCTACACCTACGGCGTCATCAACAACGGCTACCGCCTCACGCTCAAGGGCCGTATCCGCTGGGTCATCACGGGCACCGGCAGCCCGACGTTCACCGGCGTCTCCTTCAGCCTGTTCGGCAGCTGACATGAGCACGGTCAAAGGCACGTACGTACGGTCCCAGCAGAACTGGGCCGTCGAGCAGGAGCGCCAGCGGCACAATCAGGCGCTGTACATGATGGGCGAGAACACGCTCTTCTGTCTGATGTGGACGGCCCGGGACTACGACCAGGGCCTGGTCGGGCTGTGCACGGTGTGCGCCAGCGACCGGGTGTCGCAGGCGTACGGGCAGGCGTCGAGGAACAAGTGCCCCTCGTGCTTCGGTACGCGGTTCGAGGGCGGCTACCGGGCGCTGATCGTGCGTCCTGCGATCTTCACGGACGCGGACGACGGCCAGTCGTTCACGGCCCGGGGTGTCGTGGCGCCGCAGGAGGTGGCGCTGGAGACGACCAGCGACTTCCGGGTCCACGGCGGGGACTACGCCATGCGCGCCACAGGCGAGCGGCTCCAGCTGCGCTCACCTCAGCGCACCACGCTGCGCACGGGGTTCGGCACACCTCACCAGGCCGAGGACGCGACCGCCTACAACCTGGCCCGGGCGGGCGTCGAGGACTCGACGTCGGTGGCGTACACGATCCCTCCGGCCACCGCGCCACTGGTGACCATCTTGACCCGGTCTGGGGCGACTCCTGTCAGTTTCGACGACATCGAAGTAATTCGGGCTCCGCTGATCCCGCTGTATGAGCGAGACTGATCCGGTACCCGCCAAGTACCCGCCACACAAGGGGCCCACCATGCCTGATCCCGAGACCGAGTTGACCCTCCGCTCCGACGTCACCGTCCGGTTGGTCAAGTCCTCCGCCAACGACGCCGACGTCGTCTGGGCCGCCCGCGTTTCCACCGCCGGGGAGGACTCCCTGGACGAGCTGGAGAAGGACCCGGAGCGCTCCGGGGGTCTGATCAACTATCTGATGCGGGACCGCCACGGCAGCCCGTTCGAGCACAACTCGATGACCTTCTTCGTCCAGGCCCCGATCTTCGTGTTCCGCGAGTTCATGCGGCACAGGATCGGCTTCAGCTACAACGAGGAGAGCGGGCGCTACAAGGAGCTGGAGCCGGTCTTCTACGTCCCCGGTGGGGACCGAAAGCTCGTCCAGGAGGGGCGCCCGGGGAAGTACAAGATGGTCGAGGGCACGCCGGAGCAGCATTGGCTTGTCCTCGACACCATGGCGAAGGCGTACAGGGACGCGTATGAGGCGTATCAGGAGATGCTCGCCGAGGGTGTCGCCCGCGAGGTCGCGCGCTCCGTTCTGCCAGTGGGCCTGTTCTCGTCGATGTACGTCACCTGCAACGCGCGGTCGCTGATGCACTTCCTGGGCCTGCGCACGACGCACCCGGACGCGAAGGTGCCCTCGTTCCCCCAGCGGGAGATTGAGATGGTGGCCGAACAGATGGAAGCCGCCTGGGCCGAGAAGATGCCGATCACCTACGCCGCCTTCAACAAGAACGGCCGCGTCGCACCGTAGCGCTGTCCACGCCCTCCCAACTGCCCCAAGGGGTGAGGTTGGGAGGGCGTTGTCATGCCGCAGGCAGAGGTCGCCGAGGTCCACCTGGTCGAGCACCCCGACCGGATGATCATGATCGAGAAGGACCTGAGCCCGAACCGGGCGCGGGCTGCGGCCCGGGACGCCGTGCGGCTGGCCCGGCGGGCGATGCCGAAGATGAGCGGCGCGGCGGCGCGCGGTATGCAGCCGATCTACGGCCGGGGGTACTTCGGGATCCAGTGGGCCACCGAGGTCGTCTGGTACCAGGATCACGGCACGCGGCCGTTCACGATGAAGTCGCTGGCCGGAAAGACGATCCCGATGTGGATCGACGACCCCACGGGCCAGGAGCGCCGGGACAACCCGAAGGCGAAGACCAGGGTCACGGAGTCCGGCAAGGTCCAGGTGCTGATCTTCCGGCGGGCCGCGCTGATCGGGCAGCGGAAGAAGGTCTACCGGCGCGACCCGAAGACCGGCCTGAAGGTCCTCGTCTCGGACAAGCCGATGCACTACCCGGGCGCGCCGGGCCGGATCGCGTGGCGTGAGGCCGCAGCGCCGTGGACGCGGCCGGGCAAGCGGGGCGGCCAGATCCACCCCGGGAACATCGGCGTGTGGTGGCGGCACCCGGGGATCAAGCCGCGCTCCTTCCTGAACACCTCCATGACCACGGCCGCGCAGAAGGCGGGATTGCTGCCTGAGCGGGTCTACGTGGCCGACAAGGGGTGGCGGAACTACATCCGCCTGCATGGGGAGGAGTTCCGATGACCCTTGTCTGGGCGGAGATCGCGAAGCTCGGCCAGTGGCAGCCCCTCGACAGCGAGGAGCACATCCACCCGGGCGAGCTGACGGGGAGCACCACTTCAGATGAGAGGGACCAGGGCCACGTGGACCGGCTGACCCGGTCGATCCTCCATCACGGGTACAGCCCGGAGCGCCACGGCCAGCTCGGGCTCAACCTCACGGACCACGGCGAGAACATCTACCACCACGCCAGCGGCATCGAGACCTACCCCGAGGACCACCAGCCCCACGAGCACCTGCTGCAGGCGCTGCAGGACGCCGGTTACGGCGAGGTGCCGGTCCACATCCACGACCAGCAGTCCGATCCTGATGGCGAGCCCGCGCCGAGGTACTACCACGGCACCACGGAGTCCGACCTGGAGCACGTGCGGCCCAACCACAGCACTCGCGGCACGTTCGGCCCCGCCACCCACGCGCCCGGCTACGCCTACGCCACCGGCCTGGAGAGCGCCAAGGACTACGCGGAGCGGGCTGCCGACCAGCATGGTGGCCGCCCTCGCGTGTTCGAGGTGCACCCGCGCGGGCCGGTCGAGGACGACCCGAAGTTCGACGCCGCTGGCAACAACCGGGGCAACAACCTCGACGACAAGCGCTCGCGCCACGGCTTCTCCGTCGTCGGCGAAGTACCCCTCGGCCACGACGAGGAGTACTGATGTACGTCACCCGGGTCAAGACCCTGCCGATCGAGGCGCTGCACGCGACGTTCGACGACCAGTACCCCGTGGCGGAGTTCCGGGGGCTGCACGCGTCGCTGGAATACCCGGAGGAGGCGGTCAACCTCCCCGAGATCTGGGTGAGGTACACCGACTCGGCGCCGCTGCGGCAGTCCGGCATCGCGCACGTCGAGGATGCGCATCCTGTGACGGGCGCCAGGATCGAGCCGTTCACCCGCTGGCGGTTCGAGGGCTCCTGGGAGTTCGTGGTGATCGCGCTGTCGTCGGTCGAGCGCGACCGCGTCTACGACGAGCTGATCGCGACGATCGCCTGGTCCGGCTACGACACGCTGCGCGGCCGGTTCCGGCAGTACCTGAACACCAACGACCTGATCGACCTGACGATCCGTACGGATGAGATCGAGTCGACCGGCGAGAGCGCGGAGCCGGGCACGCCGTGGGGTACGGACGAGGTCCTGTACGAGCGGACGCTGAACATCGACCTGATCGGTGACTTCGTGCCGGACCCGGTGACCGGCGAGATTGTGCCCCTGTCGCGGATCGTGACCTCGCAGGTCATCGACCTCACGCTCGACAACCTCGCGCGGGGCGAGATCACCGACGGCTGGCACTAGGCACACGCCTGTAGACAAAAAGAATCCATGTCGGGCATATGGGGTACTCGCGTCTTGTTTAGAGGTGATTGCCACCTCGCAGAAGCGTAACCGAAGGTAAATAACCCCCTACACCTTGCAAAGGATGCCTTGTGAATACCGCAAAGTGCACCTACTTGATCAGCCGAGTGTTTGACCTTGAAAGCAGGATTCCCGTACGGGTGCACGGCTACCGCTGTGGGGAGCCAGAGGCCGCTCCAGGGCACGGAGCGTGCTCGTACCACCTCAACCGGGCCTGCGGGCTCGTGCCGCTGGAATGGCCCGCCGTGTAGGCCCCAGGCGTGGGAGAAGCCCCCCGGTTCATGAGGCCGGGGGGCTTCTCTGGGCGAGGGCCGCCAAGCACCTCGCCGGTGGCACGTAGGCCAGCACTCGCCAAAAGTAGCAGCGGTTCCTGTCCGTCGCATCCGCTTCGCCCCAAGGGGTGACAGCTGACCGAAGCGACTGGTGGGTGGCATGCCCGATATCTCTTCTGCGACGTATACGCCGCCCGGCGTCTACGTCAGCGACGAATCGACACCGGCGGTCACTCCTCGCTCGGTGTCGACCTCTACCGTGACCATCTTCGGCCCGGCTCTGGGGTACGAGACGTTTTCCGAGGTCCTGGCGGTCTACTCGGCCTCGGGGACGGCCCTGTCCCAGAAGGGCGTCTACGCCACGGCGGTCGCCGGGCCTCCGGCCATCGCCGCACCGGTCGTGAAGACGCTGGCCGGTGTCACCATGACCTACGGCGACGACTACACGTTCGAGGTGGTGGCCGGTAGCGGCGGCGCCTCGACGGCCGTCACGAAGATCAAGCGCCTGTCCGCGACCGAGGAGCCGACGGACCCCTCTCCGCACGGTCTGATCGAGGGCCAGCAGGTCCGCATCACGTACGGCTTCACCTCGGCCTCGTACTACGAGCCCACGCTGCACGAGGACTACGACAAGATCGTGGCCATGTACGGGCCGCCGCTGGTGTCGGTGGCCCCGGCCAGCCCGACGGACTCCCAGGTCGCCTCCGCGCTGACTCTGGCCGCGAAAATCGCGCTGGAGAACGGCGCGGCCGACGTGCTGTGCGTGCCGACGAACCCGGCGGCCGGGGACTTCCGTACGCAGCTGTCGGCCGCGTACGCGAAGGTCGAGGTCGACTACCGGGCGCAGATCCTGGTGCCGCTGTTCGTGGACGGTACGTACGACACCGGCTCGGCCACGAACCTGGCGAACCTGCTGGCGGACGTGAAGAACCACTGCGAGTCGGCAGCGGCCGACGGCTACGGCCGGATCGCGTTCACGGGCGCTCCTGCGACCTACGACAACACCTCCGGGCACGACGCGCTGGCGATCCAGCAGTCGTCCCGGCGTCTGGTGCTGGCGTACCCGAACCGGATCCTGACCTTCAACTCCGGGGTGAACGCCTCCACGGAGGTCGACGGGTTCTACCTGGCCGCCGCCATGGCCGGGCGGATCGCGCGGAACCCGGTCGCCCGGGGCCTGACGCGGCAGTCGCTGACCTCGTTCACGGGCCTGCCCGCCACGGTGGCGCAGGCGATGACGAAGTCGTTCCGGAACAACCTGTCGAAGTCGGGTGTCTGTGTCGCCGAGATCAACCAGGCGAACCAGCTGATCGTCCGGCACGGTCTGTCGACGCAGATGACGTCGGTCCTGACCCAGGAGATCTCGCTGACGCGCATCGGCGACACCCTCCTGCAGATGGTCCAGACGGGCATGGAGAACTCGGGGCTGATCGGTGAGCCGATCACGGCCGAGATGACCACGAACGTGAAGTCCGCGCTGCTGGGCCTGCTGGAGCAGGCGGTGGGCGACGGGATCGTCGTCTCGTACGCGAACGTCCTGGTGCGCCAGCAGTCGGCGGACCCCTCGATCATCGAGGCGACGTTCAGCTACAAGCCTCCGATCCCGATGAACTACATCACGGTGAAATTCTCTGTGGACCTGACGACCGGCGACACGACGGCGCAGGAGCAGAACAGCACGGCGGCCGTGTAGACCCGGCGCGGCGGGCGCTGACGGGCCGTCTGCCGCGCTTTCGAGAGGACCCCGGGGTGAGGGCCCCGGGGTCCTCTGCTGTCTACCTCCGTGCCGACTGCTCAAGGGGTGAGGAGCGGCAGGAATCGCCGCCAGAAGACTGGAGGTGATCTGACGTGCCGTCAGGCAAGGCAAGGGTCACAGGATCCGGCTACTCGTCCTTCGTGTTCTCGGGCAAGCCGATCGCGTACCTGATCAGCGTCGAGGACTCGGGACAGCGGGCCTGGTCCGACAAGGGGCAGGCGTACAGCTTCATCCACCCCATGGGCAGCCGGACGCCTACCGAGATCGCGACGTCGCGCGTGCTGGCGGGCGGGACCTTGCAGCTCACGATCCAGGAGCTGTGGGACCAGGCCCACTGGGAGCAGATGGCGGGCATGGCCGGGACGAACAACATCGTCGAGATCTTCGACAGGTTGTCGAGGACGGCGAACTACGTCACGGCGCAGACGCTGATCAAGCCCCCGGGCACGGAGTCCAACCCGTCCAAGTGGCGCGGCAAGATCTACCACAACGTCACGATCGTCGACATCGCCGACGGCGACACCCTGACGGTCGGCGGCCTGGACGTCGCCAAGCCGGTGGTCTGCGCCTACACCCACTCCACCCGACTGCGCTGACCAGGAGAAACACGTGACCGACACCTACGGCACCTACGACCCCGCCGACCGGCCGGGTCGCAAGGCCGCCACGCCGGAGGATTCGACGCTGAAGGCGGAGGACGGCACGGCTCTGCCGTCCTTCGACCGGCGCCACGAGGAGCCCTTCAAGGGCCTGCTCTACCTCGGCTCGCTGACCGACCAGTTCTCCTGGCTGGGCCACGACTTCGTGATCCGCACGCTGGGGGTCGACGAGCAGCTGGCCATCGCCCAGGTGATCAAGCCGTACGTCGGCACCGGCGGCGGGGAGCAGCTGGCGTACGCCACGGCGCTGGTCGCGCTGTCCGTGGTCTCCGTGGACGGCGAGGAGCTGCCCACGCCGATCGCGGAGGACGCCAAGCTCGCCGAGTGGGCGCAGATGCGCTTCGCCTACGTCAAGGCGAACTGGTACCAGTACACGATCAATGAGGTTTTCCAGCGGTACCTGAAGCTGGAGGACACGGCTCAGCAGGTGGTGGGTGCCATGGGAAAAGCCTTCGCCCCGACGGCCTCGACCCCTGGCTAGAGCGACAGCTCAGGCTGGCCGACCGCCGGGGCGTTTTCCAGCGCCAGCATCTGTCCGGGGTGCAGAGCTTCGGGCTTGAGCTGCTGGTGCTGCTGGACGGCTGGGCGGAGAACGACGCGAAGACCGAGCAGCGCAACGAGCAGCTGCGGATCGCCCTCGTGGCGGCCGGAGTGCCCGTTGAGGACGTCTTCGACAGGCCCGAGCCGGAGCCGGAGAACTACGACGACTTCGACCCGGCCGAGGACGACGACCGCGACCTGGACTACTCGGCCGTGGACTGGGCCGAGAGCGCGTCGCCCGACGACTGGAGCCTGCTCCAGGAGCAGCTCGACAGCACGCGGGTCATGGTGCAGGGCGAGAGCGATGAAGAGGGGCCGGACGGGCCGGGTCTGCCGGACGTGGACTTCGACCGGGAGTGGCAGTAATGACGACGCCTCCGCCGAACGGCAACAGCCCGCAGAGCCTGACAGGCGCGCTGGCGCGGCTGACGATGCAGCTCCAGGCGATGCTGCACCAGAACCAGACGCTCAACAACCTGCCCTCCAGCGCCCGGCAGTACCTGACGCAGGCGCGCCAGCAGATCCTCGATCCTGCCGCGCTCCTGGGCGGTCAGGTACCGGCGCCGACCGTGCCGACGGCCCAGTGGCTGAACCAGACGGCCGCGTCGTTCCTGAGCCAGGTCGTACTCAACCAGCCGAACCGGGGCACCGGCCGGACGACGTCGGCTCCCCCCGGGCCGACGCCGCCGACGGTTCCGGCGACGCCTCAGCAGCCGGGCCCGGGCCAGATGCCCTTCAACCCGTACATGATGTGGGGCATGCCCGGCCACATGGGCATGGGCGGCAGCGGCGGCTACAACGGCCCCTACCCGGGCCTGTACCCGGGCCCGCTGGTGGCCCCGCAGCAGTCCGGCGGGGTGGGCGGCGGCAACGGCGGTGCGTCGACGGGCTTCGGATCCTGGGCCCGTCAGAGCGCGCCCACGCTCGGCGCGTACCTGGGTGGCCCCTGGGGCGCGGTCGCGGGCGCGGCTGTCGCTGCGGCCACGCAGATCCCGGCCGAGGTCCGCTCGCAGCGTGACAAGAACGCGTACTACCAGTCCATCGAGGGCGGCTCGAACTTCGACGGGTTCGCCGAGCGCGCCCACGAGGAGGCGTACCGCTGGACGACGTTCGGGGTGCTCTCCTCGGACGAGGCGCGCAAGGCGTTCAAGGGCGTCACGAAGCTGGGCTACAACTCCAAGGTCGAGGGCGGCATCGGCCGCCAGGACGCGCTGAACTTCATCTACCACGGCAAGACCCGGCGCGGCGCCACGGTGGACGAGTCCCTTCAGACGCTGCAGGTCAACAGCAAGAACGCGCTGGGCAGCCTCAACGACCTCAACGACGCCCTGAACGCGGTGAGCGACAGCGCGGGCAAGGCCGGGATCAACGCCCAGTCGGCGCGCGCGGAGTTCACCCAGCTCATGGACACGGCGATCAAGAGCGGGTACGGGTCGGCGTCCACGGAGGCCGCGCGCCAGGAGCAGGACCTCAAGAACTCCTACGGCCGGTCGTTCCAGGACGTCGACGCCTCGGGCCGTCTGTCGCAGACGCACGCCTACATGGCCGCGTCCATGAGCGGCATCTCCGTCTCGCAGTACCTCACCGGGGGCCAGCAGACGAAGGCAGGCGCCGACCAGGTCGTGGACCGGGCCGCCGCGAAGGCCGCGCTCAAGCCGGGTGTCGAGGACTGGATCAAGGCGCGGGTCAAGGCCTTCGGGGGCAAGCTCGACGAGGAGCAGGCCACCCAGGTCGCCCAGGAGATGCTCCAGCAGTTCTACCCCAACGACCCCTACGCCCTGTCGGCCGTCGTGGGGTCGCTGTCGGGGTACTCGAACCTGGCCCAGGACCCGGTCAAGGCCGCCACCTGGCTCGTGCAGCAGTACAACGGCAAGGGAGCCCTGGCCACCGCCAAGGCAGACCAGAAGACCACCAGCAAGAACAACTCGGTCCGGGGCGGGAAGACCACCGTCGACACCCCGGACCAGGAGCAGCACGGCGGCTTCCTCGGGTTCGGCAGCAGCAACTCCAAGGCGTGGGACGTCTACTACGACTGGATGCGCGAGAAGGGTCACGGCAAGCTCCAGGAAGACCCGGTGATCACCAGCCTGCTGAACAAGATCCACGGCGACGACAAGACGAAGGTCGAGGTCACGACCAAGGGCGGCAAGCGGGTGGTGTCGCTGGCCGACGCGATCAAGAACCACCGCAACGAGCTGGCGTCCGGCAAGGCCGTCATCGTCGAGGGCGACCAGGCGGGCAAGTCCGTCGCCGACGTCCTGGGCCGAGGCGGCGTCGACCCGCTGCGGGACTTCTCCAAGGAGGCCAAGAAGGCCGACACGTCCGGGGAGTCGTTCTCGAAGTGGGAGAAGGGCGGCAACGCCAAGGAGCACAGGGCCCGGCAGAACTTCCAGCTCACGCTGACGCCGGACGCCCGGCGCCTCCTGGCGGTCATGGACTCCACGGGGGTGGCCGGATCCTCGGCGACCTCCACGCCGCCGCTGAGCCCGTTCGCCTCCAACCCGAGCTACCAGGAGTAGACCGTGGCCCTCGCGTCCCTGGGCTTCGACGGCGGCCCGCAGCTCTTCTTCCGGATCAACCCCAGCAGCATCAGCTGGGGCTTCGACATCCACAGCAGCGTCACCCACACCGTCGGCGGCCGGGTCGTGCAGATCACCGGCTCGACCCTGCGGGACCTGACCGTCATCGGCTACCTCGGCGAGGACCGGTCCGCCGGGCCGTCGCCCGACGACCTGCCGGACCACGCCGGTGTGAGCTGGCGCATGCACGAGGCGTTCCTGGCCCAGTGCAGGAAGATCATGCTCCAGCAGTCCAGCGACGCGGGCGAGACCGGGAAGATGCACGCGCCCGCGATCTTCAACTACCCGCTGCGGGACTGGCGGTGGCAGGTCTACCTCAAGAGCGTCGAGGACATCGACGGCGACGCCAGCATCGAGCACCGCACCGGCAAGTACAGCCACGGCTACCGGCTGACCCTGTTCATCGTGCAGTCCGGGTCGGCCAGCCTCGTCTCGGCCGGGTCGTCGAAGAACGAGATCGACGCCGCGCAGGCCAAGGCCATCTCCTCGTACATCGAGCGGATCAGCGAGGGCATCGGCTGGAGGCAGAGCCAGTACAACGGCGGTCTGTCCGACGCCGACTCCAGCACGAAGGACAGCGACAAGGGCCAGAAGGACGAGGACAAGAACGATGGCTGATCAGTGGGGGGCCGACGTCCCCGTCTCGATGCCGCAGCCGCTCCCGGCGAAGCTCGGCAACACCGTCCCCATGGGCGGCTTCGTCATGACCGAGAACGGCCTCTTCCACGACCTGTCGGCCGCCGACCACGCGCGGCTGTCCCGGCCGTCGTTCGCCCCGTTCGACCCGGCCAGCGAGCAGATCCGCCCGGTCCCGGACCCGGCCGATGACCGGGAGCACCTGTGACTGACACCCGCAAGGGGCTGAACTGCGTCCTGTTCTACCCGGTCGGCAAGAACGTCCGGTCCTTCACCGTCAGGGTCGACGCCATCGGCCACGGCCTGACGATGATCGCCGACGAGTCGAGCGCCCGGAACGCGCGCGCCTACTACCCGCACCGGGTGGCCCCCTCCCGGTTCTACATCCGGGTGCTGCTGAAGGGCTTCGGTGAGCGCAAGGCGTTCTCGGACTGGCTCCAGGGCTACGCCGACCACGTCATGAACCCGGGGCTGGCCGTCGGCAAGAAGTTCCCCGACATGCGTGTCCTGGTGCCCGCGCGGAACTTCGACCGCAACGGCGTGCCGCTGACGGGCTTCGAGTGGGGCGACGTGATCGGCGGGATGCTGTGGACGCCGACGATCGTCTTCGAGACGACGGGCGAGCCCCAGGACACCGACAGCTGGACGACGAGCAAGTTCGTGGCGGCCCAGGACCCGGACCTGAAGTACTTCTGGCCCATGGGCACCCAGCTCGGCGGGAACGCGGTGCCGTCCGGCAACTACAACAACATCATCGACGGCTCGGACGGCGGCTCCGACTCCGGGCAGGAGCCCGTACCGGCCCCGCACGACTCCGGCAGCTCTCCCTCGTCCGACATGGTCAACCGGGACGACTACGGGGGATGAATGGCGCAGCGCCAGGCCCCCGGTCTGCCCCGGGACTCCTGGCGCCACTTGCAGCCACCCACGGCAGCTGCCTGCCGCCCTCGTAGGGGTTTTGCGCGGCTCGTGGTCTCAGAGTAGGCGGCCGACGGGCCAGGGCCAAGAAAACGGCCCGCCCTAAGATCTTCGGCACGGGCGGGCCGCTCAGCCCGGATGTAAGGCCGACACCGACGAAAGGGTGCTCGCCCACCGTAGCGGTGCTCGTGTCTCGGTGTCCGCCATTCGCCCCAAGGGGCGGAGGTGGTCGTCTTGCCGAGCCTGGTCATTGCTCCAGGGATCAAGGTCTACATCGCGACCGAGAACCACGGCATCATCGACGTCTCTGACGATGTCGTCGACGGCGAAATGGTCCGGCGCTCGGACGGGGTCAGCTCGTTCCGTTTCTCGCTGCAGAACGTGCGGCGCAAGTACGACGGCGTGCTGTCGCCGAACGACCGGATCGCCGTGCAGATGAAGCGGCTGAAGTGGGTGCAGGTCTACACCGGCTACCTGAACAAGGTGCCGCTGGTGACCGCGTGGCCCCGGGTGGTCCAGGTGACGTCCTCGTGCTCACTCAAGCGCCTCCAGTACTGGTACTGGGACTCCCACGCCGAGGCCTCGCAGACGATGGTCAGGCAGGCGCTGACGGACGCGGGCAAGGAGTCCGGAGTCTCGGACGGCGGCATGACCAACGTGGTCCTGACGATCCTGAAGAAGGTCGTCGGCTGGCCTGCGTCGAAGGCCCACATCGCGCGGATCCCCGACGGCTGGTTCAAGGTCGTCGAGACACTGGCGAAGCAGATCAACGCCGAACTCGACGACGCCGACAAGATCGCGCGGACTCTCCTCGACTCGCTGGGTACGGCCTCGGTCGGCGTGGGCGGCGCCGACGCCTCCTCGCTCACGGGCAAGTACGGCGGCTTCAACAGCAGCGAGCAGAAGAAGAACGGCGCGACGATCTACTCGGTCGGCAAGCAGAAGGGCGGCAGCAGCCGGGACTGCGTCATTGCGATCATGACGGCGATGCAGGAGTCCGGCCTGGTCAACCTGGACAAGGGCGACCGGGACTCCCTCGGCCTGTTCCAGCAGCGGCCGTCGCAGGGCTGGGGCACCAGAGAGGAGATCCTGAACCCGGAGTACGCGGCCGGGAAGTTCTTCGAGGCCCTCTTCAAGGTGAAGAACCGCAACACCATGGAGCTGTGGGAGGCCTGCCAGGCCGTCCAGCGCTCCGGCCTGCCGCGCGCGTACGCGGCGCACGAGAAGCCCGCCACGGAGATGGTCCGCGACCTGGAGAAGGGCAAGACCGGCGACAAGAGCACGGACGACCTGAAGTCGAAGCCGCAGGGCACCATCTCCGGCCTCACGCTGGCCCAGGACGCCGTGAACTTCTGCCAGAAGTACCCGAACATCCCGTACACGCAGCAGTACGGCGGGACGCAGATGGACGTCCTGACGGCGAACCCGCCGCCCGGCCTGGACTGCTCCAGCTTCGTCCAGGCGATGTACCTGCGGTCGATGGGCAGCCTCTACGGCCTGCCGCGCACCGCCGCGCCCCAGTACTCCTTCTGCAAGTCGGTGTCGGTCGAGAAGGCCCTCAAGACGCCCGGGGCGCTCCTCTTCAAGGGCGGCTCGCCCGGCGGCATCTACCACGTCGAGATGTCCCTGGGCGACGGCCAGAACACGGTCGGCGCGCACCGGCACGGCGCCAAGCCGCACGACGTCGGCGTCAACGAGCCCGCCTCCGCCTCGTACTGGGACTACGGCGGCTTCCTGCCCCGGGTCGCGTACACGACCGGCGCGGGCAGCGTCATCTTCGACGGCACGAGCGGGATCGAGGGCGCGGCCTCCTCCACGGAGCCGGTCGTCGAGCTGGTCACGGGCGCGGACGCGCCGGGCTACAACCCGGACGATCCCTTCGACAAGATGTTCGGCGACAACGCCTGGGTGCCGATCTCGACGGCCGACAACGACCCGAACTACGCCATGGCGCAGATGCTGGCGGGCCCGCGCGCGCTGCTGAACGACCAGCCGCTGCTGCCGTACCTGAAGAACATCTTCAACTCGACGATGCGGAGCTTCTCCAGCGCGCCGAACGGGGACCTGATCGCCTGGTACCCGGACTACTACGGCATGTGGGGCGCCGCCGCGAAGATGGTCATCGAGCCGATCGAGGTCCAGGACTTCGAGGTGTCCTGGTCGGACGATTACATGGTCACGCACCAGTTCGTGGTGACGAGCCCGAAGGGGTCGAACAACACCTTCGACCCGGCCACCGGCACGGTCACGGCGATCACCCAGGATTACGTGGCCCAGTCGGCCATCTTCACGACCGGCGTGGTCTCGGTGGACTTCCCCGGCGTGTGGAAGGCGCTCTTCGGCATGGATATGACGGAGAAGCAGGCCAAGGCGTACGCGGACAAGATCAAGAAGCGGTTCGGTGCCCGGCCGGACTACCAGCAGCTCCCGGGCCTCGTCGGGCCGAAGGCGCAGCTCTTCAGCGCCATCTTCCTCTTCATGCGGCAGTTCGCGTACCAGTACCAGGCGTCGGTGCCGCTGACGTTCATGCCGGAGCTGTACCCCGGCATGCTCATCCAGATCCCGGCGTTCAACTTCCAGGCCTACGTCACGACCGTGACGCACTCCTTCAAGCTGGGCAAGGACGGCTACTTCAACACGTCGGTCAACATCGCGGCCCCGGCCCGCCTGACCGGCGACAAGAAGCTGCTCGGACTCCCGATGGCAGGTGGCAACTGATGCGCAGCGCCTCGACGTACGGGCTCGCCTGGTCGCTGAAGCAGGTGACCTTGCGGGAGGTGAATCTCGCGAAGGGGCTGGCGCTCGGGATCGACACCGAGGGGCAGTACGTCGAGATCCGGCTGACCATAGTCCGCACGGGGATCGCCCCGAAGGTCGGCCAGAGGTGGCTGGTCGACCGCGACTTCGGGGACTGGCACCTCACCGCGCTGCTGCAGAGCACGCAGCCGGACCTGACCGGCGGGGAGTGGCTGCCCCTCACCCTGTCGAACGGCTGGGTCGCCTCCGCGACCGCCGGGGACCCGCCACCCCGGGCCCGGCTGAGCGACGGGTGGATCGAGCTGTCCGGCATCATCAGCGGAGGTACTGTCCCGGCCGTGGGGTCCGACCTTGTCATCGGATCGATCCCTGTCACGCTCCCCGCCCGCTACAAGGGCAACGCGGTCCTGGCCAGCAACCTGCCGGGCACCAACGGCTTCATCCGGGGCGGCCTGTTCCCGAACGGGGACATCACCATCCGCGTGTCCGCGACGTTCACTCCGAGCTGGATCGACCTGACCGGCCTGAAGGCCCGGGTGACATGAAAAAAGTGAGACCCATGGGTCTCACTTTTTTCGGTCCCAGACTGAGACCCATGGGTCTCAGTTTTGGGCTATCCGGCGATCTCGGCCGCAGCCTCCCAGGCCCGCCTCAGCTCATCGACGTACTGCTTCACGGCCTCGGGGTCCTTCTCCTTCGCGTCCCTGAGTACCTCCAGGGGCAGGATGCGGTTCGTGCGCCGGGCCTTGGAGAGCTGGTCCACGACGCTCGGGCCCGTCTCCGAGCCGGTCTCGATCTCGATGATCTCGGTGTCCTTGCCCAGCATGAGGACCCTGCGGGCTGCGACGGCTCCGGCCGAGGTGACCTTGCCCATCCGCTTCATCTCGGCGAACTGCTCCCGGAGGAGCTGCTGGCGGGCCGGGGAGACGTCCGGCTCACCGTCCGGCGTGACCGGGATCTCGCCCTTCTCGTCCACGATCGTGGAGTACAGCTCGCGGATGGTGCGCTCGTTCAGCGCACCATCGAGCATGTCTCCGAGAATCCTGTAGATGGGGACCGCACGGCGGAGGCGGTAGATGTCCTGCGCGGAGAGCCCGAGCGGCTCACCGAACTTCGCGACGGACTTGAACCCCGCGTCCCTGAGCCGGGTGCCCTGAGTGACCCACCACAGGTACTCACCGGCCGATCCGATGTACCCCTGCTGCAGTTGTCCCAGACCGTTCTCTAGCCCCCTGTTGGCCCGCGCGATGCCGCGCCGGGCGGCGCCGATCTGCTCCAGGGGGTCGGCGTCCGGCGAGGGCCGGATGAACTCGAAGGGGTTCTCCTCCTCGGAGGCCTTCGTGATGGCCTCCAACGCGGGCACGTGGACGGCCTCGTCCGCCTGGTGTGGAACCTCGACCTCGGCCGGGGCGCTCGCGGCGGCCGTGGCGGCCTCGGTGAGCGCGTCGTCAGGCTCCCCTCGGCGGGCGGGTGCTACTTCACTGGCCGTCACGCCTGCGGTGGCCTGCTGAACACGCCTCTCGCGCGTGGTCAGCTTCGGGGCCGTCTTCTTGGTGGCGGGAGCCTCTACGCGGGGCATCAGCTGATCACTGCCTTCATGCCGTGGCGGAACAGGTGGCCCGCCTCTTCAAGGTCGGTGCGCCTTGGGGTCTCATCCCAGGAGCGCGGATATTCCGGGGCGTCGCTGATCTCGAACTCCTCGCCCACGAAGCCGATGTCGATCTTCTCGCGGATGTCGCCGTCGATCTTTGCGGCCATGATGGCCTCGACCACGGGCCGGGCGTCAGCGGCCAGCGTGTTCCTGCGGGTGCACTTCACCATGCACACGAAGACCTTCAGACGAGCCTCGTTGGCCTTGCCTCCACGCGCAGCGGTCTTGGCTGTCGGCGCAATGCGGTTCCACTCGTAGCCGGACGGAGCGAACGGGAGGAAGACCATGTGCGCGGACTTGCACAGCTCCCAGTACTCCTCCTTTCCGGCGCCGCCGGAGTCCACGAGGATGACGTCGTAGGTGTCACGGAAGCTGTCGATGACGTCGTCAAGGTCGGGATCGTCCTCGGCCTTGGTCTTGCAGTCGTAGGTGACCAGGTCGAACGGGACCTTCTCCGGCTCCGGGTTCCCCTCGTCATCGACTCGGGCCTCGCGGACCTTGTACCAGTTGTCGATGCTCTGGCTGTTGTTGTCCGTGTCGATGACCAGGACCTTGAGGCCGAGGATCACCGCCAGGTAGAGGGCGAAGAAGATGGTCATCGTCGTCTTGCCGGTGCCGCCCTTGAGCATGCCGACGCCGATGACGAGACAGCCGTTGTCCTTGACCCAGGCCTTGATCTCATTCTGTGATGCGAGGAGCTTCTTCATTTGCTGCCGGGGCAGCGTGGAAGTTCTCACGAGTTTCCTTCCCTGGCGGGCTGTGGTGTGCGGTACATCCTGCCGCAAGATCAGGCCTCTCCGATGCATCTGGTCATGTCTCGGCCCGTCACTGCGCCTCTCAAGGGGCGAGGAGGTGGCGGGTGAAGACTTTGGCGCTCGTGGGCGGCGACCTGGCCCCTGGTGACGGCGGATACCGGTTCCTGACGGGGGCGGCGCGGCTGCGGCAGGACCTGGCGCTCGCGCTGGCGGAGCCGTACGGCCACGACCCGTACCACCCCGAGTACGGGTCGGTGCTCAGCTCGTACATCGGTGAGCCGCTGACGGCCGAGCTGCAGATGCTCGTGCGGTCCGAGGTGATCCGTGTGCTGCAGCAGTACGTCGCCGGTCAGCAGGCGAGCATCGCGGCCGACTCGCTGTCGGGCTCGCGGTCCCGGTACAGCTTCCAGGACGTCGTGAAGTCGATTACCTCGGTCACGACCGAGATCAAGTACGACACGCTCAAGGTCGCGGTCTCGCTGACCACCCAGTCCGGAGCGACGGTCAAGATTCTGCGGACGGTGGACGTGTAATGGGAGTCTCTCGCGATGACATCGTCACGCAGATGTGTGACGCGCTGCGGATCTCCGATCCGGAGGTCGACACCTCGGTCGGTACGCCGCTGCGGAAGATCCTGGACGCGGTCGGCAACAGCCTGGCCGACGCGTACGTCGAGAACCACCTGCTGTCGTACGTCTACGACATCGACAGCAAGGTCGACGCCGACCTCGACTCGTTCACGTCACTGTTCGGCATCTCCCGGATCCCGGCCCGACGTGCGATCGGCACAGTGACGTTCTCCCGGACCGGGGACCTGACACCGACGGTCTTCATCCCGGTCGGCACGGAGGTTGCGGCCTCCAGCGATCCGGCCCTGATCGTCCAGCTGGTCACCGGTGCCACGCTGATGCCGGGCTCGACGTCGGTCACCGTGCCGGTCCAGGCGGTCGCGGCCGGGCCGGAGGGGAACCTGGGCGCCGGTATCGCCACGGTCATCACCTCGCCGATCCAGGGGGTCAACGCGGTGGTCAACACGGCCGCGCTGACCGGCGGCACCTCCCGGGAGACGGACACGGAGCTGCGGGCCCGCTGGAAGGCGACCGTGTTCCGGTCGCTGGCGGGGACCGAGCAGATGTACCTGGGCGTGGCGCTCGACGACACGGACTGCTACGCGGCGCAGGTGGTCGGCTCGTCGAAGACCCGGTCGGAGATCCTGCAGGTGCCGGTGTCGGGCAACACGGTCACGCAGATCAGCGACGCGAAGTACATCTACTCCTCGCCGGTCCAGGTGCAGAAGAGCGACGGCACGCTGCTGGTGAAGGACTTCGACTACACGTGGATCCCGAGCAACCCGCCCGCGCTGGCGTCCCTGTCGTCGTCGTTCCCTGCGGCCGGTGAGCTGCTGACGGTCAACTACCAGTACCTGCCGGTGGTGAGCCGGAACGACCCGGCCACGAACATCACGAACCGGGTGGACGTCTTCACCGGCGGGACCCGGGCGCAGACGGCCCAGGCCAGCCTGGTCTTCAAGAACACCAAGAAGTGGCAGACGGTCTCCACCCTGGATCTGTACACGGGGGTGTGGCTGCGGGCGGACCAGACGCGGCCGGAGGCGAACAACGTCTTCATCCCGCTGCCGTTCGGGCCGATCCTGAGCCTGCCCTCGACCCTCACGGTGGCGGGGACGACGTACGGGCTGGCGACGGCGGCGAACCCGATGGGGACGGTCGCGAGCGGGGTCACGTACGCGTACACGATCGTCCACGAGGACACGGTGGACGGCTGGACGCCGACGAGCCGGTTCGGGCTGGAGTGGCACCGCAACTACCTGCCCGCGAACGGCTCCACGTTCGTCGTCGGCGGCGCCGGGGATTACACCTACAACGAGGTGCCCGCGAGCGTGCAGGACGCGGTGAGCCGCTGGCGGCTGGCGGGCATCGACGCCAAGGTGCACCAGGCGAAGCAGCGCTGGCTGCGGTTCGCGCTGGGTGTGATGTACACGGCCTCGTCGACGGGGTCGGCGACGTCGGTCCAGGAGGCGATCCGCACGGCCCTGAGCGACTTCCTGAACCGGATGGGATTCAACTCCAACGTCCAGATCTCCGACGTCCTGGCGGTCGTCCACCAGGTCCCGGGCGTGGACAACTGCCGTCTGCTGCACGGCGGGGATGTGACCGGGTACAGCTCGGCCAACCCGAACGCGTCGATCGTGGGCATGCAGCAGATCGCCCCGGGGGCGGCGCCGACGTCGGCCGCGCTGGCGTCGTACGTCGAGGCGTCCTCGGGCCGGGCTGTCGACTTCTACTTCAGGGACGACGAGCTGCCGGTGCTCGGCGGCATCGTCTTCAAGACGCTGGCCCGCAACAGCTTCGGGGTGCTGTGATGACGACTCCTCTCCACCAGGGCGACGGCCTGTACGGTCAGGCGGTCATCGCGGGCGGTCTGATGCCGCTGCAGGCGGACGTCACGGTCCCGCAGTCGACGTCGCTGTCCAGCGGGACCGGCATGCTCGTGGCCGACACCGCGATCACCGAGCAGCTGCGGCACTTCCCTGAGGACATCTACGACCTCCGGTCCACCTCGCACCTGATGCGGCTGATGCAGGTCCTCCTCGGGGACTCCGGCGTCGGCCAGCTCCGTAAGCGGCTGCTGCTCTCGCAGCTGCAGGCGCTGTCCTCGTCCGGCGCGAGGTATTTCGATCTCGACCGGTTCTACGGAGCCTTGTTCGGGGCGACCCGCTCGGACGCCGAGCAGCTGACGATCAACCCCATGGAGACGTCGACCGCGACGGCCTCGGAGTGGGAGTCAATTGAGTCGGCCGACGCGTCATTCCGGGACCGGATGACCGCACTTGCCCAGTCAATTGCCATGGGCGGCACCATGCCCGGGCTCACGGCGGCGGCCGAGGCGGTCACCGGCGTGGAGTGTGACCTCTTCGAGTCCTGGGCTCTCCTGGAGGCCGCCTCGGACACCGGGGAGGCCGGTCACGACTGGGAGTGGATGGAGGGCGCGGCGAACTGGGGTGAGTACGAGGGGCAGATCTGGGGGTCTCTGGAGGGCGTGCCGTTCTACGGCCGGTCGGGGGTGCTGACCCGCAGCGAGGTCCTGGTGCGGGTCAACCGGGACTACGAGGCGACGCCGGAGGGCCGCTCGCAGCGCACGGCCGACGAGTGGGCGCTGGTCAGGGTGCTTGAGCGGATCAAGCCCGCGCACATCCTTCTCACGGTTGACACGCAGGGGACGTCGGCGCTGCTGCCCCGGGGCATCTCGGCGATCCGGTCCGACAGCGAGCACTGGGAGATCGCGACCCGGGTCACGCCGGGGCAGGTTCCCCTCGGGTCAACTCCGTACCCGCTGTCACCGCAGCAGGAGGCCGACGGGGTTGACCCGGGGTCGAGCCGGGTGTTGCCCCGTCCGCCTCTGGTCACGAAGGTCGGTGACGAGTGGGCGTACGGGTCACAGATCCCGACGTGCCGGACGTACTCGGTCACGCCGACGGACGACGTCGACTTCACCGAGCCCGGGCCGGTACCTGACTCGGGAGTTGCCTCGATTGACCAGTCAATTGTCTGGCGTGACGGGACAAGCACGGTCTACGGGGCGACGCTCGGGTCAATGGACCCGCTGTTGAGCCAGAGCGCCCGCGCGGGCTCCGACGGGGTCCTGGTGGCGAACCCCTACAGCGGCGACCGCCGGACGGTCCTGACCACGGACTGACCGGGCCCCGTCCTGTTCACGGCTCTCCTCGCGCCTCCAAGGGGCGCAAGGAGACGACCGTGAGGGAGCCCCATGGCAGACCTGTACGCCAACTACGCCGCGCTGGCCGCCGCCCGCCAGATCGGCGTGGACTACCGGCTGCTGGTCCGTACCCCGCCGGGCTCCCGGCTGGCCCACGTCGCGGTCCACGGCGGCGGCATCGAGCCGGGCACCACGGAGGTCGCGGACTACCTGGCGGGGTCGGCGAGCCGCTTCTACTCCTTCGACGGGATGCTCTCGGGGGACAACTCCGACCTGCACATCACCAGCACGAACTTCGACGAGCCGCAGGCCTTGGCGCTGGTCGCCGCCAGCGACTACGTCATCTCCTGGCACGGCTCGGCCGGTACGGACCCGGTCACGTACATCGGCGGCCTGGACACCGACACGGGCACCCGGATCAAGGAGGCCCTGGAGGCCGCCGGGTTCACGGTCGGCCTGACGCCGACGGAACTCGACGGCTCCAGCACCTCGAACATCACCAACCGGGGCTTCCGGGCCATGGGCGTCCAGGTCGAGATGACCAACGCGCTGAGGCAGTCGTTCTTCGAGGACTTCACCCGCAGCGGACGTGACAGCGGGCCGCGCACGGCGGACTTCTACGCGTACATGACGGCGGTCCGGACCGCGCTCAACGGCCTGGACGTGCCCGGTAAAGCGCTCGGGTCAATCTGGCGTGACCGGGTCGCCCGGCCGGTCAACAGCGCAGGTGGGGCGTCAGGTGACTTCGGGATCCCGGCACTTGCCCCGTTGACCGTGGACGGCATGCCGCTTGACGCGGTCAAGGACGCCCTGCGGCTCAAGACGAACGGCCGCCAGGTGAGCAGCAACGGCGGCGAGCGGTTCTGGTCGAGTGCTCCCCGGTCCAACGGTGACCCGCTGAGGGAGGTCTTCGAGTTCTCGCTGTCCTCGGACCGGCCGGTCAACCGGGTGGCGTTCTCCCTGGCCCGCTTCCCCCAGCGGGCCTGGGTGCAGTGGCGTGACCGGGACGGGGTGTGGCACCCCCTGACGCACTCCCGGAGCCAGGCGCCGGTGCAGATCAGCGTCATGGACTCGTTGCCCGCGATCATCCCGACGGGCGTGCCCGACGCCACGAAACTGCACCCGCAGCACTTCGGGGCCGGGCACTGGATGCCCCAGATGATCGACGTGACTCCGGTCAATGCCTCCCGGTTCCGGGTCATCATGACCCGGTTGCCCTCCTCGGCGGCGCCGGTTGCCTCGGACGGGCGGCCGGTTGCCTACTCGCTCGGGGTCAAGGACGCGCAGGTGTCCTACCGTGCCTCGTCCACGGAGGACCTGCCCTGGCTGGCCCAGGAGGATGCCGAGTACACCGCCGCGTTCGCCGGGTCAACTGACCTGCTGGGGTCGCAGATCGAGTACTCCGTGCGCCGGAACCGGGCGGCGAACCTGCTGCCTCCGGCCCAGGGGATCTGGCGCTGTGCCCCGCAGCCGGTGCCGAACGCCGTGGTCAGTCTGCACCTTGACCTGCGGGATTCCTTCGGTAAACCGCAGGTGATTGACCGGCTGTACATGGAGCCGCTGACCTCGGGCCCTGCTGTCAATGTCTACTACACGGACCAGACGGCGGTGCCGGAGCAGTTCAGCCCGGCGACGACCCCGCTCACGTTGCCTCTGGTGCGGCCGTCGGCCGAGTTGCCCACGGCTGACTCCAGCGGTGTCCTGTTCGACAGCCCCCTGTCGTACCTGGACGTGGACAACCGGTCGTGCCAGTTCGTGCCGTCCGGGCCGTTCCTCCTGGCCATGGTGGTCAACCCCCAGTTCACCTCGGACGACCTGGGTCAATGGACCGTACTTGACTGCGGTCAACTGACCGTGGGCTTCGACGACGGCTGCCTGATTGCCCGGCTCGGTGACCGCACGGTCGAGCTTGACCGGGTCACGTTCGGGGTCAACTCGTCGTTCCCGGTGGCAGTTGCCTACGACGGTCAGGTGTTGACCGTCCGCACGCCGTGGGACCGGAGGGAGCAGCACGACCTCCACATCCCCTCGGACCCGCCCTCCACTATCCGGCTCGGGGGCCCGCTGTCGGGCGGGGGCGGCGCCATGCGGATCCAGAACCTGCTCCTGGCCCAGGGGCGGGCGGCGGACATCGAGACGATCGAGGCGTACTGGCTCGACCCGGCCGGGTACGCGCTGCCGCCGGGGCTGGACGCCGACCCGGCCGCGCACACGAGCGGCAACGCGATCCTGCGGATGGACCCCAGTCTGATCACGGCGGGCGCGGAGTCGGTGTGCCCGTGGGGGCTCATCGGCGGCCCGGCCGTCGGCCACGACACGCAGGTGTGGACCCCGGTGCCGGGCGACTTCACCCTGCGCAAGGGGCTCCTGAAGTTCCGGCCGATCAAGGCCGCCCACGTGAAGCTGGAGTTCACCAACCTCGCCCCGCTCGTGCTCACGCCCTCCCAGTCCTCGCCAATCGTGAAGACCCAGCTGTTCCCGTCCGACTCCGGCCAGGGAAGCAGCCCGGGGGCGAGCCCGGGCAACAGCCAGAGCGGGGCGGCGCCGACCGGCGCGAGGGTCGCCACGGACCAGAGCTTCGTGTACCGGTACGTCGACTCCCGCAGCCTCGTGACGGCCGACTCCTCGGCCGCGTACCTGCCGACGGAGGCCCTGTACGCGCCGGACCCACTGGACGCGCAGGTGCTGCGCCGGTCGGGGCAGCAGTTCCCGTACCAGCCGCTGCCGGGGACCCGGGCGCCCCGGTTCACGACCACGGGCGTGCACCAGTACCGGGTGGCCGAGATCGCCATGGACACCAAGGTCGGCTACACCGTGGCGCTGAGCCAGGTGCTGGCGTACCTGTCCGACCCGGTGGCGCAGCGGGACACGGAGCAGTACGTGGAACTGTTCCACGACACGGCCTACCTGTCCGGGTACACCGAGGATGACCCGACCGGCTGGAAGCACAGCGGGTCGGCGATGGTGACCGGGGTGCAGCCGCCGTGGCTCGGGTCGAAGGTCACCTCGAAGACGTTCATCAGCAAGCGCCGGGTGCTGGGGGTGCAGTTCGCGGCCCAGGCCTCGGACCCCAAGCAGCTGGTCAAGGACCCCGACTTCGACGACGAGAGCCTGCACTTCTGGCGGCCGGTGGGCGACGCGGTGATCGAGTCGTCGTCGCAGTACGCGGCCTCGATCGGCCGGATGGCCAAGGTGACCCGGGGGCACGCGACGTCGTCGTGGGGTGCGCTGGAGGTGGCGTTCCCGACCTGGGGCGACTTCGAGGACTCCAACCCGCTGCCCAACCGGCCGCTGTGGTGGGAGATCGAGAACGCCACCTCGGAGGCCGACAACGGCGGCATCGAGTCGCTGCGGCCGGTGACTCCGGCCCCGGGCGGGCGGCTGTACGCGGCGGCCCGGGTCTACACGGAGGGCCCGTTGGAACAGCCGCTGCTGCTGCAGCTGGTCAACGGTGACGGCCGGATCCTGGCCGAGGCCGAGCAGGCGATCGACGCCGCGCAGGTCGTGGAGTGGTACGTCGGCGCGACGGTCCGTACGACGTCGCCGACCGGGCTGCCCACCTGGGACTCGGTCAGTGCCTCCGGTACCCGGTCCTGGGACCAGATGGAGGGCATCGGGTCGTGGGGGGACGTCTCCCAGGACTGGAGCATCGACGACGTCTTCGACGTCCGAGTCCGGGTCGTCCAGGAGGGGTCGTCCGGGACCGGGCAGTGGCTGGTGGACTCGCTGACCATCTTCAACGACCCGCTGGTGTGGGAGGTCTCGCGGGACGGCGGCGTGACCTGGCACGAGATGGTCGGGATCCGGAACAACCCGCGCGGGGTTTTTATCTTCCCGGACCTGCCGCCCGAGGACCGCACCGGCGGCACCCAGCTGCGCTGGCGCGTCACCGGCTACTCGGCCGGGCTGTCGGTGTCCTCCATGGTCCTGCGGCCCTGGTACGCGACGCTGTCGGGCGCGGTGCCGTACCTGGACACGCTGCAGGCGGCCGGGGCCGCGACGTCGCTGGCGGACTACTACCCGCCGGTGGAGTCGGACCCCCTGTTCCAGGGCTGGCAGCAGCCGATCCCGCAGGAGTGGTGGCTGGCGGCCCGTCAGTGGGCTCTGCAGAACTACGGCAGCACCGGTCCGCTCCCGGACATCACGCTCCCGGACGTCGTCGCGGTGGGCACCGACGAGGGCAACCCGCCTGCGCCCTCGCATCACGCCCTGCCCAACGCGTTCGTCCTCAACCGCTAAGGAGCCCCTGTGCGCGCGCACTTCAACCGCCCGCTGATCGACCAGACAGGCGATCAGGTCAACACTGCCGTGGTGCGCCTCCTGGTCGCGGGCAGCACCACGGATCTGATCTCGGAGATCGTCTACTCCCAGGCGACCGGCGGCGCGACCCGCACGAACCCGTGGACCATCACCGACGGCGAGGTCGACTTCTTCCTCGACGCCCCGGCCCGGGTGCAGATCGGGGTCAAGGTCGGCACCGACCCGGAGGAGTTCTGGGACAACGTCGACGTGCTGGCCGTGTCGACGGAGTCGACGCACCCGGGCACCGGGACGAACTCCACGGCGATCGGCACCGGGGCCACGGCGACCGGCGACGGGGCGATTGCCCTGGGCGTGGGGACGACGGCCGGGGCCGACTCCACCACCGTGCTGGGCTACGAGGCCTCGGCCGCCCAGGTGGGCGCTGTGGCCGTCGGGGCGCAGGCGACGGCCACGGAGCCCGGGGCGGTGGCGGTAGGCCAGTCAGCGGTCGCCCAGGGCACTCAGGCGACCGCTGTGGGGGACGGCGCGCAGTCGACCTGGGACCAGTCCACGGCGGTCGGCACCGGCGCCCAGACGACCCGCCCGGGCCAGGTCGCGGTCGGCCGGGCGGCGGACCTCGTCGACATCCCCGGCAAGGCGGTCCTGCACAGCCCGGACGGCACGCCGTACATCCTGGCCGTCACCAACGACGGCCGCCTCTACACCCAGGCGCTGGCACCGTACGTCGTCGAAGAGTGAGACCCATGGGTCTCACTTTTCGGTAGGGTCGTCCTGTCGGGCGACGCGCGTCCGTTTCAGCTCAAGACCTCACCGCTCCAAACCGGTTGCCGCCGGGGAGCACCGGGTCAGCGCGGTCTCCGGCTGGTAACTGGGGGCAGAAGGCGGATCCCTGCCAAGGGTCCGCCTTCACTTTTGCTGTGCACCTCCCTCCCTTCGGCCCAAGGGGTGACGAGAGGGAGGCACAGTGGCCCGAGCGCACATCATGCGGCCGATCATCGGCGAGAACGGCGACCTGCTGTACGGCGCGCAGGTCACCGTGCGCGAGGCCGGGCTCTCGGTTCCGCTCGCCCAGACCCTGTACGCGGGCCCGACCGGGACCCAGCATCTGCCGAACCCGTACATCGCCACGAACGGCGTCATCGACTTCTGGCTGGACGAGCCGCAGCGGACGTCCGTCCTCGTCCAGCGTGACGGGTCCTCCGACATCCTGGTCTACCTCGACGCGGCGCCGCCGCCGGAGGAGACCGCGCGTACGGACACGCCTCTCCTGATCGTCGGCAGCCAGGTGCCGGGCAACGTGCTGATGGCCGGTGACACCCCGGGCCAGGCGGTGTGGGGGGCGGTCCCGGCCAGTTCCGGCGTCACCCCGCAGGTCACCGTGATCCGGGAGGACTTCGGCCTGGCCCGGGACCCGGCGGGCTGGTCGTTCACCCAGGCGGCGACCAGCACCCGGGATTACCCGACGGAGATCCCGGCCGACTGGGGGTTCTCCCACTCCCTGCACGGCAAGCACACCGGCAACGCGGGCAGCCTCGCCATCGCGACGCCGGGCTTCACCCTGGCCGAGGCGGGCTTCGTCTCCCTGTGGGTGCGGCCGAGCCTGGCCGCCGGGGAGAGCGTCGCCATCGCGGCCACCACGATCGGCGGCACAAAGACGGTCCTGGAGACCCTCACCGCGACCCGGCCGTGGGGGCTGTACCGCTACCCGCTGGCCGCTGGCACCTACCAGTCGGTGTCCGTCGAGTTCACGGGCGCGGGCACCTTCGTGGCGGGCGCCGGGCACGAGGTGTGGACGACCGGCCTGAAAATCCTCTACGGCGGCACGGTGCCCGCCCACAGCCACTCCGGCTCCGGCACCAGCTCGGTCCTGCTGGGCACCTCCGCCGTCGCGTCCGGCATCGCCTCGGTCGCCGTCGGCACGGCCGCCCAGGCCACCGCGTCCAACGCCACCGCGTACGGCGCCCGGGCCCAGGCCACCGCAACGGACTCCCTGGCCGTCGGCCCCGACGCCAAGGCCGCCTCCCAGAACGCGGTCGCCGTCGGCCCCCGCGCGACCGGCTCCCTGGCCTCCACCGGCTGGACCGCCGTCGGCGCGGACGCCTACGTGGACTCCACGGACGGCACCGCGATCGGCCGCCAGGCCAAGGCCTACGGGTCGGCCGGGACCGCCATCGGCAACACCGCCTACGTCGGCCCCAGCGCAACGAACGCGGTGGCGATCGGGAAGAACGCCCAGGCCCTGGCTCCGGCCGGTCTCGCCCTGGGGGCCAACACCGTCGTCGCGGCCACCCACAACGGCTCCTCGGCCATCGGGGACGCCTCCAAGACCAGCGCGGCCCAGCAGACGACGTTCGGCAACCCCGACTACCCGTTCAACGCGGTCGTCGTGGTGAACAAGCTGTACGCCCTCGCGGCGGCCAACTTCGGCACGGACGCCACCAGTCGGCTCGGCTTCTTCGGCACGGAGGGCACCGTCAAGCCGACCGTGACCGGCTCCGTCGGCGGCAACACCGCGCTGAGCAACCTCATCGCCTCGCTGGCCGGACTGGGCCTGCTGACCAACAACACCACGGCCTGAGGGAGACATGGCAGCCAACTCCGTACCCGGGCAGGTCGCCGCCGGAAACATCGACGGCTACCTCCGCGACGACAAGGGCGACGGCACCCTCGGGCTGCCGGACTACTCCCTCACGCCCTACACGTACTCGCAGATGCTCGGCGAGGAGACGTCCACCCCGCAGTGGTTCATCGACCAGTACCGCAACGCCCGCTTCGCCGGGTTCAAGGGCAGCCCGGACGGCTACGGCGCCCTGCGGGACACCGGCGGCGTACGAGGCTCGGCCAGCATCTCCGTCATCCCTCAGTCCACCGGCAGCATCATGGCCAGCCCGGACGGCTCCCGGGGCCCGGACTACACCTGGGGGCCGCGCGACGTCGCCTTCGTCGTCCGCCACCCGGGCACCGTCTGGGTCCACTCCAGCGCCCCGCGCACCTACGTGGCGCTCACCCAGGGCAACAACACCATCGGCATCCGGCAGACGATCGGTGCGAACGCGCTCGGCCCGTGGGACGCGGAGAAGGCCGACTCGGCCGCCATCACACTGCCCGCCGCGATCAATCCGTGGGACGGCAACCCGCACACGTACACGCTGTCCACGTTCGGGCAGAACGTCCACTGCCTGATCGACAACTGCTTCGGGGTGCCGTTCAGGGCGCCGCGCTCCTACAAGCGCAACGCCGACGGCTCGACGAACACCGCCGTGTTCTCGGACATGACGACCACCGGCACCTTCACGGGCGTCGACTTCCGGGGCGCCAGTACCGCGCTGTACCAGTGGGACGCGCTGCAGCAGGCCTCCGGGGACTTCTTCCTGCACGACATGGGCGCCACGGCCGTGCAGACCGCGCCGTCGACGACGTACACGCCGACCACCACGCCGTCCGGGGAGACCTGGTCGCTGTCGGGCACCGTCACCGGCAGCAAGGACGGCATCCTCCTCGCCGCGAACGCCACGGCCAGCTTCAACCTCGACTGGCAGTACGGGGTGCTGACGACCCGCTGGGGCACCGCGACGACCGAGGGCGGCCTGGTGTGGCGAAAGGTCGACGCCAACAACTACTACCAGGTGACCTCGACCGGCCTGTGGTCGTGCATCGGCGGGACCCTGACGAAATTTTTCAACTTCACCACCCCCCTCGTCGCCGGTGACCACGTCGCGGTCCGTAACTGGCCCGGCCAGATCCGGGTGTACGTCAACGGCGTCTCCCGGACCTTCCTCCTGGTCACCACGTTGGCCAGCGGCAAGGGCGTCGGATTCCGCAGCCCGTCCACCGGCTCCTCGCAGTGGCGCTACCTCCACTTCCAGCCGCTGGTCTCCGACCCCGTCATGCCGACTTCCTGAGGAGCCCTCGTGGACCGCTGCCACCTGTATCTGCCACTGGTCGACTCCTCCGGCGCCCCCTACCCGTACGCCGAGATCACCCTCCTCGACCTGGACGACGGCACCCCCATCTCCGAGCCCGTCTACCTGGACCCCCACGGCGGCGCGCCGCAGGAGTGGCCCATCCTGGTCGACCCGGCCGTCATCGACCTGTGGACGGACAACCCGCTGCGGGTGACGGTGCAGGCCCTGCTGCCGGGCGGCGCCTCCTTCACCCGCTCGGGCGTCGACATCACCCCGGCTCCGGCCGCCGTGGTCCTCAGCGCCGACCCGGTGCACATCGGCTCGGCCGAGGGCCTGTCCGGCGAGGCCATGCTGGCCATCTCCCCGGACGGCTCGGCCGTCTGGCAGGTCCTGGACGTCCTGCGCTTCCACGAGCACGAGGGCGACGCACCCCAGTCCACCGTGCTGGGCAGCCCCGACCTCACCGACATCTACCCGGGCCAGACCTGGGTCGGCCGCACCCCCACCGGCACGCAGGGGACGGACGCGGCCGTGCTCGGGGGCGACGCCCACCCGGGCGGCGACGACGCCGTGGCCCTGGGACGGGCGACCGCCGGGCCCAACGCGGTCGCCGCCGGTGCCACGGCCAGCGCCACCGACTCCAGCGTCACCCTCGGCGCGGCCACCGGCACGGGCCAGCCGAACCAGGTGGTCCTCGGCCGCGCCGCGACGGCTGCAGCGGCCCCGGACGGCGCCGTGGTGGTCGGGTCCGGGGTGACCGCTCCGTCCGGCAACAGCGTCACCGTCCGCTCCGGCGCGCAGATCACCTCCGACGGCAAGGTCATCGTCGGCCAGGGAACGCTGCCCGACCTGAGCTGGGTGGACTGGAGCGTCGCCATCCTCGGCAACGCCGTGATGTCCCGCTTCTTCGCCGCCCGCCGGGACGCGGTCATCGGCGGGGTGGTCAGCCCCGTCGGCGTGTTCGGGGCGGCCGGGTCCACCCAGCCGCTGGTGAGCACGGCCGGAGTGACGACGTCCACGCCCGGCCGGGCCGCGCTGCTGTCGCTGATGGCCGCCCTCGACCAGATGGGGCTCGTCTACCTGACCGACGGGGCGACCGACGACGAACTCGCCGACTGGACCAAGGCGAACGCACACAGCTCCAACATGATCCTGGAGACCGGCGACTCCGACGGCTCCAAGGCGGGAGACCTGAACCGGGCCCGGCGCAATGCCACCGGCCCGGGCACGGTCACCTACCTGGTGGGCACCGGCATCCGCGACTTCCGTGTCCACGTGTTCGCCTCGCAGCCCAGCGGCCCCGACGCGGCCACGTTGGCGACGGAGCTGGTGGCCCACATCTCTGCGGACAACGTCACCTGGCAGCCGATCACCCTCGCCTGGCAGGCGCTGACCGCAACGACCGGCACCTGGTTCCAGACCTGGGCCGCGAACGCCCGCCCCGTGCCGTCCGGCTTCAAGTACCTGCGCCTGACCGCAGACATCAACGCGTCCGCCGCAACCCCCCAGATAGGGCGCGTAGTCGTGCGCCCGGCCAACGCCGTCGTCAGCGGCTTCGGCGGAGGCACCTACGGCTCAGGAACCTACGGAGGCTAGGAATGGTCGGCAGCATCCCCACGGGCACCGCGAACTGGGACGTGCCGCTCAACGCGGCCCTCGTCGATCTGCAGACGCAGGCCACGACCCTCGCGCGCGTCTCCGTCATCGTCAAGGACCCCGCCTACGGGGCCACCGGCAACGGCACGACCGACGACACGGCGGCGATCCAGGCCGCGATCAGCGCGGTCGGCGCGGCCGGTGGCGGCGTCGTCTACTTCCCTCCGGGCAACTACCTGCTGAACGGGTCCAGCCCGCTCACCGTCTCCTCCAACTCCGTGGTCCTGCGGGGATCGGGCGCGGAGGCGACCAAGATCCTCGTCGGGTCCGGGTTCAGCGGGTCGTCGGCGATCAGCGTGACGGGCACCAACGTCCAGATCACCGACCTGAGCGTCAACGGCAACAGCGCCACGACCACCACCAACCCGACCTCCCACGGCATCACCGTGAGCGGGGCCCGGCGGCTGCGCGTCTACGGCTGCCAGTTCTGGTACCTCAACGGCTACGCGATCAGAGCGCTGGCCACGTCCTCCAGCAGCACCACGAACCCGCACGGCACCCAGATCTCGAACATCCGGGTCAATCAGTGCGCGGGCGGCATCCACTTCCTGGGGCACACCGCGCAGGGCTTCGCCGTCAACAGCTTCGTCAGCGACGTGCACATCCAGCAGGGAGGCGTGACCACCGGTGCCAACGCCAACTTGGACGGCGTCCGGATCGAGGACGCCTGGGACGTGCTCACGGAGAACGTGATCAGCTGGCTCCAGGCGGGCACCGGCAGCGCCTTCCACGTGTACGGCACCTGTGCGGCCAGCTTCAACAAGAACCTCGACGCCCTGGGCCCCACCACGGCGCCCAACATCCTGGTCGAGGACGGCCCGAACGGCAGCCCGCAGAACGTCCAGTTCAACGGCGGAGTCATCCAGCAGGGCTCCGTCGGCATCAAGGTGTCCGGCGGGTCGCAGCACGTCCACTTCGACACCGTCCGGGTCATCAACAACCAGGGCCACGGCGCCCAGGTCGACGGGACCGGCCTCGGGATCAACTTCCACAAGTGCTTCTTCAGCCAGTCCGGCCAGGCCGCCACCGGCACGAACTACGACATCAACTGGTCCGGGGCCGCCACCGGCCAGATCATCCACTGCCGCTTCAGCTCGCCGATCGTGTCGACCGGCACCGCAGGCGTGCAGCAGACGGTCAACGTGGCGACCGTCGGGCAGAACGTCCGCATCTTCAACGCCGACTTCCAGGGCACCGGCAGCGCGACCACGAACTGGGTCACCAACCTCCCGTCGATCCTGACCGAGATCTCCAGCAGCAAGAACAACTTCGCCACCACGGCCACCTTCAGCAACGGCACCCGGCCCGCAGAGTTCCAGCCGTCCGCCTCGACCAACACCGCACTGTCGGGCAACGTCAACGGCACGGACGCCTTCGACCGCTGGCGCATCAACGGCAAGGGCGACATAAACCTCGGGTCCGGGTCGGCCAACCGCGACACCACGTGGGGGCGCATCGGCACCGCCCAGATCGGCTCGTCGGACTCCGACATCATCGTCGGCCTGGCGGGCAAGGGCCTTCGGGTCAAGGAGGGCAGCAACGCCAAGATGGGCACGGCCACGCTGGTCGCGGGAACCGTGACCGTGGCCAACACGTCCGTCACCTCGACCAGCCGGATCATCGCCTTCAGCCAGGCCGACGGCGGCACCCCCGGCTGGCTGCGCTGCTCCACCCGCGTCGTCGGCACGTCGTTCACGATCACCAGCTCGTCGGGATCCGACACCTCGACGATCATGTGGATCATCTACGAGCCCGCGCCGTAGCAGGAGGGGCAGATGCGCACCTTCCACAGCCCTCACGGCCTCTTCCCGTGCCAGCAGGAGGGGGTCGCCTTCGCGTTCCTCAAGCGCTCCGGCCTCATGGTCGCGGACACCGGGATCGGGAAGTCGGTCATGGCGCTCGCGCTGGCGGCGCTGCTGGCCGACGAGGGCGCCGAGGACCTGGTGCTGCTGGTCTGCAAGACGAACAAGGTCGCCGAGTGGGCCGAGGACTTCGAGGCCTTCACCACGCTGGAGCACCGCGTCCACCACGGCCCGGGCCGCCACCGGGCGCTGGCCAAGCGGGGCCTGCCGCACGTCCTGATCTCCACCTTCGAGACGCTGCGCACCGACCTGGTGACCTTCGCGGTGCGTCCGGGCGGCCGGGCCACGACGCCCTCGGACGGTGCCCTGCTGGCCGCGCTCCTGCAGGCGCAGGCCGAGGGCCGCCGGATCCTCGTGGTCTACGACGAGATCTCGGACAAGCTGCGCAACCGCTCCAGCCGGATGTACAAGGCGCACTGGTACGCGCTGAACCGGCTGCGGAAGGCGCAGCGGGACCTGCGCGCGATCGGGCTCACCGCGACGCCGATGGCCAAGAGCTACGAGGACGGCTTCAACCTGCTGCGGCTGCTGGTGCCGGATGCGATGCCGCCGGTGAAGCAGTTCGAGACGGTGGTGATCAAGAGCCGGGACGAGTACGGGCGCCCGCGCTACGACCAGCTCGGGGTCGAGTGGTTCGTCGGCCTGGCGCAGCAGCACATGTGGCGGAAGCGGAAGACGGACCCGGATGTGCGGGGCCTTTTCCCGGCCAGGATCGAAGAATTTCGCAAGTTGGCCATGAACCGGGACCAGCAGCAGCTCTACGACGTCGTGACGTCACTGCAGGGCGACTCCGATACGCCGGTGCCGGGTCTGTGGACCGCGTTGCGGCAGATCGCGGCCCATCCGGCGGCCCTGATCCACTCGGCCACGCACGGCGAGTCCCAGATGGCCCGGGAGCTGGTGGCGGCGTTCGGGGAGGAGTTCCTGCGGTCGGTGTCGTCGCGGAAGACCGAGGAACTTGTCGAGTACCTGTCATCCATCGTGCACGGGCAGGGCGACAAGGCCGTCGTCTTCTCCCAGTTCGGGCCGTCCGTCCTGCCGCTGCTCGCCCAGGCCCTGCTCAAGGAGGGCGTCCGCAGCTACCTCTACGTCGGCGCGATGAACACCGCCGAGCGCGAGGAGGCTCGCCGCTCGTTTCGCGCCGACACCGGCGCCTGCGTCTTCCTGACCTCCGACGCGGGCAAGGACGGCATCAACCTGCCCGAGGCGACCTACCTGGTCGAGTACGAGTCCGCGCTCACCTACGAGACCCGCACACAGCGCCTCGGCCGGATCGACCGCGTCACCTCCACGGCGGCCTCGATCACCTGCACCACCTTCGTCCTGCAGGGCACGGTCGAGGACGGCATCGTGGACACCATGCTGGACCGCAACGAGATGGCCGACCGGTTCCTCGGCGACCGGGGCGCAGAGGGCCACGTGGGGGCCGCACAGCGCCGCGCCAGCCTCATCTTCGCCTGACACGCAAAGGACCCCAGGAACCTATGGGGCTCCTGGGGTCCTCGCTCGGGCGTCGGATTTGGCTACCCCGGAACCCCGGGACCAGCACCGCGTGACGACCGTATCACCCAGAGTGCGTAGAGCGCGCGGCTTTCCCGACAATGCCAGGGGGCCCCGGGCGATGAGTCCCGGGGCCCCGCACCAGCCCTCCACGCTCCCGATCAGCGTCAACTGGATCCCCCAGGATCCAGGTAAACAGCTTGCCGTCGGTCGCACCACGATGACAGCACGTAGCCAGCTCCCGTGACAAGACTGCACAGTTGAGAAAATGTCACTACGGGCAGATTGGCTGATTCTCAGCAACGACACATCCCCAGAGGGGCGCAGCCTGGGGGGTCACATCGAATGTGTCAAAGCTGAGAACTCGCTGGTCACACGCTCTTGGAAGCCTTCCGGAAGGGCATTGAGGTCCACGAAGTCCTGGAAGCCAACGAAGACGGCCGAGCCGATGCCGTACTTCATGACGGTGGCGCACATGGGGAAGGGATCCCTGGTCAGACCTCGGTACTTCAGGTTCCGGCGTATGCCATCGAGGGCTGCCCTGGCTTCTTCGCGGGGCAGACAGCGCGTGGCGGGAATTGGTCGCTGCATGAGCGGGACACTAGGTGAGCGGAAACAGCCTGGCAAGACCATGTACGTGCTCTGATCTGGGGGAACTGGCTTACCTGGAGAGCAACTGGAACGTCGGGCACTTCCCGTTGAGCCAGTGGAGCCGGACCAGCTCGTCGTAGCTGGGCTCCTCGTCAACCAGAATCAGTCTGCCGTCCGAGGCGATGGCGAAGTCCTCCATGATCTCGCCGGTGACCGGGTCGATCAGCTCGTCACCCCACCTCCAGCTTGCCTCGACCTCGTCCCCGCGGATCGGCGTCACGTCGGCGGCACGGCGCTGGCGCAGGCGAGGGAGGGTGATCTCGTGCCAGATCAGCCTCTGGGCCTTGTGAAGCTCTGCACGCCTCTGTGAGACCCCCTCGGTGCCCACGTGGGCCGCCACGGCCTCCCAGCCGTCCCAGGCGCCAGAGAGGGCCTCCAGGGCCGTCTGGGTGAGCGTCCAGAGGGTCTCCTCGCGGGCGACCAGGCCGTGCTCGGCAAGGCGGTTCAGGTGGCGGTAGGCGGTGGGGAGACTGACCATCGCGGACTCGGTCAGCTCACCAGCAGATTGACGATCCTGCCTGCTCAGTGCGGCCAGCAGCTTCAGGGAGGACGCTCCGAGGCCCCGGTGGGCGAAGGCGTCCAGGGACATCAGCCGGGTGATTACAGCCCCGTCCAGGTCACCGTTTCTCACGTTCGACACACTCGAATGAGCCCCCCCAGGCTGCGCCCCCTTGGGGGTGTGTCGTCGCTGAGAACGGCCGTCGAGCAGCATCCATTCGGAACCCTTCTCACCCGAGCCGGACTCCATCAGCCGCAGCCAGCCCTGCAGACGCTTCGTGGAGGCCTTGTAGGCGGTCCCTGCGGTGCACCCTGCGATCTCGGCGGCCTCGCGGTGGGAGAGCGTGTAGACGCGGCCCCCGGCGCGGTAGGCGGCCTTCCAGTGGGCCAGCAGGACTCGCAGGTCGGTGGAGCCGGAGGTGCCGCGCCAGGAGGAGCTGGTGATCTTGTCGCGCAGGGCGATCAGGTCGATGATCGAGTCCTGGCGGTTGCCGATGATCACGCCGCCGCCGACGCACTCGACCGCGCGTTCCCAGACCCTGTCGATGTACTTGTGGGCCGAGGGCATGCTCATGTTGCGGACGTGCCTGCCGCCTGCCGAGGTCCAGTCGATGAACGCCTCGGTGAGCTGGTCGCGGGTCCAGCCGTAGCGGACGGCGGCGGCGGCGAGGGCGGCGGTGGTCGCGTGCCCGTGCTTGGACTTCGCGGATTGCAGGCTGGAAGCATCGGTGGAGCCGTAGCGGTTCTCGGTGTCGCCGTAGATCATCACCCGGGACATGCGGGGCGAGAGAGGCGGGAACCGGCGGGACCAGTGGTTTTGGTGCAGGTCACGCCCGGAGGCGTCGGCCAGGGTAACGGTTGCAGCAGCAACATCGAGATTCTGGTCACGTTGGGCGTGCAGCATTGCCCTGGAGACACTAAAATGAGCAAGCACGAGTGCTCGGCCCTTCATTCGTCAACTGGTGAGGGCCTGAACACCGTGAGGGCGATGGTCAGACCGAATAGGTCGCATTGCCTGGTTGGAGCCCGGATCTTGGCGGAATTGGGTTCCAGTCCTGGCCGGTGGTTAGTCGGCTGGATGAGGCCCCAGGCGGGGGCCGAGCTGTACGTGAGGGGCGCGGACCTGTGGTGGGTCTAGCGCCCCTCCAGCTTTTACGAGGTGTCCACGGTCGAAGCTCCCTTTGGCGGACGCCGGAAACAGCAGGGCTGACCGGCAGGCATGGTGGTGGGGGCCCGGAGTGGCGGGTAGGGCCCGGAGGCCATTGAACATCATTCGGAGCCCTCATGGGGACCCCGGGGAAAAATGCAAGTCCTGCGGGCGTGTCGCCCCCACAGATCCAACGGACGAGTTTCGTGAGTTCCCGGCGGCGCTTCTGTAACGTGCGAAATCCGCCAAGATAACCCGCCACGTGCTGTCTAGGGGCCATCCACCATGCCTTCAGCCCTGCCTGGAACCTTCCTCTCCACCCAAGCCGTCCTCGCCAAGGCGCTGCCGAACTACCGCGAGCGACCTCAGCAGTTGAACCTCGCCCTCTACATCGAGCACACCTTCATGGACCGCCTGGAGGAGGAGATCGAAGCCGAGGGGGCGCCCCGCGTCCTCATGGCCGAGGCCGGGACCGGCACCGGCAAGTCGCTGGCCGCGATGATCCCCCTCGTCCACGCCAGCCGCCGGGGCGGCCGGTACGTCGTCGCCACCTCCACGATCGCCCTGATGAACCAGTACGTCCGAACTGACCTCCCGATGCTGGAGCGCGAACTGGGCAAGGAGGGCATCGACTTCACCTGGGCACCGCTCAAGGGCATCAGCAACTTCGCCTGCTTCGGCCCCGACGTCGAGGTCGTCACCTACGAGGGCCACAAGTGCATCGGTGACCTCGACGGCCAGACGGCCACTCTCCTCGACGGCAACGGAGAGTGGGTCGACTGCAAGGTCTCCGAGTTCGGCGAGCAGGAGATCGTCGAGATGACCCTGACTCGCAACGGCGAGCGCAAGGTCATCGAGACCACCGCCGACCACCGCTGGTTCACCCAGCGCAACGCCAACGACATCTCATCCGTCACCGAGGTCGTCACCCGCGACCTGCACGTCGGAGACAAGCTGCGCTACGTCGGCCCCAAGAACCGCGTCCTCGGCAATATGAGGCCCAGCGCCTTCGGTATCGCCCACGGCATCGTCTTCGGTGATGGCAGCCGCTTCCGCAGCACCGACGGCGGACGCCACCCCGGCGCGTGCCACATCCAGTTGCACGGCGAGAAGAACTGGCCTCTCGCTCGGTACTTCAACGGCGCTCCGCAGACCTGGGACGAGGAGCCCCGAGAGGGCTACGCAGAGAAGGTCCTGCATATCCGAGGGCTGCCCTCCTACTTCAAGGACCTGCCCAGCCTTGAGGTGAACACCAGCTACCTCTACGGCTGGCTTGCTGGGTATTTCGCGGCCGACGGCAGCGTGGACAAGCGCGGGGTTTCCTCGATCTCCAGTGCCACCCGAGAGCACCTGGAGTTCGTGATGCAGGTGTGCTCGCACCTCGGCATCGACCACGGATCGATCAGCACGAACATGCGCGTCGGCAAGAACCTCGACGGCCAGCCCAGCGCGCTCTACACGCTGACCCTCAGCGCTGCTTCCGTCCAGGCCGACTTCTTCCTCATCGAGGAGCACCGTCGCCGCTGGGAGGCGACGAACGAGACTGTGAAGCGCCAGCGCACCCGCCGCCGCTGGACCGTGGAGGAGCTTCGCCTCACTGGTGTGACGAAGAAGGTCTACTGCGCCACGGTGCCGACCACAGAGTCCTTCGTCCTCGCGGGGAACATTCTGACCGGCAACTGCCAAGTCAAGCTCGCCGAGGGCCCCAAGATCGCCCAGCTCAAGGACCTCCTCGACGAGCTGAACGCCACCGACGATGAGGGCAACCTGACGCACACCGGCGACAAGGACGACATCCAGACCCCCCTCGACCACCGCACCGAGTGGTCGCTGCTGTCGGCCTCCCAGGACGAGTGCCCGGGCCGCTCGAAGTGCGCGATGGCCGCGACCTGCTTCGGCATGGCACACAAGGACCGCGCCATGGAGGCGGGCATCGTCGTCACGAACACGGCCGTGCTCATGCTCGACACCAAGCTCTACCGCGAGACCCGCCGCTCCAGCGCCACCGGCGAGGGCATGCACATCCTGCTGGGCGACTACGACGGCCTGGTCGTCGACGAGGCGCACGAGCTGGAGGCGACCGCGACCTCCCACCTGGGCTTCGACGTGAAGCAGGGCGGCCTGATCCGCTACACCGACCAGGTCGTGAACTTCATCAACGTCCACAGCGGCTCCGAGGCCGGGGCCCAGATGCAGCAGGACAAGGTGCTGCGCCACCTCGACGAGGTCGGCGCGGCCATCGTGGACGCCCTGGGCAAGGAGGAGCGGGCCACCCTCGGCACCGACTTCATCACCGAGCACTTCACCGCGTTCGAGTCCCTCTTCGTCGAGCTGATGGAGCTGCTCAGCATGCTCCGCAAGGCGAAGATCGAGCGCGGCGCCGCCGAGCGCTACGAGGACGTCAAGGCCCGCCTGAGCACCCAGGGCGGCAACTACCTTGCTCACATCAAGGAGATCCTCCTCGCCGAGCCGGACAAGGTCGTGCGCTGGGCTGAGACGTACGGCGACCGCCGCCGCGAGGGCGGCCCGCGCTGGGCGATCAAGACTGCCCCGATCGAGGTCGGCGACTACCTCCGCAAGGAGTTGTGGAGCCGCGTCCCCTCGGTCCTGATGTCCGCCACCCTCAGCGCCGGAGTCGGCAAGTCCCGCTTCGACTACGTCCAGCGCTCGCTCGGGCTGGAGGGCGCCGAGATCCTCGACGTCGGCACGCCCTTCGACTACCCGACCCAGGCCATGCTCTACGTCCCGGAGTCCGGCGTGCCGTCCCCGGCCGCCGCCAGCCGCGACGCCTGGGAGACCTGGGCCCGCGAGGCCTCCTTCGAGCTGGTCCGCATGGCCGGGGGAGGGGCGATGCTGCTCTACACCTCCCGCAAGGCCATGAACGACGCCTACGAGACGCTGTGGCCGCGCCTGCAGGACATCGGCTGCCAGTCCTTCCTGCAGGGTGCTGACCTGACGAACAAGGAGATCGCGGCCCGCTTCCGCGACGACGAGGACTCCGTCCTGTTCGGCCTGCGCAGCTTCATGACCGGCATGGACTTCCCCGGCAGGACCAACCGGCTCGTCGTCGTCGACAAGCTCCCCTTCGCCGTGCCGACGGACCCGATCCACATGGCCCGCGAGGAGGCCATCCGCAACCGGGGCGGCAACCCGTTCGTCGACCTGGCCATCCCCACCATGACGCTCACCCTGGAGCAGGCCTTCGGCCGCCTGATCCGCACCACCGACGACCGGGGCGTCGTCGCGATCCTCGACTCGCGCCTGTCCTCCTCCTGGTGGGGCCAGAAGATCCAGGCCGCCCTGCCGCCCGCGCGCCGCACCACGGCCTTCGCCGACGTCCAGGCCTTCTACGCCCAGGACATGCAGCCCGCTTTCTGAGCCGGTTGATCCCTACCCCAAATTTGGGGTAGAGTTCATCTCACGCCAAGATAGACCGCACAAAGCACGAGGAGCATCACCATGGGCACTGCCGTCCAGCTCGTCCCCACCTACGACTTCGAGGCCGTCACCAAGTCCCTCCAGGCCGACCCGGGCGCCGACCTCGCCACGCTCCTCAACAAGCTCGCGCAGATCCCGGCCCCGGCGGCCACCGACAAGCCGGTCGTCAAGAAGAAGGTCGACCCGGTCGCCGAGGAGAACTTCAAGACGGAGATCCTGCGCGTCACCGCGATCCTCCCCGAGGTCGTCGGCAAGGTCACTCTCCCGGCCACCCCCCGGGTGCTGCGCAACACCGAGCTGGCCGCGCTCATCGACGAGTCGGAGCAGATCGGCCTCGCGCTCAAGGCCCTCAAGGCGCGCGAAGACAAGATCAAGAACGCGGTCTCCGGCCACTTCGATGTCACCGCCGAGAAGAGCGGCAAGGCCAAGCCCGGCGAGACGCCCGTCGACGACAAGGGGCACTACCTGATCGGCGGCAGCAGCGCCGAGCAGCGCCTGGAGGCCCCGGTCCCCGGCAAGGAGAAGCGCTTCGTCCGCGAGAAGAGCAAGGGCTCCAGCCGCCTGAGCTTCGAGCGCCTGCTGGCCGCGTACGAAGAGAAGCAGATCACCAAGGCCGAGTTCCTCGCCTTCACCCGCGAGGTCACGTACCGCGAACTCGACCCGGCCCAGTTCACCAAGGGCCTCCTGTCCAGGGCGCGCCGCGAGCGCACCCAGGAGATCATGACGCTGATCTCCGAGGCCTCGCACGGCACCAACAGCGTCAGGCTCCGGTAGTAGCCACAACGCCCTCCACGAGGGAATATGCATGACCGCACCTCCGGCCGGACCTCCCGGCCGGAGGTAGTGGCGTATGAAAGGCCGTCATGGAAAACGAATCTGACCACCCCGCCATCATCGAACCCTATGAGGACACCAGGCAGGCTGACCCGGCACTTAACGTCTTCGTCCTCTACGACGAGGACTTCGCGGAAGAGACCGATCTCCGGTACAAGCTCACGGACCCGGAGCAGAAGCTGTACAAGCCGCACTTCTCCATCGGTGGGATTGCCCCCTGGGTGTTCGGGCGCAACGACAACTGGTTGCGCAATACGATCAAGAACCACCCTCCTCACCTGAGGGGCGCGCCTCTTCGATTCCGCTTCATCACTGGCCGCGCGAACCGGCCCGAGAGGCGCCTTACGCTCCCCGACATAGAGCGCTTGGCCTGGGCTCTCTACGGACAGGGGGCCATCGACGGCTACACCCTCCAGTCCGCCTCGCGGATCTTGACTGCCGTGGCCCACCAGTACGGCGGCCTCACCGACGCGAACGGAAAGAAGATCACGTGACCCGGCCCACCCTGCTGGTCGACGGCAACAACCTGCTCTACCGCGCCGTCGAGGCCACCCGCAGGTCCGCCATGCACAGCTCTGACGGCACGGACACCGGCGCGCTCGTCGTCTTCGTCTCCACCCTCTCCCGCTACGTCCGCGAGGAGAAGCCCTACCGGATCATGGTCTGCTGGGACGGCGGCTACGGCTGGCGCACCGAACTGCACCCCGGCTACAAGGCCGACCGCCCGCAGCACACCGACGCCTACCGCAGCACCTCCCGGGACCTGGTCACCGGCTTCCTCGCGCGCTGCCGGATCCCGCAGGCCCGCCTCGATGGCTTCGAGGCCGACGACCTGATCGCCGCGTACTGGCGCACCCTGAACGAGCCCATCACCATCCTGTCCAACGACAAGGACCTCCTGCAGCTCACCGGCGCCAACCCGGCCGGACACCCCTGCGAGCAGATCCGCATCTCCTCCGCCGACACCCCCACCGACCGCTGGGACGAGGCCAAGGTCCTCGACCACTTCGGCTGCACCCCGGCCCAGATACCCCTCGCCATGTCGCTGGCCGGGGATCCGGGCGACGGCATCCCCGGAGTGCCCGGCATCGGCATGAAGTGGGCGGTCAAGCACCTCTCGAAGGCCTCCTGGGACGTCGGTCTCATCGATCACCCCGCCATCGCCACCGCCCGCGACGAAGGCGAGGTCGCCACCTGGCGCCAGCTCGTCGACCTGCGCGACGTGCCGTACACGATGATCCCCACCGGCGTGCCCCCGTTCATCCCTGTCACGCCCGGCCAGGACGGCGCCTGGAAGGCCCTCTACGCCTTCCTCGACCACTACGGCATGACCCAGACCATCCGCCGCCTGATCAGCGGAGAACTCTGGTAGGGCAGTTTCTTGCCCCCGGCACGCAGCCGAGATAGCTTCAAGATGCCTCCCCGCCAAGAGGCAACACCCACGGCATGCACCGCTGATTTGCCGTGCCCAGCCGCCCGCCAGGTTGGAGCTATCAACTTGATCAACTTCGCCCCCGCTGCGCCGTACGGCAAGGCCTCCACGGCCGCCGAAGCGCCCCCCGTGACCGCCCGCCCCCTCGGAGCCCGAGGCCCCGTCTCCATGGCGGCCAGCGACAGGCTCTCCGCCCCGATGGACTGGGACTGGCAGCAGCTCCGCGACTACGTCCTGCGGTCCATCGCCGAACGCCACGGCCCCCAGCCCCACTACGAGACCGTGAAGATCACCGCAATCTTCAAGAGCTTCGCTGCCCGCTGGGGCAACCAGGCCGGACCCATCGCCTGCTTTGCTTTCGAGCAGCAGGACGGCTTCTGGCTGAACGCGCCGGTCACCATCACCCGTTTCGCCAAGGGCAACGACGGCTACTTCGCGGGCCCGATCAGCGAGCGGCTGGCCAGTGTCTGAGTCCGTCGCCATGGGGTACGTCGCGTACCCGGCGCCCGAGCCGACCTGCTGCCCCGACGCCTACCTGTGCGACGGCGAGATCGAGTGCGCCCGCCACGGCGGCTTCGACGTCTGCTGCAGCCACCCCGAGAAGCACGTTCCCCAGGACCGCGAGGCCTGGCACCGGATGATGGATCTCTGGGAGCAGGGGCTGCTCAACAAGCACATCCAGCGCCACAAGATCTTCCAGGCCTACGGGCTGCAGGACAGCCCCATGGCAGCCCGGGACCTGAGCGCCCTCATCTGATCCACCGGCCCGCCCGCCACGGGCCCTCATCAAGGACCGCCAACCTTGAAACCGCCACCCAAGCCCGACGCCTGCATGCCGTTGTCCAACCCGGACTTCGAGCGCCTGAAGGCCACCTACCCCAAGCTGTGGGTCGACCCGAAGCGCGAGTGCAAGACCTGCCTGAAGCAGAACGGCAACACCTACCGCTGGTGGGCCGACTCCTCGCGCACCGAGATCGCCACCTACGAGTGCGACTGCACCGCGCAGTGGCTCATGCACCTGTGGTTCCTCAACGCGGGCATCGGGCTCAACTACCAGCGGCTCACCTGGGACGACGTCACCAGCGTGGACCCGGCCATCGTCGCGCAGCTCGGTGACTACGCCCTGAACGCGGCCCGCCGCGTCTCCGACGGCCGCAACCTCGTCCTGTGGTCCAGCAGCCCGGGCACCGGCAAGACGCTCCTGCTCACGCTGCTGCTCAAGACCCTCATGGTCCAGGGCTACCAGGTTCATTTTTCCCAGTTCAACGAGATCATCGATCTGTTCACCAGCTCCTGGCGCGACAAGGCCGAGCGCGAGCAGTGGACCCGCCGCGTACGCAACGTCGACGCCCTCGGCATGGACGACATGGGCAAGGAGCACAAGGGCCGCCTGGAGATGGTCGAGGCGATGGTCGACCAGATCGTCCGGGCCCGCGTCTCCGACTCCCGGCCCATGGCCATCACCTCCAACTTCACCCCCCAGCAGATGCAGGAGGGGTACGGCGGCTACGTCATGAGCCTGCTCAGCGAGTCGGCCGACTTCATCGAGGTCACCGGCACCGACTTCCGGCCCCGCCGCCGCGAACTGACCGCCCAGGAGGCCGCCCTCGGCCTCGCCCGACCGATTGCAGCGGTGTGACCATGACCTACGCCGAGAACGACATCTTCAACGACATCTTCTTCGCCCCGAACCCCGAGGCCCGCGAGCGCCGGATCGCCCAGATCGCTGCGGGAGTGCCGCGCATTCTGACGAATCCCGAGCACTCGGAGCAGACGCGCCGTGCCGCCTACTCCGCCGCAGGCGTGAACCAGGCGATCACCGGGGTCGACGTCAGCCTCACCGCGCTGCGCAAGAGCCTGCGGGAGGTCACGGCCCAAGTCGCGGGCCTCGACCTCGCCGTCGGCCGGATGACCAACGGCCTCCACGCACCCGGCAACGAACTCGCCGACGCCAAGGCGAAGATTGAGGAGCAGAAGAAGCGGATCGCGGGCCTGATCAAGGAGGCCCGCCGCCAGTCGGCGCGGGCCGACCGCGCGGAAGAGCGCGCCAAGATCACCCCGGCCGAGATCGAGGCGAGCAAGCCCGGCGACGTCGCCTTCCTCCGGCGCACCCCGGGCGACGCCATCCGCTACCTCGCCAGCGTGGTCATGGTGCAGGCCGAGGCCGACGTCAACGCCGAGCTGATGGGCGCCGTCATGGGCCTGCGGATGGTCGCCGACGACGTCGACCGGCTGCCCCAGGGATGAGCGGTACCCATGCCGAGGCGACCCTGTACGCCTCGCTCACCGACGTCGACGCGCTGGAGCAGCTCGCCGACACCGGCCTGGCGCCCGAGTGCATCCCGATGGAGGGCATGCGCGACGTCGTCGCCTACGCCGTCGAGTACTTCCACCGCTCCGGCCGTACCAAGGCCCCCTCGCGCGAGCTGCTCATGGAGCAGTGGGGCAAGCGGCTGGAGCAGTGCCAGGTCACCCTCCCCGAGGCGGACGTACAGGTCGACGAGGTCTGGGCAGCGATCGAGTACCTCCGCTCCCAGTACGTCCTCGCCGAGTCCCAGCGGGTCCAGCGCGACATCGCCGTCGAGATCGCCCAGGCCGAGATCCACGAGCGCGTGGAAGCCATCCACCGCGCCGCCGCGACCTTCCACAAGCTGTCCATGGCCGTCCGGGACCGGACGGCCGAGGTCGAGGGCATCACCGGCCTGGAGGCCAGCCTCGCCCGCTACGACCAGCGCGCAGCCGCCCCCAAGGTCATCAGCGGCATGTCGCTGGGGATCCTCGCCGTCGACGAGCACTGCCTGGGCATCCACGACGGCGAGATCTGCACCTGGGCCGCCCCGCCCAAGGGCGCCAAGTCCTGGACCTCCACCCACGTCGCCCACACCGAGTGGAAGCGCGACCGCGTCACCGTCCTCTACACGCTGGAGAACAGCGTGACCATGAGCTACGACCGGCTCGCCTGCCAGATCTGCTGCGTCGACTACCGCGAGTACCAGAAGGGCACCTGCAGCCCCGAGGAGATCGACCGCGTCCGCGAGTGGCTCGCCGTCAACGCGGCCGACCTCCGCGACGGCCTGCACATCCTGTCCCCGGACGCCGGACGGCGCACCCCGGCCGCCCTGATCCGCCAGGCCCAGTCCTACGGCGCGAAGTCGATCATCATCGACCAGCTCAGCCACATCGAGCACCCCAGCCCCGACCCCCGCCGGGCGCAGCACCAGAAGATCGCCGAGATCATGGCCGAGCTGTCCACGATCATCACCACCGGCCGCCAGCAGGTACCGATCTTCCTGAACGCCCAGATCAATCGCGAGGGCGTCGCGGCGGCCAGCAAGGCCGGACGCCTGGAGCTGCAGCACCTCGCCGAGTCGGCCGCCATCGAGCGCTACAGCTCCTGGGTGTTCGGCCTGATGCGCTCCGAGACCGAGATCGCCGCCGGGATGGCCACCCTGCAGATGCTCGCCTCCCGACGCATGGACCTCAAGAACTGGCGCATGGCCTGGGAGCCCTGGTACGGCACCCAGCACTCCCTCGGAGAGGTGACCCTGTGACCGACCCGATCCAGCACGAGCTGACGACGGTGGCCATGATCTCTGGCGACGAGTTCTTCGACGTCGGGGAGTTCATGAGGCGCGACCTCGTCCGGCGGCTCCTGCACGACGCCCCCTGCCTGGGAGGCCGCAAGGAAGCAGTCAAGGTCACCTCGGAGCCGTGTCCCGAGGCCTTCGCTGCAGACAGTTACCCCCACTCACGCCTTCTGCGCGCGAAGGCCCTCTGCCCCACCCCCGACACCTGCTCACTCCTGCGAAAGGCGGACCGGTGACCACTTTCCCCTGCACCACCGCACCGGCGCTCTTCGACACCATGGGCGGCCCCGACCACCCCACCGTCCGCGAGGCCAAGTCCCTCTGCCTGACCTGCCCGGCCATCTTCATGTGCCGCCAGCAGGGCCGCGACGGCCGCGAGTGGGGCGTCTGGGGCGGCGAATCCCAGGTCGAGCGCAACCAGGCCATCGGTCAGGTTGAAGACGACGATCGGCCGGAGTGCGGCACCTACCCCGCCCTGATGCTCCACCGGGCCCTCGGCGAGAAGTGCGAGATCTGCCTGGAGGCCCGCCGCGAACGCGAGCGCGCCTACGACGCCAAGCGCCGCGAGGGAAGGAAGCTCGTCCAGCCCGTGAAGAAGCGCGGCGGCGCCCGGGTCAAGTCCAAGTGCCCCTCGTACGGCTCCTACAAGCGGCACATCAAGCTCAGGGAGGACCCCGGCCCCTGCGGCTGCCGCGAGGCCTACCGCGTCGCCCGGGCGGCCGAGCGCGCCGCCAAGCCGAAGAAGGAGCGGGCCCACGCCGAATGCCCATCCCCTGCCGCCTACCGGCGCCACCGGCGCCAGGGAGAGTCCGGGATCGAGTGCGGCTGCCTGGAGGCGAACCGCAAGGCCAACAGCGAGCAAAAGAGGGCCAAGAAGGAGGGATCGGCCGCATGACCGACCGCTTCTGGCTCCGCCCCTTCGGCGGAGAACCCGAGGGCCGCTGCCCCAAATGCCTGGTCAGGCCCACCATCACCGAGTACCACGACACGGTCGTCGCGGGCATGTGCCAGGACAAGCGCGCCGTCGCCGTCGCGATGGCCGACGACCCCGCAGACATCCCCGACGAGACCACCGAGCACCTCTGCCGGGCCTGCACCTCGTGCGGCTTCGAGTGGTGCGAACGCCCGGCCACCGCCGAGGACATGGCCCGGGTCAAAGCCGGACTGGTGATCCATGCCGAATGACCTCGACCAGCTCACCGCCCTGCCCGAGGCCCACAAGGCCAAGCTCGCCCGCGACGCCCTGGCCTCCATCGGCATCGACGTCCTGCGCGAGCAGGGCGACGAGCTGATCATCGCCTGCCCCGTCGGCGGCTACCACAACGACCAGCAGCGCAACCCCACCGGCGCCCTGAACGCCTCCAAGCTGCTCTTCAACTGCCTGGGCTGCCAGGCCCGGGGAACCCTGCTGTGGCTGATCGCCACGGTGCGCGGCGACGAGGACATCGAGCAGGCCCGCCAGTGGCTCTCCGGCGAGGCCGGACTCACCCGGGCCATGGACCTCCCGGTCCTCCTCGACCTCTTCGACTCGCTGTACACCGAGAAGACCCGAGCCCCCCTGCCGGTCTACAGCCCGCGCATGCTGGAGCGCTGGCTCAAGGAGGGCATCCCGGACTACATCCTCGACGAGCGCAAGGTCTGCATCACCACGGCCGTCCACATGGGCATCTGCACGGACCCCGACGGCTTCATGGGCCCGCCGGAGGCCCGCGTGCGCACCGGCCCCCGCGCGGTCATCCCGCACTGGTGGAAGGACCAGCTCGTCGGCTGGCAGTCCCGGCGCCTGCCGGGAGCCGACCCGGACGGCCCGAAGTACCTGAGCACCCCTGCCTTCCCCCGCGACGAGACGATCTACGACCACCGGCCCTACCGCCGGGACGTCATCGTCGTCGAGTCGCCCATGAGCAACCTGCGCCACCAGCACCACGCGGACATCGAGGCCACCTTCGGCAGCGTCGTCACCGACCTGCAGATCCGCCACCTCGGCGAGGGCCGCCGAAAACTGATCTGGTGGATGGACAATGACGAGGCCGGATGGCGCACGATCGAGGGCTACCAGCCCGAAGGCAGCCGCGTCCGGTCGCCCGGAGCCCCGCAACGCGCCAGCGCCTTCTGCGACAACTGGGTCGTCCAGAGCCCCTTCGCCTGCGACCCGGCCGACCTGAGCGACGACGTCTTCGACCTCGTCCTGGAGACCGCCGTGCCCTGGCCGGTCTGGACCCGGCCGGAGCAGCTCTTCTGCCACCGCTGCCTCAACGCCGCCCACCGGGGAGCCTGTCGGGCCTGACTGCGAGAGCCCAAGGGGTGACCCGAAGGAGACTCGCATGCTCAAGAAGCACGGCACAGGCACTCTGATTACGGACGACACCGAGGAAGGCCGTATCGTCCGTACGGCCGTCTCGCTCACCGAGGCGCAGCGCGCAGGCATCCTCGTCGAGGGCGAAGAGACGGACACCGAGGGGGAGTAGGCGTGGCCGAGCAGCCGCCTCTCCAGCTCGTCGGCCGCCCGGACACCGCCATCGTGTCCACGAGCACCGCCCTGGTGCCCGTACGGGCGGCCGTGGTGTGCCACGACGTCAACGGCTACTACCGGGCCCTCGGCGTGACGCCAGGGGCCACCAGACGCGAGCTGCTGGCCGCCTACACCGCCCGCGACGGCCAGAGCGACGCCCGGCTGACCTACGTCTTCCACCAGCTCCTGAACGCCGACACACGGGCCCGCTACGACGCCGCACCCCTCGGCCAGCCCTTCCCGGACCGGTACGTACACGCCGAACTCCTGCGCCGGGCCAGTCGGTTCGCCTCCGCGCACAACGCCGTCCACGGCACCCGGGACACCGCCGCAGACATTCTTAAATCTCACGGACTGGGGCCCGAAGAACCGAAGAACGAATTTCTTGATTCCACCCCCGGGGACCGCTTTAGTGATGACGGGACGAGGGACCGCCAACCCTCTCCCAGCTCCTCGGAAACCCGGCCGTACTCCTACCTGCTCCTGGCCTCCACCTGCGACGACGTGTCGAGGATGGACCAGTGGAGGGAAGGGCTCGGCAGGGCCCTGGCGGCCAGGAACTGCCCGCGATTCGCGGTCGGATTCCACGGCATTCCAGGGCAGCCGTTTTTCGTGGCGAAGGACCTCGGGACCCCCGTGTTCTTTCTCCACGAAGGCCAGCCCGTGACGGAGGAGTTGATCGCGGCAGCCGCCACTGCCGCAGTCGGATAACCGACATCACCCGCCATCAGAACATCAGGAGCATTCGTGACCGCCAACACGAGCCCCGTCATGACCTTCCGCAAGGGCGGCAGCGCCGCCCAGGAAGCCGAGAAGGAGTCCAACGCCAGCGGCGGACGCCGCGACAAGAGCCCGGACTACTTCTCCCTCAAGGAGGACCAGGCCTCCACCGTCATCCGCCTGCTGACGGACCACGACGACTGGATCTACGTCGAGCAGCACTCCTTCGTGCCGACCAAGGCGGCCCCCAAGGGGGTCGAGAAGTGGCCCAAGGCCATGACCAGCGTCTGCCGCAAGGACCCGGCCTTCGACGGCCACTACGGGGACTGCTACATCTGCGACAGCAAGGCCAAGAACTCCTTCGGCAAGGTCGCCTCCTCCCGCATCCGCGTCTGGGCCCTCGCGGTCGAGCGTGAACTGGTGCGCGGCGACGGCTCCGACGCCCTCGGCGGCCCGTCCAAGAACGGCGTCGTCATCGGCGTCCGGGACAAGATCGACGAAGTCGACGAGCTGAACGCCGAAGGCAAGCCGACCGGGAACAAGGTCAACTATCCGCGCCTGCTGGTCATCAACCAGCCCATGAAGGGGTTCTTCGCCAACCTCAAGGCGCTGCACGGCCTCTACGGCACCGTCTCCGACCGCGACTTCGCGGTCACCCGCGACGGCACCGGCACGGACACGAACTACAAGATCGTGCCCATCGACCCGATCCCGGACCTCAAGCCCGGCACCCCGGCCTGGGAGCTGTACACCCGGACCGTCTCCGAGCGCCAGGTCGTCCTCGAAGCGATCGTCGCCGAGAAGGCCTCGGACGAGTACTACGCCCGGTTCTTCGACCCCTCCAAGGAGGTCGACAAGGACGGCAACGTCACCGACACCGGTGCCGCTGCAGCGACGGCAACGGGAGCCGTCGCAGTCGGAGGAATGATGAACCTCCAGAGCCCCGTATCTGACGCGGGCCTCTCGCCGGACATGCGCGACAAGATCCGCAACCTCGGCGCCCCGACCGGCGGCTGATCCAGCCCCGGTCCCCTCGTCCGGCCTGCCTCGGGTGTCTGTCCTGTCCACCCCCGAGGCGGGCCGGTCCATCAACCCTTCCTCGCGCAAGGACCCACCACCGTGCTGCGCCTCGTCACCTCCTACGCCTCCGAGCGTTTTCCAGGAGCCGAACACAGAGTCGGCGGCCTGACCCTCCACCTGCCCGCCCTCGTCGAGCACGACGAAGACGGCACCCGCTGGCTCCTCGTCGCGGGCCACACCCCCCTTGACGTCACGACGTCAACCTGGCGCCGTGCGCTGACCGACGGCGCGGCCGGGATGCTCTTCCCCCTGCAGGACGGCATCTGCGCCGCCCCCTCCCACCTGGTCGACGAGCACGCCCGCGACCTGGGCAACGGCCACCTGCGCATGAACCACGCCCACACCGCGATCTTCTCCGACGCGGACGGCATCCCGACCTACCACGAGGTCCTCGACCAGCTCGAAGCCTGGGGCAGCACCCGGCCCGAGCGCCCGGCCGGATTCGTCCACCTGCACGTCCACAGCGAGTACAGCCCCCTCGACGGCCTCTCCCGCCTGGACGAGATCGTCACCGAGGTCACCCGCCACGGCCAGACCGCGATCGGCCTGACCGACCACGGCAACTGCTCCGGGCACCCGGCCCTGCAGCGCGCGGCCGACGCCGCCGGGATCAAGCCGATCTTCGGGATCGAGGCCAACCTCACCGACGACCGGCTCATGCGCGGCGACACGATCCCCGACGACGACCCCCGCTTCCACGGCCACACCAAGACGGACGACGACGGCAACGAGAAGCCCGTCCCGCCCGCCCGGGCGCTCCAGAACCACTACTGGCACCTGTGCCTGTTCGCCGAGAACAACACCGGCCTGCGCAACATCTGGGCCGCGAGCACCGAGAGCTTCCGCGACGGCTTCTACGGCCGCCCCCGCATGGACTGGGACACCCTGGCCCGCCACAGCGAGGGCGTCATCGCCTCCACCGGCTGCCTGCGCGGCCCCGTGGCCGTCGCCCTCAAGGCCGGGGACACCGAGCTGGCCCGCGAGCGCCTGACCCGCCTCATGGACATCTACCCCGGCCGCCTCTATGTCGAGCTGCAGCCCAACGACATGCCCGAGCAGGTCCTGGTCAACAACGCGATGGTCGAGCTGGCCCGTGAGTTCAAGCTGCCGCTGCTGGCCACCGTCGACAGTCACTTCCCGACGGCCGACGACGCCCACGCCCACCAGGTATGGATCGCCTGCCAGACCCAGAAGGACGTCCAGGACGAGGCCGACCTCTTCGCAGAGGACCTCGGCCTCTACATCACGGACGAGGACCACGTCCGCTCCGGCCTGGCCTACCTCGGCGCGGCCGTCGCCAACGAGGCCATCGCCAACACCGTGGTTCTGGCCGACCGCTGTACCGCCCGCATCGAAGGCGACCAGGTAACCCCGAGCTTCACCGGCGACCCGAAGAAGGACGTCGAGCGCCTGCGCGAGCTGTGCCGGACCAACTGGGACCGCCTGCCCATCTACAACGACGAGCAGCACCGCGTCTACAAGGACCGCTTCTACCGCGAGATGGACCTGCTGGTTGAGAAGGGGTTCTGCGGCTACTACCTGATGGTCGCGGACTACGTCGGCTGGGCCAAGGAGAACGGCATCCTCGTCGGGCCCGGGCGCGGCTCCGGCGGGGGATCCCTGGTCGCCTACCTCGCCCGCATCACCTCGCTGGACCCGATCCGGCACGACCTCCTCTTCGAGCGCTTCCTCACCAAGGGCCGCAAGGGCCTCCCCGACTTCGACGTCGACTTCCCCGCCAGCAAGAAGGGCCAGATCCTCGGCTACCTGCGCCAGCGCTGGGGCGCCGACCGCGTCGTCACCATCGGCTCCGAGGGCCGCCTGAAGAACAAGGCCGTCCTCGACAACCTCCTGCGCGCCATGAAGTCCCGGCTGCCCGAGGGCGCCGAGGCCGACCTGAAGGCCGTCAAGGAGCTGATCAAGGAGGCCGAGGCCGGGACCGCCGGACTGGGCATGTCCTGGGAGGACCTGTGGGTCCAGCACGGCGACCAGCTCCAGCCCTACGCCGACCGCTACCCCGAACTTTTCGCGATGGCCGAGAAGTTCGTCGGCCGCCTGAAGAGCTACGGCCGCCATGCTGCCGGGGTCGTCATCTCCACCTCCGTGCCGATCGCCGAGTGGATGCCCATGCGGGCGATCGAGGACGTCGAGCAGATGGTCACCCAGTGGTCCATGGACGACGTCGAGGCCATCGGCGGCATCAAGTTCGACATCCTCACCCTGGGCACCCTCGACACCATCCAGCTCTGCATCGACCTCGTCCAGGCCCGCTACGACATCCGCATCGACCTGGAGGCCTGGGACAAGGAGTTCGAGGACCCCGACGTCTGGGACGAGCTGCAGCGCGCACACACCCTCGGCATCTTCCAGATCGAAACCCCGAGCGGCACCCGGCTGTGCGAGCGGATGCGCCCGAAGAACATCGCCGAGCTGTCCGACATGATCACCATCGTCCGGCCCGGCCCGATGAACTCCGGCCTCACCGACGCCTACCTGCGCCGCCGCGCCGGAGAGCAGGCCGTCACCTATCCCGACCCGCGTCTGGAGCGCGTCCTGGCCCCCACCTACGGCGCCATGATCTACCAGGAGCAGGTCATGGCCGTCACCCGGATCATCGCCGGGTACGACGAGTCCGAGGCCGACACCGTCCGCAAGATCCTGGGCAAGAAGAAGGTCGCCGCGATCGAGTCGGCCGGGCAGGAGTTCCTGGCCCGCGCCGACATGCCCCAGGCCGACGCCGCCCGACTCTGGGCCCAGATGGCCGAGTTCAGCAAGTACGGCTTCAACAAGAGCCACGCGTACGCCTACGCCTTCCTCGCCTACTGGACCGCGTTCCTCAAGGTCAACTACCGGCGCGAGTTCCTCGTGGCCGTCATGAGCGTCGTCAAGAACGACCGCCTGCCCGAGTTCGTCCGCGAGGCCCGCCGCGTCGGCGTCGCCGTCCAGCCCCCGCACATCAACCTCTCCGGCCGGGGCTTCTCCGTCGACCCCGACCAGTACGCGATCCGCTACGGCCTCGACTCCGTCAAGGGCGTCGGCGAGAGCGCAGTCGACGACCTCACCCCCTACCAGCCCTACCTCGGCTGGGACGACTTCCAGGCACGCAAGGGCGCCAAGGCCCACGCCGGAGTCGTCGCCCTCCTGGCCCGGGTCGGCGCGCTCGACTGCCTCGTACCCAACCGGCGCGGCCTGGAGGCCAAGCTGCTGGCCGCCAAGACCGGCGAGGACGCCCGCTGCGTCTTCAAGGACGAGTCCCTGGCCGTCGACAACCTCGAAGCCAAGCTCCTGCCGTGCAGCTTCGACTGGTCCACCGAGCCGGTCCCGGTCAACAAGCGCACCGGCAAGAAGCTCAAGGCCAAGCCGCCGCCCAAGCGCTGCACCAAAGCCTGTCGCCAGTACACCCCGCGCCCCGCCATGGACATCGACGAGGTCGAGCCCTACACGGACGAGGACATCCGCCAGATCGAGCTGGAGATGCTCGGCTGCTTCCTCTCCTCCACGCCGTTCGACCGGCTCACCCCGGACGACCGCCAGGCGTGCCTGCACAACGCCACCGTCATCGCCGACGGCCCCAAGGGCAACTACGTCGTCGCCGCGATCGTCGCCGGAGCCCGCCCGCACCGCTCCATCCCCATGGGCTTCGTGACCTTGGAGACCGAGGTGTCCACCCTCAGCGTCGCGGTCTACCAGGACGCCTGGGCCGTCGAGAAGCACCGCCTGAACAAGGGCCAGCTCTGCTTCGCCGAAATCCGCAAGACCGACCGGGGCTTCAACCTCGTCGCCTACCAGCCCGTCTGACCGAAAGGCCCACCCATGCTCCGCGACCTGGGCGCAGGCGCCCGCGCCCTCCTCTACACCGTGCTCGGCATCCTCGCCCTCGCGCTCCTGACCGCCCTCGGCATCTACGCCTTCGGCACGGTCCAGAACGAGACCGCCGACTACCGGGGCCGCCGCGACGTCCGCGAGAAGACCGTCGCCAACGCCGACTTCCGCATCGGCACCTACGAGCAGTTCTTCGACCTCTGCCAGTCCACGCAGGCCGCAGAGGCCGCCATCAAGAACGCGCTGCAGGAGCTGGACACCACCAACCCCTCCGACGACCGCAAGGCGCAGCTGCAGCAGGTCATCACGGCCCAGCGCAACACCCGCGCGGACTCGATCACCACCTACAACTCCAAGGCCTCCCAGAACCACCGCGAGGCCTTCCTCGACGCCGACCTGCCCTACCGCCTCGACGTGAACGCCAAGGAGACCCAGTGCGCCGCCTGACCACCACCATCGCCGCCGCCCTGACGACGGCCGCCATCGCCTTCAGCGCCACCGGATGCCTCGGGGACGGCAGCAGCAGCCCCAGCGCCCGCACCCGCGAGAGCACGTCGGTCAGCAGCGACTACGACCGCCTGGTGACCAACCAGCCCGCCCACACCATGAAGTACTCCCCGACCCGGGACACCAAGAACTTCTGGATCGACACCTGGGGCCAGAGCCCCGGCAAGCTCTCCTACGTCTACCTCCAGGACTCGCAGGGGCGTTGGGGCTACTTCATCCTCAAGGGCCTGCCCGTCACCTACTGCGTCTCCCTCGTGCCGCCGGAGAAGAAGGTCCGCGCCGACCTCGGCCAGTACGACGGCGACGCCTTCGTCCAGAGCCCCTCCATGGACGGCACCTACAGCAGCAGCTCGAACTGCACCTCCTACTACGGCAAGGACGCCACATCCGGCGCCTACGTCGAGTGGTCCGTCGGTGCGAACCAGTCCTACCTGCTCTACAGCGAGCCCATGAGCCTGCCGCAGTTCAAGGACGCCACCCCGCTCGGCAAGTCCACCTTCGCCACCGTCAAGCACTGAACCACCGGCGGGGGCCGACCACCCGGCCCCCGCCTCCCGAACGGAGCCCCTCCCATGGCCAACGTCATCGCCGACATCCGGCACCCCTACTGGGCCAACCTCGGCACCGCCGTCCGCGAGACCCGCACCCGCCTGGCCCTGTCCCAGATGCAGGTCGCCGGAGCCGTCGGCCTGTCCGTCCGCGACCTGGCCGCCCTGGAGTCCGGGTTCGTCCCGCCCGAGATCGCCGACATCCTCGGCCGCGTCGAGCTGACGGCCTTCGACGACGTCCTGGGCTGGGAGGAAGGCACCGCCCGCAAGCACGTCGTCGAGGCCTTCACCATCCCCGCCGACTCGCCCTACGCCAAGGACGTCGTCGGCGCGGACCGCTCCATCTACACCCGCGCCGACTGGACCCGCCTCGGCAAGGCCGTCCAGGTGGCCCGCACAGCCCTGCGCATGACCAAGCCGGTCCTCGGCTACGCCATCCAGTCCACCGGCAAGACGATCCTGCGCCTCGAAGAAGGCCTCGTCTACGGCGACCCGCGCACCGCGCCACCCGCCAACTACAACTCCGAGAAGTACATGCTCAAGCGCCTCGCGCTGCTGGAGATGGCCCTGGAGTGGGAAGCGGGCCAGGCCCGCCAGATCCTCGACAACATCATCACGAAGTAGCACCAGCACCACCGGCCGACCGCCACGGCCGCGAACACCTCCTACCGCCAGGGAGACCGCACATGGCCTCGAAGGGCCTCTCCAAGCTCCGTGCCGACCTCACCAAGACCTACGGCGACCGCGTCACCCGCCGCGACCAGATGGTCCCGCCCACGTTCATCCCCACCGGCAGCCTCACCCTCGACTACGCCATGGGCGGCGGGTTCGCACTCAAGCGCACCCACGAGATCCTCGGCCCCGAGGGCATGGGCAAGACGTCGCTGGCGAACCTCACCATGGCCAACGCGCAGCAGATGTTCCCCGACCGCGCCGCCGCCGTCATCGACATGGAGCAGGCCTACGACTTCGACTGGGCCGAGAAGCTCGGCGTCGACCTCGGCGAGGACCGCTTCTACCACCTCTACCCCGACCACTCCGAGGACGTCTCCGACCAGATCGCCATGCTGCTGCGCAGTGGCGAAGTCTCCCTGGTCGTCGTCGACTCGATCGGCGGCATGGAGTCCAAGGCCGCCTTCGAGAAGAAGGCCGAAGACTCCGCCATGGGCAAGAACGCCCAGGTCATCTCCCGCATGGTCAAGCGCGTCGCGGGCCTGTGCCGCGAGAACAACGCGGCCGTGATCTTCATCAACCAGTACCGCGCCGACATCGGCGGCCGGATGGCGGGCGCCCAGAAGCCCGCAGGCCCCAGCGCGCTGAAGTACAACACCACCAGCCAGCTCAAGATGAGCCGCACTGGCGAGACCACCCGCAAGATCACCCTCGCCGACGCCGTCTCCGAGGCCCCCAAGGAGCTGGAGGTCGGCCGCCAGCTCCGCGTCAAGGTCACCCGCAACAAGCTCGTCCCCCAGGGCCGCTCCGCCGACTTCTGGTTCTACAACGTCGCCACCGACAAGTACGGCCCCGTCGGCATCGACCAGATGGACGAGGCCGCCGTCCTCGGCATGGCCACCGGCGTCATCAAGCGCCTGTCCAGCGTGAGCTACGAGTTCCCCGACGGCGGCCAGGTCAAGACCGGCCGTGGCGGCGTCCTCACCTACCTCGCCAAGCACCCCGAACTCGTCGGCCAGATCCGCGAACTGGCCCTGAAGACCATCTCCGGCGAGATCAAGTCCGAGCACACCGTCTCCTACGACGACGAGGAAGCCGCGTGAACGTGAGACTGCCCGACCTGCAGACCGCCCTGCTGTGCATCTGGATGGTGCTCACCACCGGCCTGGTCGTCAACACCCGCCTGGAGCAGCGCAAGGAACAGGCGCAGAAGGCGAACCGGACCCCGGCCCCGGCCGTCGACCCCGCCAACCCGCCGACCCCCGGGATCTTCAGCTACGCCCCCGGCGCCACCAGCCTCGTCCGCTGCTACTGCCACCAGCACCCCATCCGCGAAGGCCAGCCCGTCATCTGCTGGCCCCAGCCCGCCGAGTACACCTGCGCCGACGAGGAGACCCCGAAGTGAGCGACATCCACTACTGCAACCTGCCCCACGCCGGTCAGGGCGCCGTCTCCACCTTCACCTGCCCGGACTGCGGCGCCGAGTACGAGCTGGTCTACACCGGCCTGTGGGGCATCCCGCTCCGCGTCAAGCGCCTCTTCCAGGCCCTCGGCCGCAAGATCAAGGGCCTGCGCCGATGAACGTGCAGAGGCGCGAATTCCACATGTGCCGGGCCCTTCCCCTGCCCACCGCCGCCGTCACCAAGTACGTCCGCTGCCCCACCTGCGGCCAGTTCTGGAAGCGCTCCAACAACGTCTACTGGCAGCCGGTCAAGGGCTTCACGGCCTGGCGCCTGCGCCGCCAGATGCGCGCCATGGAGGTCAGCGATGTCCCTCAATAAGGACATGGGCGACGCCCACGAGGCCCACCTCGCCGAGACCCTCGGGATGCGCCAGTCCCGGGGGTCGGGCAACCAGTGGCGCGACCCGATCGACGCCCGCCACAACCGCCTCGACACCCAGTACGCCTTCGCCGTCGACGGCAAGTCCACCCTCGCCAAGTCCCTCAGCATCACCCGCGCGATGTGGGACAAGGCCGTCGAGCAGGCCGGGGGAGAGCGCCCCATGCTCGGCCTGCGCTTCTACGACGACAACGCCCGCAAGGTCCACGCCGACCTCGTCGCCTGCGAACTCCTCGACTTCGCCGAGCTGCTGGAAGCCGCCCGCCAGTGGGAGAGGGCCAAGCCGGTCCTGGAAGCCATCAGGGAAGCCGCGCCGCGCTGCGTCCCTGTCATCACCAGCATGGCCCACGCCGTCCTCGAAGCGGGGTCCGGAGCATGATGAACCCCGCCTGGAGCTACGTCCTCACCCTGATCGGCTGCACCGGCCTGCTGCTCGCCGGACGCAAGAAGGCCCTCGGCTGGGCCATCGGCCTCGGCGTGCAGAGCCTGTGGGCCTTCTACGGCGTAACGACCGGCCAGTACGGCTTCGTCATCGGCTCCCTGGTCTACTCCTACGTCTACGCCCTGAACTTCTGGACCTGGGTCCGTGACAGGAAAGAGCAGCCCGAGGAGAAGACCCCCGAGCAGCAGCTCTTCGACCTGGCCCACGAGATGCTCGGCCTCGCCTCCCCGGAGGTCTCCCTGATCGACCGGGCCCGCTATGCCGAGATCCTGGTCCGCTTCTCCAAGACGGCCGTCGCCTGGGAGAAGGAGAACGGAGCGCCGGAGCGGCCGAAGATGGCTCGGACGAGGCGGCGCCGGTGACCGCCTTCACGCCCTCCTTCCGCCGCGTCGTCTCCCTCAGCCGCGACCTGGTCCTGATCCCGCTGATCGAGAACGCCGTCCAGCAGTGCGCGTTCCCCAAGCAGTTCGCCGTGACCTTCGAGAGCTACAGCGCGACCCGGGCGCCGGACGGCTGGTTCCACCCCTCGACGCACCCCACGATGGACGCCCGCCGCCTGTACTACTACATCGCCCACCCGGACCGCTGGGTCGAGGACGAGTTCGAGTACGGGCCGCGCATGTCCGTCCTCATGGGCTCGGCCATGCACGACATTTTTCAGCACGTCATGACCAAGATGGGCCTGCTCCAGCAGCCCAAGGGGACCTGCGTGTGCTGCGGGAAGACCCACGGCCGCCGCAAGGGCCAGTGCAACGAGTGGGGCGTCCGCGACGACAACCTCGGCCGCCGGGGCCACATCGACGGCCTCCTCGACCTCCCCGGCTGGGGCGAGACCGGCGAGGGGATCTTCGACCTGAAGACCTGCGCGCCGCCGGTGATCCGCCACATCGAGAGCCACGACCTCGACGCCTTCAAGATCAAGTGGCCCAAGTACTACGGCCAGGCCCAGGAGTACATGGCCCTGACCGGCAAGGTCCAGACCATGATCCTCTTCCTCGCCATGAGCGAGGGCTGGGAGATGCGCGAGTTCACCATCCCCCGCGACGACGCCTACATTGCCCGCCTGGAAGCGAAGTACCGCATCGTCCGCGAACACGTCGCGATGGGCACCCCGCCACCCGTCGCCTGCTGCTCCACCCGAGCCGCCGCCCGCAAGTGCCCCGCCAGCGCCTGCCCCGTCAAGATCGGACTCGCAGCATGACCCGCACCCCGCTCAAGAAGGCCCCGTACGACCGCAACGGCAGTCTCATCAACTGGGTCTCCAGCTACCCCGACCACGTCCACGAGTGGCGCGAGAACAAGCCCTTCCCCGCATGGCTCACCGTCCAGGGTATCCAGCGCGGCATGTCGGCCGCCCGCTTCACCTGGACCGACACCGACGGCCACACCTTCCCCATGTTCATGACCGACATGGTCGACCTGCTCAAGAGAGCCCCCGACATCCGCCACGGCCACACCTACACCTGGTGGATGGTCCAGAAGCGCGGCAAGAACTACGGCATCCGGCTGGCCACCGTCGAGGAACTCCAGGCAGCCGGTCACGACACCAAGGGACTGGGTCTGCCGCCCTACCCGACGTCGGGCCCCGCCGCCGACATCTGACCCACCCGCCTCTCTGACCGCCAACGGAGATTCCCATGAACCAGCTCGCCATCCCCGGCCTGGAAGACCTCACCACCCGCAAGGGCTGGACCCCGCCGCTCGCCCCGGGTGACTTCGCCTACGGCACCGTGCAGGCCTTCGACCAGGCCCTCGCCAACACGGGCATGGTCGTCGTGAAGTCCAACGAGGCCGGAGTCCACCTCCTGGTCACCGCGCTCCTGCGGCCCCCGGCCGACGTCCAGGAGATCAAGAGCCATGAGGGCAACTTCGCCCGCGCGGACAGCCTCTACGCGGCCGTGTGCCGCAACCGCTCCGGCTTCGCGGCCAACGCCGACGCCATCGTCTACGAGCGCCCGCCGGTCTCCGGCATGCGCACCGAGTCCATCACGCTGGCCGGACGCGAGATCCACCGCGCCACCGGCGGCCGGGCCGTCATGGTCGACAACCGGCACGCCAAGTCGGTCATCATCGGCACCGCCGGATCCCGGGTCAAGAAGGTCACCAAGGCCCACGTCAAGGCGGCCGTCGAGCAGTACGTCCTGCCGCCCGCCGCCCAGGGCAAGGACATGCCCTGGAACGAGCACGTCCGCGACGCCGTCCTCCTCGCGCTGACCTGGCTCCACGACGAGAAGCTCCGTCAGGACCAGGCGCGCCTCGCGGAGACCTTGGAGTCGGCGGCGTGACGCCGGAGCAGCACTGCCACGGCACCGACTGCTGCTGGCAGTGCTTCAACGGCCGGGCCAGCCACCTGGCCACCCGGGACGGCGAGCCCGGCCCCCACTGCGACGAGAACTGCCCCACCGAGGATGAGGAACAGCAGGCATGAGCAGCGCCGAAGAGGTCGCCGAGTTCTCCCAGTGGGCCGATAACGCCCAGGCCGTCGACCAGGCGCACCGCGTCATCGGCGAGATCGCCCGCGAGGCCGACAAGCCCGTCGCGGTCGACATCGACCCCGACCGCTCCCGCGAGACCGCCACCACCGGCTTCGCCCGCATGCGCACCGACTGGCGCCCCGGCGAGGGCGCCGAGATCTCCGGCATCCTGCAGCAGGCCTCCGGGATCATCCACCGTATGTTCCCCGACGCCTACCTGCTCATGAACGAGCTGTGGGAGCTGGTCCGCAACCCCGTCGTGATCATGCCCTCCGGCGAGATCAAGACCGACATCTTCGGCTGGCCCGAGTGGGAGAAGCTCCCCTCCGGCGCCTACGTCGAGGACTACACCCGCCTCACCGCCCGCGAGAAGGAGGACTTCCTCCTGCGCATCACCACCGGCCTGCTGGAGTGGGAGCAGAAGGCCTCCACCACCTGGCTGGAGGCCATGCTGGCCAAGGGGCGCTGGGAGGAGGCCATGGCCACCGGCTTCATCTCGCCGACCGGCAGGGTCACCGTCGAGGAACGCACCCAGCGCGGCCGGGCGTACGCGGCCGAGGACCGCTACCACGCGATCTTCCGGGCCGCCGTGAGCCGCTCCGCCGAGCAGCTCGTCCGTTCCCTGGAGCGGCTCGGGCAGCGCCTCAAGGACTCGCTGACGGCGTGACGAGAAGCGGGCCCCGGCAGGTGCCGCAGGCCCGTCTCGTGCGCCCAGCCGCCCGCGAAGGAGGCTGGGCGCATCCAGTCTAGGGACCCGGTCCTGTCCAGTGGCAAAGTTCGATCGACGAATTAGTGGAACGGGCTGTAGGCGCCTGCCTATGCTGAGCAAAATCCGGCGATCTTCGCCCGCCAGAGGGTGCCGGAGACGTGACCGCCACACGTCAGTGCAAAGGACCCGCCTGCATGACAATTCCCGTGCGCACGCTCAGGGAACTGTTCCGACACCTCCAGGCATGGAATGCCCTCTACGAAACAGAGGGTAAGGACACCATCACTGGACCGGACGGTACCGAGTACTGCATCCACGACATCGTCCGCCTCTACAACACAGCGATTAACGGACGCGGCGCAAGAGGAAAACATCTCCTTTCGCCGCGCCAGCGCGAGGCCATTCAGCTGTTTCTCATCGAGAACAAGGCCGAACGCGAAGTCGCCCGCATCATGGGCGTCTCCGAGGACAACCCGGTCGCCTCCTACGCCACCCAGGGCCTGGTCCGGCTCAACGAGCTGATCGAGGCCGGAGTTATCTCCGGCGACGGCCTGCAGATCGCCGTGGAGGAAGCAGCGTGAGCCGCCTGCGCCACGGCGTCGACCCGGAACTGGAGGCCGCCGCCGACGAGCTGCTCAAGGAGTCCTTCCTCGCGGACCCCGACCCCGACGCCAAGGCCCTGATCCTCACCCGGTACATGCTCCAGAACCGGCTCAAGCGCGAGGTCTACACCACCGAGGGGACCCCTGACGGAGCCGTCCGCCGGGGCAACTTCCACCGGTCCCTGAACTCCAAGCACCTGCACCTCAACGCGATCGAAGGCGCTGTGGGACCCCAGCACCGCATCCCCCGGACGGCAGGCGACGAATGACCGACAACCTGCCCGCCCGCATCGACAGCGCGGACGACGACAGCCCCTCCAGCATCGTCATGGTCCGCGTCGGCGGCCGGACCGTCCCGGCCAAGACGAACTCCAAGTGCCGGGTCTGCCAGTCCCCCCACCGCGTCCAGATCGAGAAGTGGACCCTGGAGGCCTACACCCGCCCCACGATCCTGGCCTACCTCAAGGACCTGGAAGCCGGGCCGCTGGGCCACCCCTCCGAGAAGTCCCTGCGCCTGCACGCCGACAAGCACATGGCCCTCGGCGACCGCGCCCAGGCCGCCATCCTCGCCCGCCGCGCGGAACAGCTCGGCGAAGAGATCGAAAAATACGGCGGCCGGGTCGCCGACCATCTCTCCGCCCTCGACATTGTCGTCCTGCGGGGATTCGACGCCCTCCAGCGCGGCGACATCAAGGTCGACGCCGCCACCCTCATGAAGGCGATCGACCTCAAGCACCGGATCGACCAGTCGCTCGACGGGGGAGTGGACGCCAACGTCTGGCGCGACGCCCTCATGGAGTACATGCGCATCGCCCTCGGCTTCATCCCCACGGACCGGCGTAAAGAATTCGCCGCCGCCCTCAACGCGAGCCCCGTACTCGCCGCCCTTCAGAAAAACGCCCAGTCCTCATCACATTAAAAAATCCGGACCCGCCACCGGACTGAATTCCTTTCCGCCAAGAGGAGAACACCCCGCCATGTTCCTGCGTGAGCCCGCCACCCGCACCCTCGCCGACGTCTACGTCGACTGGAAGTCCCGCGACCGCAGCTGGAACTCCGATGCCTGCGCCCCCGCCGTCGACTTCGAGAAGGGCGTCGGCATCGCCCCCACCCTCTTCCTCGGCGACCACGAGATCAGCCTCGACGACGAAGCGGTCGAGCAGCTCTGCTCCTTCTACGAGATCCCCCGCGCCTTCTTCGGCCGCCTGACCCCCGGCGAGAAGCACTTCGTCATGAACTCCCGGATCGACTACGCGACCGGCGAAGTGACGATCGACTACAACGACAAGGGCGTCACCGACGTCCGCAAGCCCTCCCAGCCCCGCCTGGACGTCGAGCAGTTCGTCCGCATCGCCAGCAAGATCTTCCCCTCCGGCGCCACCGTCCTCGATGACTGGTTCAACGCCGACGACCTGCGCCTGGACGTCATCAATCCGCTGCCCACCATCGGCACCGGCGGCGCCGTCTACGGCGGCCTGCGCCTCGCCCAGAACCGCAAGAACAACCTCGCCCCCACCGTGCACCCGATCCTCTACGACCGGGACACCACCAGCGTCGTCCAGATCCCCGACTGGTCGCTGAAGATCGACGCCCGGGGCGTGTCCATCGAGAAGATCGCCGAGCGCCTGGAGGCAGAAGCCCTGCGCGCCGACGCCCGCCTCAACAACGACATCGACCACCTCTTCAAGCTCCAGCACACCTCCATCGCCGGAGACCGCATCACCCGCCTGCACCGCATCGCCGCCGAGCACGGCCTGCCCGTCCGCCCGCTCGCCGACGTCACCGTGGCGCTCTCCCGCACCGAAGAGCCCACCATGTTCGACCTGGTCCTGGCCATCGCCAACGTCGCGAACTCGCCCAAGCTCGCCGACGCTTCCAAGGTCACCTCCCGCACCAAGCTCCAGGCCATCGCCGGAGCCGTCGTCACCGACGAAGCCGCCCGCTGTGGCATGTGCCACGCCACCCTCACCGCTGCCTGACCCGCCACAGGAGCCCGCCCATGTCCGACAACACCCGCCGCGTGATCACCACCCTCGCGTGGTTCGCCCTCTGCGCGTTCATCTTCTGGATGGGCCGCCGATGACCGAGAGCCTGCGCCAGCGCCCCGGAGACCAGCCCCTGCCCACCGGGGGCGAGGAGAACGTCCAGGACGCCCTGATCGCGCACATCGAGAAGCGCATGGCCATCGGCCTCCAGCGCTACGGCCAGCCGGTGAAGACCTTCAACGGCCGCAACGCCCCCCAGGACCTGCTCGAAGAACTCCTCGACGGCGCCACCTACGCCATGCAGGTCCTCCTGGAGATGCAGGCCCTCAAGGGGCGCATCGCCCTGGCTCTCTCCCGGCACACCACGGACCCCCTCACCGGGCTGTGCACCAGCTGCTCCGAGCCCGCTCCGTGCCAGACCCGCACCGACCTCACCTCCAAGGAGCAGACCCCGTGAACACGCCCCACCAGTCCGGCCTCATCCTCCCGCCCGGCGTCAAGGGGTCCCCGGCCGCCAAGCCCGGCCCCGACCGCTTCGACCGCGAGTACGGCGAGGTCGGCCAGCGCAGCGAGATGGCCCAGGGCGACATCCTCGACAGCGAGATCCTCCAGCTGGAGGCCATCTTCGCCGGGATGCAGGAGCGCTACGGCGCCCGGGCCTTCAACGTCGAGGAGTTCGAGCGCGAAGCCAAGGAGCGCGTCCACAGCGCGCTGGGCCTGGCCATCGACATCTCCTGGAAGAAGGTCGTCGACGGCACCGGCCGCGTGATCGAGGGCGTCGCCAGCCCCAAGATCGAGATCGTCGGCCGCGTCGAGAAGAAGACCTTCGACCACGACGAGAAGGTCTTCGAGGTCACCCACGACATCGCAGGCCTCGGCACCCAGGGCGTCATCAAGTCCGACGCCGCACGAGGAGGGCACCCCCACTGATGACACGCATCATCGAACACGGCAAGGACTTCGTGCTGGTCGGCATCGTCCCCCAGGACTGCGGCAGCTGCGGCGGGCGGGTCGACAGTGTCCGGCTCTCCCTCGACGTCGTGACGTCAAGCGGTGGCGACTTTCTCGGCATCCGTTCTCTGGCCACCACCCCGTGCTGCGGCGGCAAGCGCAGTGCCCCCTACCCGGTCGAGTACCTCGCCCGGCTCCTCGATCACCTCGACGACTGCGAAAAACCCCACTGACGTCGTGACGTCAGACGGCCCTCCTGGAGTACGGGAGGGCCGTTTGCTGTACGCGGGCCCCCGAGCGCCCTCAAGGGGCGAGGAGGACGCCCATGCCCAGCAACGAGGACCGCTCACCGCTTGCGAACTTCGACCCCACAGCGATCCACCAGCTCTTCCTGGGCCTGGACGTGCCGGACCCGATTACTTTCGTGGTCTCCCCGAAGTACCTGAACCGCCCGAACCTCTACCCGCGCCAGGCCACCCTCCTGAAGGTCTTTTTCTTGCGCGAGGACCTCTTCACCCCGTACGACTACCGCGTCGTCGCCGAGTGGGACGAGCAGTACCGCACCGCCAGGACCACCAACGAGCAGCGCGCCGCCCAGGCCCAGCTCGACCTGGTCGCCGAACTCGCCGAGGACCCCGGCCTCGCCCAGGCCATGGCCGACCTCGACTCGCTGGAGCAGAACGAGGACCGGCCCAAGATGCCGATCGGCGGCACCCCGGACATCCTGCGCCGGATGCGGGCCGCCAAGGCGCTCGGCTACCAGTGGTTCCGCGAGATCCTCCTGGTGATGGGCCGACGCGCGGGCAAGGGCCACATCAGCGCCCTGGCCATGGCTTACGTCCTGTGGAACTACATGGCCAAGGGCGACCCCCAGGACCACTACGGCGTCGACCGCGACAAGAAGCTCGCCTGCCTGATCTTCGCGGGCAAGCGCGAGCAGGCCAAGGCCAACCTGTGGCGCGACCTCGTCAACGTCGTCACCGGTGGGCCGTGTTTCGCCCCCTACATCGCCAGCTCGCTCGGCGAGAAGCTGAGCGTGTACGCGCCGCACGACTTCATCCGCATCGACGAGATGATCCAGCGCGGGATCAAGACCGCCCTCGACATGGCCACCTTCGAGATCCTCCCCAAGGAGTCCACGCTGATGGCGGGCCGCGGACCGGCCTCGTTCATCATGGGGTTCGACGAGATGGCCCACGTCGTGGCCTCCGGCGCGAACCGCTCGGCCGAGGAGGTCTACACGGCCTCCGTGCCCTCCCTCGACCAGTTCAAGAAGGACGGCTTCCTCATCGAGCCGTCCAGCCCCTGGCAGATGACCGGCCAGTTCTACGCCAACTACGAGCGCGCCGTCGCCCTGGAACCGGACGGCGAGCCCTCCTACCCGGCCATCATGATGATCCAGCTCGCCTCCTGGGACATCTATCTCGACTGGCAGGTCGCCCACGAACTCCCGCTGCTCCCCGAGGGGTTCACCGGCGACAACGGCGAGTACGAGGACGAGGAACTGCCCCGCTTCCGCGTCCTGAAGAACGCCATCCAGACCTTCGACGACCAGATGCGCAAGCTGGAGAAAGCGGACCCCGACACGTTCGCCGTCGAGCGCCGCGCCCAGTGGGCCACCGTCATGGACGCCTACCTCGACCCCGACAAGGTCGACGCCGTCTTCGGCGCCTGGGCCGGACGCCCGCCCCAGTACGGCGGCCAGCTCATCCTCCCCAGCACCCAGGGCATCCTCGCCGTCGACTACAAGGGCCACGCCGACCCCTCCAGCGTCAACTGCCGCTTCGGCCTCGCGCTCGCGCACGTCGAGTACGACCTGCAGGGCCGCCCCCACGTCGTCTTCGACAAGATCCACCACTTCGACCCGGCGGACTTCCCCAACCACACCATCGACTACGAAGAGGTCGAGGACTGGATCTGGGACGACATGATCGTCCCCTTCCAGCCCTCCGAATTCACCTTCGACCAGTACAACTCCGTCGGCTCCACCCAGAAGCTCGTCAAGAAGATCGCCAAGGAGCGCCTGCCTAAGAAGGTCCAGGTCTTCATCCGCGACGCGAACGCCACCTACAACTGGCAGGTCGCCGAGTGCTTCAAGGCCGCGATCAACATGGGCCTGGTCCACGCACCGGCCGGAGAAGGCTCCTACGAAGAGGGCTCCCTGGAGCTGAAGTTCCTCCAGAAGGCACCCAGTGCCAACAGGGTCGACCACCCCACCGTCGGCCCCGTCCAGACCAAGGACATCGCCGACGCCATCATGATCACCACCTGGTCCCTGATCGGCGAATGGATCACCGGCTACAAGGAGATGCTCGGCGCCGCCAGCGTCCACGGCGCCATGCAGGGCGGCCTGCACGGCTCCAGCATCAACAGCCCCGATGCAGCCGCCCCCGACCTCGACGGACAGGCCCAGTTCGACGCCCTGCGACGCTTCAGCCGCACCCGGACCGGCCGCGACAGCTGGGAACGCAACCTCGGCCGCCACCGCAGCGGCTACCGCAGGTAGTAGGGGGCTCGACCTGGAAGTGATAGGGGTTTCACACCCGCACGCAAGGGGGTGCGCCTTGCTGAGCGCCTCCCGGCATGGCACGATGGGCCACGTAACGTCTCACGAGAATGCTGCAACGAAAGGCGCAGTTGGCGGCGTGGGGACGCGGCAGACCGAACAGGTCGGCGTCCTGTGAGCTGGGTCTATCTTGGCGGGTAAACCCCCTCGTAAATACGCACGTGAGACGTCCAGGCCCCCCGGTTTCTAGAGCCGGGGGGCCTCATTCGTGTCCGCCCGCCCCCCTCCACCCCCAAGGGCTGGAGGTGCACGGTGACGGACATCAGCGCGACGGACTTCTTCCGGCAGGCGACAGGCGAGACCCACACGGCCGCCCTCGCCACCACGGCGGCGGTCCAGGACGGCGACGACATCCCCAGCCGCTTCCTCAACCCCCACGGCCACCACATCCGCGCCAACGTCGGCGGCTACACCAACGTCGAGATGGTGCCCCGCCACGAGGTCGAGCGCTACGCCAGCCAGGAGACCAGCCCCGAGCACGCCAAGGCCGTCGGCGCCCACCTCGCAACCAGCGGCCAGATGGAGCCCCTGATGCTCCACTACCACCCCGCCACCGGCGAGGCCTACCTCGGCGAAGGCAACCACCGCCTGCGCGCCGCCCGCGCCCTCGGCATGGACCACGTCCCCCTCCGCGTCCAGCGCTCCCACTCAGGCCTGCCCGGCCCCGGCGTCAAGGTCCCCCAGGACCACCCCGCCCTCGCCGCAGGCACCCACATCCCCGCCGACATCCACCCCAGCCACATCGGCTTCACCACAGTGGACAAGCCCTCCATCCCGCAGCACGAGCTGGACACGGCCCGGGCGGAGTACCGCCTCACCGGCCGCCCCCGCATGGCCGCAGCCACCAAGCCCTGCCCCTGCTGCCAGGGGTTCGGCGAGCACGGCACCGGCTTCGAGTGCTACCACTGCGACGCGGGCATGACCGTCCCCGCCGACAGCCCCGACGACGTCACCTGCGACGGCACCCTCCCCGACGGCGGCCACGGCAAGACGGCAGCCGTCAACATCGCTGGCCTCCCCGGCGACGACTGGCACTCCTCCCTGAACGTCCCCGCCGAGCACGCCTTCCACAAAGCCGTCCCGCAGCGCCCCGTCGACATGATGGAAGCGCAGAAGATCGCCAACCACGTCTCCGACCGCGAGGGCGTCCCCCGCCCCATGGTCGGCATCCGCCAGGACGGCGGCGACGCCAGCTATTACGCGCCGCCCAAGCCAGGCAGGTCATGGAGCAGGGGCGAGATCATGCTGGCCCAGAATCACCAGCACGAAGGCGTCGTCCTCCACGAACTGACCCACCACCTGCTCCAGCATCGGGGCGTCACCAGCGAGGACGACGCAGGATCCGTCCACGGCCCAGAGTTTGCAAAAACTCACGCCCGAGTCCTCGCGCAGTACCACTCCACCCCCGGCGCGAACATCTACATGAACCAGGCCCGCGCCCGCCGCGAGGCCGACATGCGCGACGAGCCCTACGACCACCCCGACGCCCCCGAGAACACCTGGACCAGCGACGCCCTGCAGGCCAACAAGGACAAGCCCCACCACCAGCGGTTCCCCGGCCGCTCCGTCCCTCTGCCGGAGCGTGAAGCCTCCAAGGCGGAAGAGAACTTCTGCGAGACCCAGGCCACACCCGTCCCGGACAATCACGAGCCCTACCGGCACACGCACGACTGGCTGCCCCACGACCACTTCTTCGCCCCGGGCAAGAAGGACCTGGACGAGCGGCTCTTCGACGGCGACCGCATGCGCCCCGAGGTCCGCCGCCACATCCTCGGCCTGATCAACGGCCTGTGGGCGCCCCGCTACGGCGACTCCTGGCAGACCTGGGCCCGCGTCTACCTCGCAGGCTCCGAGGCCTCCCACTTCTACGGCAACAGCGACCTCGACGTCCTGATCGGCATCGACCACGAGGCCCTGAACCAGCACTGCGACGCCTTCTGCGGCGAGCCCGACGCCACCGTCGACGAGAAGCTCACCGACGAGCTGCGCGAGCACCTCAACGACGACCATCGGATGCTGCCCGGCCCGGGCGGTGAGACCGGCCCCTGGGAAAGCACGTTCTACGTGAATGCGGGCAGTTACGACATCCGCGACATCAAGCCGTACGCGGCGTACGACATCACCCGCGACGAGTGGGCCGTGCGGCCCGTCGAGGTCCCCGACGACTTCGGCCCCGAGAAGCTTCCCGAGTCGACCTGGGACACCTTCGAGGCCATCAAGACCCTGGTCAAGGCCGTCGCAGAACTCCCCGCCGGAGTCCGTGAACGCGAGGGCGCCGCTCTGTACGATTACCTCCACGGCGACCGCCACGCCGCCTTCGGCCCCGACGGCACCGGCCTCTACGACCCGGCCAATGCCACCTGGAAAGCCCTCGACAAGGCCCCGGGCAAGCCCCTGCAGCAGCTCATCGACTGGAAGCACGCCCACGACGGCGCGACCGCCCCGGAGGCCGCAGCATGACCCAGCACAGCGCCAGCGCCTTTTTCCGGCAGGCCGCCGACATCCCGGACGACGCCCCCAAGGGCCTGGCGACCAGCGAGCAGACCTGGGGCCACTACCGGGCCGAGCACGCCGCGTTCAAGGACTCCGGCCAGCGCAAGTACAAAGACACCAAGGCTGCCCAGCAGCACGCCGACGAGATCTGCGACAAGGAGGGCCTGTCCCGCGTCAAGGTGCGCATGCATCGCGCTCAGCAGACCAACTACTCCCGCTACGACTCCAAGCTCTGGGTGAAGCCGGAGCGCAAGTACATGCCCGTCGTCTCCCTCGGCAAGGCCTCCTACAACGAGGGCACGCTCATCCACGAGCTGGCCCACCACAAGCACCTCACCACGACCTTCCCCGATGGCGAGATCACCCCCGAAGGGCGCGAGAAGTACTTCGCCGACGACGAGGGCGGCCACGGCGGAGGCTTCCAGCAGCACTACCACCAGATGATCTCCGACCACCACAGCGGCGGTCAGGGCTTCGCCGACGCGGTGCGCGGCCACGCCCAGGAGGGCGGCTTCTGGAAGGCCTCCGTGCTGCAAGCCGAGGCGACGGGCGAGGAGGGACCGGGCAACAAGTCGGTCCTGTGCCCGTCCCCGGCCTCCGGCAGCCCGAAGGAGTGGTTCCACGGCTCCGGAGCCCAGTTCGACCACTTCGAGTTCGGCAAGGACCGCAGCGACCCGTACGAGAACTACGGCCCCGGCGAGAGGGAATGGAACTCCCGTCTGGGCGCCCATTTCTCCGGCGAGCACCGCGTGGCCACCGACCTCGGCCAGGACCTGCACGGCCACGCCTACCACGTCCACCTGGACATGAAGAACCCCAAGCACTACACCTCGGAGAACGACCTCGACTCCGAAGGGCGTGCGTGGGCCCTGGCCAACGGCCACGGCGACCTCGCCGACCCGGACCGGGGGCCCGCCGACCCGCCGCTGACCGTCCACCCCCGGGGCCAGGCAGCCGCCGACGGCTTCCGCCAGCACCTCCAGGCCCAGGGCCACGACGGCATCACCTACGGCAACCACTACGAGGGCACCGACGGCCACACCAGCGCCATCGCCTTCCACCCCGGCCAGGTGACCATCACCCACTCCCACAACGCGGACGAGCCCTGCGAGTACAGCACCGCCTGCGAGCACTGCGGACGCCTGCGCTACCCCGCAGACGGCGAGCACTCCTGCCCCTACTGCGTCCACGGGTCCCGCACCGCCACGGCGTTCTTCGCCCAGGCGGCCACGGACCGCTACACTGCGACCACGAAGAAGGAGGGGGAGCATGCACCCCGAGGTACAGGCGGAGATCCAGCGCCGCGCGGCCACGCCGGAGGACCGGCGGCGCGTGAACCTGAACGAGATGCGCTGCGCCGTCGCGAAGCGGCAGCAGAGGGCGTAGAGCCCCACCCCGAGCTGCAGGGCGACCTGGACCGGCTCGGGGGAGGCGCACGCCACGTCACCGACACCATCGACGCCCTCCACAGGGGCGGCTCCGGCGTGACCACCTACCCCCTGTCGCACCCGCTGGAGGGCTGGCACGCCGCCCTCACCCCCGGCGGCCACCAGGTCGTCCACCGCCACGAAGGCGACACCCTCCACGTCGGCTACGCCGGGCACAACATCACCGACGCCGAACAGCGCCTGGGCGACCAGGGCTCCAACGCCCTGCCCGTCCACTTCCACGGCGGCGCCGAGAAGGACTTCGACTCCATGCCCTCCGACGTCCAGGGCAGCGTCCTGGACACCGTCGACCGGCTCTCGCGCCGCGAACCCCGCGCCACCGACCACGCGCTCGGCCTGCCGCTGCGCGGCTGGAGCGCCGCCCACGTCCCCGGCCACAAGTCGCACCGCGTCACCCACCGCTACGAGTCCGCCGACGGCACCACCACCACCCCCGACCGCGCCGAGCGCCTGTTCATCGGCCACATCGGCCCCCACAACTACAACGACGCCATCAAGCGCCTCACCCTCCGCGAGGTCACAGCTCTGTTCACGGAGGCCTTCGAGCGGGACAACCTCTCGCGAGGCATGAACGTCACCCTGCCCCCCGACAAGCACGCCTTCGTCCACGACGAGCGCCAGCCCCTCCCGGCCCGCGCCCACCTGCTGCTGTCCGAGCTGAAGAAGCCCTCCGACCGCATCAGCAACGAGGACCTCACCGGCGCCAGCGGCGGCCTGGGCGAGTTCTGGACCCGCAACCACGGCGTCGCCGACGACGCCGCCCTCGCCCAGCACGAGACCCGCCCCGACGGCCAGCGCTCCACCAACGTCACCCTCCACGCCCGCCACCCCGGCACCCAGCACTTCTGGAGCGAGATGGCGGGAGGCCACGGCGAGGACTACGAGGGCAACTACCGCGTCCCCCTGCACCCGGGCACCCCTCTCGACGTCCACGCCATCTCCTGGGGCGAGCCCGGCGGCGCCCGGCACCACTACGACTTCAGCGAGCCCGTCGAGAAGCACGCGGCTCAGGCTGTCAGTGCGGTGCGGCAGACTGCAGGCGTGGACGACGGCAAACTGACGCACCGGGCCCCCGGCCCCAACGATGCCCCCCTGCACGACCCGACGCGTCCAACAGCAGAGGGCGGGCGTGCCCACGAGCAGGAGAACCTCGACAACCCGGACTGGGGCGGCATGGGGGAGCCCCATGAGGAGTCCATGGCCGCCGTCCATCGGGCCCGGGGCAATTCCGAGGCGCCGGTGACCATCTACCGGGCGGCCCCTCACGGCGTGAACCGCATCCGCACCGGCGACTGGGTCGCCACCTCCGCCGAGCACGCCCGCATGGAGGCGGCAGAAGGCGGCAAGACGGACCACGACGGCCCATACGACCCTGACTACGACTGGCCGGTCCTCAAGGCCACCGTCCCCGCCAAGCACGTCCGCACCGACGGCAACGACATCAACGAGTGGGGCTACAACGGCCCCCACATCGACCACCCCGCCGTCCACGGACCTGACGAGGACTGGACCGAGCCCCACGAGCACAGCCCCCGCCACGCCACCTTCCAGCAGACGCTGCTGGCGGAGGCGGCGGCCGTCGACAACTCCGGCGGCGTGATGGTGGCGTTGGTGCCGCCGCGCGAGATCGCCGAGCAGCTGGCCATGAAGGACGGCCAGCCCGCCGACGACCTCCACGTCACCCTCGCCTACCTCGGCAAGGCCGCCGACTACACGCCCGAGCAGCTCAAGATCCTGCCCCAGGTGGTCAGTTCGTGGGCTCTGCGCCAGAAGCCGTTCGGCGTCCGTATCGGCGGCACCGGCAAGTTCGCCAACAAGGACGAGCACGTCCTCTACGCCAGCATCGACTTCCCGCGCCACTCCGAGGTCCACACCGACCTCGCCCGCTATCTGCGCGGCCACGGATACGAACTGCCGAGCGAACACGGCTGGACACCGCACATGACGCTGGCGTACGTTGACCGACACTTCCGTTTCATGCCACACCTGGAAGAGCACCGCTGGACGGCCGAGGAGGTCGTCACCGAGATCGGTGGGACCCGCCACCACGCCCGTCTCGGTACCATTCCCAGCGGACGACACGCGCTCTAGACGCCAATCTGGAGCCTCAAGGGAGACCGCCACCCATGACCGTCACCACGCCTGCACAGACCCAGCTCCCCCCGCTCCCCTCGCACATCCAGGAGGCCGTCGAGGCCGCCCAGAGGGTGGACTGGAAAGTCGTCTGCAGCCTCAGCAGCGTCTCGATCACCCCCATCGGCCACAAGCGTGGGATCAGCTTCTCCCTGACCAAGCCGCCCACGGCCGAACAGGTCCGCATCCAGATGGACCGGTGCGGCATCAAGGGCGCCCTGAGGAAGCTGGGGGCGTCCGAGACGGCTACGCTGCCCGAGCCCGAGCCCGTGCACAGCAGCGCCGAGGAGGACCAGGTGGAGGCGAAGAAGCTGATCTGCCCCGAGTGCGACAGCGACAAGTTCACCCGCCCCGCCAGCCTCGCCTCCCACCGCAGCAAGGCCCACGGCGTGGCCGGGTCGTCCCAGAGCACCAAGGAGCGCCGCGCCGCCCGGGGGAAGACAGCGGCGGCCAAGACGGCGAAGGCGCCGAAGCCCGCCGCAGACAAGGCGGCCCCGCCCGTCTTCGAGGAGCCCGCCCAGACGAACCGGCCGGTCGCCGAACCGGCCTTCACCGGCACCCCGGAGGTCACCGCCGCCGCGCAGGCCCTCGTCGACGCCGTCACCAAGGCCGCCCAGAGCAGCATCGCCCCGCTCCAGCAGAAGATCGAGGAGCAGGCCGCCGAGATCGCCGGGCTGCAGCAATTCAAGGACGACGTCCAGGCCCAGGTCTCCAACGGCCACCAGGGCCCGATCCAGACCCTCGCCAACATCATCGCCCTCGGCGGAGAGGGCTTCGGCACCCCCAAGGCGTGACCCGCGACGACCCCCGCCTTGTAGCGCACTAATCAGTGCGCTAGGGTGGGGGTCGACCGCTACCGCCAAGGAGGCGTCCCTATGAACGCCGGACTCGATCTCGACGACGTCCCCATGACCCCGACCATGGAAGCCCTCAGCGCCGTCGGCCTCACCGCCCGAGACCTCAAGAGCGCCCTCGCCTTCTTCAACACCCTCGCCGTCGACGCAGCCGAAGGCGCCTGGGCCGAAGGCCACCTCATCCACAACGTCCTCAAGGTCCAGGGGCGCCCGTCCACCGACCGCGCCTCGTTCGCCACCCGCCTGCGAGCCCGGGACATCGACACCGGCGAAAGCCGCCACCACCGCGTCCGCGCCTCGTTCGCCCAGCAGCACGTCCCCGAGTACCTCAGGGGCGACGACGTCCTCCGGGCCGTCCAGCTCGTCCGGGAACTCTCCGAGACCATCGGGCGGATCGAAGCCGGGCGCAAGAGGCAGTACCCCGACTACCACGAGCACACCCAGGCCGTCATCGACGAGCGCAAGTCGCGGCTCCCCGTAGCCAGCTGACCCCGGACACACCAACGCCCCCGCCGAGATCCATTCCACCGGACATCTCGCGAGGGCGTCGATAGAGCCTGACCCGCCACACCGCCACAAGCCCGCCAAGGCAGGACAGAGGAGCAGAGTTCAGATGGCCCGCACCAAGCGTACCCGCAACAACGACGTCGTGTCCGCAACCCGGCGCCCCAGCCTCAGAGAACGCCTCGCCGACGTCGACTGGGACACCCGCCTCACCGACATCCTGATCTACGCCATCGCCCTCGGCGGCTTCTACGGCGGCTTCCAGACCCTCTACACCATGGCCCTCAAGGTCGGCATGCCCTCCGACCAGGCAGCCGTCGTCTCCGCCATCGCCGACCTCTCCGTCCTCGCCTACTCCCGCAAGGCCGTCCAGGAAATCCGCGAAGGCCGCTCCGCCTGGGGCATCCGCCTCATCGTCGCCGGATTCTCCCTCGCCACCTTCAGCCTGCAGATCCGCTCCGCCTGGCCCAACCCCACCGCCGTCGCCTTCCACGCCCTCTCCCCGGCCGCCTGGATCATCGGCCACGAGATGATGCTCCGAGGACGCCTGCGCAACGCCAAGGCCGCCCGCCGCCGCGCCGAGATCCTCGCCGGACTGCGCCCCGCCCAGCTCCCCTCCATCCGCCTGTCCTGGTGGTTCCTCGCCCCCTTCAGCACCTTCAAGGTCTGGCGCCGCGTGAAGCTGTGGGAGCTGGCCCCCAACGTCGTCGTCCGCCAGCTCGCCGACGACTACAAGTCCAGGGGCGAGGCCATCCCCGCCGCCTGGGAGAGCGTCCTGATCACCCCCGTCCCCCTCCCGGCCGCCGAGGAGAAGCCCGCCCTCGAAGCCACCCCCGAGCCCGAGGCCGAGGAGAACGAGGAGGTCGTGATGTGGCGCTGCTTCCTGCAGGCCCTGCCCACCGCCCCGCCCAAGGGCCGCACCGCCGAGCAGACCCTCGCCTACGTCGACCGCGTCAAGCAGATCGCCGGAGAGTTCGGCGTCGAGTGCAACGACAAGACCATCGCCGGACTCCTCGACGTCCACCCCAGCCGCATCTCCAAGATCCGCAAGGACCTGGTCCCCACCGGCAACTGACCCGCTAGGATCAACCCCATCACCCTGCCCGTCGAGGCGAGCAGGCGCGAGGCCCACCAGCACACAGCAGGTGGGCCTCTGCTCATCTCAGCTGCTGAAGTACGCCGCGTTGTCCTCGTACACCCCGTCGGCCACCGTGGCCAGCAGCTCATCACTGGAAGCCTGGTCACATGCCTGGCTCATCCACAGCTCGAAGTCCTGGACGTCCTTCGTCCTCGGCGGCCGGTCGCCCTTCGTGCCGTCGAGCCCCTTCGCGTTCACCAGCAGCACCCTCGCCGCGTCCCAGCGCGCGCCGTCGTCCATCTGACCGGCCCAGTCGGCACACGTCCGCGTCCCCACGGCGCGCCCCGAGCCGCCACCGGCGCCGCTGTCCGAGCTGCCGCCGACGAAGGCGACCACCCCCGCCAAGGCCGCAACCAGCGCGCCCCCGACCGCAACCTGCACCATTCTGCTCATGATCCCCACCCCTCCGCCGGGGCCTCCCCGGCCACCGGTATTACAGCACTTGCCGAAAACGGCCACTTTCCCGTGCAAGGAAAGTGGCCGGATCGGGCAAGTTCCAGGGCGTCAGCCCGTGCGCTCGACGTCGCCGGTGGCCGCCAGCGACAGCTCCTCGCCGTCCTCGAAGATGACCACGTACGGGAACGGCGTCACGTGCTGCTTCACCCGCACGATGCGCCCCGGCGTCCCGGCCGCCACGTCGTAGTGGACCCAGGCGTCCTCGCCCTCGTCCTCCAGGCCCTCGTGGATGTAGGAGCCGCGCAGCCGCCGGGCGGCCTGGACGGGATCTCCCTCCTGCAGGGTGAGGGCGCCGACGCGGACGCGCCGGTTGAGTTCGAGCTTCTCCTCCAGCGTCAGGCTGGCGAGGATGTCGTCGAGTCGGGCGAAGCGGGTCTCGGTGGTGGTCATGACTGCTCCTCGCGGTCGGGGTGTCCGGCGGGCAGCCAGCGCTGCCGTTCGCTGCTCCGTGCCTTCAGGGGGCTGGCCGGGATGAACCCGCCGGGGAACGGCACGCCCCACGGCTCGCCGTTCTCGAAGACGGTGATGACGGTGCTGAAGGTCGGCAGGCTCCTTCCCAGGTGAGGGAACTCCTGGTCCTCGACCCAGCCGATCAGGACGCCGTCCTCGAAGACCTCGGTGCGCCCTTCGCCCTCGACGACGTCCAGTCCCTGGCCGGGCCAGGTGTCGGCGGGCTCTCCGTACAGCTCCCGGAGCTGATCGGCGGTCAGTTCGGTCAAGGGGTCCTCCTGGGCTGGCAGCCGCACCGACAACGTGGGTCGTTGGGCTGGCGTATGCGCACAGACAAAAGGCTGGCGGGCGGGACCCTACGGTACAGATCCCAGGCATGCGGGCGGGCGACTTCACCACGTTTGATGTAGCGGCCGTACACGGATTCGGCCTGGTTGCAGCCGGTGCAGAGAAGGCCGCGCGACAGCTCGGTGTCGTGGTCGTGGTCCCGCACCAGGGGCTCGTCAGTTCGGCCGCACCAGGCGCACCGGCCGTCGTGGAAGGCCTTGAGGTACTCCCGGTCGCTCTGCCCGGCTGCTCGCGACGGGATTTGCCACGTGAGGTAGACGTTGCCCTCGCTCATGTACTGCGCTGTGGCTTCCGCCATGCGGGCGGCCTTCTTGGCGACGACGAGGGACCTCTCCTCGAAGGTCAGGTGGCGCCAGCAGGAGGGGGTGGAGTTCGGCAGGCGATACCTCTGAGCCTGCTGGCAGGGGCGGCCGTCGCCGTAGTGACGCTGGCACAGGTCTGTTCTCACGGAGGTTCCTCTGGTTCGTCCCACAGGCCGGTGTGGGCGACGGTGTCGGCTGTGACGGGCGGGCGGCGGTCGGCGAGGCGGGGGCGGGTGTCGGCGATGGCGCGGACGATGTCGTTGGGGGTGCGGCTGCGCAGCGGGCGCCGGAGGCGGGAGAGCAGGAGGGTGTGGATGCCGGGCTGGGGTTCGGGGCGGTGGGGGAGGTAGTCGCGGACGGCGTCGCCGACCATGGGGTCGAGGACGATGTGGCGGCCCGGGCCGTCCACGGCGTCGGGGAGCTGGACGTGGTAGCCGAGGTCGGGCTGGGGCTCCATGAGGCGCATGTCGAGGCGGACAGCCTGGGCGGGGCGCAGGCCTCCGAGGAGGAGGTAGGCGAGAAGCCGGTCGCGTTCGGGGGCGGTGGAGTTGGCCGGTCCCCAGGCGCCGACGGCGCCGAGGAAGACGGCGCGTTCGCGCGGGGTGAGGCGGCCGGGGGCGGTGACGTTGCGGTCGAGGCCGGAGCGTAGGTCCTGCAGGTGGGGTTCCTCCAGGACGAGCTTCTGTTCCTTGGCGGCTTTGTAGTACAGGACGAGGATGGTGATGCGCCGGTCGTGGCTTTTGACGAGGCCGGGGTTCTCGCTGGCGAGGATGGCCAGGGCGCGGGGTCCGTCGAAGGGGAGGTCGCCGAGGGCATCCTGCAGGAACTCCTCGTAGGCCCAGCGGGCGACGTGCTCGGGTCCGATGTGCCAGGGGTGGACGGCCGGGTTGCGCTGGGCGGCGCACCAGGCGAGCCAGCTCTGTACCTCCCTGCGGTATTCGGCACGGGAGGAGTGGCGCAGGGAGGAGTTCTCCAGCCAGGTATCGAGCAGCACGAGGGGGTCCACGCCTCCTTATCCTGCCGGTCCACCCTCACAGGTCAACCGTACAAAACCTCGGGAGCCCACCACCCACTAGGGGAAGTCGCGCGCGCCGCCCCTCCCGCACTTCGCGTCTCTACCTCGGCCGACGGCGAGAGGGTGGGCCTGCCTGAGGTTTTGTACGGTTGACCTGGGGTGATGCACACGCGGAACCAGAGTCCTTGAAGACGGCGGTACGGCGGCGGAACGTGGCGGTGCGGCGGAGCACCCATCCTGCCACGCGAACGGGCCCGCACGGCACCGCCGCGCCGCTACGCTGAGACCCTCAAGCCCGCCACCACGAGGAGACACCGTGCCGGACCAGAACTCCGCCCCCGCCCCTGACGACATCCCCGACATCGACGCCCAGGTCGACGGCGCCGTCGCCGAGCTGCAGAAGCTCGACGGCTACAAGCGGGCGATCCTCGCCGAACTCGGCGAGAAGGCCGACGGCGCACACATCGTCATCGCCCACCAGGTCGGCGACGAGATCCGCAAGACCCGCGTGGACAGCGAGGAGTAGAACGCCATGCGCAGCACCGAGCCCGACCAGCCCCTCGACGTCGACGACATGCCGCCCGAACTGAAGGCGGCCCTGCAGAAGATGAGCGAGCGGCACGGCGGCCGACGCGTCATCGACCTGGCCACAGGCAAGGCTGTCGCCGAGGACGGGCACCTGATGGTCGCCTGCACCACCCCGGGCTGCGAGACGGCCGCACAGCGGCCTGCAGACGGCCAGTGGGCGTACCTCTGGGAGAGGGGCTGGCGCTGGCTCGGCACCCAGAACGTCGTGTCCTGCCCCGACTGCCCGCCGGTGGTCATCACCGGTACCGACGGCAGCCACCGGCTCGGGCCCGGCGGGGGCCTCGCCCGTACACCAGCGGGGGAACTGGAGGGGTAGTACGGACGGGACCCGACCCGGCCTGGCGGGACGCCGGGCTGCTGTCCGCCTACCTGATCCCGGCCGTCCCATTCCCCCCTTCACCCGTACGAGTGAACACACGAAGGCCCCCGCCACAACCGTGACGGGGGCCTCGCGCTGGGGCCTTCGCCGGTCCTACCGGCGAGGAGGCAGCGGACAGGCGACCTTGGGAAGGAACAGGTTGGGGCAGCACACGACGGACATGCTCAGCAGGCTCTTGGCCGGGGTGTAGTAGCACCAGGTGGTGTCCACCCCCCGGGGCAGCCCGTCGTAGGCGTACGCGATCCGGTCGTCCAGGGAGAGGTACGCCTGCAGGCCGTCGGCCCGCTCGAAGGGCGGGTTGTCGGTGTACTGCGCCTTGAGCCACTCGACGGCATCGGTGAGGTCCGTCCAGGTCCGCTCTGCAGCCGCCCTCCCCATCCTCACCAGCCAGTGGCCGGTCACGATGGGCGGCACGTCGCCGGTGGAGAACTCCACGGCCGCCTCGCGGTACCGCTCCTGCAGGCGGATGCCCGCCTTGTCGTCCTTCCCGGCAGGAGGCGCCGGGGGAACGGGATGCGCAGGACGCCGGTTGCCCTCCGCGTGGTAGACGGCGGGCGATCCGATCCACGGGCCGAAACCGTGCCAATGACCGGCCCAGTTCTGGCTGGTGAGTTCGGGTTCCTGATGTGTTTGCGTGGCGGCGGTCACGGACGCAGACCCTAGCGCAGCAGCGGGGCTGCAGAGGGCGAATCGGGCAGGGCCGACCGGCGCAGGAAGGTGCCCAGATCCTCGTCGTCCATCGCGGCGAGGACGCCGAGCACGCAGGAGCGGACGGCCTTGGCCGTGGTGGGGCTGTCGTCCAGGAGGGCGGCGGGCGTCAGCGGCTGGCGGCCGTCCGGGTGGCTCAGGACGCGCTGGGCGATGAGGGGGGCGAGCTGGCCGACGGCCCAGTGCAGGTTGCGCGGCTTGAGCGCGATGGTGAGGTGGAAGCTGGGGACGTCGCCGTTGCGGTTGTGCGGGGAGTGGACCCAGCCCTGCGGCACCCACAGCACGTCGCCGGGGTGAAGGGTGTAGGTCTCGAAGGGCGCGGTGGTGGCCTGGTGGTGGCGCTCAAGGTCGGTGAAGCCGCGTACGCGGAAGTCGCCGTACTCCTCGACCGGGAAGTCGACGACGGGCCGGTGCAGGGGCCACTCCTTGCCTCCGGCGAGCTGGGCGATGATGCTGGTGTAGGGGTCGTAGTGGAAGCGGAAGCCCTGCTCGCCGGGCGGGGTGAGGTAGCCGCTGATGTGGCCGGTGTAGCCGGTCTCCGCGCGCAGCTCCTGGTAGAGGGCTGCGAGGGCGGGGAAGGTGGTCTCCATCAGGCGCAGGGAGAGGGAGCCGCCGTCGTCGAGGTGCTGGCGCAGCGAGCCGGGGGCGGGCATGTCGCCGTCGCGGGTGTAGGTGCTCTCGTCGATGATCTTGCCGTTGCGGCCGATGAGGCGGACGGTGCGGCAGGGCAGGCAGTTGCTGTCGATGAGGCGGTCGATCTCGTCGAGGGTGATGAGGTGGTCGAAGGTGCCTGCCGGGTGCGGGTGCAGTGAGGGGGCTGCGGGCCAGGCGCGCAGCATGTCGGCAGGGTCGCCGACGAGGTCTGATAGCGGCATGAGTCGCTCCTGTCAAGACGTTCCGGGGCGGTGGGTAGAGTGACAACGGTGCCCAGGGCCATCCACCGGCCCTGGGCACCGTCACCATCTAGCGGTTACTGCGACGGGTCAGCCGCCGATGCCCGGGATGGCCGCGAGCTGGCGGTAGAGGCCCTGGAACTCCTTGAAGCTGCCGCGCACGTTGTGGCCCGCGTCCTCCGGCTTGTTGCCGACGAGGGAGAAGCCGCCGCCCTCGACGGGGGCCAGGCCCAGGCACGACTCGTTGGGGTTGTCGCCGCCCGCGCCGCCGCACAGGAAGCTGTACTCGCCCACGACGGGCGCGGCGTAGAGGTCGGTGGTCGGCTCGGGAGAAGCAGCCATGGTGTGTCCTCCTACTCGGTTGCCCGGCCCCGGGTGGGCCGGTCATACGGCAGCACAATGTGATCACGCGTAGCCGTTTGATCACGCTGCGTGCCTACATGGAGGAAGTTATGACAGATTCGCGGTTCTGGTAAGTCGCAGCGCCGAAGGTGGCATATGCCGTCCTGCAGGGGTGCTGTCGCGGAGCGCCCCAGGGGCTCCAGGGGGTGGAGAGGAGCCCACCCGATGCCCAGAGCCCGTAAGCCCGCGATCACCGAGATGCGCCTGCCCGTGTGGCCGGAGCGCGCCTGCCGCGACAGCGTCAACGGCGAGTACGCCATCCACAGCTGCGAGGTCGTCGAGTCCCACCTGGGTCCGCACGCCTCCCGCTCCGTGCCGGAGTCGGTGCGCCAGCGGCTGCTGTGGGAGAACCGCAACCCCGGCCAGCGCGAGCCCTCCACGGCCGCCGACCCGTTCATCACCGCGTGAGCGCGCGCCTGCCGGGCTCGTTCCCGGCGCCGCCCGCCAGCGACCCGGCCGCAGCCCTGCACAGCGAGGCGGTGGCCGCGCTGCAGCGGCTGCACAACCACCTCGCCGTCACCCGGCCGCTGGCCCTGTCCGAGGCGGCCGACGGGGAGAGCGCAGTCGACGTCGCGATCCGGCTGCTGGGGCGGCTTCCAGCCGAATGACGGCGATGACAGGTACTCAATTCTGAGAAACTGTCACCCAGTTGGCCTATCTCGTGCATACTGAGGGACACCTCGGCCCTTCCGGCCCTGGGAACTTGCCACCTCCCCGAAAAGACGCAGCTCGCCCGGTGTGCTTCAGCCGCCGCGCCCGCTGCGCACAGAAGGGCCCCACTGCCTACCCAGTGGGGCCCTTCGTCTTGCCCGGGTCAGGAGGAGTGCGCCCGGCGGGCGAGGCGGGCCAGCGGGTGCCGCTTCGACTCCTTCTTCCACTGCGGGAAGTGCTCGCCGAAGACCTGGTCGACCTTCGCGTTCCGGCCCAGAGTGATCTTCACGGCGTAGCCGCCCTTGCTGATCTCGAACGGCCGCCGGAGCTGGGCGAGATGGTCCAACCGGGTACCGGCCGGGGACTGGGCGTCGAAGTAGGCCGGGAGCACGAAGTTCGACACCGCCACCGTCCGGCCGCCGACGCGGACCTCGTACGAGCCGTCCTCGACCGCGTCGCACGCCTCATAGGCGTACAGGCCGTCGCCGCCGTCGGAGGCCCACAGCTGCACGTGCGGGTCGACGACCGTCTCCAGGACCTCGTGGGACAGGACGGCCGACACCGACAGCTCGCCCTGCAGGACGGTGCCGCCGTTGTCGAGGACCGGGCTGGCGAACACCTTGCCGTAGATGGTGCCGTCGCCCTCCTCGGAGTGGTAGCCGAGGGCGTCGGCCTGGTCGGCGTCGTCGTAGATGCCGATGGCGTACGACCCGGCCGGGACGGCCGCGCCCAGCGGCAGGAAGACGACGGCCGCGTACTTCTGGCCCCAGGCCGGAGCGACGTCGTAGCGGACCTGATGGGCCACGGCGCGCACCATCAGCGCGGCGTCGGCGTCGGACACGCGGGCGGAGTGATTCTGGACGGCGACGAACACGACAGCGCCTCCTGCAGACAGGGGACGGCCCGCAAGGGCCCTTCATCCCCTGGGGTCCTCTGCAGGAGGCGCCACAGGTAAGAGGGGGATGAGAACGTCAGCCCTCGTCGGACTCCTCACGCATGGTCTCCAGCTCGTTCATTAGCTTGCGGTACAGGACGCCCATCTTCGGCTGAGCTGGCACCCCTGTCTGGGCCGTCGCCCAGCGGGCCAGCTCGTTCGCGGCGTGCTCCTCGCGTAGCAGTACCCGCCACAGGGCGAGCGAGGTCCGCTCGAAGTTGAAGAGGTGCGTACCGTGGCGGGCCTGGAAGCCGCCGACGTGCAGGCCCAGCTCGCCGGGCACCCGGACCGTCTTGGCCCGGCGCACCAGCGGTGGCGCACCGACCGGCCGGAGCAGATCTCCCGGAGGGACCTGGAAGTTGATCTCTCTCCTCATCCAGTCCCGGCCGTGGACCTCGGGGAGGTTCTGGACGTCCTCGTCCTCGTCGACGATCTCCGCGTCGAGGATGTCTTCGAGGGTGGCCGGAGGGGCAGCAGGCGGCGGGGCCTTCTTCGCGGGAGGAGGGCCTGGCTTAGGCCTGGCCGCCTCCTCCCGCGCCTTCTGGCGGCGTTGCCTGCGGGACTCGCTCTCGCCCATGGTGGTGATCTCCCTGATGGCGTGGTGTGCCGCCATGCTATCGAGGTCGACGTCGTGACGTCACATCGCCACCGGCCGCAGGGCAAAACGAAGAGGGCCCCGTTTCGAGATCGGGGCCCTCTTCTCACCTCCGCTGGCGCGGAGAGAACTTCTGACCGCTTGAGCCCCAGGGGACCAGCCACGGATCACCCCCGCTCACGCGGGGACAAAGTCAAGCACTGAACCGGAACACCCCCACATCGGTGGGGAAGCGATCAGGCCGTTCTCAACCCGGTCTGAGCACTGCGGTCGCGCACGGTTCCCCGTGCTCTTCCACCGGTCCACCCCCACATCGGTGGGGAGCAAAGCATGTCCTCTTGTGCATCAGGACCATCCCCGCATGCGCGAGGAGCAGTACGGCGACCCCCCTAAGGCTGGGGCCATCCCTGCAGGTGCAGGGAGCAAAACCACAGGCGACAGGCGGTACACCTCCGCTCGCGCGGAGAACACCCGTGCCCTTGAGACACACCCGCTTGCGCGGGCAGGCAATGCATTCCGAACTCGCGGCTGCGCCGCGCACTCGGGACACCCCCGCTCACGCGGGGAGAGCGGCCGGGCCAGAGCCATCCTGGTCCGTACACTCGCCGTCCGAACCGGCTGATACCCCGGTTCGGGCGACTGAGAAAAACCTTAGCAGCCGTCGCCGACAGTGCGCAGGCGTTCACGGAGCATCCGCCGTCTCCAGCTGGTCCAGCCGGTCGAAGAGCCTGGTCACGGCCTTGCCGGAGGGGCGGGCGTAGCGGCGGTGCAGGGTGCCGGGGTTGGTGTGGCCGGAGATGGCCATGAGCATGGGGGTGTCGACGCCCTCGCCGGACAGGTAGGAGAGCCGGGAGTGCCGCAGGATGTGCAGGGTGATCCCCGCGTATTCCTTGAGGATGTGCTCGGCGCGGTCGTAGGAGAGGCGGCAGCGGCGGCCGTCGGGGGCGAACTCCCCGGGTGCCCGGGTGCGCCAGTCCCTCGGGCGCCGGTCTGTGAGGAACACCGGGCCCCGGGTGCGGTCGCCGATGTACTCGCGCAGTAGCTCGGCGCCACGGCGCTCGAAGTAGACCCAGATGGTCCGGCCGCCCTTGATGACGGCGCGGGCCTTGCGGGCCTTGAGGCTGACGTCCTCGACGTTCAGGGCCAGGACGGCCTCGGCGCGCGAGGAGGACTCGTACAGCAGCCTCCACAGCGTCCGCTGGCGCAGGGCGACCCTGGCCGGGTCCCAGAGGTGCTCCAGCTCCTCGGGGTCGACGGCCTTCGTCTCGTCGATGACGACCTTCCGGGCCCGGCACAGCGCGGGCAGCTCCACCGTGGCGACCTTGGCGTCCCCGAGCCAGCGCAGGAACGTCTGGACGGTGGCCCGGGTGCGGTTCCAGGTGTTCGGCGCGCTGCGGCCCCACAGCTCGATCAGGACGTCGTGCCAGTCCTCCCCGTCGACGTCGGCCGCCGCCCGGTCCCGGCCCAGGGTGCTGGCGCAGCGGCGCAGGGTGAGGGCGTAGGACGTCTCGGTGGTGGCGGCCTCGGGGTAGTCGCGTACGAAGGCCTCCACGGCCCTGTGGAGGGTGGTCACGCGACGATCTTCCAGGCGGCGGCCAGCACGTCCTCGAAGGTGACCATCCCCCAGTGCTCGTCCTCGTCCGACACGCTGATGTCGCGCCTGCGGATCAGCCGGTCGACGTACTGGAGGGAGGTCGTGGAGCTGCGGGGCAGCCAGTGGAATCGCACCCGCTCGACCTGGTCGCCGAGGGCCTCGATCAGCTCGACCAGCTGAGGCAGTGGCTCGTGGTTGCGGGCTCGCCGGGGGCGCATCTTCTTCGCTCCGGTCATGGAGGCCAGCAGGTGCTCGGCGGCCTGGAAGTCGGTGAAGATGACGGGGTGCTGCTCGCCATCGGCCACGGCCAGAGTGTGCGCCGACAGGGCCCCGAGGAGTTCGAGCTGAGGCGTGCTGAAGTTGTCGGTCTCCAGGGCCATCAGGCGGGCCGGGCCGTCCAGGTGCCCGTGGGCCGTGGACGGCGCGAAGGCGAGCCGCGTACGGGCCTCCTTGATGCTGACGGTGGCGTCGGTGGCCCAGAAGGTCATCCCCTCCTCGAAGCCACTGGTGTCCACCGCCAGGATCTGGGTGTTCTGCGACCCCTTGCGGTGCTTGACCCGGCTCATCGGTCCCCCTCGACCTGGGTCATGGTGACGCCGTCGCCGAGGAAGCCGTGGAAGGCCTCGGGGGCGTTGGGGCGCGGCTTGACGTCAAAGCACTCCCACGAGCAGAAGCCGGAGGTGTTCTGCGGCTCGGGCGTGTACGGCGTCCGGCACTCCAGGCACTTGAGCATGTGGCCCCTTCAGAGATTTTTTTATGCCAGTGAATAGTTTATTCACTGGCACACCGCTGGGGGAGCGGATGCTAGGTTCTTGGCCAGCCGCCTGGAAGCCCCGGGCAGCGACCGACAACAGCGAGGCCGGAAGCCCCGGTCTCGGCATAGAGGAGTGATCCCATGGGATTCGTCGAGCAGTGTTCCCTGCCCGTCACCGTCCGCCCGCTCAGCGAGGACGAGATCGAGGCCCTGACGCCCGACGACGAAGTGCTCGTCCCCGCGTCCGATTTCCAGGCCCACACCGGCCTCCTGGAGCGCGCCAAGGTTGTTGCTGGGCGCCACGGGGGCTGCGGAGGGGACAAGGTCCGCATCCTCACCGTCTACGGCTCTGAGCACTCGGTGGGCGCCGTCTACGTGCCATCCGTGGTCGGCGCGGAGATGCGGCTGATCAACGACTCCGGAGCGCGCGTCTCCACGACGCTGTTCATCCCGGGCCTGGAGGCGCCCCAAGCGGTCGAGCGGCTGCGTAAGGCCCTGCGCGCCGAGTTCGGTGCCGGTGTCGTCGAGGTCTGGAACGAGCGCTCCGGCCCGGTGCGTGACATCCGCTGGGACGTCTACGAGGTACGCCGCGACCTGGTCGAGGTCGAGCGGGCCCCGTACCGCGTCGGCAATGAGCCCAAGCGTGGCCGGGGGCGCAAGGAGTGGGTGGAGGTTGAGAGGCGCATCCTCGCCAGCGGTGTCCGGGACGGCCACCAGCACCACTACATGGGCAAGGAGCGGATGGGCTGGAGCTTGGACATCAAGCTGCACAACCCCGAGATCAGCACGGTCGACACCATCTGACGTATGGTGTCCGCGTACTGACTCCCCGGCCAGTAGCTGGCGCGGGTGGTGCTAGGTCATGAAGAGGCCCGTACGGCAGTAGTCCCCGTTGGCGCGGGGTGCCGTGCGGGCCTCTTTTGCCTGTCTGACAAGGGGGCTTGACGTTAACGGTCGTTTGCTCGATATCTTATGCGGAAGTTCGAATTCCCACACATCACTCGAACGCAAGTTCGATAGGGTGTCGGGAGAACCGATGGACTGCCGACGACGTCAGTGAAGGAGGTGAAGGCATGGTGCGCGACCTGGGGATTCTTTGCCCGTACCCAAGTTATGGGGTAGGTTCGCTCTCAGTAGTCAATCCGACTCCGACTCTCGTTGTCGATGCACAGTCAGCGCTCAGAAACCCGCCTCAGAGCGCGAGCCCCCAGCTCATGCCCGGGCCCTGGCGTGCGTCAGAACAGGGAAGGCAGGTTATGAGTGGGGACCAGCCACGTCCCTCGCCGTCGCCTCGCGGTGAGCCGCCGGACGACGAGCCTCCTCGATCCCGGATCCCCCTGCGGGGATACGCGCTGGCGGCCGGGGCGCTCTTCGTGGGGATCTTCGGCGGTTGGTCGATGGGGGCCGACTCCATCCCTCCGGCCTCCGCCCCCGGGGCGCTCACGGCCGCGCAGCACCCGACCCGCCTCACGGTCCCCGGTGACGGAACGTACTGGGTCGGCGCCGACGTCAGGCCCGGCCTGTACCGGTCACTCCCGAACAGTGACCGATGCAGCTGGACCCGGGCGAAGGACGCGACCGGCGAGCGCACGTCGGTGCGGGCCCACAAGGCCTCGACCGGCACTCTGTACGTCTACCTCTCGCGAGGGGACTTCTTCGACACCCGGGACTGCCACACCTGGCGGCGGGTGAAAATGACCTCGCGGCGCCAGCCGTAGCGCGGTCTTGAGGAACGGCCCGAACTGGCCGAAGCTGATACAGAGAAGGACCCCGGCACTCATGGGTTGCCGGGGTCCTTCTGCGCGTACTGGGTCAGGCCGCTGTGGTCCTGACGTCGGCGATGAAGCCGAGCCAGGCTTCCCGGCCGAAGGCGAGGACGGGGCTGTCGCTGGCGAGCTTGGTGTCGGCGACGCCGACGAGACCGGCGGCCTTGTCGGCGCCCTGGATGACGCAGTTCTCGCCCTCGCCGCTGCTGTACGACGACTTGTGCCAGCCAGTGAAGGAGGTGTGGGTCATGCGGGCCATGCCTTTCTCTCGGTCAGGTCGTCACAGCGATGCGAGGACCATGTGCAGGAATTTGCGGGTTTCTGCGATGGAGAGGGCCTGGCTCTGGAGCCGCTCGAAGCGCGCCTTGTACAGGTGCACCAGCTCCTCGGGGATGAACGTCCCGTCGCCGTAGCCCTCTTTGAACACCAGGTCCAGATCATCGAAGGTGATGATGCTGAACGGTCCCGACAGGCCGACGTGCAGACCCGTGGCCAGCGGGAGTACTTGGATTGTCGCCTTGGTCTCGCCCAGGTTGAGCAGGTGCTGGATCTGGTCGCGGTGGGCGTCCGTGTCGGCGACGCTCGGCGGGGTCCGGATCGCGGCCTCGCCGATGATGGCCCAGATACGGGGAGGGTCCTCGCGCTCCAGGATCGCCTTACGGGTCTGCCGGAGGTTGATGCGGGACTCGATCTCCTTGGTCTCCGAGGGGAGTTGCCCGGGCAGCACCGTGGCGGCGGTCGTGATGACCTCCTCGGAGTACTGCTTCGTCTGCAGCAGGCCTGGGATCAGGTTCAGCTCCAGGACGCGCAGCTCGCGGGCGGCGTCCTCGGCCTCCGCGTAGTCACTGTGGGTCGGGCCGACGATGCTGCCGGAGGCCGCCCACGGCCCCTTGAGCTTGGCCCGCCGGGCCCACTCCGTCCACTGCTCGACGGTGTCCTCGTCGGTGACGCCGTAGAGCTTGGTGAAGTAGGGGATCATCGTGGGCTTCACGGCCACGTGGCCGGACTCCTGGCGGTAGATCGTCGCCTCGGACACCGTGGTCTGAGCGGCGACCTGCACGATGCTCAGCCCTGCGGCCTCGCGGGCCAGCCTGAGCCTGCGGCCGAGGATCTTGCTCCTGATCGTCGGCCGTCCGTTGTACGGCACCGTTCCTCCCCTGGTGAGCCGCCATGTGGGGGACAGTCTGCACCCTGTGGGCCGTTCGGGGCCACTGGACAGACTTGCGAATTATCAGTTTTGAGGGGTTGCAGAAATGGAGATCTTCCGGAACGGTGGGTACCACCCTGCTTACTCCAGGTATTACAGGGATGTGAGAGGGACTCATCAACCGTCCATGCAACGGGAGTTACGCCAATGCACTCCCCGTCCCACCAGGCCCCTCCGCCACTCGGGGCCCTCAAGCACCTCATCTACCGCCAGCGCTACCCGGGCGATCCCGCCAATGTCGCCCGTGCCCGGCACCGCCTCGCCGGGGCCGCCGATCTGGCGGGCCTCGATGCCGACCTCGCCGAGACGGCGCTGGTATGCCTGTCCGAGCTGACGACGAACGCCGTCGTGCACGCCCAGCTCCCCTTCAACGTCATGGTCTCCATCGGCGGCCAGCGAAGGCGCTACCTGCAGGTCGGCGTCCACGACACCGACGAGGATCACCTCCCGCACCTGCCCAGCAACCGGGACGACGCGGAGGAGTACCTCGACGATCTGAGCTACGAGCAGGAGACGGGCCTGCGCGGCCTGGCCATGGTCGTCATGCTCGCCGACCGGTCCGGCGTCGAGAGCGACGTCAACGGCAAGACCGTGTGGTTCAGGCTCTACCTGGACCGCAAGGGCGTGGCCGACGTGCCGGGCCCCCGGGAAGGAGCCGCCTCATTCCTGCGATAGCCGTGCTCGACGTGGCCCACTTGTAACGCACTCGACAGTGCGCTACGGTGGGCGCCACGCAAGGGGTCACGGACAAACACTGGCAACAGGCGAGTTGTTCGATAACCTGCGTACCTGCTCGCGCCCGTCCCGCCAATACAGCGGGCGCCAGCGGAGGTTACCCGCCACCCGTCCCGCCACCCTTGGAGTCCCTCATGGACCCCGTCGCTCTTGAGCCCCTCCTGTACGCGCTGCGTTCCGCCGACGCAGAGACGGTCACCGTCCCGTTCGCGTCGCTGACGCCGGGCAGTGTCATCGCCGAGGGCCCCTGGTCGCGCCACCTCGTCACCAAGCGGCCCATGCCCGTCGGCGGTGGCCGCCACACCGTGACCATCCGCCACCTCTTCGGCGGCCACAACATCACTCACGGATCCCGCTCCGAGGCCCTCGTCACCGTCTACGCCCAGACCCTCGACGCCGGGCAGATCAGCCGCGTGCCCGTCGTCCCGCGCTGCGCCGTCCCCGAGGTCCCCCAGGCCGGAGACCGCGTCTTCCAGCACTTCCACGAGGTCGACCGCCTGGGCGAGGGCCGGTTCTTCGAGTACAACGGCACCCAGTGGCAGCAGGTCCGCGACATCGCCGACGGCCGAGGCAAGGTCAGCACCGTCGTGCAGACCTGGCCCAGCATCCGCCACCTCGTCGCCAACCCGGTCGACCCCAGCCCGCTGTTCTGGTGCACCTACCTGCCCGCCGGACACCGGCCCTTCCTCTACGTCGACGGCAGGCCCATGCCCGCCCGCACCGTGGACGAACTGACCGTCGGCGACACCATCCTCATCCCCGGCGGCGGCAGGCTCCGCGTCACCGACGTCCGGCGCACCAGGTCGGCCGCCACCCTCTCGCTCACCCTCCTGCGCGCCTCGGCCCACACCAACGCCCACTTCCTGTGGGACCGCACCGAGGGCGCCGTCATCGAGCACCACGACTCGGGCCGCACCCGCAGCCTGTACGCCACCGAGCCCCGCGCGGACGAGCTGATCAGCGCCGTCGACCTCCAGCTCGGCGACACCGTCATCACCTCCTACGGCCTGCCTTACAGCGCGGTCGCCGTGATAGAGCAGGTCTGCGGCCAGCCGTTCCTCCAGCACATGAACGTCTACAGCACGGCCACCGACGGCCGCCCCCTGCGCGCGGTGACCGGCCTGGCCAGCCAGTACTACCTCCTGCACCGCAGACAGCCCACGGCCTCCCACGCCCGTGGCGGATGGGACGTCCGGGCCCGGGCCCACGCGTGAACACTGTGCGCTCCTCGATCGTCGACGGCCGCCGGATCCTCGGCGGCCCCGACGCCCCCGTCCACTTCGCCTACGTCCGGCCCGGCCTCTACGAGTCCGACGACCTCGGCGACCCCGAGGGAGAGCCCTTCCGCTACCGGCTGCAGCGCCTGGGGCGCTGCCTCGCCGACGAGCGCGAGGAGACCGGCTGGTACCTCTCCGGCGGAGACCACCTCGACGAGTGGTGCGCGGCCGACGTCTACGCCGCCGTCCATGAGGCCAACGTCCACATCATCGCCAGCACCGGCACCCCCTTGTAACGCACTACAGAGTGCGCTAGGTTGGCACTGCCCGCCAAGGAACCCGCACAGGAGAGCCCCATGAAGACCCTCGTCAGGCACGTGCCGACCCCGGCCGACGTCACCGAAGCCCTCACCGGCGCCGTCCGGCCCATGAGCAGCGGTGACATCATCTACAGCATCGCCATGGAACACGCCCCCGTGAGCCCTTCCTCCGTGGAGGAGGCCCGGGAGGCGGTCAGCGCCTACACGCTGAACATCGTCCTCGGCGAGATGGTCGCCGACGGCCGCGTCGTCGCCCGCACGGGCCGCGAGTGGTACGGCCACCGCCTCCAGCGGGCCGGGAGCCGCAAGCGACTGATGGGTACCGTCTTCTACGTCCTGCGCGAGACCGCCGACGCCTGGGCCGTCGAGGACCTCAAGGAGGCCGAGAAGCGCCTGGAGGCCAAGGCGGCCACCCTGGCCACCGCCGCCCTCATCGCGGCCCACCACGGCGAATACACGGCCCTCTACGCCGACATGCTGGCCAAGGTCATCGCCGGGGAGTCCCAGTGAGAGAGCCCCGGGGCTGCGACTCCTGCGGCCGGGAATGCGAGCGCGGGGACTACCGGGTCAAGTGCAAGGCCTGCGCGGGCTTCGTGCACCGCGCCTGCCGTGACATCACCGACACCTGCTACGCCTGCCGCTACCGGCAGGCCCGGGCGGGCGGCATCGCGGGCGACATGCTCGCCCCGCAGCACGCCGAAGAACGCCCGTTCGAGACCAACCAGCCGACCACCGCCGCCAAGGGAGTGCAGCTGCCGCCCCTGGCGGGCGTGTACGTCCGCTACGGCGCGAGTGCCAACGCCCTGCGCATCATGACCACCGCCCTCTACCTCGGCTGGCACCTCGAAGCCTGGGAGGGCGGCGGCGCAGACTACTTCACGCTGCGCCAGCACCGCCGGGGATTCCTCCGCGTCTCCCTGAACGGCACCGGCCGCGTCATCAGCGCATCCACACCGCGCAAGTACCTCACCCCCAACACCACCCGGATCCTTCGCTACTTGGAGAAGCCGTGACCAACCGTCGCAAGGTCTGGCCCGCACCGGGACAGCACTGCAGCTCCACGAAGGGCCAGCGCCCCTGTTACGACCCCGCCGTCTGGGTCGTGTTCTACGCCGACAAAGAGACCTGCGAGACCAAGCACGCCAACGCGTGCGGGGGCCACCTGAACCGGCTGTGCGACGACCTCACGCCGCAGGCCGAGTACTCCCGCGAGATGTTCCGCGTGCTCCCTTGGGCGGCCATCGTCGCCGCACACGAGGAGAAGCGGGCCGCCACGTGACCGGCGAGACCTGCGGGGCGCCGTGCCCCGAGGACGACCTCATCGCATGTGACCGCGAGGCCCACCAGATGGCAGGCTTCCACCGCAACCGCGCGAAAGGGCGCGTGTGGGAGGCCGACCCGCTGCCCGAGGCCCCGCCGACCGGCAAGGGCGCCCTTGCGTCCATGGCCGTCCGTACGACCCGCTCCGGCCGCACCGGAGCCCCCGCCGACGCCGTCACCACCTGGAAGGACAGCCATGGGTGAGAAGCCCGCGAAGTACAAGCCGACCCCGGAGGCTCGGGCCGACCAGGCCAAAACCCGCCAGGAGACGGCCGAGCGGCTTGCGACGAGCATGCTGATCACGAACCACCCGGGCGAGTACGAGCGGCTCGTGGACGAGTGCCTCGCCTCCTGGGACCGCTCCATGTCCAAGGAAGGGCAGAGCTGATGCCCGAGAAGATCGAGAAGCGGGCACCCACCCGCGATGACGTCCTGACGCCCCGCATCTGGCAGGGCTGGAGCGGCGTCCAGACCCGCCCGAACGTCGTCAAGGGCATCGTGGTCGACGCCTGGAAGATCGAGGGGGTCTACGACACCCGTACGGCCGCCTGGTACGTCAAGGCCGCCGCCCTCGACGCGATCCTCGCGGAGCTGGTCGCCGACGGCACCCTCGTCACCATGGACGGATGGGCCCTGGAGGAACTCGACCCGAGCCTCCCGATCACCCGGACGTGGACGTACTACATGCTCCCCGAGCGGGCGCAGGAGCTGCGCGACGCGGACGCCGCGCGCAAGGCTGAAGAGCACCGCGCCGCCGCCGACGCGTACGCCCGTGACCGGCTCGTCGAGAAGCACCCGCAGGATTACCTCGGCTTCATCCAGGACTACGAGAAGGGCGCTGGCCGCTGATTGTCGGTGGTGGTGCTTAGGGTGGCGTCCGGCGTTCAGGCCGGGCGCCATCTGTGTTTTCCGGACCCCATTGCGAACGCACTGCAAAGTGCGCTAGGTTGGCGTCACAGCCCGCCGAGGAGGACCACATGAACGAGACGCCCACCGCCGAACAGCTCGCCGCCATGACGCCGGTCGAGGTCGACACCCAGCTGTACCGGATCTGGAACGAGGAGGCGCAGGCCGACCACAGGCGCCTTGCCCTGCAGACCGCCCTCCACAAGGCGGTGGGCGACGAAGGTCGCCGGGCGAAGGTGTCCGGGCGGCTGGTCTTCGCCCTGTCCTGGGAGCAGGTCCTGGAGAAGGCCGTGCAGAAGGCCCTCGCCCCGCACACCGAGTTCGAGGCCACCATCGCCCGCGACGTCCACCAGGCGCTGACCAACTGGGCCATGGCGGCCCGGGAATTGGAGGCGCTGGCGGCCGAGGCCAGGGTGTACACCGACGAGTTCCGGCGTCGGGGCACCTGGAACCGCGTCTTCCTGGCGAAGAGCGTCGGCGGCCACGCCCACAACGGGCAGGAGTGCTCCACCTGCCACAACGGCGAATTCCGCACCGAGTTCGCGTGGCTGGTCCGATACTCCGGCCAGACCGAGGCGGAGATCGTCGCCGACGCCGGGTGGCGCGCCTGCACCACCTGCTACCCGAGCGCACCGGTCGGCGACGAGAACACCCTGCCGACCAGGATGTTCACGCCGGACGAGGAGACGGCCGCCAAGGCCCGCGAGGAGCGCGAGGCGGCCAAGGTCCAGCGGGACGCCACGAAGGCCTCCAAGGGCATCACGGCCCCCGACGGCAGCCCCCTGCGGAGCGGGAGCACCCGCATCGAGACCGAGCGGGCGGCCGTCCTGGAGGCGACGTCGCACCTGACGGAGCACTACAAGAACCGGCGGATCGAGCAGATCATCGCGGCCGACCCCGCCCTCGCCCCGTTCTACCAGGACGCGGAGCAGCGGGCCCGCATCGAGGACCGCTACCGAGAGAAGGCGCTCACGCTGGTTGAGGCCATCGCGCACAAGCGCGGCGTCCCGGCCGCCGACGTGCTCGCGGAGCTGGAGCCCAAGGCGTACGCGAAGATCAAGCGCGACATGGGCGGCAAGGCCGCCGAGGTCATCGCCGGTTTCCGTTACTCCGCCTCGTTCCGGCCGGAGCTGTACGACGCCTACCTCGCCCAGTGCGAGAAGGACGGGCGCAAGCCCTGGGCGGCCGTGGTCATGCCCTGGTACAGGCTCTGACCCGCTCGGCCCGCCCGGTCACCCCGGGCGGGCCACCCCCACTTGTAACGCACTTCAGAGTGCGCTAGGTTGGCATCACAGCCCGCCGAGGAGGACCACATGACCGAGCCCACCGCAGGTAACCGCCCGTCCGTCACCGCCGTGATCGCCTTCCTGAAGGCCACCGGGTTCGCCCACTCCCGCTACCGGGAGTCCATGCAGTCCACCGTCGGCGGCGGGTTCTACGTCACCAAGGGCTACATGCGGGACAGCGTGATGGTCACCTACCGCGAGGGTGACGCCGCGTTCGACAAGCGCATGGCTGACCTGGGCATCTCCAAGGTCACCGACATGCCGGAGGACCCGGAGCGCGCGGAGCGCATCAAGGAGTACGCCGAGGCCCTCGCCCCCCGCTACCGCGTCGAGATCTTCGGCGGGACCAGCCTGTACCTCCACGCCCGCGAGACCCTGCCCGCCCGCCCCAAGGGCGTCCCCACCGCCGTGACGGTGCGAAAGGCACTCCTGGCCGCTGGCGTGACCCAGTACAAAGACGGGTCGGCCATCATCGAGGGGGTCCCGGGATACGTCCACATCGCGCGGGTCGTCGACCAGCCCGACCACACCCGCGTCACCGTCTCCGAGAGCGCGTTCCTCGACCGCGTCCGGGCCGCGCTCGCCGCCGAGGGCTGGACCGTCGAGGAGTCCGAGAACGAACTGCACTGGATCCTCAAGATCACCGGCAGTATGCCCGACCGCCGCGAGCGCCTGCGCAAGCTGCGCCAGCAGCGCGAGGCCCGCGAGATCGACCGGGCCGGGAACGCGGCCGTGGCCAAGGTCGAGGCGGGCATCGCGCGGGCGAAGGCCGAGCAGGCCGCCGAGGGGATCCTGGAGGCGTCGGCGGGCGATGTGGTGCGCATCCTCGCCGACGACGACACGTGGGTCGAGGTGCCCCGGCACGAACCGAAGGAGGCCGCGCCCGCACCGCCCGCGCTGGTGCACTACAGCCGCGCAGGAGTGGCCTACCGCGTCGGCATGCGGGTCACCTACCGCACCCGTGACGGCTTCTGGCAGCACGGCAAGGTGGTCAAGATCGAACCCGACGAGGAGGGCGTGCAGCGCGTGCACTTCCACCAGGACGCCTACCAGGTCGCACCGCAGCGCCGCGCCCCGAAGTACATGAACAACACCCCGGGCAAGCGCCACAAGGGTGTCACCCTCCACACGGATCCCGTACGGGTCGTGGCCCTCGACGACAAAGACCTGAGCCGCGAGATCGTAGCCTGACCGCCCATGCTCCAGGGCCCCTCCGGACGTCCGCCGGAGGGGCCCTGGCCTGTTCCCGGGAGCAGGTAGACAGCGCACTCGACAGTGCGCTAGGTTGGTCTCACCACCCGCCAAGGAGGCCAGCATGACCGCCATCAAGAAGCCCAACGCATCCGCCGTGAGCCGCGCTCTCGCCGCGAAGGCGAACGGCATCACCGTGCACTCCGAGAACAGCCGCACGATCCGGTTCGCCGAGCGCCCCGTCGGCACCGGCTTCCCCGCCGTCCGCGTCGTCGACATCACCGACTCCGAGGGCGACGTCGCCGAGCTGCACGCCGCGAAGCTCAACTCCCTTGGCTACCACGCCGAGATCCACACGCTCACCGTGCAGACCTGGGGCAACCGCACCCCCGAGACCTACCGCGCCGTCATCGTGTTCTCGCAGGAGGAACTCGACGACCGCGTCGCCCGCACCGAGCGCGCCGCCAACGCGACCGAGGCCGCTGAGAACCTCGTCCCCAAGGCGCCCCGCATCCTCGTGCGGGAGCGCGAGTACCCGACCCATGCCCGCCGCTCCGCCGTCCTCACCCGCGAGGACGCCGTCAAGGGCGCCGCCGACGCGCTCGCCGCACCCACCACCGACGTCCTCACCGAGCGCGGCGTACAGATCGCCCTCGAATACTTCGAGCGCGGCGACGCGCACCGCACCACCGGCCTGACGGTCTACCCCGCAGCGGGCGGCCGGACGGTCTACTTCTTCACCCCGACCGAGGAGCCCCTGACCATGCCCGAAGAGCCCACCACCACCGAGGACACGCCCCCGACCGTCGAGGAGATCGTCGCGGCCGTCCGGGCCAGCGAGCGCCGCGACACCGTCCTCGACCGGCTGCGCGAGACCAGCGACCCCCGCGAGGTCGGCCGCGCCGTCGTCTTCCACGCCTACGGCATGCACGACCACGAGAGGGACGCCGTCGACTGGACGGCCGTCCGCACGGCCCTGCTGGCCCCCGAGCGCCTCGCCGTCGGCACCCGCGTGCGCCACGTGAGCCAGCAGTGGGCCACGTCCGTCGTCGCCCCGAAGGGGACGGCCGTCGTCGTCGCCGTCGGCCGCGAGCACCACGACGGCACCTGTGAATACGAGGTGATGGCGGGGCAGGACTTCTCCCGCCGCGTCGGACCGGACAACCCCATGACGCGCCCGGCCGAATGGAACTCGAACGCCGTCAAGGCGGTCACGACGCCCCCGGTCGCCATGACGCGCGAGGAAGCCATCGTTGCGGGCACCCTGCCGACCCTAGACGGGCACACCGTCCGCGCCACGCTCACGGGCACCATGTGGACCGTCGCCCTGTACGAGGACGGCAACCCCGAGCCGCTCTACACAGACACCATCGGCGACCACGTCACCAACGGCCCCGGGCAGGCCGCCAACGTCCTGATCTTCGCCCGCGAGCAGCAGCTGAAGGAGGCCGCCGCGCTGGCCGCCCTCGACGACGCCACCCTTTACCAGGTGTGCGAGTACCTCACGAGCGCTCCGACCGGCGACCCCGTCACGATGACCGGCTCCGAGGCCCGCGCCCGCCTCCAGGCCGCCCGCACGGAAGCGGGCCCCGAGCCCATCCGCAGCTACGGCGCGCCGCGCTTCACCCTGGAGCACTCCGGCGTCCACTGGTGGGCCACCACGCACGCCTACAAGAACGGGCGGCGGGACCAGTGGAACCGGCGGCACATCTCCGTGCGCCCCCTGGTCGTGGCGCGCGCCGCGCACGTGATCATGGAGGGCACGGGGGACGGCTGCCTGTCCCCGGTGGAGAAGCCGAGCACCAGGGCCTACGGCCCGTGGGTGCGCGCCGTCGCCGGGCACGCCGATCGGGTCGTCGTCGCCCGCGTGGCGACCGGGTTCCACGGGCGGCCCAGCGACCCCGAGGCGGGCGCACGCTGGGACGAGTACATGAGCGCGTACCGGGCCGCCCTGGAGGGCGCCGGGTGGACGCACGTGGAGCGCACCGAGGACGGCGACGTCTACAGCGCACCCCGCTGACCTGCCCCGATGACCTTTGTGGGGCCAGCCTTCCACACCCGCTTGTCAACGCACTTCAAAGTGCGTAAGGTTGGCCCCACGCCAAGCAGGAACCCGCCACACAGAGACGAGACCTACATGAGCACCTTCCTCAACCTGACGCCCGCCGAGGCCGTGGCCGCCAGCGGCAACGACGCCCCGGGATACAAGCGGATCGACGGCCTCAAGGGCATCGACGCGGACCGGGTGCCCGGCATGGTCACCCGCACCGCCGCCGGTCAGGCCCGGCAGCCGGAGCAGCCCTGGATCGCGCACAGCCACCTGGACGACTTCAAGGTGATCTCGCGGGTCGAGTGGGCCAAGGATGCCGACCCCGGCACCGCAGAGGTGTTCTACACCGACGGCTCCACCGAGCTGATCAAGCGGGGCGACCTGCTGTGCGTCGAGCAGCCGGTGACCACCCCCGAGGAGGACAAAGCGGCCATGAAGGACGAGTCACTCCCCGTCGAGGCCCGCCGCGCCGCCTTCCGCCGCCACAACCGCCGCCACACCTCCGAGACGGCCGCCAGCACCGAGGGCTGACAGCCCCTCGCGGG
>NZ_JBIRQM010000019.1:186473-187698 GCF_044333225.1 Streptomyces sp. NPDC021080 | reverse complement strand
GGTTGATAGGCCAGATCTGGAAGCCCGGTAACGGGTGGAGGTGACTGGTACTAATAGGCCGAGGGCTTGTCCTCAGTTGCTCGCGTCCACTGTGTAGTTCCCAGACAACGAACGGTTGTGCTGGCTGAACAGTTCCACTTACTTAATTGAAAAGTGTGCTTGTTCGCTGCCCGTTCGAGGCCTCGTTTCATCACGAGGTGTCTGACAGGGTTTCGGTGGTCATAGCGCGAGGGAAACGCCCGGTTACATTCCGAACCCGGAAGCTAAGCCTCGCAGCGCCGATGGTACTGCAGGGGGGACCCTGTGGGAGAGTAGGACGCCGCCGAACAATCTTTGGAGGACCCTTGGCCCCAGCGACTCGCTGGGGCCAAGGGTCCTTTTTTGTTTTTTCCGAAGCGCGCCGGATACCCGGCTGCGCGAGAATGACTTGCGGTACCGAAGACAGGAGTCACCCATGTCCACCAACTCTCCCGACGAGCGACCGGAGCGCGACCAGCGCCGTCGTGACAGTGGTGACCGCGGTGACTACCGCGGCGGCCCGCGCCGAGACAACGACCGTGGTGGCTCCGGCCGGCGCGACGACCGTAGGGACGGCGACCGCGGTGGTGACCGCGGTGGTGACCGTCAGGGTGGCGGTGACCGTGGCGGCTTCCGTCGCGACGACAGCCGCGGTGGCAGCAGCGGCAGCGGTGGCAGCAGCGGCAGCGGTGGCTACCGCGGCCGTGACGATCGCCGTGAGGGCGACCGGGGCGGTCGGCCGCCGTTCCGCCGTGACGACCGTCCGAGCGGCCCGCGCCGCGACGACCGCGGTGGCAGCGGTGGCAGTGGCGGCGGATTCCGCCGTGACGGTGACCGTCCCGCCTTCAACCGCGACGACCGGCCCAGCAGCCCGCGCCGTGACGACGACCGCGGTGGGTACCGTCGTGACGACCGTCAGGGTGGCAGTGGTGGCGGTTTCCGCCGTGACGACAACCGTGGTGGCAGCAGTGGTGGCGGTTTCCGTCGCGACGACAACCGTGGTGGTGGCAGCGGCGGTGGGTACCGTCGTGACGACCGTCAGGGTGGCAGTGGTGGCGGCTTCCGTCGCGACGACAACCGCGGTGGCAGCGGCGGTGGCGGTTTCCGTCGCGACGACAACCGTGGTGGTGGCAGTGGCGGTGGCTTCCGTCGCGACGACAACCGTGGTGGCAGCAGCGGCGGCTTCCGTCGTGACGAGCGGCCGAGC
>NZ_JBIRQM010000019.1:114493-186374 GCF_044333225.1 Streptomyces sp. NPDC021080 | reverse complement strand
CACCCCGCGTCGTGACGACGACCGCGGTGGCTTCCGTCGCGACGACAGCCGGGGCGGTGGCGACTTCCGCCGCGACGAGCGTCGGGGCGACGACCGCGGTGGCTTCCGCCGTGATCCGGACCGTCCCTCCTCCTACCGTCGTGACGAGCGGCCCAGCGGCCCGCGCCGCGACGACCGTGGTGGCAGCGGCGGCAGTGGCGGCGGATTCCGTCGGGACGACCGGGGCGAGCGTGGCGGCTTCCGTCGTGACGAGCGGCCGAGCACCCCGCGTCGTGACGACGACCGCGGTGGCTTCCGTCGCGACGACAGCCGGGGCGGTGGCGACTTCCGCCGCGACGAGCGTCGGGGCGACGACCGTGGCGGCTTCCGCCGTGATCCGGACCGTCCCTCCTCCTACCGTCGTGACGAGCGGCCGAGCACCCCGCGCCGTGACGACGACCGCGGTGGCTTCCGCCGCGACGACCGGGGCGGCAGCGACTTCCGCCGCGACGAGCGCAGGGACAGCGACCGTCCTCCGTTCCGTCGGGACGACCGGGGCGAGCGTGGCGACTTCCGTCGTGACGAGCGGCCGAGCACCCCGCGCCGTGACGACGACCGCGGTGGCTTCCGCCGCGACGACAGCCGGGGCGGCAGCGACTTCCGTGGCCGCGACGACCGTGGCCGCGACGACCGCGGTCGCGGTGGACCCCGCCGTGACGACCGGGGCGGGCGCCCCGGCGGCTTCCGCGGCCGCGACGACCGCGGGGGCGACGACCGGCGCGGTGGCGGCCGTCACCGCGACGAACGGGACCGTGACCGTGAGCCGATCAAGCGGCTGCCGATCCCGGACGACGTCACGGGCGAGGAGATCGACCAGGACGTACGGCAGGAGCTCCTCAGCCTGCCCAAGGGCCTGGCCGAGGACGTCTCCCGCAACCTGGTGATGGTCGCCCGGCTCATCGACGAGGACCCCGAGGCCGCCTACGCGTACTCGAGGATCGCCCTGCGGCTGGCCTCCCGTGTCGCCGCCGTGCGCGAGGCCGCCGGCTTCGCCGCGTACGCGAACCAGAAGTTCAGCGAGGCGCTCGCCGAGTTCCGCGCCGCGCGCCGGATGACCGGCAGCGTGGAGCTGTGGCCCGTGATGGCCGACTGCGAGCGCGGCCTCGGCCGGCCCGAGAAGGCGCTGGAGATGGCCGGGGCGCCCGAGGTCCACAAGCTGGACAAGGCGAGCCAGGTTGAGATGCGGCTCGTGGCGGCCGGTGCCCGGCGTGACATGGACCAGCTCGACGCTGCCATCGTCACCCTGCAGAGCCCCGAGCTCGCCTCGAACTCCGTCCAGCCCTGGACCGCTCGGCTGCGCTACGCCTACGCCGACGCGCTCCTCGCCGCCGGACGTGAGGGCGAGGCACGCGAGTGGTTCGCCAAGACCGTCGAGTCCGACAAGGACGGCAGCACGGACGCCTCCGACCGGCTCGCCGAGATGGACGGCGTCGAGTTCGTGGACGCTCTCGTCGAGGACGACGACGAGGCCGGGACCGCGGACACGACCGAGGTCGTGACCGAGACCCGCGCCGAGGACGAGCCCCAGGACGCGGACGACGAGGACGACGTCGAGGACGACGAGGACGACGAGGACGACGCGATCGAGTCCGTGACCACGGACAGGATCACGGACGACGCCGACGACCTCGACGAAGAGGACGACGAAGAGGACGAGGACGACGACGAGGACGACGCGCCTCACCGTCCTCAGAGCTGACGCCGGACACCACGGCGCAAACACGTGGGCGGCGGGACACCGGAAGGTGTCCCGCCGCCCACGTGGCGTTTCCGGAGGCGCTGCCCGGGACGGCGGCCCTCAGGGAGTGAGCGTCCGCAGGACCAGCCCCGACGCCGGCTTCGGGCCGAAGGAGGTCGACTTGCGCGGCATCGTGACCCCCTGGCGCGCGAGTTCGCGTACGACCTCCTCGTGGACCGGGTGCATCAGGACGGCCGTGCCCCCGTCGCGCTCCGCCTTCTCGACCGTGGCGGTCGTGTCGTGGATGTACGCGATGTGGGCGGGGGAGTCCTCCGGGATGCCCCACACGTGGTCGAGGAGCGTGGCGTGCAGGACCGTGGCGTCCAGCGCCCGCCAGGCCTCCGGGTGCCCGGCCGGGATCGTACGGGCGAGCAGGTCCGGCGACGGGCGGTCGACGAGGTGGAAGGTGCCGTCGCCGGCGAGGAGGAAGGCGTTCCCCTCGGCCGCCGCCGCGGCGAGGGCCTCCAGCGCCTCGGCGAGGGGCACGTCGAGGTGGCGTACACGGAATGAGTCGCCGAGAGCGGCCAGCGCCCCGGCGACCGGCAGGCGGTGCAGCAGACGGTGGATGGCCCGGACGCGCAGCGGGTACCGGGCGGTGTCCACCAGGAGGACCAGACCGTAGTCCCAGGGGCTCGGGGAAGGATGCTCCGCGCGTAGACGCAGATACGTCGCCCAGCGGTGATGGCCGTCGGCGATCAGGGCCTGGTGCCGGCCGAGGTCCGTACGGATCTCCGTCAGTTCCGCCGGATCGGTGACCGCCCACAGGCGATGGCTGATGCCGTCCTCCGTGGTGGTGGACAGCAGCGGCGGCAGGGCGACGGTGCGTTCGATGACGGCACCGGCTCCGTACCCGGAACCGTTGCCGCGATAGGTCAGCAGCAGGGGTTCGAGGTTCGCGGACGTGGCGCGCATCAGCGCAGCGCGGTCCGCGATGACGTGCGGCATCACGTCCTCGTGCGGGAGCACGACACCGTCGGCCGGATCGGACAGGCGCAGATTGCCGATCACGCCGCGTTGCAGCAGATCGCCGTCGCGCTGCTCGTACACGTACAGGCCCGGCTCGGGATCGGTGGCCAGGACGCCCTCGGACAGCCAGCGGCGCAGTGTGTCGGCGGCCTGCCGGTTGCGGGCGTCGGGGGTGCCGTCCTGCGGGAGGATCAGCCGGACGATGTTGTACGGATCGGCCGATTCGAGTTCGAGCAGTCCGTCGGGCCGGACGATCACGTCGTACGGCGGGGACGTCACGGCGGCCAGGCTGCCGACCCGGTCGGGGTCGTAGCGCAGACCTCGGAACGGGGTGAGTTCGAGGCCGCTGCCTGCCGGTGTTTCCTCCTCGGGACCTGCATAGTTCATTGGGGCATCGTAAGTGTGACGGTGGCATGCGCGATGATCGGGGGAAAGGGATCTAACGAGGAGCGATGCGCAATGAGCCAGACCGTCAGGACACGGCCCGAAGGCAGTGGGCAGGCCCTGAGCGAGGCGTACGACACCGCGCTGCTGGACCTGGACGGTGTGGTGTACGCGGGCGGTGACGCCATCGCCCATGCGGTGAACTCGCTGGCGACGGCGCGCGCGGGCGGAATGCACCTCGCGTACGTCACCAACAACGCGCTGCGCACTCCGGACGCGGTCGCCGGGCACCTCACGGAGCTGGGCATACCGACGGTGGCCCCGGACGTCATCACCTCGGCGCAGGCCGTGGCCCGGCTCATCGGCGAGCAGGTGCCGGCCGGGGCGCGTGTCCTGGTGATCGGCGGCGAGGGGCTGCGGGTCGCGCTCCGCGAGCGCGGTCTCGAGCCGGTCGACTCGGCGGAGGACGAGCCCGCCGCGGTCGTCCAGGGGTACGGCGGTCCCGATCTGACCTGGTCCCGCTTCGCGGAGGCCTGCTACGCCATCGCACGCGGTGTTCCCTGGTTCGCGTCCAACACGGATCTGACGATTCCGGGCGCGCGCGGGATCGCGCCCGGCAACGGCGCGGCGGTGGAGGTCGTCCGCATCGCCACGGGCGCCGAGCCGCAGGTGGCGGGCAAGCCGCTGCCCCCGATGCACCGCGAGACGATCCTGCGGACCGGGGCCGAGCGGCCGCTGGTGGTCGGGGACCGGCTGGACACGGACATCGAGGGCGCGTTCAACGGAGAGGTGGACTCGCTGCTCGTCCTCACCGGCGTGACGGACGGCGCGCAGCTCCTCGCCGCGCCGCCGAAGCACCGTCCGACGTATGTCGACGCCGATCTGCGCGGGATGCTCACCGGGCAGCCCGAGGTCGTCGAGGCGGGCGACGGGTTCCGCTGCGGCGGCTGGACGGCGACGGCGGGCGGCGAGGAACTGGAGCTGACGGGCGAGGGCGAGGCCCTCGACGGACTGCGGGCCCTGTGCGCGGCGGCGTGGACGGCCGCGGGCGAGGGCGCGTGCGAGCTGGACGGGGGCAAGGCGCTGGCACGGCTGGGCCTCTAGGCGTTCCGGGCGCCCGCGCAGGGGTCACACAGGGGTGTTGACCCAGGTCTCGGTGCGGCCGGGCGCCCGGGAAGTGCAGGGATGGCCCGGGCCTCGGTGCGGGGCGGGTGCGTGGGCCCATCGAAACGCAATGCGAGGGTAGGCTAACCTAACCTCGTGTTGGTCGACAGTCCTCCTGAACAGCGCGCGGAAACCGCCCCCGCGCCCCCGACCCGCCGGGCGATACGGGCCTTCGGGCTCCTCGTCTCCGTGGGCGTCCTGCTGCTGGTCGCGCTGGCGAGCATCGCGATCGGCGCGAAGGCGCTGCCGCCGGCCCAGGTGTGGCACGGCCTGTTCCACGACACCGGGACGTACGCGGACGTCGTGGTCGGTGACCGGATCTCGCGCACCGTGCTCGGGCTGCTGGTCGGCGCCGCGCTCGGGCTGTCCGGTGCCGTCCTCCAGGCGCTCACCCGCAATCCGCTGGCCGACCCCGGTCTGCTCGGGATCAACGCGGGCGCGTCCGCCGCCGTCGTCACCGCGATCACCTACTTCGGCGTCACCTCGCTGAGCGGCTACGTCTGGTTCGCCTTCGTCGGCGCGGCGGCGGTCGGAGCGCTGGTCTGGTTCCTGGGCGGCAGCCGGGGCGCCACCCCGGTGCGGCTCGCGCTCGCCGGAACCGCCATCAGCGCCGCGCTGTACGGCTATCTGCAGGCCGTGATGATCATGGACGACGCGGCGCTCGGCAAGATGCGCTTCTGGACCGTCGGTTCGCTCTCCTCGGCGACCGACGCGACGATCGCGCAGGTGGCCCCCTTCCTGGCTGTCGGCACCCTGCTCGCCCTGGCCCTCGCCCGGCCGCTGAACGCGGTGGCCATGGGCGACGACACCGCCCGCGCGCTCGGCGCCAACCTGAACCGCACCCGCGCGCTGTCCATGGCCGCCGCGACCGTGCTGTGCGGCGCCGCGACCGCCGCCTGCGGGCCGATCGTGTTCGTCGGGCTCATGGTCCCCCACGCCGTCCGTTCCTTCACCGGCCCCGACCTGCGCTGGATCCTGCCGTACGCCACTGTGCTGTCGCCCGTGCTGCTGCTCGGCGCCGATGTCCTGGGGCGGATGGTCGCCCGGCCCGCGGAGCTTCAGGTCGGCATCGTCACCGCCGTGCTGGGCGGTCCGGTCTTCATCTTTCTCGTACGGCGACGGAGGACGGCGCAGCTGTGACGACCCCAGGTGTCCGAAGCATCCGAAACCCCCTCGGCCGACGCGCCCCGGGACTTCGCACGCGCCGCGTCCGGGCCCTCCGGACCGCCGGCGGGCTGTCCGTCCGGCTCGACCTCCGCACGTTCACCGTGGTCGTCCTGCTGCTGGTGGCCGCGGCCGCGGCGAGTGTCGTGCTCATCGGCACCGGCGACTTCCCGATCCCGGCCGGCGACGTGCTCAGGACCCTGGCCGGCGACGGCAGCCCCGGCCAGGAGTTCATCGTCAACGAGCTGCGGCTGCCGCGCGTTCTCGTCGGGCTGCTGGTGGGGGCCTCGCTCGGGCTCGCCGGAGCGCTCTTCCAGTCCGTGTCCCGCAACCCGCTGGGCAGCCCCGACGTGCTCGGTCTCGGGCAGGGTTCCACGGCCGGCGCGCTCGTCATGATCGTGCTGTACTCGGGCAGCGCGACCGAGGTCGCCCTCGGGGCGCTCGTCGGCGGACTCGTGACCGGGCTCGCCATCTATCTGCTCGCCTGGAAGCGGGGCGTGCACGGCTACCGCCTGGTGCTGGTCGGCATCGGTGTCTCCGCGATCGTCACGGCGGTCAACGGTTATCTCCTCACCAAGGCCGATCTCGTCGACGCGGCCCGTGCCGTCGTCTGGATGACCGGCTCCCTCAACGGCCGGGACTGGGCGCAGGTCTGGCCCCTGCTCATCATGTGCGCCGTCCTCGTCCCCCTGGTCCTCGGCAACGCGCGCGGGCTGCGGATGCTGGAGATGGGCGACGACGTGTCGTACGCCCTCGGTGTGAGCGTCGAACGGACGCGGCTGCTGCTGATGGTGGCCGCCGTGCTGCTCACCTCGGGTGCCACCGCCGCCGCGGGCCCCGTCGGCTTCGTGGCGCTCACCGCACCGCAGCTGGCCAGACGGCTCACCCGGTCGCCCGGACCGAACCTGATGGCGTCGACGTGCATGGGCGCGACCCTGCTCGTCGTCGCCGACTGGGCCTCGCAGCGGGCCTTCGGCGCCGACCAGCTGCCGGTCGGCGTGGTGACCGGCGTCCTCGGCGGCGTCTACCTGCTGTGGCTGCTGGTCACCGAGCGCAAGGCGGGCCGGATATGAGCGGCCCGGTGAGGCCGGCCGCGCGAGGACCGAAGAACGCGGCGCACGCGAACGACCAGGCGCACGAGAACACCCCAAGGAGCACTGTGAACCGCCTGTCCGCAGACGACGTCACCCTCGGCTACGACCAGCGCGTCATCGCGGAGAAGTTGTCGGTGGAGATTCCCGACCACTCCTTCACGGTGATCGTCGGTCCGAACGCCTGCGGCAAGTCCACCCTGCTGCGCGCCCTGTCCCGCATGCTGAAGCCGTCGTCCGGGCGGGTGCTGCTCGACGGACAGACGATCCAGTCGATGCCCGCCAAGAAGGTGGCGCGCACCCTCGGACTGCTGCCGCAGTCGTCGATCGCGCCGGACGGGATCACCGTCGGCGACCTCGTCGGCCGGGGCCGCTACCCGCACCAGGGCCTGCTGCGCCAGTGGTCGGCGGAGGACGAGCGGGTGGTCCGGGAGTCGATGGCCTCGACCGGGGTCGCCGAGCTCGCCGATCGCTATGTCGACGAATTGTCGGGCGGCCAGCGCCAGCGCGTGTGGATCGCGATGGCGCTCGCGCAGCAGACCCCGCTGCTCCTGCTGGACGAGCCGACGACCTACCTCGACATCCAGCACCAGATCGACGTCCTCGACCTGTGCGCCGAGCTCCACGAGACGCAGGGCCGCACCCTGGTCGCCGTCCTGCACGACCTCAACCACGCGGCCCGCTACGCCACCCACCTGATCGCGCTGCGCGACGGCCAGGTCATCGCCGAGGGCGCCCCGAACGACATCGTCACGGCCGAACTGGTCGAGGAGGTCTTCGGGCTGCGCTGCCAGGTCATCGACGACCCCGAGACCGGGACCCCGCTCGTGGTGCCCGCGGCCCGCAAGGCCAGGGTCCGCGCCGCCGTGGCCGCTACAGAAGCGTCCTGAGCCGCAGCAGGTCGCGCAGGCCCGCCTCCAGCTTCACCCGGCCCGAGCCCCAGGCCTTCGCGAAGTTCAGCTCGCCGTTGACCATCGACACCAGGTCGTCGCCCTTCATGGTGAGCCGGATCTGGGCCCGCTCGGGGGGCGGGCCCTGGAGCGTGTCGAGCACCTCGATCCGGCCACCTTTGAGGCGGCCGACGAAGGTGATGTCCAGGTCGGTGATCCGGCAGCTCAGCGAGCGGTCCAGGGCCGCGGCGGCGCGTACGTCGCCGTCGGCGCCCGCCATGTTGTCCGAAAGCTTGTCGAGTGCGGTGCGGCACTCCTCAGTCGTCGCCATCGTGATCGACGGTACCGCAGCCCTTCGCGGTAGCGTCGGGGCATGAACGACTCAGTCCCCGAGGACGAGCTCCGCGAGGCCATGACCGCGGGAGAGCCCGCCCCGCCCGCGGAGGCGGACCCGGAACCCGCGTACGACCCCGCGGCACCGGCCCCGCTGAACGTCCCGCGGGTCCCGACGGGCGACCCCGGCGTCGACGCCGGGCTCGACCGGCTGGCCGACGCCGACCACCTCGCCACGGACGGGCACCTCGAGGTGTACGAGGATGTGCACCGGGGGCTGCGCGACGCGCTCACCGCGCTCGACGTCCGCCCGGGAGTCCCGGCTCCCGCCGGCCACCCGGCCGCCGCCGCTCAATGAGATCCTTCGGGACACCGGGAACCCTCGGGTGCACCCCGGGAATCCCCGGGACGCCCGGAGAACCTTCCGGGCGCCCCTTTCCATCGCCGTACGACCGCAGGAGCTGAACCGAACGTGGCAGGAGTGGCACGCCGCCGCCTCGACGCCGAGCTGGTCCGCAGGAAGCTCGCCCGCTCGCGCGAGCACGCCGGACAGCTGATCGCCGCGGGCCGGGTCAGCGTGGGCAAGACCCTCGCGACCAAGCCCGCCACGCAGGTCGAGACCGCGGCGGCGATCGTGGTCAGCAAGGACGACAGCGACCCCGACTACGTCTCGCGCGGCGGACACAAACTCGCCGGCGCGCTCGCCGTCTTCGGGCCGCAGGGCCTGAAGGTCGAGGGACGGCGGGCGCTGGACGCCGGCGCGTCCACCGGGGGCTTCACCGACGTACTGCTGCGCGCGGGCGCCGCCCATGTCGTCGCCGTGGACGTCGGTTACGGACAACTCGCCTGGTCTCTCCAGAGCGATGAACGCGTCACCGTCAAGGACCGTACGAACGTACGCGAGTTGACGTTGGAGGCGATCGATGGGGAGCCCGTGGACCTTGTTGTCGGGGATCTGTCCTTCATCCCGCTCGGACTGGTGCTGCCCGCCCTCGCGCGGTGCACGGCGCCGGATGCCGATCTGGTGATGATGGTCAAGCCGCAGTTCGAGGTGGGGAAGGACCGGCTGGGCAGCGGCGGTGTCGTGCGCAGTCCGGAGCTGCGCGCCGAGACCGTGCGCGGCGTGGCGGGGCGAGCCCAGGAGCTGGGGCTCGGAGTCAAGGGTGTGACAGCGAGCCCGTTGCCCGGACCGTCGGGCAACGTCGAGTACTTTCTTTGGCTGCGGGCCGGGGCACCCGAACTCGACCCGGCCGACGTTGACCGTGCAGTGGCGGAGGGGCCGCGTTGACACAGACCCGAGCTCGTACTGTTTTCCTGCTGGCCCACACCGGGCGGCCGGCAGCCATCCGCAGCGCCGAGCTGGTCGTCCAGGGCCTGCTGCGTTCCGGGATCGGCGTACGGGTCCTCGCCGCCGAGGCGGCCGACCTGCCGTTGCCGCACGAGGTGGAACTGGTCCAGGAGGCGACCCCGCAGTGCCTCGACGGCTGCGAACTGCTCATCGTCCTCGGCGGTGACGGAACGCTGCTGCGCGGCGCCGAGTTCGCCCGCGCCTCCGGCGTGCCGATGCTCGGCGTCAACCTCGGGCGGGTCGGCTTCCTCGCCGAGGCCGAGCGCGACGACCTGGACAAGGTCGTCGACCGGGTCGTCACCAAGGCCTACGAGGTCGAGGAACGCATGACGGTCGACGTCGTCGTGCACCGCAACGGCGACATCGTGCACACCGACTGGGCGCTGAACGAGGCGGCCGTGCAGAAGGTCTCCGCCGAGAAGCTCCTGGAAGTGGTGCTGGAGATCGACGGGCGGCCCGTGACCGGGTTCGGCTGCGACGGGATCGTCTGCGCGACTCCGACCGGGTCGACGGCGTACGCCTTCTCCGCGGGCGGGCCCGTGGTCTGGCCCGAGGTCGAGGCGCTGCTGATGGTGCCGATCAGCGCGCACGCCCTGTTCGCCAAGCCGCTGGTGACCTCGCCGGACTCGGTGCTCGCCGTGGAGGTGCTGCCGCACGTCCCGCCGGGTGTGCTGTGGTGCGACGGACGGCGGACGGTGGAGCTCCCGCCGGGCGCACGGGTCGAGGTGCGGCGCGGTGCCGTGCCGGTGCGGCTCGCCCGGCTGCACCACGCGTCCTTCACCGACCGGCTCGTCGCCAAGTTCGCGCTCCCGGTCTCCGGGTGGCGCGGGGCACCGCACTAGGCCCCGGGAAGACCTGCGGCACCCGGGTCCGCCCGGGTGCCGGGCCGTCTTCGGGCCCCCTCCGCACGGTCCGTCGGCGAACGAGACCACCCCCGGAAGGTAACGCTCGGTTCTCTTTGCGGGGGGCGGCGTCGCACGGCGCGAGGAAAACCTCGTATGGTCGGGGGCGTGTTGGAGGAGATGCGGATACGGTCGCTCGGAGTCATCGACGACGCGGTCGTCGAGCTGTCACCCGGTTTCACCGCCGTGACCGGTGAGACCGGCGCGGGCAAGACGATGGTGGTCACCAGCCTCGGGCTGCTGCTGGGCGGACGGGCCGACCCGGCCCTCGTGCGGATCGGCGCCAAGAGCGCGGTCGTGGAGGGGCGGATCAGCGTACCCGCGGGCGGGACGGCGGTCGTACGGGCCGAGGAGGCCGGTGCCGAGCTCGACGACGGCGTGCTGCTGGTCAGCCGTACCGTTTCGGCCGAAGGGCGTTCCCGCGCGCATCTGGGCGGACGCTCGGTGCCGGTGGGCGTGCTCGCCGAACTCGCCGACGAACTCGTCGCGGTGCACGGCCAGACCGACCAGCAGGGGCTGCTCAAGCTGTCCCGGCAGCGGCAGGCCCTGGACCGGTACGCGGGTGACGCGGTCGCCGTGCCGCTCGCCAAGTACGCGGGCGCCTACCGCCGGCTGCGAGCCATCTCGGCCGAGCTGGACGAGATCACCACCCGTGCGCGGGAACGGGTCCAGGAAGCCGACATGCTGCGCTTCGGGCTCGACGAGATCGCGGCCGTGGAGCCGCGCGCAGGCGAGGACACGGAGCTGGCCGCGGAGGCGGAACGGCTCGGTCACGCGGAGGCGCTGGCATCGGCCGCCACGGCCGCGCACGCCGCGCTCGCGGGCAACCCCGAGGACCCGGAGGGCATCGACGCGGCCACGCTCGTCGCGGGCGCCCACCGGGCACTGGAGGCCGTACGGTCGCACGACTCTGCTCTCGCCACGCTGTCCGGGCGGATCGGGGAGATCGCGATCCTGCTCGGCGACGTCGCGGGCGAACTCGCGGGCTACGCCGACGACCTCGACGCCGACCCGCTGCGGCTCGCGGCCGTCGAGGAGCGCAGGGCCGCGCTCACCCAGCTGACCCGTAAGTACGGTGCCGACATCGACGCCGTGCTCGCCTGGGCCGAGCAGAGCGCCGAGCGGCTCACCGAACTCGACGGCGACGACGACCGGATCGAGGAGCTGACCGCCGAACGGGACGCCCTGCGCGGCGAACTGGGCGGCCTCGCCCAGGCGCTGACGGACGCCCGCACGGAGGCCGCCGAACGGTTCGCCGCCGCCGTCACCGCCGAGCTGGCCTCGCTCGCCATGCCGCACGCGCGCGTGTCGTTCGAGATCCGGCAGACCGACGACCCGGAGGGGGTGGAGGTCGGCGGACGCCCGGTGGCCTACGGCCCGGCCGGTGTGGACGAGGTGGAGCTCCTGCTCGCCCCGCATCCCGGGGCGCCGCCGCGGCCCATCGCCAAGGGGGCCTCCGGCGGTGAACTCTCGCGCGTGATGCTCGCGGTGGAGGTCGTGTTCGCGGGGACCGACCCCGTGCCGACGTACCTCTTCGACGAGGTCGACGCGGGTGTCGGCGGCAAGGCCGCGGTCGAGATCGGGCGCCGGCTGGCGCGGCTCGCCAAGACCGCGCAGGTCGTCGTCGTGACCCATCTGCCGCAGGTGGCGGCCTTTGCCGACCGGCAGCTGCTGGTCGAGAAGACGAACGACGGCTCGGTGACCCGGTCCGGCGTGAAGGTGCTGGAGGGCGAGGAGCGGGTCCGCGAGCTGTCCCGGATGCTCGCCGGCCAGGAGGACTCCGAGACGGCCCGGGCCCACGCGGAGGAACTCCTGGCCACGGCCCGCGCAGACGCCTAGCGGGCGGTCCTGCCCCGTCCGGCGGGGGCCGGACCGCCCGGTGGCGGGGCCGGGACCGCCCGGCCGGTGGTTCCTCCCGTGCTGCTCCGCTTCTGTCACGCCTGCTCTTTTCACCCCCTCCGCCCCTGCCCTTCCCGTACCCGGGGCTCCGCCCCGGACCCCGCTCCTCAAACGCCGGAGGGGCTGAATCTTCCCCGCTGCCGAAAGGTGGGCCGGAGGGGCTGAACGACCTGTCCCCGGCCGGGAGCGGGAGCGGGGTGTCGGGCGGGGGAGCGCGGGCTCTCGGGTGCGCCGGGCATGGCGGTGCGCGCCTTTCGGTGCGCGGGTGCACCCTCGGCGCGGGGTGGCGTGAGACACGACGGGGGCCGCTCGGCCTCGGGCCGGCCCACGAGGCACGGGGAGTCACGGGTGTCACACGGGTTACGAGTGGTCCCGTCCTCCCCGGAATGGACCATTCATCACTCGTGCGGGTGACTGTCGTCGCCGGGTTGCCTTGTCTGACGTGCCCTCGTCGTGATGGCGGTGCCGGAACGCCCGGACGGCCTGGCATCCTTGGCGTAGTACGCGGTGCACGACGTGCGGTTCCCCTCCTCCGCAGGACCTTTCTGTACGTTTCCTCGTGACCGTCCGACGCCGAATCAGGAGCCCCGGCCACGTGAGCCACGTGAGCAGCCACTCACCGCACGGCCAGTCGCCGCTGCGCACCGTGCAGGTGCTCGGCGGCGGAAGCGCGGGCAGCAGCGCGCACGTGCGGTCGCTGGCGGCGGGTCTGGTCGCCCGAGGGGTCCGAGTCACCGTCTGCGCTCCCGCCGAGGCGGACCGCGTGTACGGGTTCACCGGGGTCGGCGCGCACCACGTTCCCGTGCCCCGCAGCAGCGACCCCGCCTCGGTGTCCGCGCTGCGGGCGGCCTGCGCGGACGCCGATCTCGTGCACGCGCACGGGATCCACGCGGCGCTGCGGGCGGCGCTGGCACTCAGCGGACGGCGTGTTCCCCTCGTCGTCACCTGGCACACCCGCTCGGAGGCCGACGGCGCCCGGGCCCAGGTCCTGCGGCTCCTCGAACGACGGGTCGCCCGAGCCGCCGCCGTGGTGCTCGGCACCTCGTCCGACCTGGTGGACCGGGCCCGCAGGAGGGGAGCCCGTGACGCGCGGCTCGCCGCCGTCGCGTTCCCGGCTCCGCGCCCGCCCGCCGAGCCGGTGGAAACCGACGGGTTCCGGCACAAGACGCGGGCCGAACTCGGCGCGACCGACCGTCCGTTGCTCATCACGGTCGGCTCGCTCGACCGGCACCGCGGCTACCACACGCTCCTCGACGCCTCGCGCGCCTGGTGCCGCCTCGATCCCGTGCCGCTGCTGGTGATCGCGGGGGAGGGGCCGCTGCGCGCGGTTCTCCAGCGCCGGATCGAGGACGAGGAGCTGCCGGTCCGGCTCGTCGGGCGGCGCGAGGACGTCACGGAACTGCTGGCGGCGGCCGACCTGGTCCTGCTGCCCAGTCGGTGGGAGTCGCGCTCGCTGCTGGCGCAGGAGGCCCTTCACGCGCGCGTCCCGCTCGTCGCCACGGCGGTCGGGGGCATCCCCGAGATGGTCGGTGACGCGGCCGAGCTCGTGCCGTACGGGAACGCGAAGGCGCTCGCCGACGCCGTCCTACGGCTGCTTGCCGATCCCGCGCGCCGGGAGGTCCTGCGGGAGAAGGGCGCCCGGCAGGCCGCCACCTGGCCGACCGAGGACGAGACGGTCGCCCAGGTGCTCAGCGTCTACGACGAGTTCACCCGGTTCCGGCCCCTGGTCTGACGCCGGTCGGCCGGCGGTCCTCAGGGAACGTGTCTGCGTGCCCGCAGCGCCAGGCTCAACGCCAGTACCGTCTGCGGGTCGTCGAGGTCCATGCCCAGCAACTCGCCGATCCTGGCGAGGCGGTTGTAGAGGGTCTGCCGGTTGAGATGCAGTTCGCGGGCGGTCTCCGCCTTGCGGCCCGCGTGCGCCAAGTACGTCTGCAGGGTGGGCAGAAGAGGCGGCTTGGAGCGGACGTCGTGGTCGCACAGCGGGCCGATCGCGCGCTCCACGAACGCGGCCAGGTCGGGATGCTCGCGCAGGCGCCACAGCAGCAGGTCGATGTCCAGCCGGCGGGCGTCGTACCAGGGCCGGTCCGACAGGCCCTGCGCGGCCGTCGCCGTCTCCGCCGCGTGCCGCAGGCCGGCCGACGCGGCCGCCCAGCCACCGGCGACCCCGACCACCACCACCGGCGGCTGCGCCCCGGGCCGCTGCATGCCCGCTCGCTCCACCCCGGCGCGCAGCGCCGCCGCGACCCGGTCCGCGACGGCCGCCCGCTCGGACTCCGAACGCAGGCCGAGGAGCAGCGGCACCCGCCCCTCCACAGGACGCACGCCCAGCAGGACCGGCACCCCCACCGAGGCCAGCTCCTCGGCGACGGCGCGGGCCAGGACCGCCCAGCCGCCGCCGGGGGCGAGGCCGTCCGCGAGCCGCATCACGACCGGAAGGAGCGGGCTCGCGCCGGGCTTGAAGCCGAGCACACGGGCCTGCGCCGGCGCGTCCTCGGCCTCGATACGGCCCTCGGCGAGGTCGGTCAGGAAGTCGCCGCGCCCCCGTGCGGCCAGTTCCTCCTCCTGGCGGGCCTGCATCAGCACGACGGCCAGGATGCCGGCGGCCCGCTCGGCGGCGATCCGGTGCACGGGGGCGACCGGCGCGCCGACGGGCAGCAGCACCAGACGGGCCCGTACGGAGCCGGTGCCGGGGCCGCCGCCCGGCACGTCCACCAGGGTGGTCCCCGCGGGCGGCTCCTCCTTGTGCTGGCCGCGCAGCCCCTCCCAGACCTGGAGCGGATCGGCGCCCGTCGAACCGGCCCCGGCCGCGTACAGCAGCTGTCCGTCGGCCGTCTCCAGGAAGACCGGGTTGCCGCTGAAGTCGGCGAGGATGCGCAGGACCTGAGGGACTCCGCCGCCGCCGAGCAGGGCCTCGGTGCAGCGCCGGTGCACCTCCTCGGCCTGCTGGAGCAGTGCGTAGTGGCCGTTGACGATCTCGGTGTGGACCTCCTCCGTCACCGTCACGAAGGGCACCTCGCGGTGCAGCGCGACCAGCGGCAGGCCGGTGGACCGCGCGGTCTCCACGAGCGCGGCGGGGAGCCGGGCGAAGCGCGGGCCGAGCTCCACGACGAGCGCCGCGATCCCGCGCTCGGCGAGGGTGCGGACGAACGCGCGCTGGTCGGCGGGCCGGGTGCCGAGACCGTATCCGGTGGTCAGCAGCAGCTCGCCGCCCTTGAGCAGCGAGGCGATGTTCGGCACCTCGCCCGCGTGCACCCAGCGCACGGTCCGCTGCAGCCGGTCGGCCCCCGCGATGATCTCCGGCAGGCCGCTGCGCAGTCCGGGCAGCTCGAGGGCCCGCTGCACGGTGATTCCGGCACCCTGGGTGTCGTAACGGCTGTCCATGGAGCGGACGCTACCCGCGCACGGCTCGCGGAGGCATCTCAGGGCCGTCCGCGGGCGACGGCGGGGGCCGCCGCGGGCGGTGTCCGGTGAGCGCCGAGGTCAGACGGTGGCCGGTACCGGCGTGATGTTGTGGTTGAAGCGGAAGACGTTGTCCGGGTCGTACTCGGCCTTCACCGCGGCGAGCCGCCGCAGGTTGTCCTCGCCGAGGCCGGCGGTCACGCGGTCCGCGCCCTCGTCCCCGATGAAGTTCAGGTAGACCGCGCCGGTGCTCCACGGCCGGACGTCCTCGCGTACCTTCCTGACCCACTCCACGCACCGCTCGTCGTCGGCCGGGTCCTCCCAGATCCCGAAGGGGTGCACGGCCCAGGGCGCGTCGCGGTAGGGGACCGGGAACCGGGACGGCCCGGAGGCGATGGCGCCGCCCTGCGGGAACAGCACGTGCTGGGTGCCGGTGGGGACGGGCATGGCGTCGCCGAGGGCGCAGAAGACGTCCACGAAGTCGTCGGGCGCGCCGGTCAGATACTCCGCCGACCAGTAGTTGCGCCACCCGGGCGGGTCGTCGATCATGCACTGGAGGTCGGCGTAGGGAATCGCGGTGACGATCTCGACCTCGTGCGGCAGCGCCAGCAGCGGCTGGGCGGTCTTGCGCATGTCCTCCTCGCCGCCCGCGTACGCCACGAGGGCGGCGCACAGCCGCTCGCCGACCAGGTGCCCGGGCATGAACTCCTCGGGTGGGCCGGTCAGATAGAGGATGGCGCCGCTCGCTTCCGGCGGCCCGTTCTCGATGACCTCGCGGTAGACGCGCACGACGTCGGGCCCGTCGTCGGGCTGGTACATGACCATGGCCATGGAGAACTCGGGCAGCGGGTGCAGCTTGAGGGTCAGGGCGGTGGCGACCCCGAAGTTCCCGCCGCCGCCGTGCAGGGCCCAGAAGAGCTCCGGGTTCTCCTGGTCGGTGGCGCGTACCGGCGAACCGTCGGCGGTCACCAGTTCGACTCCGAGCAGATTGTCGACGGCCAGGCCGCAGGACCTGTCGAGCCAGCCGCTGCCGCCGCCGAGGACGTAACCGCCGACGCCGGTCGTCGAGGCGCGGCCGCCGGTGGTCGCGAGGCCGTAGGGCTGGGTGGCCCGGTCGAGGTGGGTCATGAGCGCTCCGCCCTCGACCCGGACGGTCTCGGACCCGGGGTGGACGGTGACCGCGTGCATCCGGCTGAGGTCGATGACGAGACCGCCGTCGTTGAGCGACATGCCGGAGACGCCGTGACCGCCTCCGCGTACGGCGATCGGCAGATCCAGCTCGCGCGCGAAGCGCACCGCGCGGGTCACGTCGGCCTCGCCCTCGCACCGGGCGATCACGGCGGGTCGTCGGTCGATCATCGCGTTGAAGATCGTGCGGGCCTCGTCGTACCCCGGATCGTCCGGTGTGACCACGTCACCGGAGAGATCGGCGCGGAACGCGGCCAGGGCCGCGCCCGCCTTCGAAAGGGGAGCCATGACAGCCGCCCCCTTCCTTGAGAGGACAGGGGTTCTTCCAGGCTAGGCGGGCACGGCGGATCGGTCGCGCCGGGGAGACCGCGCCCCGGTACGACCGATCCGGACCGGCTCAGCCGCCGTACGCCCCGCTCGCCGTCAGCCGCAGGGCCGTGTCGATCAGCGGAACGTGGCTGAAGGCCTGCGGGAAGTTCCCGACCTGGCGCTGCAGCCGCGGGTCCCACTCCTCGGCCAGCAGGCCGAGGTCGTTGCGCAGGGCCAGCAGCCGCTCGAAGAGCTTGCGGGCCTCGTCGACCCGGCCGATCATCGCGAGGTCGTCGGCCATCCAGAACGAGCAGGCGAGGAACGCGCCCTCGTCGCCCTCGAGACCGTCCACGCCCGCGTGTTCGCCGGTGGTCGGGTAGCGCAGGATGAAGCCGTCGGAGGTGGACAGCTCGCGCTGGATCGCCTCGATGGTGCCGATCACGCGCTTGTCGTCCGGTGGCAGGAAGCCCATCTGCGGGATGAGCAGCAGCGCCGCGTCGAGCTCCTTCGAGCCGTAGGACTGGGTGAAGGTGTTGCGCTCCGGGTCGTAGCCCTTCTCGCACACGTCCCGGTGGATGTCGTCGCGCAGTTCGCGCCACTTCTCCAGCGGGCCGTCGGCGTCCCCGGACTCGACGAGCTTGATCGTGCGGTCGACGGCGACCCAGGCCATCACCTTGGAGTGCACGAAGTGCCGCCGCGGGCCCCGGACTTCCCAGATCCCCTCGTCCGGCTGGTCCCAGTGGGTCTCCAGGTAGCGGATCAGCTTCAACTGGAGCAGCGAGGCGTAGTCGTTGCGGGACAGGCCCGTCATGTGGGCCAGGTGCAGGGCCTCGGTGACCTCGCCGTAGACGTCGAGCTGGAGCTGGTGCGCGGCGCCGTTGCCGACCCGGACGGGCGCCGAACCCTCGTACCCGGGAAGCCAGTCGAGCTCGGCCTCGCCCAACTCCCGTTCCCCCGCGATGCCGTACATGATCTGGAGGTTCTCCGGGTCGCCGGCGACCGCGCGCAGCAGCCATTCGCGCCAGGCGCGGGCCTCCTCGCGGTAGCCGGTGCGCAGCAGCGAGGAGAGGGTGATGGCCGCGTCGCGCAGCCAGGTGTAGCGGTAGTCCCAGTTGCGTACGCCGCCGATCTCCTCCGGGAGGGAGGTGGTGGGCGCGGCGACGATGCCGCCCGTGGGCGCGTACGTCAGGGCCTTCAGCGTGATCAGGGAGCGGACGACGGCCTCGCGGTAGGGGCCGTGGTACGTGCACTGGTCGACCCAGTCGCGCCAGAACCCCTCGGTCGCCTCCAGGGACTGCTCCGGCTCGGGCAGCGGTGGCGGCTGCTTGTGCGAGGGTTCCCACGAGACGGTGAAGGCGACCCTCTCGCCCGGGGCCACGGTGAAGTCGGCGTAGGTCGTCAGGTCCTTGCCGTAGGTCATGCAGTCCGTGTCGAACCAGACCGAGTCGGGTCCGGCGACCGCGACGGTGCGCCCCTCGTGCCGGCGTACCCAGGGCACGACGCGGCCGTACGAGAACCGCATGCGCAGCGTGGAGCGCATCGGCACCCGGCCGCTGACGCCCTCGACGATCCGGATCAGCTGCGGCGCGCCGTCGCGCGGGGGCATGAAATCGGTCACCCGGACCGTGCCGCGCGGTGTGTCCCACTCGGACTCGAGGATCAGCGAGTCGCCGCGGTAGCTGCGGCGCGACGCCGCGGGGGGCTGGTCCTCGGCCGCGTGCGCGGGACCGATCCGCCAGAACCCGTGATCCTCCGTGCCGAGCAGTCCCGCGAAGATGGCATGGGAGTCGAAGCGGGGCAGGCACAGCCAGTCGACTGTGCCGTCCCGGCAGACCAGCGCGGCTGTCTGCATGTCTCCGATGAGTGCGTAGTCCTCGATGCGCCCGGCCACGTGCATCTCCAGTCGAACGGCCACGGCGCCCCTGCGCGGGGCGGTCGCTCTTGCGGTCAAAGGGAACGTAGGTACTGCAGAAAAAAGGGAACGTAGGTACTGCAGAACAGTAGGCAATCAGATTCGGTAACTGCGGAACGTCGATGATGGGGGACGTCCGTCGTGCGTCGCTGCGAAACGCCGGTTGTCGGTGCGATGGGCGATGCGATTGTCGTCTCGAAACGAACTGACAGGCCCTCTTTGTTCCGGTTGCGTGCGGGATGGTGCCGTGTGCCGGAGGGACTCGGCAGCGAGTGTCCGAGCAGGATACGACGCACGTGGAAGATCCGCGTGCCGCTCCGGGCAACCCGGCTGAGCCGATCGGGTGAGCGGTGTGTGAGGTGTGTGCCGGGCCGTGTGCACAGGTGTGCGCGGAGCGTGGCCGGAAGCGGCCTCCTCCGGTCGCTGATACCCTGGTAGCCCGTGGACCGGTGGGCGAGAAACCCCCGAACCGCAGCGACGGCAACCCCCGGAAATCTCCGGGTCCCACGCCGGCACGCACCCCAGACCGACCACGGGAGCCCCCTCTTGGCCATGCCGCCCAGTGCTTTTCGAAACAGCACAGCCACGACGACCAAGCACATCTTCGTCACCGGAGGTGTCGCGTCCTCCCTCGGCAAGGGCCTGACCGCCTCCAGCCTGGGCGCGCTGCTCAAGGCACGGGGTCTGCGCGTCACGATGCAGAAGCTCGACCCGTACCTGAACGTCGACCCGGGCACCATGAACCCGTTCCAGCACGGCGAGGTGTTCGTCACCAACGACGGCGCCGAGACGGACCTGGACATCGGGCACTACGAGCGTTTCCTCGACGTGGACCTGGACGGCTCGGCCAACGTGACCACCGGTCAGGTGTACTCCACCGTCATCGCCAAGGAGCGGCGCGGCGAGTACCTCGGTGACACCGTGCAGGTCATCCCGCACATCACCAACGAGATCAAGCACCGCATCCGCCGCATGGCGACCGACGACGTCGACGTCGTGATCACCGAGGTCGGCGGCACGGTCGGCGACATCGAGTCGCTGCCCTTCCTGGAGACGGTCCGCCAGGTCCGGCACGAGGTCGGCCGCGACAACGTCTTCGTCGTGCACATCTCGCTGCTGCCCTACATCGGCCCGTCCGGCGAGCTGAAGACCAAGCCGACGCAGCACTCGGTGGCCGCGCTGCGCAACATCGGTATCCAGCCCGACGCGATCGTGCTGCGGGCCGACCGCGAGGTCCCCACCGCCATCAAGCGCAAGATCTCGCTGATGTGCGACGTGGACGAGGCCGCCGTGGTCGCGGCGATCGACGCCAAGTCGATCTACGACATCCCGAAGGTCCTGCACACCGAGGGCCTGGACGCCTATGTCGTGCGCAAGCTGGACCTGCCGTTCCGCGACGTGGACTGGGCGACCTGGGACGACCTGCTCGACCGCGTCCACAACCCGGTCCACGAGATCACCATGGCGCTCGTCGGCAAGTACATCGACCTGCCCGACGCCTACCTCTCGGTCACCGAGGCGCTGCGCGCCGGCGGGTTCGCCAACAAGGCCCGCGTCAAGATCAAGTGGGTCACCTCGGACGACTGCAAGACGCCTTCGGGCGCGGCCAAGCAGCTCGGCGACGTCGACGCGATCTGCATCCCCGGCGGCTTCGGCGACCGCGGTGTGTCGGGCAAGGTCGGCGCGATCCAGTACGCCCGCGAGAACCGGATCCCGCTGCTCGGCCTGTGCCTGGGCCTGCAGTGCATCGTGATCGAGGCCGCGCGGAACCTGGCCGACATCCCCGACGCCAACTCCACCGAGTTCGACTCCGGCACCGGCCACCCGGTCATCTCCACGATGGCCGAGCAGCTCGACATCGTGGCGGGCGAGGGCGACATGGGCGGCACCATGCGCCTGGGCATGTACCCGGCCAAGCTCGCCGAGGGCTCGATCGTGCGCGAGGTGTACGACGGCAAGGAGTACGTCGAGGAGCGCCACCGCCACCGCTACGAGGTGAACAACGCCTACCGCGCCGAGCTGGAGAAGAAGGCGGGTCTGCAGTTCTCCGGCACCTCCCCGGACGGCAAGCTCGTCGAGTACGTCGAGTACCCGCGCGATGTCCACCCGTACCTGGTCGCGACCCAGGCGCACCCCGAGCTGCGCTCGCGTCCGACCCGGCCGCACCCGCTCTTCGCGGGCCTGGTCAAGGCCGCGGTGGCGCGCAAGACGGGCAAGTAACACCAGGGTTGTACGGTGACCGGGGTGCGGGTCCGCGGGTTCTCCCGCCGGGCGCGCGCCCCGGTCCCGTCACCGGACCGGCTTCTTTTGCGCGTGTGGGAGGACAGGGCATGACGATCAAGGACACCCCCGAGGAGTGGGAGGTCCGGGCGACCGAGACCCCCTTCAAGGGCAACAAGACCTCGGTGCGTACCGACGACGTGGTCATGCCCGACGGATCCGTCGCCCGCCGCGACTACCAGGTCCACCCGGGCTCCGTGGCCGTGCTCGCCCTGGACGACGAGGACCGTGTCCTGGTCCTGCGCCAGTACCGCCACCCGGTGCGCCACAAGCTGTGGGAGATCCCGGCGGGCCTGCTCGACGTCCCCGGCGAGAACCCGCTGCACGCGGCCCAGCGCGAACTGTACGAGGAGGCGCACGTCAAGGCGGAGACCTGGCGGGTGCTGACCGACGTCTACACCACGCCCGGCGGCTGCGACGAAGCCATCCGGATCTTCCTGGCCCGTGACCTCTCCCGGGCCGAGGGCGAGCGGTTCGAGGTCGAGGACGAGGAGGCCGACATGGAACTGGCCCGCGTCCCCCTCGGTGAACTCGTCGAGGGTGTGCTCGCCGGAGACCTGCACAACAACTGCCTGGTCGTGGGCGTCCTCTCGCTCGTCGCCGCCCGGCAGGGCGCCGGACTCGACGCCCTGCGCCCGGCCGGGGCGCCCTGGCCCGCGCGCCCCTTCGGGGGCTGACCCCGTCTTCGGGGCGGTGTCTTCTGGGCGGTGCCGTCCGACCGGTCCCGCCCCGGACGGGTCGTATACGTCCATCCGGGGACGCCGGTCCTACGATCACCTGATCCGATCGGGGGACGTCTCCGTCGCGCTCCTCCCGGATCGTCGCAGAGCGTGAACTAGGCTCTGGAAAACGCCCGTACCGGAGTTCCGGCGGGCCGGCGCGTGCAGTGGAACGGGAGCGTGGCCCGTGGCGGATCAGGCGGTGGACGGCGGCGGCACCGAGGTGACGTCCAGACGGCAGCGCCCGGCTGCCGGGTCCGCTCCTACGGAGAGTCAGTTCCTGGGCCGTACAAGAGAGTTGAAGGAACTCCGGGCGGACATCGAACGCGCGGGGCTCGACACCATCGCCGGCCGCAAGGCTCCCCGCGCGCGGGTGCTGCTGATCGCCGGCAAGCCCGGCTCGGGCCGTACCGCGCTCGCCGCCACTCTCGCCGCACAGGTCGCCGAGAGTTACCCCGACGGGATTCTGCGCGCCCGGCTCACCGACCCCGACGGCACACCGGTGCCCACCGAGGCCACCGCGCGCGAACTGCTCACCGCCCTCGGCCTGACCGCACCCCCCGGAGCCGGCGCCGACGACCTCGGCGAGCGGCTGCGCGAGGCCCTCGCGGTCCGCCGGGCCGTGCTCCTGCTCGACGACGCGGCCGACGCCGAACAGGTCGACGCGCTGCTGCCCGACTCCCCGGACTGCCTGGTCGTCGCCGTCTCCGGCGGGCCGCTGACCGGCATCGCGGACGTCCGCCCCTGCACGCTGGGCGGCCTGGACACCAAGTCCGCCCTCGAACTCCTCGGCCACTTCACCGGCTCGGTGCGCATCACCGTCGACCCGCTCGCCGCCGAGGGACTGGTCGAACTGTGCGCGGGCCAGCCGACCGCCCTGGTGCTGGCCGGCGGCTGGCTCGCCGCGCGCCCCGCCGCCGCCGTCGCCGACCTCGCCAAACACCTGCGCACCGAGGGCGAGGACGGCACACTGCTGGAGCGCGTCTTCCGGCTCTCGTACGGCTCCCTGCCGGGCACCTCCGCGCGGATACTGCGACTGCTCTCGCTGGCTCCCGCGGGCCTCGTCGACCCGCACACCGCCTCCGCGCTGGCCGGCTGCTCGGTCCAGGCGGCGCACACCACGCTGGACGAGTTCACCGGCCTCGGCCTGCTGCGGGCGATCCCCTCGCCGCTGCCGCAGTACGAGGTCCCCGGCTGCTTCCACCCCCTGCTCCGGGCGCTCGTCGACACCCACGACCGGCCCGCCGAGGTGCAGCTGGCCCGTGCCCGGATGCTGGAGCGGACCGTACGGCTGCTGGTGTCCTGCCGCGCCATCACCGAGACCGACAGCTCGCCCGCCCGGGAGAAGCTCGCCGGGATGCCGCGCGCCCTGCGCTTCTCGAGCCCCCGGGCGGCCGAGGAGTGGCTGCGCGTCCGCAGGCCCGCGCTGCTCGCCTCGGCCCGGACGGCGGCCGCCGACGGGGAGCTGGACACCCTGGCCCGACGTCTGATGGCCGCCCTGGTGCGGGCGATGGCCGCCCATTTCGGCACCCGGGCCGCGGCGCCCGACCTGTACGGCATCCACCGTCTCGTCCTGGACGTCGCCGAGCGCCGGAACCTGCCCCGCGAGAAGGCGGCCGCCCTGCTCAACCTCGCCGACCTGGACGCGCAGACCGGCCGCAGGACCCACGCCCTCGCCCGCTACCGGGCCGCGCTCGACGCCGGACGCGAGGCGAACGACCCGTACGCGACCGGCCGCGCGATGGAATCCGTAGGCGGCGCCCACCAGGAACTGGGGGACCACGACCGGGCCGCCGACTGGTTCGGCAGGGCGCTCGCCCAGCGGCTCGCGCGCGACGAGCGCGTGGACGCCGCCCGGCTGTACGGGCGCATCGCCGGCGCGCACACCTACGCGGGCCGTTACGGCGAGGCGCAGGTCAACTGGCGCGCCGCCGTCGCCTGGCACCGCAAGAACGGCGATGTCGCCTCCCAGGCAAGGGCGTTGAGCGAGATGGCCCGCGTCCAGGAGTACGCGGGACGGCCCGAGGAGTCGCTGCGCACCTGCCAGGAGGCCGTCGAGTGGGCGCGCCGCGCGGACGACGTGCGCCTGCAGGCCGCGCTGCAGCTCAGGCTGGCCGACACCCTGGACCGGCTCGGCGACCCGGCGGCCGCCCGGCTGCACCGGGCGGCCGCCGGGCGCATGCTGGGAGAGGAGCTCCCGGAGAGCGCATCCGGCTTGGAACGCGACGCTAACGCCTACGAAATCCGCAGTGCATCGACTGAAGATTGATGCATTGAAAGGCTAGACAGAGGGAATCCCTTCATTAGACTGGCTCCGCCGCGTTCTTCCGTGGTGTCTCCCGGTGTGCTCCCGTACGTCGGGTATGACATGCATTGCCTGGCTTGCATCGCCTCGGCATGCATAGCCCCAGAGCCCTCTGAGTCAAGGACCGTGATCGACGTGAAGGTCGGCATCCCCCGCGAGGTCAAGAACAACGAGTTCCGGGTGGCCATCACCCCCGCCGGTGTGCATGAGCTCGTGCGCAACGGTCACCAGGTCTTCGTCGAGCAGAACGCCGGTGTCGGCTCCTCGATCACGGACGAGGAGTACGTCGCCGCCGGTGCGCAGATCCTCGGCACCGCCGACGAGGTCTGGGCCACCGCCGACCTGCTGCTGAAGGTCAAGGAGCCCATCGCGGAGGAGTACCACCGCCTCCGCAAGGACCAGACGCTCTTCACCTACCTGCACCTGGCCGCTTCCAAGGAGTGCACGGACGCCCTCCTGGAGTCCGGCACCACGGCCATCGCCTACGAGACCGTCGAGCTCCCCAGCCGCGCGCTGCCGCTGCTCGCCCCGATGTCCGAGGTCGCGGGCCGCCTCGCCCCGCAGGTCGGCGCCTACCAGCTGATGCGCGCCAACGGTGGCCGCGGCGTCCTGCCCGGCGGCGTCCCGGGCGTCCTGCCGGCCAAGGCCGTCGTCATCGGCGGCGGCGTCTCCGGCTGGAACGCCGCCCAGATCGCCATCGGCATGGGCTTCGAGGTGACGCTGCTCGACCGCGACATCAACAAGCTGCGCGAGGCCGACAAGATCTTCGGTACGAAGGTCAAGGCCGTCATGTCCAACTCCTTCGAGCTGGAGAAGGCCTGCCTCGAGGCCGACCTCGTGATCGGCGCCGTGCTGATCCCCGGCGCCAAGGCCCCGAAGCTGGTCACCAACGAGCTCGTCTCGCGGATGAAGCCGGGGAGTGTCCTTGTCGACATCGCGATCGACCAGGGCGGCTGCTTCGAGGACTCGCGTCCCACCACGCACGCCGAGCCGACCTTCCCGGTCCACAACTCGGTCTTCTACTGCGTCGCCAACATGCCCGGCGCGGTCCCCAACACCTCCACGTACGCGCTGACCAACGCCACGCTGCCGTACATCGTGGAGCTCGCCAACCGCGGCTGGACCGAGGCGCTGCGCCGTGACAACGCGCTGGCCAAGGGTCTCAACACGCATGACGGCAAGGTTGTTTACCGCGAGGTCGCCGAGGCCCACGGGCTCGAGCACGTCGCGCTGGAGAGCCTGCTCGGCTGAGTTCCCCGGCGTACGCGGGAGTCGACATTCGCGGCTGACTCGGCGCTGACAAAAGGCGATACGTCAACACGGCTCGTCAACACTGCTCACCAGGCCGGACCTTGCCCGACAAGGTCCGGCCGGGTGTGTGTCGGGTCACTTTGCGACACTCGTTCAACTCGCCACGAACGTAACTCTTCAACCGATTCGCACACCGGTGAAACCTGCCGTGCGACGGCCTTACGCCCTTGACAGAGGGGTGTTCGGTTGCCGACACATCGGGTCGGGTCCGGCGGATTGTGTTGCTGCGGAGCGGTGACACGCCATAGAGTCGCCAACCGTCGGCATGGTGCCACGCTGACCTATCGAGAAGTTTCCTGGTCACCAAGGAGGTAAGACGACTTGTGAATGAGTCGACATTTACTCCCGGGGGTGGTCAACCAGGAATGCCGGCGCGGAGCCAGGACACCACGGGGCTCGAGGCTGTCGGCTCCGTCGCTGTCCGCACCTTCGCAGCCCACCAGAGTCCCCGGACGACTCCGACAGCACACCCGAGCATGGATGGCCATCACGTGAACGCCATGGCCGGCAACGGAAGTGGCGAGAACCACACCCACTTCGCCGACTACGACGAACTGCCCGAAGGGCACTTCTACGACCCCGACGCCGAGTACGAGCCCGATCCGGAGTACGCGGCCACGCTCGCGCCCGACGCGGCCCGTCAGCGCCGTGAGCGCATCGGCCCGACGGGGCGCCCGCTGCCCTACTTCCCGATCCCGGGTCCGCTGACCAGTCACGGCCCCGCGACGATCATCGCGATGTGCAACCAGAAGGGCGGCGTCGGCAAGACCACGTCGACCATCAACCTGGGGGCCGCGCTCGCGGAGTACGGACGCCGGGTGCTGCTCGTCGACTTCGACCCGCAGGGCGCGCTGTCCGTGGGACTCGGCGTCAACCCGATGGAGCTCGACCTCACCGTCTACAACCTGCTCATGGAGCGGGGCATGGCGGCCGACGAGGTCCTGCTGAAGACGGCGGTCCCGAACATGGACCTGCTGCCCAGCAACATCGACCTGTCCGCCGCCGAGGTGCAGCTGGTGAGCGAGGTCGCCCGCGAGTCCACGCTGCAGCGCGCCCTGAAGCCGCTGATGGCCGACTACGACTACATCGTGATCGACTGCCAGCCCTCGCTCGGCCTGCTCACCGTGAACGCGCTGACGGCCGCCCACAAGGTGATCGTGCCGCTGGAGTGCGAGTTCTTCGCGCTGCGCGGTGTCGCGCTGCTCACCGAGACGATCGAGAAGGTCCAGGAACGGCTGAACCCGGAACTGGAGCTCGACGGCATCCTCGCCACGATGTACGACTCCCGCACGGTGCACAGCCGTGAGGTGCTCGCGCGCGTCGTCGAGGCCTTCGACGATCACGTCTACCACACCGTGATCGGCCGGACCGTCCGCTTCCCGGAGACCACGGTCGCCGGCGAGCCGATCACCACGTACGCCTCCAACTCCGTCGGCGCCGCCGCCTATCGCCAGCTCGCCAGGGAGGTGCTCGCCCGGTGTCACGCCGAGTGAGTCTGCCGGGGGCCGACGAACTGTTCCGTACCACCGGGGGCATGGCGCTCCAGGCATCCACCCCCAACCGCCGGACCAACGGCGAGGCCCGGGTGCCGGCTCCGGCCGGCGAGAGCGACGCGGCGGCCGGGGAGGACACGCCCCAGGCGGTGCCCGTCCAGGGCGGTGACGGCGAGGGCGACGAGCATGTCGCCGCCGACGCGGATCCGTCCGACGCGGGGGAGTCGCGCAGCCGGGGCGGCGCCCCGGACCGTTCGGGGCGCGGCCGGCCGGCGCAGGAAGGTTCTGCCGCCGCCTCCACGTCCGTGCAGTCGTCCCGCAAGCGCGGGCGCGCCGCGAACCGCCGGCCCAGCGGGCGGGAACGGCACGACGAGAAGATCACGGTGTACGTGTCCGCCGAGGAACTGATGGACCTCGAGCACGCGCGCCTGGTGCTCCGCGGCGAACACGGGCTCGCCGTCGACCGCGGGCGGATCGTCCGCGAGGCGGTCGCCGTGGTCCTCGCGGACCTGGAGTCCCGCGGGGACGCGAGCATTCTCGTACGGCGACTGCGCGGGCGGTAGCGGTAGCCTTCGACGGCTATGACCGCGAACGTCCCGCCTCCGTCAGCCGCCTCCGGCGGCCGTCGGCGTGCGCTGGGGCGCGGCCCCGGAGCGGTACCGGCTCCGCCCGAGACCACTGAGCAGCCCGAGTCTTCGACCGAACCGTCGGAGGCACCCGCCGGGGTGCCCGAAGCGACCGCGGAGCCGCCCGGGCGTCCCCCCGGACCGTCGGTGGCGGCCGCCGGGGCGCCTGGAGCGGGCGCGGAGCCGTCCACGCGTCCCCCCGGACCCCCGATGGCGGCCGCCGGATCCTCCGGGACCTCCGGCGAGGCCGCCGCTGCGTCCGTGCGGCCGGCGGTGCGGGTGCCGGGACCGGGCGAGGGAGTCCGGGCACAGGGGCCGGTCCGGGAGACCGCCGCGGCGGGTACGGGGCCCGCACGGACCGTCGAGCCCCCGAACACCTCCGCGGAGCCCTTCGAGGCGCCCGTGGAAGGCCCCGCGCGGCCCGCGCGCCCCCACGGGCCGGTCGCACCTCCCGAGGCGCCCCAGGGCGGTCCTGCGGCATCCGCGGACCCGCACCCGGAACCGGGCTCCGGCGCGCCGGCCGCTCCCGCACCCCCGGCCGGGACTCCCGGGGAGGATCCCGAAGGCGCTCCCGGTGGCTCCGGGGACGGCGGCGTCTTCAAGGTGCGGCTCTCGAACTTCGAGGGGCCCTTCGATCTGCTGCTCCAGCTGATCTCCAAGCACAAGCTCGACGTCACCGAAGTGGCGCTGTCCAAGGTCACCGACGAGTTCATGGCGCACATCCGGGCGATGGGCCCGGACTGGGACCTCGACCAGACGACCGAGTTCCTGGTCGTCGCGGCGACACTGCTCGACCTGAAGGCGGCGCGGCTGCTGCCGGCCGCCGAGGTCGAGGACGAGGCCGATCTGGCCCTGCTGGAGGCGCGGGACCTGCTGTTCGCGCGGCTGCTGCAGTACCGCGCGTACAAACAGATCGCGGACATCTTCAACACGCGCCTGGCGGAGGAGGCCCGCCGCTACCCCCGTACCGTCGGCCTGGAGGCGCAGTACGCCGAACTGCTGCCCGAGGTCGTCATCAGCATCGGGCCCGAGGGCTTCGCGAAGCTCGCCGTCAAGGCCATGCAGCCCAAGCCCAAGCCGCAGGTGTACGTCGACCACATCCACGCGCCGCTCGTCAGCGTGCAGGAACAGGCCGGGATCGTGGTGGCGCGGCTGCGGGAACGCGGCGAAGCCAGTTTCCGCTCCCTCGTCGAGGACACCGACGACACCCTCACCGTGGTCGCCCGCTTCCTGGCCCTGCTGGAGCTCTACCGGGAGAAGGCCGTCGCCCTCGACCAGGAGGAGGCCCTCGGTGACCTCATGGTGCGCTGGACGGGCGGGGAAGGCGAAGGGACGCCGAGGGTGACCGACGAGTTCGACCGGCCGGCGGAAGCGGCGAAGGACGGGGCAGGGCGCGGGAGCGAGAAGGAGAAGGCGTGAGCGAGGAGACCACCGGCACCTCCGCGGGGCCGCCCACCGTCGCCGACCTCGATCTCGGGGCCGCCCTGGAGGCCGTCCTGATGGTCGTGGACGAGCCGGCCACCGAGGAACACCTGGCCAGGATCCTGGAGCGGCCCAAGCGGCAGATCGCGGACGCGCTGCACGCCCTGGCCGACGAGTACACCGTCCAGGGCCGCGGATTCGAGCTCAGGCTGATCGCGGGCGGCTGGCGCTTCTACTCGCGTCCCGCCTACGCGAGCGCCGTCGAACGCTTCGTCCTGGACGGTCAGCAGGCCCGGCTCACCCAGGCGGCTCTGGAGACCCTGGCCGTCGTCGCGTACCGCCAGCCGGTGAGCCGGTCGCGGGTCTCGGCGGTCCGCGGAGTCAACTGCGACGGCGTGATGCGCACCCTCCTCCAGCGCGGTCTGGTCGAGGAGGCGGGCACGGAACCCGAAACAGGTGCGATCCTGTACACGACGACGAACTACTTCCTGGAGCGAATGGGCCTGCGCGGCCTGGACGAGCTCCCGGAGCTCGCGCCCTTCCTCCCCGAGGCGGACGCGATCGAGGCAGAGACGCTGGAAGGGGTCCCGTCGTTCGATCCGGACGCACCGGATGCAGACGCAGACGACACGACGACGACGGAACTTTGATGCGAAGCAGTGGCAGCGGCAGTGGCAGGAACAGCGGGCGCGGCAACCCGCGCGGAACCGGCGGAAGCGGCGGTTCGCGCGGCAGCGGCGCCCCCCGAGGGGGCGGTGGCGCGCCCCGCGGAAGCGGCGGCGGCTCGCGCGGTGGAAGCAGCGGCGGTTCGCGCGGCGGAAGCGGCGGCGGTTCGCGCGGCGGAAGCGGCGGCGGTTCGCGCGGTGGAAGCAGCGGCTTCCAGCCGAGGGGCTCGGCGGCGGGTTCGGGCGCGGGGCGTGACGACCAGCCGAAGCGTCCCAGCAAGCCCCGTCCCGAGGAGCGTCGCTACGACGTAGGCCCCGGCGGCACGCACGAGGGCCCGAAGTCCGGGCGCGGCGCCTCGGCGCGCGGCGGCGCCAAGGGCGGCCCCAAGCAGGGCCAGCAGCGCGGCGGCCGCACGGAGCCCGCGCGCTCCCGCGAGTACGAGACCCGGACCGAGGAGCGCAACCGCGACCGGTACGCGGGCAAGCCGGAGATCAAGCTGCCCAAGACCTTCCCGGGTGCCGAGGAGGAGGGCGAGCGCCTGCAGAAGATCCTCGCGCGTGCGGGCTACGGCTCCCGGCGTGCCTGCGAGGAGCTGGTCGACCAGGCCAGGGTCGAGGTCAACGGCCAGATCGTCCTGGAGCAGGGTCTGCGCGTCGACCCGGAGAAGGACGAGATCAAGGTCGACGGCCTGACGGTCGCGACGCAGTCGTACCAGTTCTTCTCGCTGAACAAGCCCGCCGGTGTCGTCTCCACGATGGAGGACAACGAGGGCCGCCAGTGCCTCGGCGACTACGTGACGAACCGCGAGACGCGGCTCTTCCACGTGGGCCGGCTCGACACCGAGACCGAGGGCGTCATCCTGCTCACCAACCACGGCGAGCTGGCGCACCGGCTGACCCACCCCAAGTACGGCGTGAAGAAGGTCTACCTCGCGCACATCGTGGGCCCGATCCCGCGCGACCTGGGCAAGCGGCTCAAGGACGGCATCCAGCTGGAGGACGGGTACGCGAAGGCGGACCACTTCCGCGTCGTCGAGCAGACCGGCAAGAACTACCTCGTCGAGGTGACCCTGCACGAGGGCCGCAAGCACATCGTGCGCCGCATGCTCGCCGAGGCCGGCTTCCCGGTCGACAAGCTGGTGCGCGTCTCCTTCGGCCCGATCACCCTGGGCGACCAGAAGTCGGGCTGGCTGCGCCGCCTGTCGAACACCGAGGTCGGCATGCTCATGGCCGAGGTCGGTCTCTGACCCCGGAAGCACGCTGACACGGCCGGTCCCGGAACGTCTCCGGGGCCGGCCGATTCGTTTCCGCCTCGGCGCAAGCGACCGCAACTTCCCCGACCGAGAACCTTGTTGACATCCACCGCTCCCTTTATAGTCGTAGTGACCATGGTCAAGATGACCATAAAGAGAGGGGCGTGGGGGTGGCGACAGGCGAGAGCCGCGCGCCCGGGGGTGCGGCACCCGAGGGCTACGACAAGTACGCCTTCGAGCCCTTCGCCGTCACCGTCGACCTGGCCGTCCTGACCGTGCGCGCGGGCGCACTCCAGGTACTGCTCGTCGAGCGGGGAACGGAACCCTACGCCGGCCGCTGGGCCCTGCCCGGCGGCTTCGTGCTGCCGCGCGAGTCCGCCGAGGAGGCGGCCCGGCGTGAACTCGCCGAGGAGACCGGCCTGTCGGACCTGACGGGGCTCCACCTGGAGCAGTTGCGCACCTACAGCGAACCCGACCGCGACCCCCGTATGCGGGTCGTCTCCGTCGCCTTCGCCGCGCTGCTGCCCGACCCTCCCGAACCGCACGGCGGCGGTGACGCGGCGCAGGCCATGTGGCTGCCGTTCGACGAACTCGGCCCGCTCGCCTTCGACCACGACCGGATCCTCACCGACGCCCACGAGCGCGTGGGCGCCAAACTGGAGTACTCCTGTCTCGCCACGTCCTTCTGCCCGCCCGAGTTCACCCTCGGAGAGCTGCAGCACGTCTACGAGACGGTGTGGGGCACGGCGCTCGACCGGCCCAACTTCCGGCGCAAGGTCCTCGCCACGCCGGGATTCGTCGAACAGGTCCCCGGTGCCGCCCGCCTCACCGGCGGCCGCGGCAAACCCGCCGCCCTGTACCGCGCGGGCGGCGCCAAGGTTCTGCACCCACCCCTGCTGCGTCCCACCTCGTAAGGACGGCCCCGATGACCAGCACGACCCTCACCAAACGCGCCGCCACCGGTTCCCTCATCGGCCTCGCCCTCGGCGACGCGCTCGGGTTCCCCACCGAGTTCAGCACCGTGCCCGCCATCCTCGAGAAGTGCGGCCCCTGGCGGCAGATGGCGCTGCCCCGCCCCGCGATCGTCACCGACGACACCCAGATGACCCTGGCGCTGGCGAACGGACTGCGCACCGCCATGGACCGCGGACTGCTCGGCCCGCTGTGGATGGAACGGCCGGTGCGCGAGGAGTTCGTGAACTGGTACCAGTCGCCCGAGAACAACCGGGCCCCCGGCCGGACCTGCCTGGTCGCCTGCAACCTCCTCAAGGACGAGCGGCGCCGCTGGCAGGAGGCCAGCCAGACCGGTTCCAAGGGCTGCGGCGCCAACATGCGCGTGGCGCCCGTCGGACTCGCCCGCGGACTCAGCGACGAACAGCGCGCGGGCGCCGCCCAGCTCCAGGCCGCGCTCACCCACGGCCATCCCACCGCGCTCGCCGCCTCGGACCTCACCGCGTACACCGTCCGGCTGCTCTCCCAGGGCGCCGAGCCCGCGGAACTGATCGGCCTGCTGCTCGCGTACGCGCACGAGAACCGGTACCGCTACCACTCCCGCTGGCTCGGCGACCTGTGGACCTTCTGCCACGACGCCGGCCCCGAGCAGTACATATCCCGCGGCTGGGACGAGTGCATCGCGGTCCTGGAGAACCTCCGCCAGGCCGTGCGCACCGCCTCCCCCGAAGACGACCCCTGTCTCGCCACCGGCGAGGGCTGGATCGCCGAGGAGGCGTTCGCCACCGGCCTGCTGTGCTTCCTGATGTTCGTCGACGAGCCCGTCACCGCGCTGCGCCGGGCCGCCTGCACCTCGGGCGACTCCGACTCGATCGCCTGCCTGACCGGCGCGTTCGCGGGCGCCCATCACGGCTCGGAGGTCTGGCCCGGCGACTGGGCCGACCGCATCGAGTACCACAGCGACCTCATGGCGCTGGGGGCGCTCTGGGATGCTTGATCCATGACAGACGTCCTCGGCACCGGCGCCGACCTCGCGAGCGTGGTGGGCGAACAGCCCGACCCCGTGCTCTTCGCCACCGTCTCCGGGGCGCACCTGTACGGCTTTCCCTCCCGCGACTCCGACGTCGACCTGCGCGGTGTCCATGTGCTGCCGACGGCCGACCTGGTCGGGCTGCGCGAGCCGGAGGAGACCCGGTCGCGCATGTGGTGGGAGAACGGCACCGAGATGGACCTGGTCACCCACGACCTGCGCAAGTTCGTCCGGCTGATGCTGCGGCGCAACGGCTATGTGCTGGAACAGCTGTTGTCGCCGCTGGTCGTGCACACCGGCGAGGAACACCGTGAGCTGATCTCGCTCGCCCCCGGGGTCGTCACCCGCCATCACGCCCACCACTACCGCGGGTTCGCGGCCACGCAGTGGCGGCTCTTCGAGAAGAGCGGCGAACTCAAGCCGCTGCTCTACACGTTCCGGGTGCTGCTCACCGGCATCCACCTCATGCGCACCGGCGAGGTCCAGGCCGATCTGCCCACGCTGGCCGGGCAGATCGCGTCCCCCGCGTATCTCCCGGACCTGATCGCCGTGAAGGCGGAGCGCGAGCACGGAGCCGCCGACATCGCGCGCGCACGCGTGGCGGAGGACGTGGAGCGTCTGCACGCCCTCCTCGACGAGGCGCAGGAGGCCTCGGCGCTGCCGGACGCCCCCTCCGCGTACGACGCCCTGCACGCCTTCGTCGTCAGGGTCCGTCTGGACGGGGTCCGGGGAGGGCGGGACGGTGTCCGGGCGGCGGAGGGCGTCCCGGGAGGGCTACCGGCCGCCGGTGGTGTCCCGGAGCGCTGAGGCCCGGCGGACCCGGACGAGGAAGTCCTCCACGCGCGCGTGGTCGGGCTCGGGCGGGAGCGGGCTGCGGACGGCCGCCTCGTCGGTCTCCGCCGCCAGCCGGACCATCCGGCGCTCGACCTCGCTCCAGGACACCTCGCCCCGCTTCACCGCGAGCAGCGGCTCGCGCTGGTCCGCCACGTCGATCGTCAGCGACCCGGTGCGCAGCAGATCGCGCGAGCTCGTCAGCAGGCGCAGCAGGTGCATGGCGTGTTTCCAGCGCGGGGCGCCGTGCGTACGGACGTCGGCCTCCAGCTTCTTGCGCTGGCCCAGGGCGTAGCGGGTGAAGGTCTCGTGCGCCTGGCGGGAGAGGAACGCCCGGCGCAGGGCGAGGAGCTCGCGTCCGGTGTCGTCCACGTCCTCGACGAGCGGGGAGTGCAGGCACTCCAGGATGTTCGGGTTGGCGCGCAGCGCGAGCGCGCAGAACCGCTCCAGTTCCCAGCTGAACTGCTCCGGCGCCGGGCCCTCGACATGCGTCGGCGGTTTCTCGAAGCGCCAGAACAGCGCGGTCGGGGCGAGGAAGACGCCCCGGACGTCCGTGTCACTGCCGTCCGTGGCCAGCCCGAAGGCGCGTGAGCCCATCACGCAGGAGTAGACCGTGTGGTCCCGCACCAGGCGAAGTCCGGCCGCGGAGATCGCCGGCGCGGGCGCGGCGGAGGACGCGGACGGTACCGGCGGTGCCGGGGACGCCGGGGGCATCGGGGCCGTCTGGGGCACGGGAGGTTCGGAGCGCATGTCCGGAGCGTACGGGCCCGCTCACGCCAGACGGATCGAGTTTCCCTGCACCGTGATCTTCTCCGCGGGCAGCGGGCGCGGCGCGGGACCGGCCTTGACCGCCCCGTCCTCGACGCTGAACCTGCTCCCGTGGCACGGGCAGTCGATGGTGCCGTCCGCGACCTTGTTCACCGTGCAGCCCGCGTGCGTGCAGATCGCCGAGAAGGCCTTGAAGTCGCCCTTCGTCGGCTGGGTGACGACGACCTTCTGGTCCTTGAAGACCGTGCCTCCGCCGACCGGGATGTCGCTCGTCGTGGCGAGCTCCTGGCCGCTGGAGGCCTTCGGGGACGCGTCCGAGGAACTGCTGCCGCTGCCGTACTGGCTGCACCCCGCGAGCAGCGCGGACGCCCCCGTGGCGAGGATCACCGTGCGCCGCGTCGAGCGGTGGGTCATGTCGTCACTCCGAACGTACGGAAAAACCAGAAGGCGGACGTCAGCCAGACGGCGGTGAGCACGGCGAAGACGAGGCCGCCGATGACGGGCAGCAGCCAGCCGGGCAGGCGCTCCGAGCGGAGCAGCAGCATCTTGGCACTGAAGGCACCGAAGAAGAAGCACCCCAGGAGCGAGTGCCACATGACACGTGTGCTGTACGTCTGATAGCCCAACGCGTACAGACAGTGCACCGCGACCGGCACCGTCACCAGGAACGCGATCCGTCCCGACCACCGGTGCAGCGCCGCCGACCACCCCGGGCCCGGCAGCTTCCCGTACAGCATCAGCGCCGAGACGAGCTGGACGAGGGCGAAGAAGAACGCCGTCGTCGCCAGCCAGGACTTCACGGCGCCCGTGCTGCTGAAGCCGGCGAGGTCGAAGGCCGTTCCCGTGGGGTCGTGGACCTTGCCGTAGACGCCGAGGCCGACCGCGACGGCCGCCGCGACCAGGGCCGGGACCAGATAGCGGGCCGCGCCCGGACGGCCCGGGCCGGGTGGGGGAGAGGGAAAGCCCTGGGTGGCGGCGTTCGGGTCCACGGTCATCAACGGCTCCCTGTGGAGGAGGAGGTCAGGGGGTGACGGGGCGGGCGATGATCTTCTGGCCGTCGATCGTCACGGCACCGGTCTCCGGGTCGATCTCCGGTGCCGCCGAAGGCGTGCCGTCGCGCTCGACGACGCCGACCTGCTTTCCGCCGGGCAGCACGATCCAGCCGCCGTCGATCTTCGCGCCGCGCACGGTGGCCGTCGCCCGGTACAGGCCGGAGGGCCTGACGGCCCGGTCGGCCGTGAAGGCGTACCGCTGCCCGCCGACGTCGGCGGTGCCGCGGATCAGCTTGTGGTCCCGGAGGGTTCCGTTCAGCTCGTCGCCGTTCGTGCCCGTGAGCTTCATCGTGCCGTCGTCCTCGACGGCACCCTTCAGCCAGGACTCCTTGTCGTGCCCGTCGCAGAAGTACGCGATCGCCCTGCCGCCCCGCAGGGAGATCGCGACCGCCGAGGTGTTGTCGTCGGTGCGGCCCGCGTAGTCGGCGTTGGGAACGGCGCTGCGGGACGGCGAGGGGCTCGGCGACGGCGAGGCGGAGGCGGTCGGCGCGGTGGCCGAGACGCCCGGTGACGCCTGCCGGTACGGGTTCGACGTGTTCTTCGTCCCCGTCGTCGCGTTGACCACCAGCAGGACCACGGCGAACACCAGCCCCGCGAGAAGGGTGAGCAGGGGTCCTGGTCGCTTCATCCGGTCCTCCCCCGGGGGCGGGTCTCCTGCCATGAGAGCGGACGCGTCCGCCCGAGTCCAGAGGCGCACAGGCGCGTTCTCCCACCAAACCGCGGAATGGGGCGATTCGGGTGACACCGACGCCGCCGGGCGGCCGGATCCGGCCGGATCCGGTGCGCGGCCCCCGTCTCGTCTGGCGGGCGCCGCGCACCCGCCCGCGGAGGGCTGGCTACGCTGGTGTGACACGACGTGCACACAGATCAGCGAGGAGCATCACCGTGGCGGTACGAGCGGTCCGGGGCGCCGTCCAACTGGAACGGGACGAGGCCGGGCACATGGACGAGCAGGTCAGCGAGCTGCTCACCGCCATCCTGGAGCGCAACGCGCTCACCACGGACGACCTGATCAGCATCTGGTTCACGGCGACGCCCGATCTGCACAGCGACTTCCCGGCCGCGGCGGCCCGCAAGCTCGGCATCGTCGACGTCCCGCTGATCTGCGCGCAGGAACTGGACATCGAGGGTGCGATGCCCCGAGTCGTCCGTGTCCTCGCGCACATCGAGTCCGACCGGCCGCGCGCCGACGTCGTCCACGTCTACCTCGGCGCCGCGGGCGCACTCCGTAAGGACATCGCCCAGTGAGGACCGCGCTCGTCATCGGAACCGGGCTGATCGGCACGTCCGCGGCCCTCGCGCTCGCCGCCCGCGGCGTCGTCGTCCACCTCACCGACCACGACCCGGAGCAGGCCCGTACGGCGGCCGCGCTCGGCGCCGGCACGGACGAGGCCCCCGAGGGGCCGGTCGACCTCGCGATCGTCGCCGCACCGCCGGCCCACGTCGCCGCGACCCTCGCGGACGCCATGCGGCGCGGCCTCGCCCGCGGCTACCTCGACGTCGCCAGCGTCAAGGGCGGCCCCCGCCGCGAGCTGGAGGCGCTCGGCCTCGACCTCACCTCGTACATCGGCACGCACCCCATGTCGGGCCGCGAGAAGTCCGGCCCGCTGGCCGCCAGCGGCGATCTGTTCGAGGGACGGCCCTGGGTGCTCACCCCGACCCGGGACACGGACACCGAGGTCCTGAACCTCGCCCTGGAGCTGGTCTCGCACTGCCGTGCCGTGCCCGTCGTGATGGACGCGGACGCCCACGACCGCGCCGTGGCGCTCGTCTCGCACATGCCGCACCTGGTGTCCAGCATGGTCGCCGCGCGCCTGGAGCACGCGGAGGAGACGGCGGTACGGCTGTGCGGGCAGGGCATCCGCGACGTGACCCGGATCGCGGCCTCCGACCCCCGGATGTGGATCGACATCCTCTCCGCGAACCCGGGCCCCGTCGCGGACCTCCTCGCGGACGTCTCCGCCGACCTCGACGAGACGGTCCAGGCCCTGCGCGCCCTTCAGTCCTCGGACGAGGCCAAGCGCCGCGAGGGCGCCGGCGGGATCGAGGACGTCCTGCGGCGCGGCAACGCGGGCCAGGTCCGCGTCCCCGGCAAGCACGGCTCCGCGCCGCGCGTCTACGAGGTCGTGGCCGTCCTCATCGACGACCAGCCCGGCCAGCTCGCCCGCATCTTCGCCGACGCGGGGATGGCCGGGGTCAACATCGAGGACGTACGCATCGAGCACGCGACCGGCCAGCAGGCCGGTCTGGTGCAGCTGATGGTGGAGCCGAAGGCGGTGCCGGTGCTCGGCGCGGCCCTGCGGGAGCGGGGCTGGGCACTGCGCCAGTGAGACCGGCGTGAGACCGGCGCCGGGGCGGGGCGTCCGGTCCCGCGGCGGGGAGGGCCACCGCCGCCGTCCCGGCCGCCGGGAACGGCCGCCGTCACCGCCGCCGGGACGGGCCAGTAATACGGGGTCCGCGGGGCCGGTAACCTTGTGCGGGGCGCGCTCGCGCCCCGCAGAGACCTCCACCCCGCACCAGGAAGGTGTTCCCACCGTGGAAAACGGCGCCGCCCGTACCGCTCCGGCTGTGATTGTCGCCATCGACGGCCCCTCCGGCACGGGCAAGTCGAGCACCTCGAAGGCCGTGGCCGCCAAGCTCGGTCTGAGCTACCTGGACACCGGGGCCCAGTACCGCGCCATCACGTGGTGGATGGTCAGCAACGACATCGACATCACGGACCCCTCCGCGATCGCCGCCGTGGCCGGCAAGCCGGAGATCGTCTCCGGCACCGACCCGGCCGAGCCGACCATCACGGTCGACGGGACCGACGTCGCCGGCCCGATCCGTACGCAGGAGGTCACCTCCAAGGTCAGCGCGGTCAGCGCCGTCCCCGAGGTGCGTGCCCGCATCACCGAGCTGCAGCGCGTCCTCGCCGGGTCCGCGCCGGTCGGCATCGTCGTCGAGGGCCGGGACATCGGCACCACCGTGCTGCCCGGCGCCGACCTGAAGATCTTCCTCACCGCCTCCCCGGAGGCGCGTGCCGCCCGGCGCAGCGGTGAGCTGAAGAACGCGGACATAGACGCGACCCGTGAGGCCCTGGTCAAGCGCGACGCGGCGGACTCCAGCCGTAAGACCTCCCCCCTCGCCAAGGCGGACGACGCGGTCGAGGTGGACACCTCCGACCTCACGCTCCAGCAGGTCATCGAGTGTGTCGTCACCCTCGTCGAGGAGAAGCGGGCCGCCAAGTGACCGCACCCTCCGCCAGAGGCGCCGAGGTCGGACGCCGCATCGGCGTCGGCCTGATGTACGGGCTGTGGAAGCCGCGCGTGCTCGGCGCCTGGAAGGTCCCCGCGACCGGCCCGGCGATCCTGGCCGTGAACCACGCGCACAACATCGACGGGCCGATGGTCATGGGCGTCGCGCCCAGGCCCACGCACTTCCTGATCAAGAAGGAAGCGTTCGTCGGCCCGCTCGACCCGTTCCTGCTGGGCATCGGCCAGCTCAAGGTCGACCGGGAGATCGCCGACCGGGCGGCCATCACCGACGCCCTCGGCGTCCTGTCGGCCGGCGGAGTCCTCGGGATCTTCCCCGAGGGCACCCGGGGCGAGGGCGACTTCGCCTCGCTGCGGGCCGGGCTCGCGTACTTCGCGGTGCGCAGCGGAGCCCCGATCGTCCCGGTCGCGGTGCTGGGAAGCACCGAGCGCACCAGCCGGCTGACCAAGGCGCTGCCACCGTTGCGCAGCAGGGTCGACGTCGTCTTCGGCGACCCCTTCGAAGCGGGCGACGGCAGCGGCCGACGCACGCGACAGGCGCTGGACGAGGCCACCGGCCGCATCCAGAAGCAGCTCAGCGCCCACCTGGACCACGCCAGACATCTGACCGGGCGGCGGGAAAACGCCGGGCGCCCGGCCGGGCGTTAGGCGACACTTAGTAGTGGATCACCTGGTTTCGGGTGATCCACCGATCACCACGAATGAACGACGAGGTACGGACTTCATGAACGACCACATCCAGCCCGACGGCTCGGCAGAGCACGATCACGGGGCGCTTGGCGATGCCGAGTACGCGGAGTTCATGGAGCTCGCCGCGGAAGAGGGCTTCGACATCGAGGCCGTCGAGGGCGCGATCGAGGAGGCGGGCCACGGCCCGCTGCCCGTCCTCGCCGTCGTCGGCCGCCCGAACGTCGGCAAGTCGACCCTGGTCAACCGCATCATCGGCCGCCGCGAGGCCGTCGTCGAGGACAAGCCCGGCGTCACCCGCGACCGCGTGACCTACGAGGCCGAGTGGGCGGGCCGCCGTTTCAAGCTCGTCGACACCGGCGGCTGGGAGCAGGACGTCCTCGGCATCGACGCGTCCGTCGCCGCCCAGGCCGAGTACGCGATCGAGGCCGCCGACGCGGTCGTCTTCGTCGTCGACGCCAAGGTCGGCGCGACCGACACCGACGAGGCGGTCGTACGCCTCCTGCGCAAGGCCGGCAAGCCCGTCGTCCTGTGCGCCAACAAGGTCGACGGCATGAGCGGCGAGTCCGACGCCTCGTACCTGTGGGCCCTCGGTCTCGGCGAGCCGCACCCGGTCTCCGCGCTGCACGGCCGCGGCACCGGCGACATGCTCGACGCCGTCCTGGAGGCGCTGCCCGAGGCCCCGGCGCAGACCTTCGGCACCGCGGTCGGCGGTCCCCGCCGCATCGCCCTCATCGGCCGCCCGAACGTCGGCAAGTCCTCGCTGCTGAACAAGGTGGCGAACGAGGACCGCGTGGTCGTCAACGAGATCGCGGGCACCACCCGTGACCCCGTCGACGAGCTCATCGAACTCGGCGGCATCACCTGGAAGTTCGTCGACACGGCGGGCATCCGCAAGCGCGTCCACCTCCAGCAGGGCGCCGACTACTACGCCTCGCTGCGCACCGCCGCCGCCGTCGAGAAGGCCGAGGTCGCGGTCATCCTGATCGACGCGGCCGAGACCATCTCGGTGCAGGACCAGCGCATCGTCACCATGGCCGTCGACGCCGGCCGCGCCATCGTCCTCGCCTTCAACAAGTGGGACACCCTCGACGAGGAGCGCCGCTACTACCTGGAGCGGGAGATCGAGACCGAGCTCGCCCAGGTTGCCTGGGCGCCCCGGGTGAACGTCTCGGCCCGCACGGGCCGGCACATGGAGAAGCTCGTCCCGGCGATCGAGACGGCCCTGGACGGCTGGGAGACCCGTGTCCCGACCGGCCGGCTGAACGCCTTCCTCGGCGAGCTGGTCGCCGCCCACCCGCACCCGGTCCGCGGCGGCAAGCAGCCCCGCATCCTGTTCGGCACGCAGGCGGGCACCAAGCCCCCGCGGTTCGTGCTCTTCGCCTCCGGCTTCATCGAGCACGGCTACCGCCGCTTCATCGAGCGCCGGCTGCGCGAGGAGTTCGGCTTCGCGGGCACCCCGATCCACATCTCGGTGCGGGTGCGCGAGAAGCGCGGCACGAACAAGAAGAAGTAACGCCCACGGGCGACGCGTGAGGGGCGGCTCCCCGGGGGAGCCGCCCCTCACGCGTCACCGCTCACGGACCTCGCCGCTCACAGGCCCCGGCGCGGGGCGGGCGGCAGCGCGGCCGGGACGTGGTGCGTCCCGGCGCCGTGCTGACGGGTGACGGGCTGCCAGCCGGCCGTCGTCATCGCGGTGTGCCCGTGCTGTGCGGTGATCTGCCGGGCGGTCTGCGCCCCCGCGCTGTACGAGCTGTACGTGCCCGAGGAGCTGAACGAGTTCGGGCCGCGCCCGAGGAGCCCGAAGGCCTTGAACTCCAGGTTCTCCTCACCGTGCCGGTCACCGGGCAGGGTCCTGAACGATCTGATCCACTCGGCGTAGAGCGCGTCGTAGATCGGCGTGGCGGATGAACCGCCCTGATGAGGGTCATGCACCGGTCGCGACGCCGCCACCTCTCTGCTCGGACGGTGGGGGGAGCCAGAGGGAGGGACCGGCTGGAAGGGCCGGTGGCCGGGGACGTCGTAGGTGTGCACGTACGTGCCAACGACCCCGCGGCCCAACAGATGCGGCCGGAACGGTCATTTCGCGGGCCGTCAGGAGTGAGCGGCGCGCGCGGGGGCGCGGGGAACCGCACGGGCACCCCTGGCCGGCGCCGGCCGGCTGCCCGCGGTTCCCCGCCGCGCCCCGTCCGGCCGCTCTCAGGTACCGGCGAGCGGCATCGCCGCCGCGACCAGCTTGCCGTTGGCCGCCGCCTTGTCGAGCGCGTCGCGCAGCAGGTCCTCCCGGGGCTGACGGCCGATCGAGCCGACCGGCGCCGCGAACAGGAGCACCTGCTGGAGCTTGTTGGCGGCGGCGCGCCAGCTGTCGGTGACCTGGAGCGCCTGGTGGGCCTGCCACCAGGCGACCGGCGAGCCGCCGCCGCTGCCCGGCTGCAGCACGGCGTGCAGCTGGCCCGCCGCGAGCAGCACGGACCAGCCGTACAGGACCGGCGGCACCGAGCTCAGCTCGGTCGCGGGCATGAAGCCCTGCTCGATCAGCAGGGGCAGGAAGTCGTCGCCGATGTCGGTCGAGCCGGGCCGCACGATCGGCCCGGTCGGCTCGACGACGAGCGCCGGGTGCAACTCGCCGTTGATCAGGACGAGTCCGCTGGTGACCCCGAGCACGGCCTGCTCGGGGGCGAGGTCGGCGGGCGCGCCGTCGGGGTGGATCGAGCGGACGGCGCCCTGGAGTTGTTCCTCGGTGACCTGGACGACCTGCGAGGGCAGGCAGGTGGCGTGGGCGAAGGCGAGGACGGCGGTCTCGTCGCCGATGAACAGGACGGTGCTGGTGCGCTCCTGTTCCGAGTCGCCCGGGGTGCGGCACGACGTGCAGTCGTAACTGCCGGGGGCGTTCTCTCCGGCGAGCAGCCGGTCGGCTTCTTCGTCGCCGATCTCGGCGCGTACGTCGTCGCTGACGTCGAGCATGCGCGGCACGGTGGCTCCTCGGGATGCGGTGCGTGGCGGTGCCGGGTGGCTCCCGGCCCATGAACCGGTGGTTCCCGGCTCATGAAGATGTCAACGGGTGATCTGTGGCCGGAGTCACGCCCGGGAGCGAACGGAATCGAACCATCCGACGCCCAGGGTGAAGGCACCCCCGGAATTGGTTACTCCCAGTCAACTTGTAGGAGTACCGCGGAAGTTGAATGGGTGAAGTGGGTCACAGATCGCGAAAGGTGAGGGTCGACAAATCCGGAAATCACCCAATGAAATGGGTGGCCGAAAATCGACGGTACCTGCGGTAACGGCTAACTGGCCTCGAATGACAAGGAGTTGGTTGATATCGGGGCGCCCGGCTCCATAGATTCCTCCGCCGTGTGCAACGAGCACCGCTCGGGTACGTCCGCCGGCCGATCCTCCTCGGATCACAGCACGCCGCCGGCGGGCGGGTCGGAGCGCGACGGCCGCGTCCAACGCGCAGGTCGTCGCGTTCCCTCCTGGGGGACCCCGGGTGTTTCGAGAGGGAAATACATGTCCGCATGTGCCGATAGCACCCACGAGAACAGTCACAAGGCTCGTACGGCGAACAAGACACGTACGACGGCGGTCCTCGCCGGGGCGGCACTTCTCGCCCCGCTCGGACTGCTCGCCGCGAGCGGCGACGCCGCCGCGGCCGACAACGGAGTGTGGGACCGCATCGCCCAGTGCGAGAGCGGCGGCAACTGGCACATCAACACCGGCAACGGCTACTACGGGGGGCTCCAGTTCTCCGCCGGCACCTGGCGCGCCTACGGCGGCACGGCGTACGCGCCCACCGCCGACAAGGCGTCCAGGAGCGGGCAGATAGCCATCGCGACCAAGGTCCAGAGCGCACAGGGGTGGGGCGCCTGGCCCACCTGCTCGGCCCGCGCCGGGGCCTACGGGAACGCGCCCGGCTCCTCGGGCGCGGGACGGACCGGGGGATCGGCGAGCACCGAGCCGGCCTCGAAACCGGCGAGCGAGCCGGTCCGGCGGTCCGCCCCGGCGAAGCGGGAACCGGCGAAGACGCCGGCCCGCTCCGCGGGCCACGTCGGCCGCGGCTCGTCCCGGGGCGACTACACCGTCCGCGAGGGCGACACCCTGAGCGGCATCGCCGCACGGCACGGGACCACCTGGCGGAAGATCTACGCCGCCAACGAGACCGTGATCGGCGGTGATCCCGACCTGATCGTGCCCGGGCAGCGGCTCGACATCTGAGCCACGCTCCCCCTCGTCCCGGGCACAAGGCCCCACCCGGTCGTCCGACCGGGTGGGGCCCTGGGCGCGCCGGGCGCGGGCTCGGCGGGTGAGCGGGACGCGCTGCTTAGCGTGGCGCGATGTCCTTCATGCCGACCAGGCGGATTCCGCCGACCACGCACACCGTGTCCCGGCTGCCGGGCGGACGCGTGCGGTACGCGGCCGCGGTCGCCGCCGTACTGGCCGCCCTCGTTCCCGCCGACGCACAGGCCGCGGCGCCGCCCCCGCTCCCCGGTCCCGGAGAGGTCAAGGGGGCCTACGACTGCGCGAACGACGGGTGGCCCTGGACCTGCCTCGCCCAGTGCGAGAGCGGCGGCCGCTGGCACGCGAACACCGGGAACGGCTTCTACGGCGGCCTCCAGTTCTGGCAGCCCACCTGGGTCCGGTTCGGCGGCCTCGCCTACGCCCCCCGCGCCGATCTCGCCACCCGCGCCCAGCAGATCAAGGTCGCCGAGAAGGTCCTGGCCGAACAGGGCTGGGGGGCTTGGCCCCAGTGCTCCCGGTCGTACGGCCTGCAGGGCCCCTTCCACGTGGTGAAGACCGGCGAGACGCTCGCGTCGATCGCCCGCAAGTACCGGGTGCAAGGCGGCTGGCAGACGCTCTACAACGTCAACAAGAAGAAGATCGGCGGCAGCCCGAACCGGCTGCCCAAGGGCGTCAAGCTCGTCATCCCGAAGGCGACGGGCGCCTCCCGGACCGGGGCTCCCGCCCTGTTCGGCCCGCCCCTGAACCCGGCGGGCCACCGCTCGCACCCGGCGGCCCACCGCTTCGTACCGCCGTCTCGGTGGCTTCTCCGCTGAACACGACCGCGCCACGGCGCAGCTCATGGACGTACGTCGTCCGGCCCGCCCGCGCGCGCAGCGCCGGCGGCAGCCGCTGCTCGGCGATCACCACGCACGTGCCGAGAGCGCCGAGCAGCGCGTACGTCCGGGCCGCGACCGCCGGTGACATGCCCTGGGCGGGTTCGTCGACGAGCACCACGCGCGCGCGGGACGACAGGGCGCGGGAGAGGGCCAGCATGCGCTGTTCACCGCCGGAGAGGGTGCCCGCGCGGCGGGGCAGGAGCGGTTCCAGCTGCGGGTAGGCCCCCAGGGCGGCCGCGAGGCCGGCCGACCCGAGCTCCAGGTTCTCGCGGACGGTCAGCGAACCGAACACGGCCCGGCGCTCCGGGATCAGGCACAGCCCGCGCCGGGCCCGCTCGAACGCGGGCAGCCGCGTCACGTCGGCGCCGTCCCAGACGACGGCACCGGCCGACAGCGGCACGGCCCCGGCGAGGGCGCGCAGCACGGTCGTACGGCCGGAGCCGTTGCGGCCCAGCAGCACGGTGAGGCCGGGGTCCGGGGCGACCAGGCTCACGCCGTGCAGGGCCTCCAGGGGGCCGTAGCGTACGCGCGCGTCGCGCAGGGCGATGCTCATCCGCCGGCCCCCGTGTCCAGGACGCGGTCGGCGGGCCCCGAGGCGACGATCCGTCCCGCCGCCATGACGTGGACGGTGTGCGCCAGGTCGGCCACCAGATCGAGGTCGTGCTCGACGACCAGGAGGGCCATGCCGTCCGCGGCGAGCGCCCGCAGCACCCGGGCCAGCGCGGTCACCTCGCCGGTGTCGAGGCCGGCCGCGGGTTCGTCGAGCAGCAGCACCCCCGGGTTCCCGGCGAGCGCCCTGGCCAGTTCCACGCGCCGGAGCGTTCCGGTCGGCAGCCCCGCCGCGGGCAGGGACCGCACCGGCCCGTCGAGACCGAGCAGCCGCAACGCCCGCTCCGTCGCCCCCGGGCCGGAGGCCCGGCCCTGCTCGGCGCCCACGCGCACGTTCTCGGCCACGGTCAGCGACGGGAAGACCGCCAGCTGCTGGAAGGTCCGCGCGATCCCCAGCCGCGTCCGCGCGTGCGCCGCCAGCCGGGTGATGTCGCGCCCCGCGAACAGCACCTGCCCGCCCGAGGGGCGCAGCGTCCCCGCGAGACAGTGGAAGAGGGTGCTCTTGCCGGCCCCGTTGGGCCCCACGACCGCGGTGATCCGGCCCGCCGGGACGTCGAGCGCCGCCCCGTCGAGAGCAGTGAACCCGCCGTAGGCGACGCGCAGCCCCCGGGCGGCCATCGCCTCCCCGCCCGCCCCGCCCCGGCGGTCGCCTCCGCCACCCGCCCGCCTTCTCGCACCGGCCCCTCGGCGGGGCCCGCTTCCCCGGCCGGCGCCGACCGGCGCGGTGGCCGCCGGGTGCGGGCCGGGGGCGGCCGGTGCGGCGGGACGCGGGCGCGGTCCGGCTTCGCCGTGAGGGCCGGCCCGTGCGGTGGGGGCCGGGCGGGGGCCGGTTCCCCGGCCGGGGGCGGCCGGTGCGGCCGCCACGGGCCCACCGGTCGGTGGGACGGTGCGGGAGGCCGTGGAGCCGTGCCCCGGAGCCGTCGTGCGCAGGGCCGCGGAGCCGGACCGGCGTCCGGCGGCGGGCGCCCCGACCGTTCCGGGCAGCCCGCCGCCGGCGGTACGGAGATACCGGCGGGCACGGGCGCCCACGGGCGTCAGGGCCGCCCGGCGCTCGGGGCGGAGCCGGGACACCGCCGTGCGCAGGGCCTCGTAGGGTCCCTCGGGGAAGCGGCCGACGAGGACGGCGAGCAGGCCGATCACGGCGGCCGCCACCCCGCCGCGGGCCCCCGCGTCGAGGCCGACCAGCAGAGCCGCGGCGACGAGCGCGCCGAGGACGCTGTCGGCGCCGAGCACGACGACCGCCGCGAACCAGAGCAGACTGCGGACCGGGTCGAACGCGGTCGGGTCGAAGGCGCGCAGGCCCATCCCGAGCATGCCGCCGCCCAGCGCGGCCAGCGCGGCCCCCACCACGAACGCGGTCAGTTTCAGGGCCGGGACCCGGACGCCCGCCGCCGACGCGCCCGCCTCGTGGTCCCGCATGGCGGCCAGGGCGCGGCCCGTCCGGCCCCGGCGCAGCGTGTGCGCGGCGAGCAGGGCGGCGGCCAGCAGCAGGAGTTCGAGCACGTAGTACGCGCGGTCGCCGCCGAATCCGCCCGGGCGGCCCAGGGACAGTCCGGTCACCGCGTACGGCTGCTCGAAGACGAACCGGCTGACGCCCACGCCCACCGCGAACGTGGCCACCGCGAGCGCCAGGCCGTGCCGCCCGATGGCCGGCCACCCGGTCAGCACACCGAGCGGGGCGACCAGGAGCACGGCCACCGCCAGCGCGGCCAGTTCCGGCAGCCGCGGCAGCCCCGGGAACCGGCCCGCGGCCAGCAACGCCGTGAACAGGGCGCCGAGACCGGCGTACGTGGCCTGCCCCAGCGAGATCTGGCCGCCGCGGCCGGTGACCACGACCAGCGACAGCAGGACGACGCCCAGGGCGGGCACCTGCACCGACGTGTGCAGGTCCGAGCCCGCGAACCCCAGTGGCAGCAGGAACAGCACGACGGCCACGGCCCAGGCTCCGGGCGGTGCCGTCGCGCGGACCGTCGCCGGGCGCGGGAGCGCGTCCCGGGCGCCGATGCCGGGCAGGACGAGCGCGGCGACGAGCAGCGCGACCACGAAGAGGTTGGCGCCGACCGCCAGGAGCAGCGGCTCCGCCCAGCCCGAGGGGTGCAGCCGGGTCAGCTGGCTCTGGGCGACGCCGATGCCGAGCGCGACCACGACGGCGACGGGCAGGCTGCGCATCCGGGCCGCCACCGCGACCGCCATCACCTCGATGACGAGCAGCGGCAGGCCGTACGGGTCGAGCCGCACGTACGGCGCGAGGAGCACGCCCGTCAGACCCGCCGTGAAGGAGCCGAAGGCCCAGCCCGCCGCGGCCACCCGGTCCGCGTCGATGCCGCCGAGCACCGCCAGCGGGCGGTCGTCGACGACGGCCCGCAGCTCCGTGCCGAAGCGGGTCCAGCGGGTCACCGCGCCCACACCCGCGGCCAGCGCGACCACCACCGCCAGCTGCCCCCACGGATCCGCCGACACCAGCGTCGGCGCGTCCGCCCGCGCACCCGTGCCCCACACGAGCGCCGCCCCGCCGACCAGCAGCACGAAGACCCCGATGCTCGCGACCAGCGTCTGCGCAGGGTCGCCGCCGCGCAGGGACAGCGGCCGGAACACGAAGCGCTCCAGGGCCATCCCGACGGCCGGGGCCACCAGCAGCAGGGTCACCGAGGCACCGAGGGCGAGCGGCCAGCCCCACTCGACCGTGAACTGGCGCAGCAGGTACGCGCACACCATCGCGATCGCCCCGTGCGCGAAGTTGAGCACACCGGTGGCCCGGTAGGTGACGATCAGCCCGATCCCGGTGAGCGCGGCGGCGGAGCCGATCGAGAGACCGGCGAGCGTGAGGTCGTACGTCAGCGAGGACATCACTCGTCAGGACCGGTGGACGGAGGTTCGGGGTCGGGCGGGCTGTCGGGCGGGGACGGAGGTCCTGGGGCGGGCGGGGACGGGCGGCCGAGCGTGGACGGCCGTTCGACGAGAGGCGGGCCGGCGGAGGCGGGGGAGGGCGGCCCGCCCGGGGCGGGGTCGTCCTCGGCGTCGGGTTCGCAGATCGGGCACGGCCCGAGGTCCCCGCTCGCGAGGACGCGGGAGTCGGCCGGTACGGTCTCCGGTTTGCCGGTGACCAGGGGGCAGTCCGCGCGGTGGTACAGGGTGCCGCCGGGCACCATGAGGAGGCCGCCGCCCACGGCCGCGGGCGGTGCGCCGGCCGGTCCCGGTTCCGCCGCGTCGCGGGACCCGGCGGCCACCAGCAGCCCGTACAGCTCCTCGACGCGGGCCGCCGCCGAGGCGTTCCTGCCGTGGGCGAGGAGTACCGTGCCGGCGATGATCAGCGCGGCACCGGGCACCGTGCAGGAGGCCAGGTAGGGGAGCTGGCGTTCCGCGTACCGCTCGCCCGAGACGCCGTACCAGCCGATGACGCACAGCACCGCCCCCGCGGCCAGGGCGGCCCAGCCGGCCCACAGGACGGGGTGCACGCTCCGCAGCCGAGCTGTCCGCATCCGGACTCCCACACGTCGGGTATCTGTCCATGTCAGCCGATGGCTTGCACTATGCCTTCTGGAAGCTGACCCTGAAAGCACCGGGCGCTTTTGGCCCGGACCGACACCCGGTGGTGAGCCAGATGGTTCTCGGGAGCGACCTCAGGCGGGGGAACGTCAGGAGCGATCGCGGGCGGGGACGCGTCAGGGGAGTGGCGGTGGCGGCGGTGCTCGTCCTCGCCGCGGCGCTCACGGCGTGCAGCGACAACGGCGGCGGGAGTTCCGCGTCGTCCACACCTCCGGCACAGCAGTCCACCAGTACGCCGTCCGCCACGGCTCCGGCCGACCCCGCGGCGGCCCAGAAGGAGATCAAGCAGAACTGGGAGAAGTTCTTCGACCCGGCCGTCTCCACGAAGGAGAAGCAGGCCGTCCTGGAGAACGGCGACCAGATGGCCCCGGTGCTGCAGGGCTTCAACGGCGACCAGCGCGGTCAGCAGGTGAAGGCCACGGTGAACAAGATCGAGTTCACCTCGCCTACCGAGGCCGACGTGACGTACACGCTGACCCTGAAGGGCGCGACCGCCCTGCCGAACGCCTCCGGCACGGCCGTCGAACAGAACGGCACCTGGAAGGTCTCCGTCAACACGCTCTGCGCGCTGGTCCAGCTGAGCGGCAACGGGTCGTCGAGCCCCGTCCCGGGCTGCTGACCCGCGGTGCGGCGCACAGCGACCGGCGCCGCCGTCGCGGGCCTGCTGCTCCTGCTCGGTACGGCCTGCGGCAGCCGGCTGCCGGAGAGCGCCTTCGAGAACCGTGGCACGCCCACGCCCCGGGAATCCGCCGCGCCGATCCGCGTCGGCGTCATCACCAGCGCCACCAGCCCCGTCGGAGCCTCCGCCTTCACCGGACCGCGGGACGGGGCGAAGGCCTTCTTCGACCGGCTCGACGCCCACGGAGGCATCGACGGACGGCGGGTCGAGGTGCGGCTGTGCGACGACGGCGGGAGCGGCGTCGGCAACAGCACCTGCGTGCACCGGCTGATCGACGAGGACAAGGTCGTCGCCCTCGTCGCCACGACCGCGCTCGACTACGCGGGCGCCCCCCAGGTGTCCCACGCGGGCGTGCCCGACATCGGCGGCCAGCCCATCGGCGCCGCGTACGACACCTATCCGCACCTGTACGGGATCTACGGCAGCCTCGCGCCGCGCGAGGGCACGCCCGGCTGGAACGGCGAGCTCTACGGCGGCACCGAGGTCTACCGCTACTTCGAGCGCGTCCACGGCGCCCGCACCGCCGCCGTCGTCTCCTACAACCAGTCTGCCTCCGCCGCCTACGCCCGGCTCGTCACCCAGGGGCTCAGGACCGAGGGCTACCGGGTCGTCGCCGAACAGGTCGACTTCGCGCTGCCCGACTTCCGCGCCGCCGCGGCCGACCTGAAGGCCCAGGGCGCCGACCTCGTCTTCGACGCCCTCGACACCCATGGCAACGCCCAGCTCTGCAAGGCCATGGACGACGTCGGCGCCCATGTCCTGGCCAAGGTGACCAACGTCCAGAACTGGACGTCCACCGTGCCCGAGGACTACAAGGGCGCGCCCCGCTGCCGCAACGCGCTGTGGGCCACGGGTTCGAGCCGCAACTACGAGGACGTCGGCGACCGGGCCGTACGGGAGTTCCGCGACGCGACCAAGGGGCTGTCGACCCACTCCCAGTGGCAGCTGGAGGGATGGGCGGCGGCGCGGTGGTTCACGGACGCGGCGAAGTCCTGCGCCCCGTCGGGCGTCACCCGGGGCTGCGTCGACGCGTTCATGAACCGGGGCAAGCCCTACACCGCGGGCGGGCTGCTGATCCCGGTCGCCTTCGAGCGGCTGCCCGAGCCGCCGAAGACGCGCCGGACCTGCCTCTCGGTCGCCCGCTGGCGCGACGGCAGGGGCTGGGTCACCCAGGGCGACATGAACACGAACTGCTTCGACGTACCGCAGATCGCCTACCGTCCGTGAGCCCCGTGCCCCTGAGGTGCCCGCGAGATGCTCCTGAGGAACGTTTCCTCGCGGACAGCGGCCGTCCGTCGGCGCTTGCGGACAGCCGCTGTCCGCAAGCGCTGGAAGACTCGGCGGCATGTTGGAGACATCCGCACGACTGCTGCGCCTGCTCTCACTGCTGCAGGCCCATCGCGAATGGTCCGGCGCGGACCTCGCGGGGCGCCTCGGCGTCACCGCGCGCACCGTCCGCCGTGACGTGGAGCGGCTGCGCGAGCTGGGCTATCCCGTCAACGCCACCCCGGGCACGGGCGGCGGCTACCAGCTCGGCGCGGGGGCCGAGCTGCCGCCGCTGCTCCTGGACGACGACGAGGCCGTAGCGGTGGCCGTCGGGCTGCGGACGGCGGCCGGGCAGGGTGTCGAGGGCATCGGCGAGTCCTCGGTGCGCGCGCTCGCCAAGCTGGAACAGGTCCTGCCGAGTCGGCTGCGGCGCAGGGTCGGCGCGCTGAACGCCTTCACGGTGCCGATGCTGCGCGGTCCGCAGCCCTCCGCCGTGGACCCGGCCGTCCTCACCGAACTGGCCAACGCCTGCCGTGACAGCGAGCGGCTGCGCTTCGAGTACCGCGATCACGGGGGGTCCGCCACGCGCCGGACCGTCGAGCCGTACCGGCTGGTGTGCACCGAGCACCGCTGGTACCTGGTCGCCTGGGACGTCGAGCGCGACGACTGGCGCACGTTCCGCGCCGACCGCATCGCGCCCCGGCCGCCGCACGGACCGCGCTTCACACCCCGGACGCCACCGGCCGAGAACCTGGCCGAATACGTCTCCAGGGGTGTCTCCACCGGCGCGTACGCCACGCACGCCGTCGTCCGGCTGCTGGTGCCGCTGGAGGAGGCCGCCGCGCGGATCTCGCCCTCCGCCGGGACCCTGGAGGCCGAGGGCGGCGACAGCTGTGTCCTGCGTACCGGCGCGCCGAGCCTCGACGTCATGGTCATCCACGTGATGATGACGGGCTTTGAGTTCGAGGTCCTCGAGCCCGCCGAACTCGGCGACGCGATGAGGACGGCCCGGGACCGGTTGTCCAGGGCGCTGCAGAGGCCGGGGGCCGAGGATCCGGGGCCCGCGGAACCGGGGCCCGAGGGGTCGCCGGCCGCGGCCCGCGTGAAGTAGCGGAAGTCCCGGGCACCGGCGCCGGCCGTGCGGGGGTTCTGTGGCCGAAGCGTGTATTTCCTATGCGGCGTCAGCTTCCGCGGCGCGTGGCGGAATCGGGGCGGACCGGAATGGAAAAGGCCGCCGAGCGTGTGCCGAAGCACCGCGGCGCACATTTCGAGGGTCTATTCCAGGTACTCGCACGACTGCTCCGAATTACGTTCGAAGGCGTGCGGAACGCGGAAGCAACCCCTCATACGGGTGATGGAGTTCGGCGAAACACGTGTCGTGATCCTGTGACAGAAGCGTGACCGGCGGGGGACAGGTGACGCTTCGTCGCCGATCGGGCTTCCACCGCCGGGGCGTGCCGCCTAACGTGGCGGTCATGGCACCCATTCCCCCCTCGCCCGCAGAGCCGCAGGAAAGTCCGGAGAGCTATGTCGGCCTGGAGGTGAGCCGTGCGCAGGAGCAGGCGTACGAGCACGGCTGGCCGACGGTCCGCTCGTTGCCGCCGGGCGCGATCATCACCATGGAGTACCTGGTGGGGCGGCTGAACTTCGAGGTCACGGACGGTACGGTGACGCGCTGCTGGAAGGGCTGAACGCCCGGCCGCGGCGGACGGCGGCCCGTTCGGGCCCGGCCCGCCGCACCACGGGCGAGCGCGGCCCGGCGATGCGCGAAGGCCCCCGGCTCGTCGAGCCGGGGGCCTTCGCTGTGCGGGGCGAGGGTGTGCGTACCGGCCCCGCGGTTCTCAGCCGCCCGCCAGCGGGCGGGCCGACGCGGCACCGGCCGCCGCACGCGCCGGACGGTCCGGGTGCGGCGGGCGGCGGCTGCCCACCGGTGTCACCGGGGTGCGCTCCGAGCGGGCGGTGTGCGGGCCCGGGGCCAGATGGACGGGGGGTCTGGGCGGACGGGACGCGACGGTCTCGCGGGCCGGCAGTTCGCCCTCCACCGCGGCGGCCCGCGCGGACATGGCCGGGGCGAGAACCGGCACGGGGGCGGGAGCGGGTACGGGCGCGGTGCGGCCGCGACGGTCGCGCCACAGGTCGCGCAGCGCGAAGATCCCGGCCTCGGAGCGGGCGATCAGCGGCTCGCACCAGGGCAGCGCCAGCAGGATCAGCAGGCCCGCGGCCCAGCCCAGCAGGACATCGCTCAGCCAGTGCGTACCCAGGTACACGGTGGTGAGCCCGACGCCGAGCGAGGTCACGGCGGACAGCGCCGAGAGCCAGCGTCTGGCTCTCGGGGTCGACGCCAGATAGGCCAGGATTCCCCAGGTCACGACGGCGTTGGCGGTGTGGCCCGAAGGAAATATATCGCCGCCCAGGCCCATCTCGTTCGAGCCGATGGTGATGGCGTAGTGCGGGCCGAGACGGCCCATGCCGAGCTTCGCGGCCCCGACGGTGATGTTGAGCAGCAGCAGGGACGCGCCCAGGGTGAGCAGCGGGCGCAGCGTGTGCTGCCGCCAGGAGCGCCAGCCCAGCCACGCGGCGACCATCACCGCGGTGGGGCCGCGCTGGCCCAGCACCACGTAGTAGTCGAGGAACGCGTGGATCTCCGGCCACTGCTGGTAGGGCCGGAAGAACATGACCTGCCAGTCGAACCGGACCAGCCACGACGTGATCGCCACGGCCCACACGATCGCCAGGTAGAAGGCCAGGGTCGCCGCGAAGAGGACAACCCTGTGCCGACTCATCTTCGGCACATCGATGTGGGCCGGTCGTTCCGGCTCACGGTCCAGCCGGGCGAAGACCCGGTCCAGACGGGTGAGGTTTCGTTCGGTACGCACTCAATCGACGTTACAGCGAGTGAGCTGCGTTCCAGGCCGATTCACTCGGTTTGTGATGACGATGTGATGTGGGATTCCTCTCAGGATCATGTTCATTTCCAATGAATCGCTAATCCCGGGACTGCGGAGCCTTCAATTCCATTGACCACGGACAGGCCTCGAGTTTATGGCACTTTTATATTCGTTCACCGAACGATGGTGTGGAATTCTTTGCCCGCTCACCTGTCCCGCGCGGGGTGCCAGCGGGCCCGTCAGGGAGGCCCGGAGCCGTTCAGCCAGAAGGCCCCGTACACCGCCGAGGCCACCGCGACGCCCCCGAGGACCAGCGCTGACCTGGCGGGACGCAGCCGGGCCAGAGCCACGGCGAGCGGGAACAGGAGGGGGAAGGCGGGCATCAGCAGGCGTGGCTTCGAGCCGAAGTAGCTCGACGCGCCCAGGGCGAGCGCGACGACGATCCCCGTGTAGACCAGGAGGGCCGGCGGCTGTCCCTGGCGTACGCATGTCACGTAGAGCCACAGGATCAGCGCGACCCCGGCGGCCAGAGCGGCACCGGCCGGGGCGGACGGGAACGAGGTGAACTTCTCGGCCACGAACCGCCCGAAGGCGTAGCCGCCGTCGAAGCCGTTGCGCCAGCCCGCCTGGACATCGAGATAGCCGAGCGGGCCCCGGCCCGTCCGGTGTCCCACCCACAGCACGTAACCGGCGGCGCCGAGCGGCGCGATGATCATGGCGAGGGCGCGCCGCCACGGACGTGCGCCGTCCGTCCGGGGCGTGCTCCCGCCGTTACGGCGTTCTCCCACGAACGACGTAATCGCCGCCACCCACAGGGCCGCGGCCACGGCGATCCCCACCGGCCGCGTGAGCCCGGCGAACACCGCGAGCAGGCCCCCGGTCACCCAGCGGCCGGTCAGTACCGCGTACAGCGACCACGCGGCGAGCGCCGTGAACAGCGACTCGCTGTACGCCATCGACTGCACGACGCCGACCGGAAGCACCGCCCACACCAGCGCCGCGCACACCCCGGCCCGGCGGCCGTGGACATGGTCGGCGACCGCGAAGATCCCCCACGCGGCGGCGAGCGAGGCGACGGCGGCGACCAGCAGACCGGCGTCCGCGTACGACAGCGGCGTCAGGGCGTGGACGATCCGCTCCAGCCAGGGCAGCAGCGGGAAGAACGCGAGGTTCGCGTGCACGTCACCGTTCGGGAGACGGACCTCGTAGCCGTACCCGAGCCCGGCGACCCTGGTGTACCAGAGCGAGTCCCAGCGCTCCGACAGCAGCCGGTGGGCGCTCCCGCCGTTCGCCGCGCTCCACAGAGCGAGGACGACGAGGCCCAGGGCGCGCACCGCCGCGTACCCCAGCAGGGCGGGCGCGGCTCGGCGCAGGGCACCCGCGCAGGGCGCCGCGGCGGGACTCTCCGGATCGGTCACGGGCTCGATTATCGGCAGAGGGCGGAACCGGCCGGTCGCGTACGGCGTGTCGGTATGCGTACGGCGTGGCGTACGCCACATGCCTGGTCGGCGAACGTGAGAGGTCCGCCACGTGTACCCGGCGGGAACTCGCGTACGCTGGCGGCTCACTCGCCTTTGCTGCGTGGGCCCGGGATTCCCCTCCCAGGGCCGCAGCCCCAGGGAGTCCCCACCCTGCGGATCCGCAGAACGCGAGGGATCTCTGGAGGTACGTACATGTCCGGGACGACCACGGCCGCAGCGCGATGCCGTCGGGAGGCCGGAGCCGGTGCCAACCGCTGGGTCGTCCTCGTCGTTCTGTGCGTCAGCCTGCTGCTGGTCGCCCTCGACGCCACCGTGCTCCATGTCGCGGTGCCCGCGGTCACCGAGGACCTCAAGCCCGGCGCGATGGAACTGCTCTGGATCGTCGACGTCTACCCGCTCGTCTGCGCCTCGCTGCTCATCCTCTTCGGCACGCTCGGCGACCGGATCGGCCGCCGGCGGGTCCTCCTCCTCGGTTACACCCTCTTCGGCGTCGCCTCCGGCATCGCGGCCTTCTCCGGGAACGCGCAGCTCCTGATAGGCGCCCGGGCCCTGCTCGGCGTCGGCGGCGCGATGATCATGCCCGCCACGCTGTCGATCCTGCGCGAGGTCTTCCCCGACCGGCGCGAGCGAGCGCTCGCGATCGGCATCTGGAGCGCCGTCGCCGCCGTCGGCGCGGCGGTCGGACCGCTGCTCGGCGGCTTCCTCCTCGAACACTTCTGGTGGGGATCGGTCTTCCTCGTCAACATCCCGCTGATGATCGTCAGCCTGCCGGTCGGACGGCTGCTGCTGCCCGAGTCCCGCGGCGACCGCGACGGTCCCTGGGACGTGGTGGGGGCGCTCATGGCCGCCGTCGGCCTGTTCGGACTCGTCCTCGGGGTCAAGCGCCTGGGCGGCGGCGAGGCGCCCTTCAGCCCCCTCACTCTCGGCTCCCTGCTCATCGGCGCCGTGCTGATGGCCGCCTTCGTACGGCGGCAGCGGCGGCGCGCGCACCCCCTGGTCGACCTGCGCATGTTCGCGCGTCCGGCGTTCAGCACGTCCGTGGGATGCATCGTTCTCGCGATGCTCGCCCTGGTGGGCCTCGAACTGATCGCCGCGCAGTACCTGCAGCTCGTGCTCGGTCTGTCGCCGCTCCAGACCGGCCTGCGGCTGCTGCCGCTCACCGTCGCGGCGATGGCCGCCGGTCTCGCGGGGGCGAGGCTGCTGCGCAGGTTCGGGCCGCGCGCGATGGTCTCCTTCGGGTTCTGTCTCACCGCGGCCGCCGTGGTGACGCTCACCGCGATGGGCCCGAACGACAACGCCGGGCTGCTGCTCTTCGGCTTCGTGCTGCTCGGCTTCGGCCTGGAGACCACGCTCTTCGGGGCGTACGAGTCCATGCTGAGCGAGGCGCCGCAGGCGCAGTCGGGCGGTGCGGCGGCGATCGGAGAGACCTCGTACCAGCTGGGTGCGGGGATAGGGATCGCGCTGCTGGGGAGCGTGATGAACGCGGCGTACGCGCCCGGACTGGCGTCCGTCCCCGGGGTCCCGGCGGCCGATTCGGCGGCGGCGGGGCACTCGCTGGGCGAGGCGTACCAGGTCGCCGACCGGCTCGGTGGCGCGTCCGGTGGCGCCCTGCGGCACGCCGCCCGGGACTCCTTCGTGCACGGGCTGCATGTGACGCTGCTGGTGAGCGCGGGCCTGTTGCTGCTGGGCGCCGTGATGGCGCTGCGGCTGCCGCGGGTCATGGAGTGCGGGAACCCCGCGACGGACACGGCCGCGAGCCAGGTCCCCGCGACGGGCACCGCCGGCCTCCCGGCTCCGGCGACCGGTCCGGCCGGCCTCCCGGCCCCCGCCGCGACCCCGGTTCCCGCGGCCGGCCCCGTCGGCATCCCGACTCCCAGGGACGTCGCCGGGACCGCCGAGACCCGCGTCTCCGCATAGGGACCCAGGTCTCCCGGTCCGCAGGCCGGGCGGCGTGCGGACATGTCCCGGACGGGCGGGACACTCCCGCGGGCCGGGCGGTGGGCGGACGTGCCCTGGACTTGCGGGACACCGCGTCGTAACGTCGGGCCGAGATCATTGACTAGCGGTGCTAGTTATCACCCTGCCGGAGGCTGTCGTATGTCCGCGTCCTCGAAGCTGCCGTCCTTCGACCCCGCCGACCCGCTCGGGATCGACGACCTGCTGGACGCGGAGGACCTGGCCGTCCGCGACACCGTGCGGGCCTGGGCCGCGGACCGCGTCCTGCCGTACGTCGCCGACTGGTACGAGAAGGGCGAGCTGCCCGGCATCCGGGAACTGGCACGCGAACTCGGCGGGATCGGCGCCCTCGGCATGTCGCTCCAGGGGTACGGGTGCGCGGGCGCCAGCGCCGTGCAGTACGGCCTCGCCTGCCTGGAGCTCGAGGCGGCCGACTCCGGCATCCGCTCGCTCGTCTCGGTGCAGGGCTCGCTCGCGATGTACGCCATCCACCGGTTCGGCAGCGAGGAGCAGAAGCAGACCTGGCTGCCCCGGATGGCCTCCGGCGAGGTCATCGGATGCTTCGGACTGACCGAGCCCGACCACGGCTCCGACCCCGCCTCCATGCGCACGCACGCCAAGCGCGACGGCGGGGACTGGGTCCTGAACGGCCGCAAGATGTGGATCACCAACGGCTCCGTCGCCGGTGTCGCCGTCGTCTGGGCGCAGACCGACGACGGCATCCGCGGATTCGTCGTGCCCACCGACGTACCCGGGTTCTCCGCCCCCGAGATCAAGCACAAGTGGTCCCTGCGCGCGAGCGTGACCAGTGAGCTCGTCCTCGACGACGTGCGGCTGCCGGCCGACGCCGTCCTGCCCGACGTCGTCGGCCTGAAGGGCCCGCTCGGCTGCCTCTCGCACGCGCGGTACGGAATCGTGTGGGGCGCCATGGGCGCGGCGCGGTCCAGCTTCGAGTCCGCCCTCGCCTACGCGCGCACGCGTGAGCAGTTCGGGCGCCCCATCGGCGGCTTCCAGCTCACCCAGGCCAAACTCGCCGACATGGCCGTCGAACTGCACAAGGGGATCCTGCTCGCCCACCACCTGGGCCGCCGCATGGACGCGGGACGCCTGCGTCCCGAGCAGATCAGCTTCGGCAAGCTCAACAACGTACGGGAGGCCATCGAGATCTGCCGGACCTCGCGCACCATCCTCGGTGCCAACGGGATCTCGCTGGAGTACCCCGTGATGCGGCACGCCACGAACCTGGAGTCGGTGCTCACCTACGAGGGCACCGTCGAGATGCACCAGCTCGTGCTGGGCAAGGCGCTCACCGGGCTCGACGCCTTCAGGTGAAGGGCCCGTGGGTGAAGCCCCGGCAAGGCAGGGCCGGCGAGCGGCCCTGCCTCAGCTCTGGTTGAAGAAGCCGTCCGTCTGACGGCTCGCGGCCTCGCCGCTGATGATCTCCGTGTGTGCCGGGGTCAGCAGGAAGACCCGGGTCGCCACCCGCTCGATGGTGCCGCGCAGGCCGAAGGTCAGGCCGGCCGCGAAGTCCACCACGCGCTTGGCGTCGGAGGCCTCCATGGACGTGAGGTTGATGATGACCGGGATGCCGTCCCGGAAGAGTTCGCCGATACCGCGTGCGTCCCGGAAGCTGTCCGGGGTGACCGTGCCGATCCGGCGGCCCTTCTCCTCCGCCGTCTCGGAAGCAACCTTCACGCGCGGGTCGGTGACCCACGCGTCGCCGGAGTCCTGACCCTCGGCGTAGTCGTCGTCGTAGTAACGCTCGTCATCGTTGTCGTCGACGAGGCCAAGCCAGGCACTCGCCTTGCGCACCGATCCCATGGACGCCTCCTCTCACAGCGGTCTTTCGTGCTTCCGCATCCCCATGGTCGTCCATGATGCGGATGTCGCGCCAAGTGGATAGACGCCGCGTGGGGGTTTCGTGACGGTACTGGTGCACAGCGGATCCGTCGAGAGCCCGCGCCCCCCAAGGGTCGTACGGGGTAAGGCTGCTGACTGAGAGTGAAATATGATTTCTTTCGGCGACCGGGTGACGGGCGGAGCGTACGGGTGAACGGGAGGGGTCGATACGATGCCCGACCTCAATGTCGTACGGGTCACGGGGGAGTGTCGTGTTCGGAATCGTGAGGCCCTGCAGCCACCGTCTCGGTGAAGGGCTCAAGACGCAGTGGATGGCGCATCTGTGCGGGCTGTGCCTCGCGCTGCGCGGGGACCACGGCCAGTTCGCGCGGGTGGTCACCAACTACGACGGCCTGCTGATATCGGTTCTGACGGAGGCTCAGGCCGAGAAGGCGACGGGATGGCGGCGCACCGCCGGCCCCTGTCCGCTGCGCGGCATGCGGACCGCCTCCGTCGCCCAGGGCGAGGGCGCGCGGCTCGCCGCCGCCGTCTCGCTGGTCCTCGCCTCGGCCAAGGTGCGCGACCACGTCGCCGACGGGGACGGCCTCCTCGCGCGCAGGCCGGTCGCGCTCGCCGCGCGCCGGGTGGCCGCGAGCTGGGGCAGGGCGGGGGCGCGTACGGGATCCGCGGTCGGCTTCGACACGGCCGTGCTCGTCGACGCGGTGGACCGGCAGGTCGGGATCGAGGCGCTGGCCGGACCCGGGACGCCGTTGCTCACCGTGACGGAACCCACCGAGACCGCCACCGCCGCCGCCTTCGCGCACACCGCCGTCCTCGCGGGCCGCCCCGGCAACGCCGCTCCGCTGGCCGAGGCCGGGCGCCTCTTCGGACGGCTCGCCCATCTGCTGGACGCCGTGGAGGACAGGGAGACCGACGCCGCGTCAGGAGCCTGGAACCCCCTTTCCGCCACCGGGACCTCGCTCATCGAGGCCCGGCGGCTCGCCGACGACGCCGTGCACGGCATACGGCTCGCCCTGCGGGAGGCCGAGTTCACCGACAGCAGGCTGGCGCACGTGCTGCTCGTCCATGAGCTGGGCCGCTCGGTGGACCGTGCCTTCGGGACGTCGGGATGCGGGCACACGGCGGGCGGAGCGCACGGACCGCACGCTCCGCACACACTGAACGAACCGCGCGCACTGGACGGACCGCACGGCTCTCTCGGCTCTCCCGGGGCCGGTGATCTCCTCGGACTGCCGGGCTCCGCGGTCCTGCTCGGGCCCGAGGGCTCCTTCGGGCCGCCGCCTCAGCACGGCGGGAATCCGTACACCGGTGGTGGCAACCCCTTCGGCGGCGGGCCGTCCTTCCAGCCCCCCACCCCCGGCAGGCGCGGGTTCTGGGCCGGCTGCGCCGCCGCCATCGGACTGTGCTGCACCTGCAAGATGTGCTGCGCCGACGAGTACGAGGGTCCGTGGTCGCGCAAGAAGCGCGAAGGATGTCTGAACGACTGCGACTGCGACTGCAGTTGCTGCGAGGCATGCCAGTGCTGCGAATGCTGTGAGTGCTGCTCGTGCTGCGACTGCGGGGTGTGAGGCGCGGGAGCCGGAGCGTTCCGCACCGGACACACGGGCACCACGTCGCGCTCGCACCCCGGCATGATCGAGCCCGTATGGAAGGGTTGATCACATGACGACGGACGCATCCGAGGACTGGAAGCACTGGCAGGAGCACCGCGTGGCGACGGTGTCCGCGCCGTACGGCCCGCTCGCCCTCACCGCGACCCACTGGATCGAGGACTATCCGGAAGGGCGACTTCCGGACATCCCCGGGCACTGGGCCGTCAAGGGCGACGGGGTGGCCCTGACGGCGGTGGCCGAGGAAGGTCTCACGGTCGACGGCAAGCCCTTCACCGGCGACATTGTGCTGGACGCCGACTACGGACCGGCCGGCGATGCCCGGGTCGGGCGCGGGGAGCGGCGGTTCGTCGTCCTGGTGCGCGAGGGGATCTGGGGAGTGCGCCGCTACGACCCCGAGGCGCCCGCGCGGAAGGCCTTCGCGGGCATCGAGGCGACCCCGTACGACGCGCGCTGGTCGGTGCCCGGACAGTTCACCCCGTACGGCGAGAGCCGTACCGTGCGCGTCGAGAACGCCGACGGAGTGACCCGCGGGCTGCCCCTCGGCGGAGTCCTCGCCTTCACCCTGGACGGGCAGGACCTCACCCTCCAGGTGTCGGTCGAGAGCGACGGCTCGCTGTGGGCCGTCTTCGCCGACGCCACCAGCGGGGACGGCAGTTACCGCTTCCGGTTCCTGCGCCCGGCGGCGCCCGACGCCGAGGGGCGCACGACGGTGGACTTCAACCGGACCGTGCTTCCGCCGTGCGCGTTCGCCGACCATTTCGTCTGCCCCCTCCCGCCGCCCGGAAATGCGCTGCGCGTGGCCGTCGCCGCGGGGGAGCGCCGACTGGCCTGAGGTCTCCGGGACTCCCGAAGGCGTGAGGGGAAGCAGGCGCCTCCAGTGATCCGATGATCAACCTCCCTCATATGAGGGCAAGTTGAACGCTGCACGGCCGAAAGGCACCCTTGCGCCTGTCGGTCGTGCAGCCGAATACTCCCCCTCAGCGCTTGTCAGGGGCATGCCTTGTTCGGAATCCGGACGGGGCGGCTCCCGGCTGCGCCTCACGGGCCCCGACCCCACGACATGGGGCCCCTTACTTCCCTTCGGAGGAATGAAACGTGAGGATCAAGCGCACAACCCCCCGCGGTGGCATCGCGAGACGGAGCCGGCTGATCGCCGTGACCACCGGACTCGTCGCCGCCGCAGCGTTCGCGGTCCCCAGCGCGAACGCGTCCGACGCCCAGACGTTCAGCGCGACCCAGCTGAGCAGCGTCCGGCAGTCGGTGCTCAAGTCCGATGTCGCGGGCACCGCCTGGGCGGTCGACGCCAAGACGAACCGTGTGGTCGTCACCGTCGACAGCACGGTCTCGAAGGCGGAGATCGCGAAGATCGAGCGGGACGCGGGCGGCAACGCGGCCGCGCTCACCATCAAGCACACGCCGGGCACCTTCAAGAAACTGATCACCGGCGGCGACGCCATCTACGGCGGTTCCTACCGCTGTTCGCTCGGCTTCAACGTGCACAGCGGGAGCACCTACTACTTCCTGACCGCCGGCCACTGCGGTGAGGTCGCCTCCACCTGGTACTCCAACTCGGGTCACACCACGACGCTGGGCACGAACGTCAGCTACAGCTTCCCGACCAACGACTTCGCGCTGGTCCGCTACACCAACTCCTCGGTCGCGCACCCGAGCGCGGTCGGCAGCCAGACGATCAGCAGCGCGGCCACGCCCAGCGTGGGCACGACGGTCTACCGGCGCGGCTCGACCACCGGTACGCACAGCGGCAGGGTCACCGCCCTGAACGCCACGGTCAACTACGGCAGCGGTGACGTCGTCTACGGCATGATCCAGACCACGGTCTGCGCCGAGGGCGGGGACAGCGGCGGCCCCCTGTACGGCGGCAGCGTGGCCTACGGTCTGACCTCCGGCGGCAGCGGCAACTGCACCTCCGGCGGCACGACCTTCTTCCAGCCGGTCACCGAGGCGCTCAGCTACTACGGCGTGAGCGTCGGCTGACCGTCCGGTCGCGCGACGGACCGGCCCTTAGGCGACTCGTCGACCCGCGGAGCCGGCACCCCCCACGGGATTCCGCGCGACCGGACCCATGGCAGGCGGATCAGCGGGCGAGCCCCCGCACGCAACCGGCGTGCGGGGGCTCGCTCTTGTACCGGTGACGGGGCTACCTTCGAAGCGCACGCTGTACACGCCCGGTGCGCCACGTCGGACCCTGGGGGGCCGTGATGGTCGAGGAACTGGTGGCGGCGGGAGTCTCCGCCGTGTCCGTCGGAGCGGTCTACACGATGGCCGCCGCCCGCGTCGTCAAACAGTACGAACGGGGCGTGGTGCTGCGGCTCGGCAAGCTGCGCCCCGAGGTGCGCCGCCCCGGCTTCACCATGGTCGTTCCCTTCGTGGACCGGTTGCGCAAGGTCAACATGCAGATCGTCACCATGCCGGTTCCCGCGCAGGAGGGCATCACCCGGGACAACGTCACCGTCCGCGTCGACGCGGTCGTCTACTTCCGGGTGGTGGACGCGGCCGACGCGGTCATCCAGGTCGAGGACTACCGCTTCGCGGTCTCGCAGATGGCGCAGACCTCGCTGCGGTCGATCATCGGCAAGAGCGATCTGGACGACCTGCTCTCCAGCCGCGAAAAGCTCAACCAGGGGCTGGAGTTGATGATCGACAGCCCGGCGATCGGCTGGGGCGTGCAGATCGACCGGGTCGAGATCAAGGACGTGTCGCTGCCGGAGACGATGAAGCGGTCCATGGCCCGCCAGGCCGAGGCCGACCGCGAGCGCAGGGCCCGGGTCATCAACGCGGACGCGGAACTCCAGGCCTCCAAGAAGCTCGCCGAGGCCGCCGGGGTGATGTCGGAACAGCCGGCCGCGCTCCAACTGCGCCTGCTGCAGACGGTGGTGGCCGTCGCGGCCGAGAAGAACTCCACCCTCGTCCTGCCCTTCCCGGTGGAGCTGCTGCGCTTCCTGGAACGGGCCCAGTCGGGACAGCCGCCGGCCCCGGCCCCGTCGCAGCCGGAGCGGCCGGCGGTGGCCCGGCCGGGACAGGACGCGACGGGGGCCGGGCGGACGCCCGGCCCCCGGGAGGCGCCCGGGGCCGAGCGGTCGGACGTGTCCGGGTCCGGGTCCGAGCGGTCGGACGGGCCAGGGTCCGGAGCCGGATCCGAGTAGCCGGACGCATCCGAGTCCGGGGCCTTCGGAGCCCGGATCGACTGACGGCCCTCAGCGCCCGGACCGGCCGACGGCTTTCAGCGCCCGGACCGGCTGACGGCTTTCGGCGCCCGGACCGGCCGACGGCTTTCAGTGCCCAGGTCGGCTGACGGCTTTCGGCGTCCGGACCTGCCGAACACCCCTTCCTCCAAGGAGAGTTGGACCCATCCTGGCGCCGCCACGCCCTGTTCTCCGCGGCCGAGGAACCCGGCACCCGGCTGCGTTCCCTGGAGGAGGTCTGCCGCACGCTGATCCTCGCCGTGAGGCACGTCGGCCGCGGGACGTTCTTTCCGGGCGGGCTCAGGGCACCCCTAGTTCGCCCAGGGCGGTGTGAGGGTCGAGCCGTCGGCCAGTTCCGCCTGGAGGCCGATGGACGTGGTGACCCAGGAGAGCGCGCTCTCCCGGGTCGGATTCTCTATACCGAGGGTCGCGCCCGGGGTAATGATCACGGTGTCGCCCGCGGTGATCCGCTCGGTGTGGCCGTCGAGCGTGACCAGCAGTTCGCCGGAGAGGAGGAGGAAGATCTCCTCGCGGTTGACGGTGTGCACGGGAGCCCGATGCCCCGCGGGGATCTCCGCGCGCCAGGCGCACAACTCCTTGCTGCCGCTGCGGGGAGCGGCGTACGAGACGAAACGGGCGCCGTGGACCTCGTGGGTGACGGCTTCGGACGAACGGACGACGGGCACGGGTGCCTCCAGGGTCGATGGGGCCGGCCAAGCGCTCGGAATATGGTCAAGCTGCTTGACTACTTGCTTCGCAACGATGGTCAAGCAGCTTGACCGAATAGTCAAGGGTGTTTCAATGCGTGCGTGCAGAACTCCGAGGCCATCGCCCTGTCCGCCGCCCTGCTCGCCGCCGCCGGTGAGCTGACGCAACGCATCCACGAGGGCGTCGTCGCCCGCGGGTTCGAGGGGGTCCGGCCCGCGCACGGCTTCACCTTCGCGCGGCTCGCGCCGGACGGGGCGACGGCCACCGAGATCGCCGCGCATCTGGGCGTCACCAAGCAGGCCGCCAGTCAGCTCGTCGAGGAGCTCGTCCGCAAGGGGTACGTCGAGCGGCGGCCGCACCCCGGGGACGCGCGGGCCCGGCTCGTCGTGCTCACCGAACTCGGGTGGGCCTGCACCCGGGCGGCGGAGGAGGCGGCCGCGGATGCCGTGGGGGCATGGGCCGAAGTGCTGGGAGAGAGTGAAATGCGCGCGTTGCGCACGCTTTTGGCGAGCATCGCGCCCTACGGTCCCATCAGACCCACCTGGTGACGTTCCGTCACCGGTCACGACTGCCCTGGTTAGCACTGGAAGTTTTTACTGACGCGTAACTTCACACATCTGCTACTCGACCGTAACTTGAGGAGTGAACAGCATCCTCGTGATCCGGATCACAGGGCGTACACCCCCACAACTCCCTTGAGCCGCAAGGAGATCACTCGATGCTGCCCTGGAAGCGAGTGCTCAGACCCCTGGCCGCGCTGCTCCTGACCGCCACGGTCGCAGTCCTCCCCGCCGCCACAGCACAAGCTGATTCCGCCCCCAGCAGTGGCTGGAACAACTACTCCTGCAAGCCCTCCTCCACGCACCCGCGCCCCGTCGTGCTCGTCCACGGCACCTTCGGGAACTCCGTCGACAACTGGCTGGCCCTCGCCCCCTACCTGACCAGCCGCGGGTACTGCGTCTTCTCCCTCGACTACGGGCAGCTGCCCGGCGTCCCGCTCTTCAACGGCCTCGGCCCCATCGACAAGTCGGCCGGGCAGCTCCAGGTGTTCGTCGACAAGGTGCTCGCCGCGACCGGCGCCGCCAAGGTCGACCTGGTGGGTCACTCGCAGGGCGGCATGATGCCCCGCTACTACCTCAAGTTCCTCGGTGGAGCGGCCAAGGTGAACGCCCTCGTCGGCATCGCCCCCGACAACCACGGCACGACCCTCAACGGACTCACCAACCTGCTCCCGTACTTCCCGGGGGCCAAGGACCTGCTGTCCGCGGCGACCCCGGGACTCGCGGACCAGATCGCCGGCTCCGCGTTCCTGACCAAACTCAACGCGGGCGGCGACACCGTCCCCGGTGTCCACTACACGGTCATCGCCACCAAGTACGACGAGGTGGTCACGCCGTACCAGTCGGAGTTCCTGAGCGGCTCCGACGTCCACAACGTCCTGCTGCAGAACCTCTGCGGGCTCGACCTCTCCGAGCACGTGGCCATCGGGATCTTCGACCGGATCGCGTACCACGAGGTGGCGAACGCGCTCGACCCGGCGCACGCGTCCACCACCACCTGCGCGTCCGTGTTCAGCTGACCGGCTCGGCGGACGACTCGTCCATGGTCGTCCGCCCGAGCACGCCGGCGTGATCGTCCGTCCGTCCGTGTTCCGCGTGTCTGCGGAACGCGAACGGCGGATCACGCCGCCGGGGGCTGTCCGGCCTGAGCCGCCGGTCAGCCCCCGGAGTCGTCGGTTCCCAGGCCCTAGCGCCCGCGCCGCCCGCCACCGCCCGGCGTCGCCCGCCGGCGCACCGAGGCGAACAGCGCCGCGGCACCGAGCGCCAGTGCGGCGGCACCGCCGATCGCGACGTACGAGGTGGAGGAGTCCTGGCCGGTCTCGGCGAGACCCTGCGGGGAACCGGCGGCTTCCGGAAGGTTCCCCGAGGAGTCCGCGGATCCGGCGGACTTCGCGGTACCGGCGGTGGCCTGGGTCTCCCCGGCCGGTCCGGCCGACTCGCTGTCCTCGGCCGTCCCGGCGGTGTCCGCGCTCGCGGCCGGCTCCGCCGAGGTGCCGGCGTCGTCGTCACCGTGGCCGTGGTGTTCCACGGTCGACTTGTCGCTGCCGTCCTCGATCTGCTTCTCGGAAGGAGCCGAGGCGCTCGGCGCGGGAGCGCTGCCGCCCGCGCCCTTCTCGCCGCCCGCGCCGCCGAACGCGACATCGGAGCAGGAGTAGAAGGCCTCCGGGCTGTCCGAGCGCTGCCAGACCGCGTACAGCAACTGCTTGCCGGAGCGCTTCGGGAGGGTGCCCGAGAACGTGTAGAAGCCGCCCGAGGCCACCGGGTCGGTGGCCGTCGCGACCGGGTGCGTCAGGTCGAGGTCGCCCCAGGCCGGCGGCTGCGACGGGTCGTAGCCCGACTTCGTGATGTAGACCTTGAACGTGCCCTTGTGGGGCGCCGTCACCCGGTACTTGAAGGTGTACGGGCCACTGCTCACGCTCGTCGCGGGCCAGTCGGAGCGCGCCAGGTCGAGCCCCTTGAACTCGGCGTTCCCGGCACTGCACAGCTTGCCGTCCGGGATCAGCTCCTGGTGCCGCCCGTTCGCGTCACCGATGCGGATGCCGTTCCAGTCGTAGAGCGCCTGGGTGCCGCCCGCCGCGACGGCCGCCTTGCAGGCATCCGACCTGGGGTTCTCCGGGCCCTCCGCATAACACTGGGACACCCGGCTCACCGGGTCCCCCATCGAGCCGTGCGCCGAGGCCGGCACCGCGGCCAGCGCGGACAGGGCGAGCGGGGCGATGCCGAGGACGGCGACGCCTGCAGCCTTGCGGCGTGCGGACATGGGGAACTCCTCGAACGGTCCTGGGGCGTGGGGCGAGCCCCGCACGACGCTCCGTGCGGGGATCCCGTGGGGGGTGATCAGAAAACTAGCCCCAAGAAACCGCGAAATCGCCTGCTGGAGGCGGCTGACAGAGATCCTTATGGTGCCTTTAAGGCGGGGCTAACGGGGGGCTGAGGAAGGAGGGTCGGGGAGCCCGGGCTGACCTGCTGCGGAGCGCTGCCACTGTCCGCGGCGGTCCGTGCTCGTCCGTCGTCGGACGCCTCGGTTGGCTCCCACGGGCCGTCGGCTCTTGAAGCCGCTCCCGCCCCACTCCGCGTCTACAGCATGGGCAGGGCTTTCCGCAGCTTGCAGGCGGTCACCTAAGAGCGGGGCTCGTCCCACTCCTGGCGCTTGTTGCGCAGGAACTTATTCGGCGCCGGGCGCCCCTCGGACGATCCCCGCCGTGGCGCCGGTGACCTGCGCTCGAGCGGCCGTCCCCGGTCGTTGTTGGTCACCGTGGGCCGCCCTCCGACGGTCCAGAGACGGCCCGGCTTTCAGGACGGATACGAGGCAGACAGCCGACTACTGCACGGACGGCATGCGGTCGGACCTCTTCGTCCCGAAGCAACTTGGGTGGGCGCTCGACCTTGGGTCGTTGTGCCTCTCACCTGCTGTGATGGTCCGCAGGTGTGCGTGGATGTCCGCCGCTGTCTGTCAGCGTTGTCACGCAGTTAGACACTCACAGCAAGGGGCAGTAGGCACACACGCCACGATCTTTCCCCGGCGCGACACCGCGCCGAGGGCGAGTTTCACACCGAAGCTCAGGGCATACTCCTGCCGGTTCGCTCAAGGCGGCCGTATAGGCCGTGTTCGGGGGTCATGCAGCAAACCTTGGCTGCTGCAGCTTCAATGGTGCATATGAGCGAAGGGATCTACACCCTTGCGGGTGCAGTCGTTGGAGGACTCATCGGCGTCCTGGGGACCATAGGTGCCGCGCGTGTCACGGGACGGGACCAGAGGCGAAACCAGCACGAGCAGTGGCGTCGTCAATTGCGTAGGGACGCATACAGCCTGTTCCTTATCCGGGCCGGAGCGGCGCTCCGCGCCGCCAACACGGCCCATGAAGCCGCTCGCACAGACGCCAGTGACGTCTACCAAGGATTCGATGAGTTGAAGGCTGCATGCGGACAGCTGGAGGAGGCGGCAACCTTGGTGACGTTGGAGGGGCCGGAGCCCATAGCGGACGCTGCCATGAATGCCTACTTCCGTATCGGAGCTTGGAAGAACGCCTTGCATGCAGCGCACAGCGGTCCCCCCGAGCTTCGGGATGCGGCGTGGGGCAGGGCTTTGCAAGCGAACAACGATTCCGAGCAATGCGTCGAGAAGTTCGGCCCGCTGTGCCGTGAGTTGCTCGATCAGAGCTAGGCCAGAGCCAAAACCACAGGTGCAAGGCGAACTCGGTGGTTCCCTACGAGTCGGGTGTCTTCGCTCGCAAACCCGAGCCTAGCCACCGGAGCTTGAGGAGGTGCCGGTCCCTGGGGAGCCGTGCGGAAAGAAGCACCCCATCTTGCCTGACGGCTACCCCTCGGGGGAAACGCGTTCGGTCGGGGGGCTGTGACCTGGGGCTCTGTTGTTGGCCCCTGTAGCTCGCTTGTCACTGTCGGTCGCCATTGGTCGGCCTTGACCAGCCTCGGACGGCCCAGGGACGGCCCAGCCGTGGCGCGCTCGACCGCCGGCGACACCTCGACCCGCCCCGCCTGAACCTCAGCCGAAACCAGTCAGCCACGACGGCGGTGCATGGACCGACCACGCGCGCGTGGCCTCGCTGCACCCCCACGGGCCTCAGCCACGCTGTCGGTGCCGTCGACCAGAGCAAGCAGTGACGGCCGGCCCGTGAGGACAGGGCTCTCGACGTGTTGCGGCCAAGGGGCTCGCATACCTTCACGTCATGGACTTCAACATCACCGCGGGAGAGGAAGCCGTCGTGTTCCACATGGCGAGCCTCGTCCACGATGGCCTCTCCCCCACGGATGACGACCTAGCGAAGGATCTGGGTGAAGAAATTCACCCAGTGCTGCAATCGCTCGTGGACAAGGGTTGGCTTGTGATTGACGAGGATCGTGAGCTGGGCTTGTCCACGATCGCGCGGCATGTCGTGGCCAACCGTAGGGATGCCCACGGGCCGCGGGCGTAGTGAGAGAGCTTGCCGGCGCCCTGGTTCGCCTGTCGCTCACCATCAGCTTGGGAAGCTGCGATCACTGACTGCTGGTTCGGGCGTTGAACTGGGCAAACGTTGGGCTGCCACCTCGTCGGACGCGACTGCTTTCACCGTGAGTCCCCACTGTCTCCCGCTCAGCCTGGTGCGACTGTGGTGCGTCGCCCTACGGGGTTGGCGTCTCATCGTCAAAGTACCCAAGCAACTGGCCGCAAGGAGTCCATCGGCCGACCAGTCTCAGCCCCATCAGCTCTACCTCTTCAGCAGTTTGCGCAATCAGCACATTTGATCATCGTGCAAGATCGATGATGGCCAGGTGTTCAAAACTGCGGCAACGCTTGTCAGCATCGCGGCGCAGGTTGGCGGTCTGTTTATGGCGGCCGTTGGCCTATCCAACACGTTCAAGGACGTCGCAGCTGAGGGCGAGCGCTTCTTCGCCACTGTTCTGGCGACCGTGCTCGGAGTAGTCCGACGACTTTGGACCGGCTTCAAAAGCCTTTGCCGTCGCATCCTCGGACGCCCACGACCGGCAGTCGTTTATGGTCTCGGCACGGCCATGGAGATCAACTTCACGGGAAGCGCTCGGGGCATCGTCACGTTCGGGCCCTTGGCTGACCCTGCGCAGGATGCCGACGCCTTCAAGGCCGCGGTCGAGGAACGTCTGAATCGTGTCTTCAGACTGGCCCAGGACGTGCAGTACGACCTGGGGCGAGAGACGAAAGCGCGAGAGCGGGAAGACCAGAAGATCGGCGACGACCTCCAGGCTCGCCTCACCGCTCGCGACGAAGAGTCAAAGGGGGCAACGATTCGCGGTTTGCGGGAACAGGCGGTTGGCCTCTTCTTCGTTGCTTTCGGGCTTGTAGTGCAGAGCTACCTCGATCTGGCCTATTGACCTCCGACCAACGGCACCACCTCGGCCCACCGCCCTCCCCGGTTGGGGAATCCTGGCGACGTGCGTTTTCGCTGTTCCGGTGGTGGCAACCCACTTGCTGCGGCTGCCGGTGTTCCCTGCGGCTTCCCGCCGGGCCTGGCACGCGAAGGGCGCGGGCGCGTTGACCACCGCATTAGGAGAGAGGCGGGCGGATCGTGCCGCTGAGCTGGGGCTTCGATACCTCGTCAGGTTGCCGGAAACTCGACTGCCAGACACTCCTGTTGACCGTGGCTGACCCCTGCTTGTGGCATGGCAGTGGCACGAAGCTCAGCCGACGACAGTCAGCCACGACGGCGGGTGCGCCGGCCGAACACGCACGCGTATGCCTCGCTGCACCCCCACCGGCCCCAGCCACGCAATCGCGGGCTTTTCGTCGACCAGAGCAAGCGGCCACGGCCGGACCGTGACGATGGCCGGAACCCTTAGCTTGGGAAGCTAAGAGCATCGAGCAACGACGCCTCCCCGGCGGTCGCCGTCGTCGGTTCCGACTGCTCCACGGCGGCCCACAGCACCGCTAGCACGTGGCCAGTCGGTCAGTCGCCGGTGGGCCATGATGAAGCCCAGCACTGACTCAACGTGGAAGACTCGGGAATGTGGTGTTGGCGGCTATCGCTTGAGCGGCAGCCAGGAGTCGATTTCGAAATATCACGGTGGATTCTTCGAGGGACGGGATCACGGCTCGAAGCTCTTCCAGGTCCCTGAGTGCCTCTTTCACGAATTCGCTGGATATTGGACCATTTAGAAAATCTGTTAGGTGTCGATCTGCGGCATCCAGCCGCAACATGACACACGAGGAAATGAATAGGTTACCCTTCGCATTAACTGCTACAGGCCCCGTACCAAGTGCATCGAGAGTAAACAGTTCGATGGCGCGATCAATGGGAGGCTGCCAAATTGGGTCACCCATCAGATGGCGAAGGATCCCTATTTGGTGGAAATTCCAGCCGTCTTGAGGGTCGAGTTCGATGGCGCGGTTGAGGTCAGCGAGAGCTTCCTCGTACCGGTTCACTTTCTGGTAGGTGATGCCACGTTGGGAGATGTTCCAGCTGTCTTCGGGGTCGAGTTCGATGGCGCGGTTGAGGTCAGTCAGAGATTCCTCATACCGCCCCATTTCCCGGTAGGTGACGCCACGCTGGGCGAATTTCCAGCTGTCTTGGGGGTCGAGTTCGATGGCGCGGTTGAGGTCAGTCAAGGCTTCCTCATGCCAGCTTAGTTGCCGGTAGATGATGCAGCGTTGGGCGATGGCCCATTCGTAGTCGGGTTTGAGTTCAATGGCGCGGTTGAAGTCGGTCAGGGCTTCCTCGTACCGGCTCAGTAGCCGGTAGATGATGCCGCGTTGGCTGATGGCCCATTCGTAGTCGGGTTTGAGTTCAATGGCACGGTTGAAGTCGGTCAGGGCTTCCTCGTACCGGCCCATTTCCCCGTAGGTGGCGCCGCGTTGGCTGATGGCCCATTCGTGGTCGGGTTTGAGTTCAATGGCGCGGTTGAGGTCGGTCAGGGCTTCCTCGTACCGGCTCAGTTGCCGGTAGATGATGCCGCGCTGGGAGAAGTACCAGCTGTCTTGGGGGTCGAGTTCGATGGTGCGGTTGAGGTCAGTCAGAGATTCCTCGTACCGCCCCATTTCCCGGTAGGTGGCACCG
>NZ_JBIRQM010000019.1:91607-114396 GCF_044333225.1 Streptomyces sp. NPDC021080 | reverse complement strand
ACGCGCTGGGAGAAGTTCCAGGTGTCTTGGGGGTCGAGTTCGATGGCGCGGTTGAGATCAGTCAGAGATTCCTCGTACCGGCCCATTTCCCGGTAGGTGACGCCGCGTTGGCTGATGGCCCATTCGTGGTCGGGTTTGAGTTCAATGGCACGGTTGAAGTCGGTCAGAGATTCCTCATACCGGCTCAGTAGCCGGTAGATGATGCCGCGCTGGGAGAAGTACCAGCTGTCTTGGGGGTCGAGTTCGATGGCGCGGTTGAGATCAGTCAGAGATTCCTCATACCGCCCCATTTGCCGGTAGGTGGCACCGCGCTGGGAGAAGTTCCAGGTGTCTTGGGGGTCGAGTTCGATGGCGCGGTTGAGATCAGTCAGAGATTCCTCGTACCGGCCCATTTCCCGGTAGGTTACGCCGCGCTGGGCGATGGCCCATTCGTAGTCGGGTTTGAGTTCAATGGCACGGTTGAAGTCGGCCAGGGCTTCCTCGTATCGCTCCATTTCCCGGTAGGTGGCGCCGCGCTGGGCGATGGGCCATTCGTAGTCGGGTTTGAGTTCGATGGCGCGGTTGAGGTCAGTCAGAGATTCCTCGTACCGCTTCATTTGCCGGTAGGTGACGCCACGCTGGGCGAGGTTCCAGGTGTCTTGGGGGTCGAGTTCGATGGCGCGGTTGAGGTCAGTAAGAGCTTCCTCGTACCGCTCCGTTTGCCGGTAGGTGGCGCCGCGCTGGGCGATGGCCCATTCGTAGTCGGGTTTGAGTTCAATGGCACGGTTGAGGTCAGTAAGAGCTTCCTCGTACCGCCCCATTTCCCGGTAGGTGACGCCGCGCTGGGAGATATTCCAGCTGTCTTGTGGGTCGAGTTCGATGGCGCGGTTGAGGTCAGTAAGAGCTTCCTCGTACCGCTTCATTTGCCGGTAGGTGGCGCCGCGCTGGGCGAGGTTCCAGGTGTCTTGGGGGTCGAGTTCGATGGCGCGGTTGAAGTCGGTCAGAGATTCCTCATACCGCCCCATTTCCCGGTAGGTGACGCCGCGCTGGGCGAGGTTCCAGGTGTCTTGGGGGTCGAGTTCGATGGCGCGGTTGAGGTCAGTCAGAGATTCCTCGTACCGATTCATTTCCTGGTATGTGATGCCGCGCTGGGCGATAGCCCATTCGTAGTCGGGTTTGAACTCGATGGCGCGGTTGAGGTCAGTAAGAGCTTCCTCGTACCGGTTCACTTGCTGGTAGGCGAAAGCGCGCATGGTTAGGTTGGTCGCATCTTGGAAGTTGAGCTCGATGGCGCGTTCGAGATCGGCTATTGCCTCCGGATGCTTGCCCATGAGCAAGTAAATGGCTCCGCGCTGGGCGAAGTAGTCACAGTCTTGGGGAGCGAGATCGATGGCACGGTTAAGGTCAGCGAGCGCTTCCTCGTACCGGTCCAGCATTTGGTATGTTACGCCGCGGCCGTAGTAGGCGCGAGAATTCTCCGAACTCAACGCGATGGACTTATTGTACTGAACGAGAGCAAGTTCAGGCCGACCCGAATTTCGGTAATCCCGACCGCGGAGAAGGTGGACAAATGACTTTCCCTCAGAGTTGAGGTGCGCGCGGTCGGCGAGAAGAGCAAGCGCCATGCTCTCAGGGTGCTGGTCGTCATCCGTATCTAGCACAGTGATGAGCTGTTGGCCCCAATCAAGTACCTCCCGAGCGTCGGCATCCAGACCAGCCTGGACGAGCATCAATACCCACCGACGCAGGGTAGCTACGCTGTGATCGTAGGCGTCGAGGAGTTCGCGAAGCACTTGGGAGAGAGCAGTGTGCGGTTCGGCGCAGAGAGAATGGTAGGTCTCTTGAAGACGGAGGTTTCGCCAGTCTTGGCTTTCCCACCAGTCATTCTCTGGCGGGCCCCCGTACTCCAAGTGATTCCGCTGGTTTTGAAAAGCGGCAGAGAGTCGGGTGTGTTGCTCCTTCCAGCGCGCCGGGGACTGCTGGCGCTGGAGGCGCAGCATCGTGTCGCGAACGACGTCGTGATAGCGGCAGCGACCTGCCCGGTTTGTGACGAACGGGAGGGAGCGTAGCCAGTCGAACAAGCCTGCTGTATCTTCACCTGCCGATACGTGACAAATATCTTCATCGAACTCTTGAGGCAGGGCGCAGGCCAGTGCAGCAGCGCGGCGTGCCGGGTCGGTCTCCCATTTCAAGAACCTCTCCACAGCAGTGCCACTTGGGTCTCCGACGTCCTCGGCGCTAGCAGGCCGGGTTTCGGCGAGCGTGGACAAGAGGACAGGCAGTCGTCCTGACAATCTCAGGATCACTTCCACGGTACGTTCATCGATGATGCCTTTAGACATCAAGAATCTGCGCGCCTCGGATTCGGTGAATACTTCCAACGGCAAATAGGTGATGAGGTCCAAGCAATCGACCCAGGCGCCAGTATCCAGTCGGTTTTGCCCTGCCAGTAAGACCAGAACGTTCGCTGACAGTTCTCCGTATCGATCAGAAAGCAGGATGTCTCGAAGCCACGAATCCAGGAGTGGACCTGTGCGCTCATATGTATCGAAGATCAGCACCACCCACGGGTGCCGCTGCGCGACTTCCGCCAAGTCCTGGAGGAAGATGGGGGTGAGAACCCTTAGCGGCGTCATGATCAGCTGAATATCGTCGTGGTTGCGGAAGCGGGTGCTGAGCATCGCCTTGATTCGGTCCGCGCCGACTGCCACTTGATTGGGATCGACCGCTCCAGTGAATGCTCCGACCCCAGGAAGCATGCCGAGCCCGACAAGTCCCAATTGTGAAGCAACCAGACTACCTGATGACGGGTTTGGCATTGCATTTCCCGATCCTGTGTCCGATTCTCCAGCGGCTGGCTGGGCCGCTGGTACGGATCCAGATGCGGCATCGGCTTCATGTCGACGCTGCCGGTAGGTCGCTAAGGCTTTGTCAAAGTTCTTTAGATTCATGCCTTGTTGGGAACACTGCGTACTGATGGTCTCCATCGCCTCCATTACATCGGCAACGGATTCATCCACGCACGCCGTGACTGCTTGGCGCTCTCTGGCTTCACTTTCCAGTCGGCGGAGCAGAGTAGACTTTCCGACTCCTGCTGGCCCATGAATGTGGAAGAGAAATTGTATGGCTGTCTCGGGAGTTTGCCTGAGCGCCTCCGCAAAGACCGCAAGCTCACCCTGTCGTCCTACGAAGCCGTCTCGGCGCTGTCGCCGAATCAACTCCTGCCGTGAGACCCTCCGCGCTGCCAATGCGTCTCCTCCTGGGGCGGCAACTTAACCTCCATGAGCATGTTGCCGTATCCGTCACGGAGTTGCTCCCTGTCTGTGTGAAGTCGATGGCTTCCTAGAGACAGGTAGGGGTGTAATGGGCGGGACTCGATATCCGAATGCGTGTTCGCGCGCCATGGGATCCCGCCTCAACCCAGCACCGTCCTCAGCTCCCATCCCGTCTGCCGTCGGCCCACACACCATGGAGCGGGCGTGGTTCAGGGCGTCAAGGTGGAGCGCGCCACTGCATGAACGACTGTGAGGATTGGTCGTGGCATCGCTCGGCTCTGGCTGGGTCGACGGCAGACGGGATGGGAGCACCCCTGCGCACACCACACTCGGCCGGCACCCGCGAACGGAGCCCCCGCCATCTCGGAGCCTGAGCACCCCCGCCGGAGGCACGTTCCGACCGGAGCACTCCGTCTTCAACTCTCTACTCATGGGCCGTAGCTTGCTGCGGCCCCAGGGTCCCGGCCCCGGCGCCGAAGGCGCAGAGGGGTCGGGCCCCAGGGGCCAGCCCGCGCTTGCGCGGGCACTTGACTGTGCAGGAAAACCTTTAGCGTCAGTGGCCGAACTGCGGCCGCCCCGCGACTACGGCTGGCCGCTCGGCTCCTCCGGCCCGACTCCCACGGCTGAATATCTCGAGCGTGGGAAGCTTGAGCCTGACAACGGGCAGACAGGGCAGGGGGAGAACGAGTGTCGGAGCGTGTCAGTCCTCGGGGAACCTTTCTCAAGGTCGCGGACGCGGTGAAGGCCCGGATCGCGGATGACCCGGAGCTGACAGAGCTTCCGTCAGCTGCGGACCTGATGCGCGACTACGACGTCTCGCGTGGAGTCGCGCTGCGTGCCTTCGGCGTCCTCCAGAAGGACGGAGTCGCCGAACCAGTTCCCGGGGGCCGCTGGCGAGTGATCCGCGAAGGGCAGCGATCCTCCCGACGACCGCTGGAAGAGCAGTTCCGCGACATCATCGCGGATGAGGGTCTTGAGGTCGGGGCAGCCTTCCCGAGCGCCTCTGCACTGGCTACGAGGTTCGGAGTCTCGCGTCCCACAGTGACGAAGGCTCTCGACAAGTTGGAGGCCGCCGGCGTGTTGGCGGGTGGGGGACAAGGCAAGGTACGGACGGTCCGCGCCGTGCCGATTCGAGAGGAGCGTTCGTAGCTTGTCGGAGTTGACGGAGTGGGCCTACCCCCTCGCGGAGTCGCTGCTCGCTGAGGTACTGCCCCGGCGGTGGCAGCACTGCTTGGGTGTTGCTGAGCGAGCACGAACAATCGCGCTCATCCTTGGGGAAGATGCCGACCTGCTGGAAGCCGCGGCTGTCCTTCACGACATCGGCTACGCGCCCGACCTTGCCAAGACCGGCTTCCACCCTCTCGATGGCGCCCGGTACTTGCGCAACGTTGCGAACGCCGACGAGCGGGTCGTGCACCTGGTCGCACACCACTCCTGCGCGTGGATGGAGGCCGAAGCACGCGGCCTGCGCGAGGAGTTGGAGGGCGAGTTCCCTCGCGAGAGTGCGCACCTCAATGACGCTCTCTGCTACTGCGACATGAACACCACGCCGGACGGAACACCGACGAATCCCGTGGACCGGATCAACGAAATCACGGGACGCTACGGGCCGGACAGTTTGATCGGTACCTTCATCCGCCGCGCCGAGCCAGAGATCCTCGCGAGCACGGCCCGCGTCCTCGAACGGGTCGCGGCCGCCAAGCCTCAGCCGATGTAGGGAGTCGTCCTCGTACCGTCCATCGCGTGCTCGATCCGGAGTCGCATGGTGGGGTGGACGTCCAGTGTCGACAGGTCCGCGGGGGCCACCCAGCGGACCTGTGTCGTCTCGTTGCTCGTACGCACCTCGCCGCCGACCGGTCGCGCTCGGAAGCAGATACTGAACTGTTGGCGGACCTCGCCGTCGTCGTATCGCATCACGTGCCCGGGGTCGGTGTAGATCCCCGAGACGTCGACGACTTCCGCCTTGATGCCCGTCTCTTCCCAGACCTCGCGCACGACGGTGTCACTGATGGACTCCCCGACATCGTGGCCGCCACCGGGCAGCGCCCAACGGCCGTTGTCGGATCGCTGGATCATCAACACCTCTCCCGCGTCGTTCTGGACGAATGCCACGACCGAGGGCACGACCGAGTTGGCCGGCGGGGCGTCGGGGTCGTGCAGGTAGTCAATCCGTCCCATGTTCAAGCTCCCGTGATGTCGCGGTCCGTGATGGGGCGAGCGCCGCCCCAAGTCTGTTCGATGCTATTCGCGTACGTGTCGAACAGGCTGCCGCCCGGCATGCGACGCAGGTGGAAGACCGGCGCCAAGTACGCACCGATGCCGTAGACGTGCGGGTTCACGAGCATCTCGTCATCGGACCGGTAGATGGAGTTGTAGAGCGTCGAATCGTGCAGTCGGAAGCTGATATCTGGGTGGCTCTCGAAGAGTGGGCGGTAGTTCAGTAGGGCATTGCGGATCTTGCCGTCCATGATCCGGTGTCCTTCGTCTATGCCGCGTTGCCGGACCGCGTCACTGCCCGGGTTCCCCAGCAGGATTCGCACCTGCGTGGTCCCGGCCACCTTCGCCTTCAAAATGTCGTGAAACACGGGATCTTCGGACAGGAACAGCCCGGAGTAGACGAGTACGTCCAGGCGGTGCTCCGCCCGTGCGTAGATCTCGCGCCAGAGCCCAGCAGGCACCGTGTGTCGATGCGGGTAGACCGCGACGATCTCCGCCTTGCTCAGGTCCATCGCGCTGTCGACGCTGCGACTGTCGTCCCACAGCGTGGTCACGTCGACCTGGAGCGCTGAGGCTGTCGCGTACTGGTGGCGCCGGTAGGGCACTTTGCCCTGAGTGATCCAGCGCTCGACAGTCTTCGGGTTGACCTCGATCACTTCCGCCAAGTCCTGGATGCTCATGCCTCGCGCCAGGAGAGCGGACCGTAAGCGCTCATTGGACATCTGCACTCCCGATGGGACTTCTAGGGAGCTCTTGACGGTAGCCAGATCTGCCCGAGCTGTCCACGCAGGGGGTCACCAACTCCCCTGAGCTGCACCGATGCTGATGGTGCGCCAGAAAGTCCCCGGCGCAAAGCCAAGAGGTTCCGTCGGTGCACTTGACGGGGCCCAGTGCGGTACCTGTAAAACAGGTACCGCATCACTGAGCACCCGGAGAGCCTCGTGAAACGGGTTCAAAGGCAGTGTCCGTTGGTTGAGAACTCAACAGTGTGACGAATTGGCGGGGTGTGAATCCCTGCCCCCGCAACGGCCCGGGTGATGGCCGCTGGCGGCCACTTCCCCGCATACCGGCTCTGGAAAAACAGCCCTCGGGATCATCCCTTCCTCACGGGAGGTCAGCCCTTGGGTCTGCCACCTGGTGTGCGCCGCCCTGCTGGCGTCAGAGCAGTGACGATGACGCGCCCGACTCCCCGGCTCGGGACCGGGCCCGCCCCACAAGGGCGGACCGGCGAAGCCGTATCCCTGCGCACTCGCGGGAGGCCGGTCATGGACCGACGAAAACGACAGGCGCCGCCGAACGGACCCACGGCCAGTGCCTGAACCACCTGGGTCCACTTCCGGGCTCGTAGCTTCTCGGCTGCGGCCGGCTGCCTCTCCCGCCCGTCCGGCCCACCCTTGGTGGCGGCCGTACGGGCGGGAGCGCGGGGAGCCGGAATGCCGACGGCCCCAACACGCCAGAGCGGTCCCCCGGGAGGCAACCCGAGGGACCGCGTGCAGGCACCTGATTGGGAGGCACCTGTGGTCACGAGTCTGACAGACGCAGAGCGGGCCGAACTGGCCCGCAAGGCCGCTGAGGCGAACAAGCACAGCCAGGACAACGCTCGTGCCCGGGGTGGCCACTGATGGCCGACACCGAGCACGAACGGACGAAGCCGCCGCTGCCGGTGCGCCTGCCACGTCCTCATCCACACGCGGCCGTGAACGGCCGCTGAACCAACCCATCCACAACGGCGCGCACCCCCCGGAGTAGCCGCTCCGGGGGGTGCTGTTCGGGCCGTTCCACCTGTGAGAGGAACACGACCCAATGAACGACATCGTCACTGTTCAGGAAGCTGTTACCGCGTTCGCCGAGTTCATGGAGCCGACGGATGCGGAGCTGGATGCGATTGAGCGGGAGATGCCCGCGATCCTCGCGGACGTCGACCTGATCGACGCGCAGATCATCGCCATGGACCACGCCCCGAACGACGTCGACACCCGCCGGGTGCGCCGGGCGCTGGCCCGGGTGCTCGCGGCGCGGGCCAAGCTGACCAACCGTACGGCCGGCACGTCCCTGGCGGGGGGTGCGGCATGAACGAGGACATCCGGGCGTTCCTCGCCGCTGTCCTGGCCGCCATCGACCTTCCCGCCCCGGCCACGCTCGGCGACCACGCGGCGTTCCAATGCCTTCTGGAAGACCGCGTGCTGGACGCGGTCGTCGCTCTGACCGGAGCTCTGGGTGAGCCGCCGACGGCCGACTGGGGGCTTGGCTGGCACACCGACTACCTGTGCAAGCAGCTCGCGACGAAGCCGCCGACCACCTACCGCCACTTCAACGCGGACGGGGGTGCGCGGTGAAGGCCAAGACCGTACTTCCCGCCGTCGCGATGACGGCGGTGTCCATGGTCCTCACCCTGGCCGTGGTCATGATGTGGCTCGGTCGCGCGATGCCGTGGCCGGTCGCTCTGGTCGTTGGTCTGGGCATAGACGGCGGATGGCTGGCCACCCTCGCCTACGAACGGCGCCTTGCCGCCCAGGGCGACCACAACCGCGCGGTGACCGCCGTCGGCTGGTCCTTCGGTTTGGTCGCGGCCAGCGTCCTCATCGCCCATGCCCTCACCGCCGAAGCCAACACGGGCGCGTGGCTGGCCGTGGCCTGGCTGCCGATCGCGGCGAAGGCGCTGTGGCTGGTGCACGGGCTGTGGGAGGCCACTGCACTCACCCCCAACGCCCTCGGGGCGATCCGGGGCATCCAGCAGGAGGCGCGCGACGAGGCGGCCGTGGCCCGTGCCCGGCTGCGGGCCGAAGCGGTCACGGAGGAGACCCGGTTGACGGCCGTGACGCAGGCTGGTGCCCGCGTCGCCCGCGTCCAGGCCAAGACCGCACAGACCCTCTCGCGGGCCTGGTCGACGCTGGAAGCGGCGCGGGAGGGCGAGGACACGGGGCGGGCGCTGAGCAGTGTGACGCACCGCGTCACACCAGACGTCACGCGCCGGTGGCAACTGCCCGTCTGGGGACCCACCGAGCCCGTCTCCGCCTTCACGCTGGCGCCCGCGCTCACTGACGCGGATCTCGATGTCCTGGTCGACGAGATCCGCACCAGCGAGGTTCCGGCCCTGTCTTACCGGGAGATGGCGACCCGGTTCCGGGCGGCCGGCCACTCCGCATCCGAGGTTCGCCTGCGGGCCGCATGGAAGCGGGTGGCGGCATGAACACCCTCCCCTCCCTCTTACCTGCCCTGCCACCCGTCCTCGGCTGGGCGGTCCATGCCCGGTGGCTGCACGGCCGACTGACCACGGCCCGCCGCGACCCGCTCACCGGACTGTGGACCCGGGATGCATTCACCCGCCGGGCCCGCCAACTAGTGCGCGACCCCCGCGCCGTAGTCGTGCTCGCGGACGTCGACCACTTCAAACAGGTCAACGACGTCCACGGGCACGCAGCCGGTGACGCCCTGCTGGCCGCGGTCGCGGCCCGCCTCGCCCATGGCATCACCCCTGGCGAGGTCGCGGGTCGACTCGGTGGGGATGAGTTCGCGGCCGTCCTGGTCGACCGCGACGGAACAGTCGCCGACCGACTGCACACCCTCGCCCGCGTCCTGGCCCGACCGGTCGACACCGACCCCGACGTCCACACCACGGTGTCTCTGGGGTGGGTGCGAGCCGCCGACCATCCGGGCGAGGACCTGTCGGCGCTGCTGCGTCGCGCCGATGAGGCGATGTACGCGGCCAAGAGGTTCGGCCAGTCCGGTCCTCGCCGTGCCCGGCTCGGACGGCTGCTCGGGTCGGTCGCTGGACGCCGGCCCGGACGTCGCGGCGCGGCATGAGCGCGTTGCCCGTCTACCGGTGGCACCTCGCCCCGGACGGCTACGCCACCCGCCGTCAACTCCGCGCCCGCGGATTACGGCCCGGCGGACAGTCGGTGGCCGCAACGCTCGAACGGCCGCGTCGTCGCCGCGGACCGCTGGTCGCCCACCTGTATCGGGTCGACCTCGCTGTGTCGGTGCGTCCGATGACGGCCGCTCGGTGGCGGGCACACGCCGCGATGATGCGCGCACGCCGCACCTGCCCACGCTGTCGAACGGATGTGGGCTACTGCATCCCGCGGTCTCACGGCATCTGCGGAATGCGCCTCTCCGCTGAAGAGGCCACGGTCCGGTTCGGCTCAGAAGAGGTTGCTGACCAGGGCGACGGCCCACATGCCGTAGGTCTTCCAGCGATGTGATGTGCGGCAGTACAGCCGCGGCTTGCGCCGTCCTGCCTGGCTGATGTGCGTCTCGCACCACCGGCATGGCAGTTCGCCGTGGTACCGGCCGTCGTCCCCCAGATGAGCCCCCATGAGCAGGACCTTAGCCGCCCGAACAGCCACTCGACAGGACCGTTCCCGAGGACCAGCGCGCCACTCAGACGGCGGGCCCGGCCGGCCACCTTCCACAGCAATCGGCTGGGCCCTCAACTCCCCTTGAAGGAGTCCGCACATCGTGACCGAGAACACCGCGCTCCCGCCCCCGAACAGCACGATCGACTACGCGTGGCACGCCTGGGTGACGGTGCCCGGCCAGGGCCGCGCGTTCGCCCACGGCACTGTCACCGTCCCCGCCGCTTTCTGCTGGGACCGCGTCACCCGCGAGGTCGCGGCCTGGCTCGGGTCCCAGGGCGTGACCGGGCGGCTCGACGACATCCACCTCATCCTCGCCCCCGACGCCGGAATGGCGGTCTGACCATGTCCAAGCCCGACACCCGACGCCTTGACCGGGCGATCCGCGAGACGAACCGCAAGCTCGAAGCGGTCCGACGCGGCGAACTGTGGCCGCTCACCGGTTCGGAACGCCGGGCGATGCTTGCCGCGCTCGCCGGCGGCTCGTACCGGGTCCTGCGCGGCAAGAGCACCGGCCGCGCGGACAACCGGATCGAGTCCGTGTCCACCTCGGCGGAGACGCGGCTGATCGCGGAGCTGACCGCGTTGCAGATCGAGCGTCAGCGCATCGTCACCGAGGCCGCGCGCGCCAAGGCCGCGAAGAAGTCCTCCAGCTGGTGGTGAGCATGGCGCAGGTGGAGTCGCGTTGTCCCGCGGCTCATCCCGAGGACCCCACGCCCTGCGTCGGGCCGCCCGCGCCGGCGGTCCTCTCCGCTCGCTGTCCTCGCCCCTTTCGGTGAAACAGGGTGCTGGTGGCGAAGGCACGTACCGCCACCAGCGGTACTGGAGCTTCTTCCCTCGTTCAAGTTCCCGATCGCTACTGGTCCCCGCCGCCCTGCAAGAGGTTGAGGACGGAGTCGCTGTATCTGCCCGAGATGCCGAGAAGTTCATGGTTGCGGCTGGGCCCGACGGCGATCTGATCGTCCTGGGTGGGTTTGCGCTTGGGCCCGACATCGACTTTGACCCGGGCCACGGGATCGAGGGTTACCTGGAAGTCGTCCGGGGTCTCGGTGATGGCGGCCGTGGCACTACCGGCGGCCAGGATGGTAGCGGCGCAGGTCAGAGCCACTGTGGCAAGCACTCGCTTGATCATTTACACAGGATGCCGGAGAGAACGTTCAGGCGAAATCGGCCGAACGGGGCGAGTGCCGGTGTGCCCTTTCAACCCGGTGCCGGTGATCGGTAAGCAACCCCTTTCGCGGGGCGGACCAAAGTTCAGGAACAGGCGCTGACCAGCGCACCAGCGCACCTCCTCGCCCCGCGCCACGACCAGGCGAGGGGCGCCCTTCCCCCCTTCCACGTTCACCCCGGACACCGGGGCAGTCAGGAGTGTCTCCAACCATGAGTGAAAACGTCGTTCACCTGCACAAGAACACCGACCCGGCACCCGAGCCGAACACCGTGACCACGCTGACCGTGGTCCCCGACCCGGCCCCCGCCGCACCGGTCCCGCTGTGGGTCCGCTCCGGCCGCGCGATCCGCACCGCGGTCACGCACGAGACGACCAAGACGACCGCCCGCGCGGTTGCCCGGCACACCCTCTACGTCGTCGGCGGGGCGCGGATCGCGGCGAAGCGGACGTGGGACGGGCGGACCGCCTCCCGCTACGAGCGGATGTTCCGCGCCGCCGAAGCCGCCGGGAACTACGAGGTGGCGGCGGAGTGGGAGGAGCGGGGGCAGCACTTCCGCGAGGCCCGCCACCGCCGCCGCATGGACCTGCTCCACTCCCCGCTCGACGCGGCCAAGGGCGTCGGCATCACTGCCGGCATGGGCGTCGGGTCGCTGGTCGCCCTCGGGGTCGTGATGGCGATCGCGACGAAGGACGCCGCGCAGGTCGTCACCCCACTGATGGCCACGATCGAGTTCATCAACCTCCTGATCAGGATCGTCCAGGTGGTCTGGGGCCCCGGCCTCGCCATCGGCCCGTTCCTGGCCCTGCTCGCCTTATGGGCGGTGGGCAGCAAACGGCAGGCCGCACCCGCGTGGGCGCTCCCGGCGAACGTCCGCAACAGCGAGGGTGAGCCGATCACCCCGTCGATCGTGGTCAAGGCGCTGCGCGACCTCGGAGTGCCCGCGCTGCGCAGCGCGATCAAGGAGATGGGGGACGCCGGCGCGGGCATGCTCGGTCCGATCCGGATCGCCGGATGCGGCGTAGAGGTCGACGTCACGCTGCCGTCCGGGGTGTCCACGATCGAGGTGCAGAACCGGCGCCGGAAGCTCGCGGAGAACCTGACCCGCCACGAGCACGAGGTGTTCATCACCATCCCCACTGCGGCCCGCACGGTCCGCCTGTGGGTGGCCGACTCGGGTGCGTTGGATGAGCCGATCGGCCCGTCGCCGCTGGTCACCGACGAGACGCTGACCGCGGACTATGCCAAGGGCCGCGCCCCCTGGGGTGAGGACCTGCGCGGCGACGCTGCGGCTCTGTCTCTCTTTCAGCGGCATCTGCTGATCACGGGTCTGTCGAACCAGGGCAAGACGGCTGCGCTGCGGTCGCTCGCGCTGTGGCTGGCTTTGGACCGGTCGGTGCAGTTCCTCATGGGTGATCTGAAGGGCGCCGGGGACTGGCGGATGTTCGACGGTGTGGCCACGACGCTGATCGAGGGCCCGACGGACGAGCACGTGATCCAGGTGACCGAGATGGTCGAGGGCGCGGTGGACGAGATGAACCGGCGTCTCCAGGCCCCGCCCGGCACTCAGTTCCCCGCCCTGATCGTGATCGTGGACGAGGCGCAGGTCGCGTTCATGTGCCCGGCCAGGGACGAGGACAAGCGCCCCTACGGCGGCGCCAAGGCCAACTCCCGGTACTTCATGGCCGTCCGCAAAATCCACAACCAGGGCCGTGCCGTGAACGTGCTGATGTGGCAGGGCACCCAGGACCCGACCAACGAGAACCTGCCCAAGCTGGTCCGAGAGGGCGCCCACACCCGCGCCTCCCTCGCCCTGGGCACCGAGCAGCAGGCCCGCATGGCGCTCGGCGACAAGGCGGTCGACGGCGGCGCCGCGCCGAACCTGCTGCGCCCCGGGCTCGACAAGGGCACGGTCGTCGTCGCCTCCGACGGCATCGCGATCCCCGCCGGGCAGGCGTCCATCACGGTCCGCACGCACTACATCGACACCGAAGAGGCGTACGCCATCGCCGACCGGGCCAAGGCCCTGCGCGACGGGGTCACCACCCTGACCGTGATCGAGCGGGGCGAGGACCGCGACCCGCTCGCCGACATCCTCACCGCGCTCGGCGACAGGCCGCGCCTGCTCACCGCGGATGTCCTCAAGCGGCTTGCCGCACTGAACGAGGATGCCTACGGCGACTGGACGAACGGCGACCTTAAGCGGGTCATGGAGGCCGAGGGCGAGGAGCCGAAGAAGTCCCACGGCCGCATGGTCGTCCACAAGGATCACGTCCTTCGGGCCATCGCCCACCGCGATGCGGACGGTTCCGCTTCCGTCTCCGAATAGCGGGGAGGCGCGGCCGTCCGGTCCGGGGAGGCGGGGAGGTCCCGCAGGTCAACCCCCGAAACACCCCTCCACAGGCCACCCCCAAGGGGGTGCCCCAGCCTCCCCAAACGTGCACCGGAAGGGATTCCGCATGTACCCCGAACACCCCACCGACAGCCGCCCCGTGACCGCCGTGGAAGTCCACCAACCCGTTCCCCTCGCACCGGCCGCCGCGGCGTCGGCACCCCTCGTTGCCGTGCAGCCGGGCAGCGTTCCGGCGGTGGCGAGCGTGGTCCTGCCCGACGGGCGGGTCGTCACCGGCTACGCCATCAAACCCGCCCAGCCGGAACCGGTCGCGGCCATGCCGGCCGTCTCCCGCACGGCCGTGAACATCGCCCTCGGAGGGATCGGCTTCGCCGCGGTATGCGGCGGGCTGCTGCTCCTGACGACGTTCATCGCCGCACTGACCGCACTCATCATCCAACTGATCACCCTCGCCGCCGTCATCTTCGGCGGCTGGATCGCCGTACAGATCTTCTGCGCGTCCGGCTCCAAGAGCGGGACGACGGTCAACATCCGCAAGGCCGTGATCAAGCGCAGCCACTTCCACGGCTGACCGGGACGAGAGCAACGCTCCCTAACCACGGTCGTCGGGGTCCTGCCGCCCGATTCGGGAGAGCACAAGTCCCGGGCCGTCCCTACGACTGCGAGGGCGACAAACAACACTGTGAAGGCCCACCCGGCTGCACTCCAGGTCGGCGCCTGAGCGAGCAGCATCCACCCCAGTGCACCTAGCGCAGCCAAGATGAAGCCGCCCACCACGTTCTCCAGCACGGCCCTGCCCACGTCGCTAGCCCCGATCTCCCTGTCCTGCGGCCGCAGGACGCCCGCTTGCCCGGACCACCGTGGTACTGAAAGCCAAGATTCCGACGCCAACCGCTCTTCCCACCGACTGCATCAGATCACTGGACGCCGCCTCTCCGGCCGCCATCGCAAACATGCCGACGGCGAACACCAGCACCCCCAAGCCGTAGAGGCGAGTGCGCTCCACCGACCGCCGAATGTTGGGAAGTACCCAGCCAAGAGTGATCGCTGCGATGCCGCCGACGGCGGCCACCAACGCGCACAGGGCAAAAAGTGCCGCGAAGTAGATGGCCATGGGTCCCCTCCGAGTACCAGATCCAGGGCAGATGCCCGCGTGATCTTTACAGCCTCCGGACCCTACGTCCACACACGCCCGCAGCCTGCTGCCGCCCTCGCCCAGTCGACTCCCAGCTACGCCAAGGGCGGCCCCCACTCCGCCAAGAACCGGGGCCGCCCTTGCTGTCCAGCAACTCATCAAGGAACTGGAGATATCCAGCATGACGCAACCCACCGACAGCCGGGGAGAGCACCGGCGTGCCGCTCTGTCCCTGGCATCCTCCGGCGTGCCCGTGTTGCCGTTACGAGCGGGGAAGGTGCCGTTCGGGAACTGCCCGGCCTGCGCCAAGAACATCTGTGGCGGCCGTCCGAACATGAAAGTTCCCGGCTCCTGCGCCTGCCCGCGTCCGTGCCACGGTTGGGCAGCCGCCACCACCGACCCCGGCGTCATCGGCTCCCCGATGTGGGCGCGAGCCTGGCGGGAGGCTGCTGGGGTCGCCTATCACCCGGGCGGCGCAGGGCTCACCGTGGTGGACCTCGACAACGCGGAAGCCATCGCATGGGCCCGGGCAACGCTGCCCACCACGCGAACCGTGCCGACGATCCGTGGTGAGCACTGGCTCTACCGGGGCGCCATGCAGTCCGCCAACGCGGTCCGGCCCGGCGTCGACATCAAGTCTCTTATGGCGTACGCCCGTTGGCTCGGACCCGGCACCGGCGCTATGGCCGCTCTCCCGGACGCTGGGCACGCCCTGGCAGTAAAGCCATCCACCGCCCGCACGGCTCCACAGGCGCTCTCAGTGCCCCTGAGCACCCACCGGGGGGAGTGCCCGCACCGCACGCCCACCTATCTGGACCGTGGGATCGCCATGGCGGAACAGCACATTGCCGGGGCCCGGGAGGCAGTGCACACCACCGTCTACCGAACGTTCCTCGCAGTGCTGTCCACACACGGCCGTTGCGGCTGTCTCACCGAGGCGCACACCGCGCGGCTGTTCAACGCCGCGCAGGCCAAGGGCGAATCACCCCGGCACTGCACGGATGCCTGGACCAACGCCCTGACCACGTTGGGACTGAGTCATGGCTGAGGACGAGAAGAACCCGGCCCGCGAGGTCATCGCGGACTACGCGCAGGCGCACTTCCGATACTTCCGCACCGCGGACGGGACCGTGTACGCGCAACGGAACGGCCACCCTGTGGCTCGTCCTATGCGCTCCCAGGGCACGACGGGCAGCCACCGGCAAGAACTCATCGTCGGCATGTACCGGGACGGGGTCGGCGTGTTCAACGGGACCGCGCTCAAGGAGGCACTGGACTTGATCGAAGCACTCGCGCTGTACGAGGACACGCACGCCGTGCACATCCGCGTGGCCCCCGGGTTCGACGGGGCGACGTGGCTGGACCTGGGCCGCAACGACGGGCAGTCCGTCCGCATCCACCCGACCGGCTGGGACATCCTCACCCCCGACCCGCGCGAAGTGTGCTGGCGGCGCACCCAGCTCACCGGAGAACTCCCGCTGCCGGTCAAGGACACCGACGGCAAGGGCATCGATCTGCTGATGCGGCTGTGCAACTTCGCCACCGCGGAAACCGAGTGCCTGGCCATCGCGTGGCTGATCGGCTGCCTCGGCCCGTCCGTGCCGGTCCCGGCGCCGTTCCTCACCGGGCCGCAGGGCGCGGGCAAGTCCACCGGGGGCCGGATGCTCACCCGGATCATCGAGGGCATGAGCGGCGACCTGCGCCGGGCCCCGAAGGACGAAGAGAACCTGATCGCGGCCGTGGCCGCAGGATGGATCACCGCTCTGGACAACCTCTCCCACATGACGCCGGACCTGTCCGACGCGATGTGCTGCATCGTCACCGGGGCCGAGAGTGTCAAGCGAGCCCTGTTCACCGACGGCGACGTCTTCCGCGTCGGCTACCGCCGGCCCCTGCTCCTGACCGGCATCGACGTCGGAGTCATCCGCCCCGACCTCGCCGAACGCCTCCTGCCCTTGCGCCTGGAACGGCCCAGCATCCGGCGCACCGAGGCCGAACTGTGGGCCGACTACGCGGAAGTGCTGCCCGTCGTCCTCGGCTCGCTCCTGGACCTGGCAGTCAAGGTGCGCGCAGTGGAGGCGGAGACCCCCACCGATCTGCGGATGGCCGACTTCGCCCACCTGTGCGCCCAGTTCGACGCGGCGACCGGCCTCGGGGCGCTGGCCGCCTACCGGGCCAGTCTGGACGACCTGAACGACGACGTGATCGAGGGCGACCTCCTCGCCCAGACCGTTCTCAGGCACGCCGACACCATCGAGCCGGGCGGCGCGCAGCGGATGACGTCCACCGAGTGGCTGTCGTGCCTCAGCAGCCTCTACACCGGCGACGAGTGCCGTCCCCTGCCCAAAGGGTGGCCGACCACCGGCAAAGTCCTCTCCGACCGCCTCAAGCGCCTCCAACCGACCTTGGCCGCTCGCGGTGTGCTCATCGACACCGGCCGCACCAGCGCGGGCCGCTACCTCGAAATGACCTGCCCGGCCCCGGCGCTCCCGCACGAGCGCGAGCCGCTGTTCTGACCAGCGATCCGCCCGCTCACCCGGACAAGCAAGAAGAGCACCAGGCCCGGCGGGGACGTGCTCTTCTTGTCTGTTCGGCGGAACGCCGCCCAAGGTCGCGCCGCGCAGCGGCTCCTTCTTCACGCTTGAAGCGACACCGCACCACAACAGACACCACCCCCTCTTTTGTCCTAAGAGGGAAGACGGTGCGTCATCCGCGTCACGCGGGCCAGGAAACGGCACCTGGCCTGCGGATACGACCATGACGCAGACGGCGGTCCCTGCGTCATCCTGCGTCATCCGCGTCATCGGATGACGCAGCTCATGACGCTGCGATGACGCACGCCCTGGTTGCCGCGTCAAGCAAAGCAGCAGGTCAGAGCCTCAAGTGACGCTGATGACGCAATGACGCAGAAATCCACACCTCGGACAGGTGCGCCCCCGAGATGCACCCAAGACCTTGCCGACTAGGAGGCACTCCGGAATGAGCGTCACGCTCACCGCTCTCACTGAGCGGCTCTTGTACCGACCGGAAGAAGCAGCGGCCACGCTCGGCATTGGCCGGTCGCTGATCTACGAGGAGATCCGCCTCGGACGACTCCGGACGGTCCGCATCGGCCGTCGCCGACTTGTCCCGCCCGAGTACATCGCGCAGTACGTCGAACTCCTCAAGCGTGAGGCCGAAGCCGCCGCTTGAACCCAGCTCCGACGCAGGGCCGCACCTCCAGGTGCGGCCCTGCGTCTTTTGAAAGGTGAGAGCACATGACGGAGCCGCCCAAGAGGAGTGCCAGGGCCGGGCACGGTGACGACTCGATCTACTGGGACAAGTCCAAGAACCGCTACATCGGCGCCGTGTCGCTGGGCTACACGCCGTCCGGCCAGCGCAACCGCTCGAAGGTGTCGGGCAAGACGAAAGCCGAGGTTCGGCAGAAGCTCCGTGAGCTGCGGAGGGAGTTGACCGATGGCGCCAAGACGCCCGCCCACTACACCGTTGCTCAGGCCGTGACCGACTGGCTTGCCCAGGGTCTCAAGGGCAGGGAAGTCACGAGCGTCGACACCTACAAGAGCCTGGCTGAGAACCACGTCATCCCGCAGTTGGGCAAGGCCAAGGTGCGTGAACTCGAAGCTGACGATCTAGACGATTGGTTGGAGGCCAGGGCGGAGGTTCTCGCGACGCAGTCTCTGAGGATGGTTCACTCGGTCCTTCGTCGCTCGATCAGCCACGCTCAGCGGCGAGGCAAGGCTGTGCGCAACGTGGCTGATCTGGTCGAGGTGCCGGAGGGGCGAGCGGGGCGGCCGAGCAAGTCGCTGTCTCTGGAACAGGCTGCCGCGGTTCTCCGAGCCAAGGACGGCAGTTGGGTCCACGCGTACGTGGTGCTTTCGCTGCTCGTAGGAGTCCGGCCGGAGGAAGCGAGGCCCCTGACCTGGTCGCATATCCACCTCACCCGCTCAGGGAACGAGAAGCCGCACGTGGACGTCTGGCGCTCGGTGCGCCAGCACGGGGACACGAAGACCCGGAAGAGCCGGCGCTCGCTGGCCATGCCGCGGCAAGTTGTCGTCGTCATGAGGGCTCACCAGCGCCGCGAGCGGGTCGCCTGCCTCGCGGCCGGCGAGGAGTGGACGGACGAGCGGCTCGTCTTCCCGACGGAGGCGGGTGAACGTCGCAGTGCCCTGAACGTACGCCGGAACTTCAGGACCCTTTTGAAGGAGGCCGGCTTCAAGGATCCGCAGGCGTGGACTCCGCGCGAGCTGCGGACGAGCTTTGTGTCCGTGCTGTCGGACCACGGGATCCCGATCGAAGTGATCTCGCGTCTCGTAGGGCACAACGGCAGCGGGACGACCGAGAGGGTCTATCGCAAGCAACTGCGTCCCGTCATCGCCGAGGGCGCGGAAGCCATGGACCACATCTTCGGAGACGCGGCTGAGGGCGGAGAGATCGACTGAGGGGCGGGAAACCATCTGATTCTTCGAGCGTGGCTCCCCGTTTGGCTCCCAGTGCCTATGGGATCCGGCAAAGGTATACCTCTGACCTGCGCGAAAACACGCTCTGTCGGTCTATCGGCGCTTACGGTGCCTTTAAGGCGGGGCTAACGGGGGGCTGAGGAAGGGGTCGCCTCTTGGTGGCGTGGATCGTCGAGCTGGTCGGCGGGTGGCGGCACGGCCTCCTTTGCGACAGCTAGGGAACCGGCCTCTGAGACGTCCTGGGACAGTTCGTACCAGCGGTGATCGAGAGCTCGGATTGGATGTGGGCATGGCGGAGGCGTCCGGGGAGACGGCCGGAGGGTTCGGGGGGATGGCCGAGGGGTTCGGGGTGCGGGTGGCCGTCGGCGCCGACGTGGCCGTCGTGAAAGCCGTGATCGACGCCGCGTTCCAGCCCTACGTGGAGCGCATCGGGATCGTGCCGGTGCCCATGGAGGCGGACCACGCGGCGAACGTGGCGGCGGGGCGGGTGTTCGTCACGGGGGAGCCGGTCCTCGGGCTCGTGGTCGTCGAGGAGCGCCCCGGCCATCTGTATCTCGACACCATCGCGGTCCACCCCGACGCCCATGGTCAGGGCATCGGCGGGCGGCTCCTGCGTTTCGTGGACGCACACGCGCGTGCGCTCGGGCTGGACGAGATCAGGCTCTACACCAACGCGATGATGTGGGAGAACCAGAAGATCTACCCGCGATACGGGTACGAGGTGACCGAGCGGCGCGTGAACGGGCCGTACGACCGGATCAACTACCGCAAGCGGCTGGCCTGACAGAGGCGCCGCCGTGAGCCGGCCGCGGGTGCCCGCCAGGGGGTTGATCCGGTGGTGCGCGCGGTCGGCCGGTGCCCGGCGGCGGCTCAGCCGTCCGGCCACCAGGTGCGCGCGATGTCCTTCCGGATCTCCGGGCGCTCGGCGGGGCGCTCGTCGGGCTCGTCCCGTACGCGGCGGGAGTCCGACTTCCTCAGGGGCTTCTGCACGGTCACACGGCGCATGGCTGCCTCCTCGTGTCTACCGGATTCCGCGGTGTACGGAGGTAGACCGTTCCGGGGAGAGTTCCTCATCGGTCGCGAAATGTCTGTGGCGGCGGTCACCCCGCGGCTGTCCGCGGCGGGCCCGGGCCGATTGTCAGTGGTGGGTGACATCGTGGAACGCGTGGTGAGCGACGGTGGAACGCATCAGACGGCGGGCGTCGACTGGGACGCGCAGTCCGGCACTTTCGACGAGGAGCCCGACCACGGGCTGCGCGATCCCGAGGTCCGCGGCGCCTGGGTCGCCCGGCTGCGGGACTGGCTGCCCGGGAAGCCCGGCGATCTGCTCGACGTGGGCTGCGGCACCGGCAGCCTGTCGCTCGTCGCGTCCGAGCAGGGGCACCGGGTCACCGGGGTCGACCTCGCGCCGCGCATGATCGACCGGGCGCGCGCCAAGCTGGCCGGACGTGACGCGGTGTTCCTCGTCGGTGACGCGATGGCCCCGCCCGTCGGCGAGCAGCGTTTCGACGTCCTGCTCACCCGCCATGTGCTGTGGACGCTGCCGGATCCCGGGCGCGTGCTGCGGCACTGGCGCGGTCTGCTGCGCCCGGGCGGGCGGCTGGTCCTCGTCGAGGGCGTGTGGGGGACCCTGAGTCCGGTCGGCATATCCGCCGAGCGGATGGTCACCCTGCTCCGGCCCCTGCTGTCCGACGCCGCCGACCTGCGCGTGGAGCCGCTGTCGGACGACGCGCTGCTGTGGGGCCGTGAGGTCGACGACGAGCGGTACGCGGTGGTGGCCCGCTTCTGAGCGGTGCCTTGCGTGGAACGGTGCCTTGAGCGGAATGGTGCTTTGAGCGGAACGGTGCCGCTCGTCGAGCGGCACCGTTCTCGGGCCCAGAGGCCCAGAGGCCCAGAGGCCCAGAGGCGCCGGGCACGGTCGGCAGGTTCCGGGGCGCCGGAATCGACCGTCAAGCCCCGAAGCGCTGGTGCCTCGGCGACACCCCTAGCTCAGCAGGGCCTCGAAGCCGCCCTCGCGGGCCAGGTGTTCGAGGTCGTCCAGGGCCTTCTCGGCGGCGGCAGCGGCGGCCGGGTCGGTGGTCGCCAGGCCGCTCTCCGCGAACTCGTCCTCGTCCAGACGCCGTACGTCCGTGCCGTCGGCCGAGCGCCACAGGTCCAGGTCGAGGTCCTCGACGACCAGCCGGTCTTCGAAGACGGTGGCCGGACGGGTGATGTCGCAGTACCAGCCCTTGCGTTCGCCCGTGGCGTCCCGGACCTCCTTCACCGAGTACCAGCGGTCCCGCCAGTAGTACTCGGTGAAGACATCGCCCTTCTCGAACTGCACGAAGCCGAAGTCGCGGACACCGTCGCCCGCCCAGGGGGCGCGCACGACCACCCGGTTGCCGTCGTCGGCGAGCAGCTCGGCCGGGTAACTGATCTTCGTACGGCCTGCCTTGACGAGTACGACCTCCAAGAACGAGCCGGGCATGTCAGCCGAGGTCGCGGACATGGTTCACCTCCGTTGCGCAGATTTCATAGCCGAACCATTCATTGATCGCCAGCATCGGTCCGTTGCCGGCGTCGTTGCCCGTGAACGCCTCCGTGAACCCGGCGGCGCGGGCCCGGTGCAGCGAGTGGTTCTTGGCCAGCTTGGCCAGACCGCGGCCCCGGAAGGCGCGGCCGGTGCCCGTCATCACGGTGCCGTAGCGGGTGCCGCCGTCGGTGCGGGCCGCGCTGAACGCCGCCGGCCGGCCGTCGACGAGCACGACGGACGTGAGTTCGTGGCTCAGGAGCGGGTGGTGCCAGGTCTCCGTCAGCCAGGCCTCGTAGTCCGTGAACTCGCGTTCGATGTCGCTCGGTTCGTCACGGAGCGTCTCCGCGTCGAGCCTGAACAGCGGCCGCGGGTCGTCCGCGAAGTCCGCTCCCGTGCGCAACTCCACACCGTCCGGCGGGGGCTGGAGCGGTGGCAGGGTGCCGTTCGCCAGGTCGAGGCGGAGGAAGTGCGCCGAGCGGGCCGCGCGATAGCCCCGCTTCTCGGCGAAGGCTCGATTGCCGGGTTCGTCCAGCACCCAGGCGTGCAGCCGGGTCGCGCCCAGGGCGGCCAGCCGCTCCTCGGCGGTGCGGGCCAGCAGCGAACCCGCGCCGCGTCCCGTCCGTTCCGGGTGCACGTAGACGTTGAGGTTCCCCTGGCCGGGCTCCGGGCTGTCGTGGACGAGGCTCACCTGCGCGGTGCCGATCAGTTCCCCGTCCTCCTCGGCCAGCAACGGCCGGTAGTGGGAGTCGGGATGGGCCTGCTCCAGTGAGTAGGCGACGGACTCGGGGGTGAAGAGCATGAACGGGAGGGCCTGTCGGCGAATGCGCGCGAACCCCGCGGCGTCCGCCGGGTCCCCGCGCCGCAGTTCGCGAACGATCACGGTCATGTGATCGCACGTTACGCGGGCGCCGTGTGCGGGTGCCTCTCATTTTCGTGCGGGTACGGGACAATCGCCGCGTGACCCTGAAGATCCGCATCGCAGAGGGGGCCGCGCCGTACGAGCAGGTGCGCGCCCAGATTTCCGAGCAGGCCCGGTCCGGCGCGCTGCCGGTCGGCTACAAGCTGCCCACGGTACGGGGGCTGGCCGAGTCGCTCGGCCTCGCGGCCAACACCGTCGCGAAGGCCTACCGGGCCCTGGAGTCGGACGGGGTGATCGAGACGCGGGGCCGCAACGGCACGTTCGTCGCCGCCGCCGGGGACGCGGCGTCACGGGAGGCCGCGTCGGCCGCGCAGGCCTACGCCGAGCGCGCGCGACGGCTCGGCCTCACCGAGGCCGCCGCGCTGGACGCCGCACGAGACGCGTTGCGGGCGGCCTTCGAGGACGTTTCCCAGCCGTG